>CAZWHQ010000006.1:0-115798 GCA_964633715.1 uncultured Eubacteriales bacterium
AAAGGGTATATACGGCAGTCTCATTGACCGGTTCAAAAATCATTCCCACAGCCAGTATTTTATCTCTTGGACCGGGACCAACTGTTGCGTCTTCGCCGGCCATCTTATAGTCATCAATAAAGGCGCCATTCCGATCATATTTGAGAAGTTTTTGTGGTCCCAGATCGACAATCATAAGGTTATCTTTATCGTCAACTGAAATGTGATGAGGATTCTGGAATTCCCTCGGTCCCTCTCCGTAAGGTCCGAAAGATTTAACAAATTTTCCGCTGCTGCCAAACTTATAGACAAAATCCCCTTCTCCGGTAACGTTCCTCAGAATGAATATTTCTCCCTCAGAATTCACATCAAAACCAAAAATATCTGGAATCCCGAGATTTAATATTTCTTCATCCTCTGTATCTATTTTGAAAATCTTTTAAAGGCGCAATGAGCTTGCGCCCCCAACCCGATATGGTTCCATGTGGTTGATAATGACCTCCACTCCATCCTCTATTTTCCTCTCAACTTTGTCTGGCTTCGAACCGCACACTAAAAACAGACACAGGGACAAAAAAAGGCAGACTATCTTTTTCATTCTTCAATTCTCCATAAAATTCCATATCTCTTCAAAACATGAAATCCTTCCTCATCAGTCTCCCCGGAATAAAGTTTGTTGTTCTTAATGAAAAATTTATCCTGGTCCAAAGAGATCTCATCACCCACTTTTAAAGCTGTCTGACATAAAAAACGACCTTCAGAATCGAACACATCGATAATGTACTTATCTGTTCCCTTAAGTTTCTGGTAAGATTTGACGAAAAGACGTCCCTGACCATCAGCAAAGAACTGGTCGAATGCAGGAAAAGAAGAACTGAATATCTGACTTTCTTTAGGAATGGCTGGCGGCAGCCTCTCAAAATATTGTCTTCTATAATCCACAGTCATACGTAAAGCAGGCGACTCTTTCTCTATTTTTCTGATTGTCCGGCCCGCACTGTCTAATATAAACAACACATAGTGAGTCGAGATTCCCCAGCCCATGTTTCCTTCGGGTAAAAGAGCAAATCTGATTCGAGCAGGAGGAACAACACGTTTGGTTGGATCTGGAAGCGAAGTGATGTCCTCAGAGTTTTCATAGGGAGGAGGCAGTTTGATTAATTTGCTCACTCGTTCTCTAAAATCGAATTTTTCTAAATAGATGTTTCCCTGGCTGTCAAGGAGTGTGTATCCTGCTAGAATCAGCAATTGACTTTTTATTTCCCTTAGAAATTGCCCCCCGGCGGAAAAGAACAAAATGGCCCCTCTGCCTGAATCACAGACCATAAGCTCATTTTGATTTGTTAATTGGATATTTTCCGGGATTTGGAATTCACCCGGGCCCTGCCCCTCTCTTCCTATTGACCGGAGAAACTTTCCTTCTTTGTCGTAGACTTTAACTTTAAATGGCTTCATGTCCAATATGAAAATATTCCCTTCATCATCAGCAGAAAAGCTCAAGATGTGGTTGAGGATATATTCCTCTGGTCCATCTGGTTTTCCTATGGACAGCTCTTCTTCAAAAAAAACAATTTCATTGGAATAAATTGGTTTTTTAGGATTTTTGACTACGACAATCCCTTCGATTTCTTTGAACGATCCCTTCCATTTTGCATTTTGAGGGAAAGCCTCGGCAAATAAGAAAAAGCACAGTACTGCCAGAAAAAGATAATAGGTTCTCTTCATGATCCCCTCCTCATCTTTCCTCTTTGCTTCTGGATACGCTTGTCAAAGGCATTGTGTTTAGTCAAAACAACGTAATGCTGGCTTTTTGTCTTTGGACAAATCGGGTGGGGAAACTCAGAAGGAGTGGTCCCTGTAGAGACTTCTCAATGCTGTATTTTCCATGCTTAAAATTTCAGAGATATTCAATCCGTGCGTGTTGCGCTATAGTTCAAAGGGACCTCTTAGAAAGCATTAATATCATTCCCGTAGTCATCAGTACCGCTTATAGAAAATCGAACCTTTTGGGAAATGGAGTTATTGAATCCTATTTCGATGTTGATGGTTACGCTTTCAAATGCATCCACTCTTCCTCCTGCCAATTCCGCTAGTTGAGGTTCTGCGTAAACATTACCCAACGGCGAGGGAAACTCTAGCTTTATATATTCGGCGTTGACTCCCACTCCCGCTGTTTCAGAAACGGTAACGGTGGTTCTCAGATACCACAACCAATCCAAGGCGCTCCATTCCATCAAGATAGGATTGGTGCTTACTGTTATCTTTATTTGTGCCCTTGGATGCTTAGGGCATGCAGTAAAAAAGACCAGCATATAAAATACAGAAAGGATCAAAACTACATTAAATTGAAGTAAGGAATTAGAATGGAAGCTAAAACCTTTCATTTGGATCTGGCTTGTTTATGAATTAACGTATTTTTTTTGTCCATTAAAATGGACAACTGTAGTTATTCTCCCATGGACAAATCGATAAGAGACACTTCCTCTATCTTATTTTAAAATTCCGAGTCACTTGTGACCTTGCTTGAGTTGTTTTTTCATCGGCGATAATTTCTATTGAATAATCACCCGGCCCCAATTCTGGCAAATGGATTTCAAGGAGGAGCACTTCTATCCCTTCTATATTTTTATTAGAAAGAATATAAGAATCTGACAACTGGATTTCCTTTTGAGATGTATGGTTAATGAGGTGAACAGATAATTCAATTTCATGGTCTGGAATATCAATTATTGACAGCCTCACAACAGCTAGCAATTTCAATATTTCCTGATCTATCTCCTCAACAAGAGGGGAAAAGCTATTTGAAAGGTAGGGGTAAATATCATTAATAGATAGAGTTTCTTTCTTAATTTCTTTTTTTTGATTATTTGATAATTTTACGTACACTGTCTCTTTCTCCGGAATAAGCAATAGAGGCGGGAATAGCTTTAATCCCGAATCTACTGCCTCGGGAATAACAATTGATGAAGAGGCTACGGCTCCTTTCCCTGTTTTGATATCCCTTATGACGAGCCTGCACTCATACTTACCAGGCAAAAGAGATGAGATTGAATAGAGAAAAATTTTCTCAGGAGCGAATGTGTAAAAATTGACTTCACCTTCAATATAATCGGCAAAATTGTTTTCTTCATCAAAGATAAGAGTTAAAACCTCGGTTTCTCCTTTTGAAATTTCTTTTATTTTGTCCATTGGTATCTCAGAAAGCATCACAAAATTGGATTCTTCTTTCTCAGAACAAGGCAAAGCGATTGAAGTTAAATGAGTAGGCACTTGAAATTGAGGATTCTCGCTCATGGCTAAATCAAAAAGATGAAGCCGCTTTTCAGATTCAGAAAACTCGGCAAAAGGCTTTGAGTTGAAAAATCCTCCCTGAGCGAAAACTTCGCAACCTTTTCTGTCAACTTTTACCTTTAATTCGTGGTACTCCCCATCCAATTTCTCAGATATGTAATAACCAAGGACATAATAGTTGGCGGTAGTATTTTGAATGCTGTTGGCAATCGATTCGTGGTACTCCACAACAGGAAAATATTTACCCCCGGATAAATCGGAAAGTATTTTTAAAGAATCACCTTGCTGTAAGTTTCCAACTCTTTTAAATACTTGATATGTATTCACAGTGTAGACAGGAGTGCTTGAGGAAGCTAATTCTTTACACATGTCCTCGAAAAGATCACGAAACGATGGATCATATCTGTCATTTATCAAGGAACTGGAAAATCCTTGTGAAAATAAAATAATATTTTTGTTCCCTGGAATATAGCGAAGAGATTTAGTAAATTCTTTTATGATCATAGTAAATTCTTTGGCTTCCATTTTTTCAGATCTTTTCTCTTCTTCATCAGCACCAGAAGCTTCAACTAGAGCTCCTGATTCCATATAACTTTCTCCTGGATCTTTACTTCCTCCTATCTCCTGTTCCAGGTTCAGAACTCCTCTCATTTTTTTTACAGTTTCTCTAACTTTTTGATGATCTGTGGTTAAATATTCATGAAGTATCAAACCTTTCAGCCGAGAATAAGATAAGACTCCGACTTCATCGGTCGGCTGAAGCTGGGTGTCGATGAAGTGTAAGGCAACCTTCTTTGATTTATTAAGTCCATTTACATCATTTCTGCCGTAATCTATGAGAAAGAAAAATTTTCGATTTAATAATAGCGAAGTTTTCTGGGCAAGATCAGATTCTGTTTCTTTAACTCCCTTTTCTGGCTTGAAGATGTGATTCTCGAAATCAGTTACTGTCTGAAGCTTGCCGTTATCATAGAGGATAAAATCAGATTTCTTTAAATCTGTTACTGGATTCCCTTTTTTATCTGTTACGTAGACCTGGATTAACTTAAGGGCTACTGTCACTTCATACTTGAGTTCTTCCTGATTCTTTTTTGTCTGAACTGATCCTGAGTTTAATTCGTTGAGGTCAGGCCGTAATATAAGTGCTAGTACTAAAAGAAAGAAAAGGATAATTTTCTTTTTCATTATAAAATCCATTGATTAATATTTTATCTTTGTATCTACAGTAAAGAATTTATAATTCTCATAAGTTATTCTCGTTTTTGATATCCTTGTTCTTGCTCTTCTCCTCCTAGCCACATATATTTCTTCGCAAACTGTCTTGCTAGGGAATCTGATTCCATTTTTTTCTATAAAATAATCGTGTGTAGTCGTTATAAAAGGAGTCTTCCTTTCCCCTTTACTCACTTGTTCAATTTTCTCGAAACCGGCGAGTGATTCTTGTTTAATTTCTATTTTGAGAATACTAAAGTCTTCTTTATCAACCCACACTTTCCCATGATTGGGATTTTCTTCAATATTTATCTTGGGTATGACTTCAATAACATAAGTTTTTCTTTTCTTTAAAGTTTGTTCTTTTATTATTTTGTAATCGTATTTGCCTTGCTGTTCTTTGCCAAGCCATCCTACAGGTCCATAAACTGATCTTCTGGAATAGAATCTTTTTGTTTTCATTGGGGCATTCTTCTCTTGTTTTTTCTTTCCGTTTTCTTTAAGCAGAGTTCTTGTCTCCTCTATCTTGTTTCCTTTTCTTATCAGTTGATAATCATAAACATAGTCATTTCTTTCTATATTTCGTCCTTCTGGGCTTGATCGCATAGCAATACTTCCTCCTGAATAAGTTGCAACAGGATCTCCTCCAAAAGGGCCATGATTTATTTCTTCGTTTATTGTTTCTTCACATACAAAATGGAGGGCCACATTTGCTAATCTTTCGCAATAATCAGCGCATTTTGCCAATATTATTTTTAATTCATCTTGATCCGCTATTTCAGAATTAGCTGTCTGACTGTAAGCTTGGATTGTGAAAAAAGCAAAAATTAGAATCGAAATAAGAATTCTTTGCTTCTTCATTTCTCTCTCCCCCCATGATTAATATTTCACTTTAGTATCAACAGTAAAAAATTTATAGTTATCATAAACGACTGTTATTTTAGACTTAAGGATTCTTCTACGTCCTGGACGGGGGATGTAAATTTCTTCAACGGAATATCTATTAGGGAATCTAATTTTGTTTTTTTCAAATCCAAATTCAGAAATAAATGTAATTAAAGGTGTGGCTTTTATACTTTCGGCAATTCTTTCAATTTCCTCAAAATTCTCCATTGACTCTTGCTCCCACTCAATTTTTAATATTGCAAAATCTTTTTTTCTGATCCAAATTTTTCCGTATAGAGCATTAAATTCACCAGGGAATTTCGGTAATGCCTCTAAAATTACTGCTTTTTCCTTTTTATAGTTTACGTTTTTCAGAATTTTGTAGTCATAATTCTTTTGCTGTTTCGGGCCAAGAAGACCTATCGGCCCAAAAACGATAAATTTATGTTGAAAACGTTTAGTTTTTAATTGTGCATCTTTATCGTTTTTTTCCTGGCCATTTTCTTCTATAAGAATTCTCTGTTCATCTGTGGAATTTCCTTTTCTTATAAGTTGATAATCATATATATACATATTTTTTTCAAAACCAATACGATAATAGACTTTTTCTTTTATTTCTTCTTTGCAAACAAAGAAGAGAGATATATTATCCAATCTTTCACAATATTCAGCACACTTCTTCAGTATGAAATCTAATTCTGCCTTATCGCTTGTACTCGAATTGGTTGATTGACTTAAAATCTGGATTGAAAGAAGAGAAAAAATGAGGAAGGAAATGAGCACTCTGGGCTTTTTCAAGATTAATCCCCCCATCTAGTATCCATCACAGTTTTCTATAGCAAACTTTATGCCAATTAGGATCTGACTAATACTTCAATATTATCTGATAATTCTGTCCTAATCTATGGACAATTGTAGTTATTTTCCCGTGGACAAATCGACTGGGGAGAGGGCTCAATTTCACTTGATTTCGTATTGGAAAATCTGGGCATTCTCCGCATCGAATATGAATAGAAAATTTTCCTGAATGCGCAGACTGTGTGCAAGATGATCCAAATGGATTTCACCCAGCAGGATTCCATCCGGGGCAAAGATTTCAAGTTTGTACATGTCCATTTTTTTGTATTCTGCTGTCTGGATTCTCCTGGTGACGCCACCGTCGGACACGCTTTGCGTGATTTCTTCTGGACGGAGCTGCCTTTTCATGGTAATGACCCAGATTCTTCCTTCTCCATCCAGGGCAATGCCATTAGACACGCGATTCATTTTGGGCATCCCTATACTGACTGAACCTTCATCTCTTTTTATAAATCCTTTATCTATGACCTGGGTGTCGTAGTTTAAAACCCTATCTGTCTGACAAACGAGTTTCCCCTCAGGAGAGTAATTATCGATGCGGTTTTGTACGGTAAAACTGAGAAATAAGTTGCCCTCTTTATCGACATCGTACTGGATTACGTTGGCTTCCCTGTTGACCAGGCGATCTTTATAATCTTTAAGCTCACCAAAGGCATTCTGAATTATTCCATTCCTGTCAAGAAGCTCTATGAGTTTTGGCATTTCTTCTTCATCGCCCATGACCCATCGTATATCGAGCCTCCCTCCTAAAGCTATCAAACCTGAAGGAAGCGCACGGACAATGTCTTGCCTTAATCTATCCAACTTAATGATTTTTTGAACTTCTCCTTCAGTGTTGATTATCTGGATTCTCCGGTTGCCGCTGTCAAGAATGTATAAATTGTCATCTTTATCGATATCCATAGAATAAGGTCGGCTCAAATCACCGGGACCCTGACCTTGTTGGCCGAGGGTTGAGATGTACTCTCCTTTGGAGTTCAATTTTTGAATCCCATTATTGCTATAGTCTAAGATATAGAGGTTGCCATTGGAATCAATCACAATATCCCTTGGTGAATTGAAGGCCAAATTATCATCCTCGACATCTAGTCCCCCTAAGGTTCTTATCAATTCCATCGAAACCTGGATATCCTTCCCCCACTTTCCAATCTTCCCATTGTGGACAATCCGAACTCCATCAACAATTTCTACCTCTTGTGCAAAAGCAAAGAGTATGAGAAGAAAGAAAGAAGCCAAAAAACCAATTAATAAACGTTTTTTCATTGTCCCCTCCTGTTTTCTCCCTGTCTGCCTTTAATACGATTAGCAGGCTCGAATCGCTTAGTTAAACTGGGCAGTCTATCTCAAAACTCTCTGTGGACAAATCGACTGGGGAGGGCTCAGGATGTGGGGATTAAATCACTCTTCAACTTGTTCCAGTTAGGATTACTCCCACATCATTTTATAAACAACAAATTCTTTATAACCGCTTTCTTTTTCTTTGAAAAAATATATGCGACTCTTTTTTACCAGCGCTCCAGGACTATCTAATTTTATCCTGTCAATAAAAACACCTTCAGGATTAAAAACATCGTAAACATACTCTCTTGGTTTCTTTCCTTTTTCTAAAGTCATTATAAAAAGCTGTCCCTCATCGTCTGCGAATCCACCTTGATAAGGGGGGAAATGTTTCGGAAAGTAAACTTTTTTTCTAATTTCATCAGGAAGTCTTTCCCAGCGAACCATAAAAATTTCTTCATCTTCTTCACTAAATGGAATCGGTTTATATTCTTTCCTGATTTTTCTAACTAAATTTCCATTTAAATCATATACCCAAATTTCATAGCCTTCTTCTGCTTTTCCAAAGTAAATTCGGTCATTAGAAATACTAAATAAATAAAATTCTCCTATCCCATTGATCTTTTCAAGTTTATCTAAATGCGGTCTTATTACTCTGTTAATTTCTCTAATCTCATTAAGTTCTGAATCGCATAAGATGTAACCCATGATTTGTGCATCAATAGCTTCGGGAATTGCGAGACTTTTATAAATTAAATATCTTCCATTTTGCAGAGGAAATACCCCATAAATTTTCGATTTAAACCTAAGTTCCTTTATATAGTTTCCATTCCTATCAAGAATAATTAATTTTCTTGAACTCGTATCAATTATTACTAGTTCATCGCGGTTATTGATCGATAGAGAGGTGGGAAATTGAATCTCACCTGGCCCTTGTCCTTTTCTTCCCAACGAGGTTTCAAAATTTCCGTTTCTATCAAACTTAAATATGAAATTTTCAGAGGTTCTCTGTTGCAGAATATAAATATTACCTTGTGAGTCGATGTCATATGTCACGGGATTAATCAAACTGAGTTTGGCTAGATCTTCGCTTTCAAGATCAATAGTAATTTCATCTTCAAGGAAGAGTTCTCTAGGCTTATCTTTCATATGAAATGGTTCAATTCGATTGAGAATAACCTCCACTCCATCCTCGATAATCCTTTCCACTTGATCTTGCTTTGGGCCGCAGGCACAGATGAGAATAAGAATTAATATGAGAAAAAGTGATTTATTCATTTAATCCCATTTATCCTATTCCCAAATCATCTCATAGACTACTAATTCATGAAATCCACTGTCCTTTTCTTGTACACAGTATAATCTCTCTCCTTTTACCTTTGCATATAAAAGTCCATACCTTCTATGTAGAATGTTTAAGCTGGTGCGAAGGAAAAAGATTCCATCCTTATTGAATACATCATAGATGAATTCTCCAGGATTATTTCCAGGTTCATATGTCATCACATAAAGTTTTCCTGAATCATCAAGAAAAAAAGAATGGAATGGATGCCAATGAGTAGGAAAATATATCGTTTTTGCATATTCCGGCATAAAATCTTCATACTGTTTTAGATACTCAGTTTTGTAGCTCTGTGTTACAGGAACAGGGTTGTATTCTTTCCTTATCTTTTGCAGGAGCTCACCTTCCGTGTCATATTTCAAAACCTCATAACCCCTATCGCTGTTGGCAACATATATTCTATTTCCAATAGCTTTTCCTTCAGCGACATATTGTATCCCGTTTACAATCTTTTCTTGGAATGTTGGAGCCAGCGGCCTATTTGGCCTCTTACTAAACCGGTCTAGTTCCAGAATTTCTTGGAACAAGCTGTCATAAATACTGATTACAATAGGAAAATATTTAGCCTTCTCCACATCTCCTATCACTAACCGTGTTAATAAGTGCTTTCCATTTATAAGAGGGATAATTGTTTCAAATCCAAATTTTAAAGTCGTCTCATAAATACCTTCCCCATCATTACTGAAGACGTGATATTTGTTCTTTGGAGATTCATGTATCCATACTTCATTATTAGGAGCGACAACAATGTCATTAGGATATTCAAGTTCAAAAGGGCCTTGTCCAAATGCCCCAAATGTGGATTTCAATTGACCTTCGCTGGATAAAATATAAACTAAATCACCTTCCCCTGTTGGAGGCCTTATTATAAAAATATTGCCAGCATTATCTACATCAAAAAGATAAATATCCGTAAGCCCTTTTTCTGCAACAACATTGTCTTCAGTATCTATGGAAAATATCTTTAGCAATCTTAGTGAAGAAGGCAAATTAGATAACTCATAAGGCTCTTGATGATTCAGCACCACTTCTACTCCATCTTCTTTGATCCTATCTACCTCTGGTGATTTCTGTACACAACAAATAGAAAAAAGTAGCGCCAGAATTAGAGTGATCGGTTTTCTCATTTTCCCCTCCTGGAGTATTCCCTCAAAATAAATACGATTATAAGAAGCACAGCGCTTAGTCAATCTGAAATGATCATACTAAAAACTTTTAGAAAAAATCGACTGGGTTGGGGACTTAATATAAGAGTGGGTACACACCTCTCCATTCCTTTCCACTTGACAAGAATCTGAAGTGGAAATGCCGCGGTTTCAGTCAGCAGGAAAGCCCTCAACTTTCCTGAGTGCCTGTGAATTTGCCTCTTTCGAATGGGCAAATCCTTTCTATTTGCCAGATATTGGCCTAATTCCTAAATCCCTCTGAAAGGTTTAGGTTATATCAATGACTAATTCTTGCCCTATTTAAGCCTGAATACGACAGTTGCTGTAAAAATCACACCTCTCGGTTTACCATTCAAAACAAAAGGTTCATATTCCCATTGGAAGACTGAATCAACGGCGGCCTGATCGAGAAGAGGGATAGATCTTAAAACTTTTACATTCTGAACACGGCCATAGATTCCAGTTGTCAGTTCAACTATAACTACCCCCTCAACGCCTTTTTCTTTTGCCTCCTGGGGATAGATCGGCTCCACCATCTTAATGAGTTTTGGAGCTTTTATATCACCCACTGCTCGAACAGGACCAGTTTTCGTTTCGTTATCCAGCGTAAATACAACAGTTACTGTAAAAATCACTCCCCTCGGTTTACCATTCAAAACAAAAGGTTCATACTCCCATTGGAAGACAGAATCAACGGCAGCTTGGTCGAGAAGGGGGATAGATCTTAGGACT
The DNA here is from genome assembly GCA_964633715.1 of uncultured Eubacteriales bacterium. Taxonomy (GTDB): domain Bacteria; phylum Acidobacteriota; class Aminicenantia; order Aminicenantales; family Aminicenantaceae; genus JAUWVG01. The sequence goes on from CAZWHQ010000006.1 coordinate 10,744, forward strand.
TTTACTTTCTGGACTCGGCCGTAGATGCCGGTTGTCGCTTCAACAATAACCGTCCCCTCAATACCTGCTTCTTTAGCCAATTGGGGATAAACCGGCTCCACTCTCGTGATGAGTTTCGGAGGTTTGATGTCACCTACGGCTCGAACTTGATCCTCGCTCTCTCCGGCAACTCCGCCAATAACGCCCCCAACAACTCCTCCCACGACTCCTCCAACGACTCCTTCTTTTGTTTTTTTAATTGGCGTTTTCTTTTCTTTATCCACATTACGTTGGTTAAGCGGAACTGACATGGGAGGACCTACTGACTTAATATCAACTCTTGCATCCTTATCCAATTGGAATTGAAGGGTAATCGTAAATATCACTCCTCTGGGCTTACCATCAATAACAACGGGATTGTAAATCCACTGCCTGACAGCATCAATGGCAGCTTTATCAAGTTCGGGAACAGATTCCAACACCTTTATCCTTTGAACTTGTCCAGAATTATTTGTTGTGGCTTCTACGATTACAGTGCCTTCAATTTTTGCTTCAATAGCTTCCTTTGGATAGACAGGCTCAACCTTTTTTAAGAGTTCTGGAGGTGATATCTTTTTGTCTTTTTTACTTTTCTCTTGAATTGATTCAGGAGCAGGGACAGGATCAGGTGTTGCAAAAATCAGCATGTTCCCCGCTGTAATACCGAGGAGAAACACAAATACCGCTAAAATCAGCAAAATTGACGATTTTTTCATATGTGTTTCCATTCTTCTCTCCTTAGATAAAATGTATTTAACCCGATCATTCAGAGGGATATAAGGGGAAGTCAAAGGTGTAAACACAACCAACCGGTTGATGAGGGATTTATTTTCAGCCATGCTGATCAAACATTCCGCATAATCTCTTGAATTATTTTCCAAAAGAACATGATTATCGGAAATTTCTTCCCTAGCTCTAGAAAAATCGGCACTCAAGTTGTAGACGAGTGGATTCCACCAGTTGAGGGAGGTTGCCAATCTCTGGAGAATTCCTGTGAGGTTATCCTTATGATAAATGTGAGACAATTCATGCAGAAGAATGCTTTTAGTTGTGTTTTCATTCCATTGATCATAAAGATTGCTCGGGAGGACAACAATCGGACGAAAAATCCCCATAACGATGGGAGTAGTCAGAGAGTTAGTGAGGAAAATTCTAAAGTGAATTCGTTTTCCAAATGTATTTTCCATCGATTTTAGAATTCTTTTCATTTTTTCGTCATTATTCACAACGAGGTCTTTTTTGAAACTTTTAATGGACTGAGTTCTAAAAACGAAACGAATAAGACAAGCTAGAAAACCCAATCCCCATATTATTCCGATGCCATTGATGATTCTGATCAGGGAAAGGGCCGAATTAAAGGGAGGAAATTCTCTATTTTTGGTTTTTGGAGGGAAAGTCTCTGAAGTAATCCTCTCAATCTCTACTAAATTGTTATCGATGTTCGATTGAACCGAAGAAGAGGTGGGGATCGGCAGAGTAATTTGGAATGGATTCAAGTGAGGTATTGTCGATTTTAGACTCAATACTGGCAAAAACATCAGGATTATCAAGATCATGAGTATCAATCCGCTCCGAACTGGAGCTGTCTTTCGGCGGAGTATTCTCACAAGCAGCCAACCGATGCCAACAACAATCATGGAATTAATAACGAGATTGAGAATCCATTGAGCCGATTGAATGTCCGTGAGAAAATTCATGAGGATTCCTGCTCCGCATCATATTGTTTCAGGAGGTTTCGAAGCTCTTTAATCTCATCGGGATTTATATCAGGATCCTCAAGCAGGCATTTAACCATCTCTGGCCTGGAACCCCCAAAAACCCGGTTTTTAACATCATAAAGGATATCTTTTCGTGTTGTGTTTTGTTTTACTACAGCCGAATAATAAAACGTCCTGCCTACTAATCTATGCTTAAGCCAGCCGTATCTTTCCAGTCGCCGCATTTGAACCTGGATTGTAGCCCTCTTTAAATCTGTGTTTCTTCTGGCATTGATGGCTTCAATAACATCATTGATGGTGACCTCACTTTTATCCCAGACGATTTTCATGATCTCAAGATTGGCAGGGGAAAGTTGTTGAACGTGGTGCTTATTCATACCCAACTCCTCTTACGATGACAGATGTCATGTACAATATAGATGACACGTGTCATCTTGTCAAGTATAAATACGAATATCAAGCACAAAATGTTTATGCAAACTCGAGCTCGAAAATAATTGACATCAGTCAGACAAGTGTAGTTATTTTCATGCTTGTACCGCGGTATCCGAAATCAGCGTCACTAAAATCGTTAATTTCTATCATCCAATTCATGGAAGGCGGCAATGGAGAAGCCATGAACCTCAAAATGCTTGTCAAAGGAAAAGGCATAAGTGATTTCCTGCGCTTCCATAATCTCAAAACTTAGACAATCCACCAAGCTGATTTCTTTTCCCTTGAGCAGGAGAAGTCTTTGAATCGCCCTCAAATATATATCTCTATCGATCCAGATGATTTCAAGTAAAGGATATATTTTGGTGTGAAAATCCTGAACCGCTTCAAGACTCACCCGGCGCTGCAAAAGAGCAATCGTTTCAACAAGAACAAAAGAGCTGGTTATTAATCGTGCTCTATTTTTGGCAAAATATTCAAAATTCTTTTTGGCACGTACGTGCATGTAATCATTTTTGACAAGGAGAGCAAAAAGTCCTGACGTATCTGAAAAAATCTTCATGATTTGAAATCCTCACTAAGATACCGGTCATGATTTATGGATATATCGTGTTCAACAGATTGGTGTTTTCCAACGACTGGTTCAGCCATTCGATATAAATCCGAGATATCCTGCTTGCCGGACAAAAGAAATTGATCAATGGATTTTCTTATGAGCGAGGCCATGGATTCATGCCGAACCAGAGAAAGCTCCCTTAGTTTTTTTGACTGTTGCTTGGTTAATTGGATCTGTGTTCGTTCCAAAATATGACTCCTATTGAATCATGTAATCGTTTCTGTAATTATGATTACACTTATTAAAACATAAGTCAAGGAGATTTTTGAGGAGGCAAACAGGTCATCTGAACCCGCGTATTATAGACATCTACGAGCCGTCCTTTAGCTTTGTCTCTAGTAGAAGCAAATACCCACAATTGATCCTCATGAATATGCATTTGCAGAATATCATGATGATATTCATATTCAGGTGGGCTGATTGCATTTGGAGGAGGTTTCCTCCTGTCCTTTGGAGGAACATATTTAATCCTTTTATACTCTCTACTTATGATTTTATTGATCTTATTATTCTCTAAGTCAAATTCAACTATTTTGTATTCAGGTGTATGGACGACATAGATTGTTGAGTTGTTTTTAAAAGTATTGATGAATTTTGCTCTCGGCCACCACGCACTTGAACGATACACATAATTTTTAAGTGGAAAAGAATATTTTTTTGTACGTCTATCAAAATCTTCTGATATTTCATAGATGTTATAGGGAATATCAAAATATCCTGTTCCAACATTTTCCATTTTTTCAACATCGTCCATAAAGCCATAAATTTTATCTTTCTTAGAAGCAAGAGAATAATACATTCTCGCTTTCTCTGTTCTTTTTTCACCCAAGTATTCACCAGAATATTCAAACCGCATTATTTTAGGAGGAGATTTTGCATATACTCGGATCTCATCATCAAAGAAAAAATAGTAGGTTCTATTGTTCGCTTCTGCTGGACCCTGCCCTTGCTTAACTATTTTAAATACAAATCTTCCCTTTTCATCGAATTTGTGCAACATCCAATTATCGTAAAGATAAATTCCGTTATCAGGTCCAATTTTAAGGCCATAAGGTCCTGTGAATATAACTTCTTCTCCATCATCTCGAATCCGCAAAACCTCTTCTAATTGCTCAGTTCGCCCAGCATTTTTATTTTGTGGCTTTTTAGGATTCTCGATTATTTCCTGTGCTGAAACGATAGAGAAAGCAAAAATTAAAAAAAAAGTAGAATTGCATATTTTTTCATTTTTCCCCTATTAACCAATTATAACCTTTCAATTACTATTTTCAACCAGCCTGTGGACAAATCGACTGGGAGAGTGCTCAATGCGGGAAGTCACCAGGAGATAATGAAATAAGGCAGTCATACTAGAATCCCGCTTGTCTTCATTTAGGATTGTTGTTATCATAAGTTCGTGAATAAAAAGGAAATCCAAGCAAAAATCAAGACGATCGGTTCTCCTCTTGCCCGGCAGCTCCTGATGACCGGTTTGATTACCCGGCTGCTGGAAGAACAAGGAAAAGCGGCACCGGTGCTCATTGGGGGCTTGGCGCTGTCCTATTACACACGTGAGGTCTATTTTACGTCCGACATTGACTTGGCCTATGCCGATAGAGAAGCCTTAGATGCAGTTTTAAGAAGTCTGGATTTTGAAAAGAAAGGGCGCTACTGGATTCAACACGAACTCGACATGGCCGTGGAGGTCCCAACAGACGAGCTTGTGGACGAAAAATCTCCCCTCGAATCCGTAGAGCTTGACTTCGGACTGCGCTGTGTGATTATCGGAGTGGAGGACCTGCTGATTGACAGGTTGAACGCATGTAAACATTGGAATTCCCAAATCGATTGCGAGATGGCCGAACTTTTGATTGCGCACTATAGTAAAGAACTTGACTGGACCTATCTTAAAAGAAAGGCAGAACTTCCAAAAAACGACACGCTGTCCGAGCTGATGACATTCAAGAAAAAGAGGTCGTCATGATAACCAGGACGAGAAAATTCAGGAAAGCCTCTACGACGGATTTCCTTCTTATACGAGAACGTTTGGGGCTTCAGAAGTATCGGAAAACTTCAAAGCGGGATCCGGATAAAAACAAATTGCTTCTGGAGTTGGGTCTAAAGAAAATCGAAAAGGCTGAACGCAGCAACTTCATCTCCGTAGGATACCGGAAAAGGAGAGTGAATTTTTTAGTCTGAACTATCCATAAAAAATGTCGATGTCTATTTTAATCTCTCCATGTTTTCAGTATGTTCCTTTGACTTTCGGAAAACAACATTAAAAATTTTTTTTCGTTCGACTTTTTATGAATATTCATTTTAGTTAATCTACTTTGGTTTTTTCATGTATACCGGAACGGGAACGAGATATAACAGAAAGCTGTGGATTTCTCTCCGTGCCGGATCGGCGACGTAGATGTTTCTTGTATTATCCACGGCCAGGGAAGAAATTCGGGCAAAGAGGTATTCTGGATCGGTTTCCAACTCACCAATCCGCAGTTCTTCAACCAGCTCCAGAATCGGTGCGTCAAACATGGGATCTTTGGGATTTTGAACGTAGACAACCCCATCTATCTCTCTGATTTTTCCCTGCCAGTCATCGGACCGCTTACAGACAGCCATCAGAAAAATAAACATAAGGAACAAGGAAAGAAAAACTGTTTTTCTCATGTTTCCCCCAAAATTTAATTATAACCTCTCAATAATCTATTTCAAACCGGATTGTGGACAAATCGATTGGGGGGAGGACATCAGCTAAATATCAGTTTCGTGACGTCTCAAATCTCTTTAGTTCTTTAGCCTAAAGATAAACCAATAGGCCGCACCACGAGAATTGCCATCAAGATTCGGCGGTGCAAAACCAAAAATGAGCCTCTTATCGACACTCATCTCCAAGGCCTGATTGAAAAGATCTTCCTCAAAAGATTTCTGGGGCTCATGTAAATCCTCAGCAGTCAATTGACCTTTATGTAATTCGAGACTCAGTATCAGTATTAGATTATGCCTATCGGAGATTATAGGCGATACATACAGCTTGTACTCACCTTGAATAAATCCTCTTCTGAAAAATCTATTATTAAATTCAAAACTCTCATAAAGACCCGTTGTGGGATTAAAATCTATATCCTCCTTTGAGTATGGATTAATTTGGATAAACTCTCCACAACTACATGGATAAGAAGAGATCTTATCCTTAATTATCTGAATGATCTCGCTGTAATCCTTATCCAGAGATGTTTCAATAATATCCAATCCTTCGGGAAAGAATGCAGTTACATTACCTCCCATAACCGCTCCAGAAACACTTCCATTTGCATGAGCTGTGGATTTCATTATAGGAGATTGAAACGCGGGTACTCGAAGAACTCTATTCGTAGCGAATGCTCTCCAGGGGATTCGACCAGGCCGCCTTGACCGTATGCAAACCTATTGCAAACAAGGCAATCAGGAGAGTTCCCAATCCCGCCATTATAAATATTTCGATCCCGAATCCGGCGCGGTAAGCATACCCCTGAAGCCACTTATGCAAAAAATAGTAGCCCAGGGGCCAGGCTAAAACATTGGAAATAACGACAAGCAGCACAAATTCCTTAGAAATCAACCGTATAATGCTGAAAATCGAAGCCCCGAGCACTTTGCGGATCCCGATCTCCTTGGAACGCCGCTGGGCCGCATAGGTGGCCAACCCAAAAAGCCCCATGCAGCCCAAAATGATAGCCAGACCGTCCAGGTAGCCGATCATAAGAGCCAATCGCTGCTCATTGCGGTAGAGGGCGTTGTAGGCATCATCCAGGAAATAGAAATCAAAGGGCTGGCTCGTTTGAACCTGTGTGAAAATGTTTTCAATTTCCGCAATGGCAGCCTCCGGATTTCCGGGTCTTAGCCGAATTCCAATGTTGACTCTTCCATAATAATTGCTGTCAAGGAAAAACGCTGCGGGTTCGATGATCTTATGCATGGTGTCAAAATGAAAGTCCTCTATCACACCGATAATAGGAAGACCATTCACCATCTCATTGAACGGATTTTTCCAGCCGACTTTTTTTATAAAGGCTTCATTGACCAGGACTTTTTTATTGTCGCCCGGAAAGTCCCGGGAAAAATATCTGCCATCGGCAATCTTTATCCCGAAGACATCCAAAAAGTTAAAATCAACACCGGCCATAAACATGTCGATTTTAATTTCCTCTCCATTTCCGTGCCTGACTGTCATCCCTCCCACAGAAGCGCCAAGCCTCAGAGGAGTCGAGTTTGAAGCTGTGACATTCACTATTTTGGAGGACTCCAGCAGACGGCTTTTCAGCACCTCAACCTGTGAAATGGCTTCCTCCCCGTTAAGCGGCAGGATTACGATATGCTCCCGCTCAAATCCTAAATTGGTATTTTTAATAAAATTCAACTGCTTCGTAATGACAAAGGTTCCGATCATAAGGACGACCACGGCCGAGAATTGGAAAACAACGAGGAGATTACGGATTTTCGCCCCTTTTAACCAAACTCCGGTTTGTTTTTTTAGGAGGGAAAACGGCTGAAATGCCGAAAGAACAAAAGCCGGGTAGATCCCTGAAAAGACACCGACAAAAAAGATAGTGCCCAAAATTGAGAGAAGAAGAGGTGTTATTTCCACCTCGGCTATGGTCAGGCTCCCGCCGAAAAAGCTCGAAAATACAGGGAAAATCGTATAGAAGATCAAAATCGACAGCCCCATAGCTAAAGTCGTAAAAAAACAAGATTCCCCCAGGAACTGCCTGATCAACTGAGCCTTCCTGGCGCCGATGACCTTGCGCATGCAGATCTCCTTGATCCTGGTTGAGGCCAGGGCTGTGGAGAGGTTCATGGAATTGATTCCGGCAATCAGGAGGACAAGCAGAGCTATGGCACCGGAAAGATGCACAATTTGGATGCGGTTGTTGGAAGCGGTCACACCTGCGACCTGGGATTTGAGATGGATATCGATAACCGGCTGCAGATAAACCAAACCGTCCATTTTGGTTGCCGGCTGTCTCGCTTCCTGTATCAATGTTTCGATCTTTTTTTCCACAATCCCCTGAGATCCTTTTTGCTTCAATTGGACATAGGTGTGAAAAGCGTAAGAACTCCAGGAATTAAACCAATTGCTCAGATTTTTATCCGCGGACATAGTTGCAGTGGATACCAGAAATTGAAACTGGAGATGAGAATTTTTAGGCGGCTTACTTACTACCCCGGTTACACTCAGGTCACCGCTGAGGAATCGGCTCCTGAATGGGAGGATTTTTCCTATAGGATCTTCTGAACCGAAGATCTTTTCGGCAAATTCGTCCGTGAGGACAATGGAGTTTGGTGCTGTCAGGACTTCGGAACTGCTGCGGAGGATCACATCAAAACTGAACATCTTCAAAAAATCTTCATCTGCGAAAAGCCCGTCTTCTGTGAAACTTTCAGCTTCTGTCTCAAAAACAACATCCCGGGATAACTGAATGATCCCGGCTTGTTCGACTTCGGGTATACTGTTTTTCATGGCCTCGGATAAAATCTGGGGAGTGCTGAGCTGGTAGCCCGTTTCGTCGGGCGATTCGCTGCGGAGGGCAACCCGAAACAGCCTGTCCGATTTTTCATAAAATCGGTCATAACTCCGCTCGAATTGGATCCACGTGAAAATCAACAGAAAACAGGCCATACCGGCTGACAATCCGGCTATGTTTATGAAGGAATAGCTTTTTTGACGTTTTATTTTGCGGAATGTAATTTTAATATAATGCCAGAGAAGAGCGGGAATTAGACGGGGTGTCTGCCAAAATGGCTTGTTCTTTCTTTGGTGCGTTTCTTCTTTTTTGAATTCAGTCTTCATTTAAGATTTCCTATCAAACCAGATTTGATATTTTAACTAGCAAAAAATATGCCAATCTCACTTTTAGAGGTTATTTTTTGTCTGTTGAACGTTATCTGTCCATTCTTGAACAGTTTATGTGCACCTCTGAACAGGAATTGTTTAAGAATGGGCAAGTGTAGTCATTCTAATAACGTCAAAAGTGCATCCCGTGTAAAAGCATTCAGGTCATCCTCTGATTCTAAAAAAGGCCGCACATCAGCAACGACATTGGCCCAGTCGAGGGATTCAATCTTATCCCTTACTGCAGCCAGCCATGTGTTTTTTTTAAGCGGCTCAAATATGGATCCTTGTTGATTTAATGCGTTGTTTAAAAGTCTTAGATTTGGCAAAAGTCCGTGCCAGCGGGATCTGAACCAAAAATAATCGAAAAGATCCCTTCCTTTAGTGTATGGTCTTAACAAAATGGCGGCGAGCTTTCCTGCAAAGGCAGAGGGAAGATCATAGTGCCGGATCAAGACGGGCAGATGGATATTGACAACTGTTCGTTTTTCGACCCAGCCTGGTGGGGGATTTTTGTCGACTTCAATATGAACTGAGAACTTTTGCTCCCTTCGATCCGAAAATCCGAGCTCATAGAGTAATCCAGGAAATCGAATCATTATGCGCTGCACTGCCTTTGTATCTTTTAATACAACATCTGCATCATATCCTGCTATTTTCAGTTCACGGTCCATTTTCTGAGTGAATAATTGAATGTTAGAGTTATCCCACGTTTTTCCAGCTGTAAAATCCAGGTCTTCTGAATAGCGCCGTATCCTATAGAGGAAGCGGAGTGCCGTGCCTCCAACAAAATACAGAGATTCGCTCATATTCGTCTTCTGCATTAAAAACAGAAGATAATTTTGAAGATATTCACGAAGAGTTTGGATCTTCCTGTCTTTTGATTCACGGGCCACCTGTAACGCAACATCTCTCATGAACGTACCTCCTCAATGAACTTGGATACCATTTTCAAAGCTCGATTTATATGTGCTAAAGGAGTCAAACTCTTGTATTTCTCCCATTTGGAGAGATTGAATTCCTCAAGATTCTGCAGGCGGAGTCCTTCCAGCCATTCAATTGAAAACTGGTGATTGAGCGTGTGGAGATACATCTTATCCCAAAGGGCCTTTTCCGGCGAGGCGATTACAATATCATGTTCACCATATTTTACTTTTAAATATCCTCTAAAATAATCCGGCTTTATGTGCTGGTAAATGAAGAGACGTCCGACAGCGTAAAAATTCTCAGCCCTTGTTGTGGTTACTGAAGTAGGGTTAGGCGTCACTTCCGGGATGAGGCCGTAAAAAGAAAGAGCTGATTCCAAAGAAATGTAGGAAGGGGAGACAACTTTGTTGGCAATGGTCTCAGGAGGAACTTCATGCAGACGGAATGGTCGTTCGATTAAATACCATCCTCGGCGGATTTGAATGAGCTTTTTGGTGTTTACCCATCGGGAGAGTTGAACTTGAAGATGTGATTTCGGTTCACCAAAAATTTGCAGCATAGAAGAATGGAACAGAGGGCTCTCAGAAAACTGTTCAAGAAAATCTCTCCATTTCATGTAAACAACTTAACATATATGACAAGTTTATGCAATGATAAAATATCTCAGGTTTAATATTTAAATTTTCCTGCAAAAAATTCCATTTTTGAGTATTTGTCATGAGTCGTGCTGAAACTCTTTAAAATGGGTAAAAAAAAGTTTTTTTTCAAGGATCAACCAAGCTGGCTTCGCCTCCACTCGCTCCTACTGCCTTTCTTGTTCTGTGAAGCTGTACCTTCGTGCAACATTAAAATCGTCTTCGGTGCGAACAATAGAATATATCTTGCCATTTTGGATTGCATAGATACGTGCAGGCAGAAAAACCTGCTTCAAATAGATGCCCTCAGGAGAAAAAATATCATAAACTCTGATTTTTTCCGGATCTTCAATACCATACTGCATCAGCCAGATGTTGTTGTGATCATCCAACACAACTATTCTGTCAAAGGCGGGATAAAATTCGGGATTAACCGGCCCGCGGCCGTAATAAGGGTATTTGATTGGAGTGAACTGCCGGCCGAAGCGGAATTCAGGGGAACCGTCAGGAGAATGGACAGTCAGTTGATATTTTTCAGAGTAGCCCTCGAAGAGTCTCTCTCCCATACAAATATCCCATACAGTCTGGTAACCATAAGGCGATGATCCCCCCGTAGAACTATTTTCGTCAACCCGTTTGTAGGAAGTTGTTTGCCCCCTGTATTCACCGTATGTCATCTGGACATTCCCCTCTAGATCGTATTGGTAAATCGTTACTTTTTGTTCGAGAATTTGTTCTTCGCCAATCACTTCCTCTGGTGTAGTCACTGGGTTGCTCAGGTAGATATATTCGCCGCTGCCGACAGCGATTTTGTCATGAAAGCCTTCTATACTGAAATCAGAAATGAACATCCCATTCTTCTCAAACAAATTGATCCGCCTGTTCATCCCATCCATCACAAAAACCCGGCCTTCCGGCGAGATATCAAAGTAGATAAACCTGCCGAATTCACCAGGTCCCTGCCCGGCATTTCCGATGGAGTGACTGAATCGTCCCTCGGCATCATAGACTTTAATAGTCGTATCTCCACTATCCAGAACAAACAAGGAGCCGCTTTGGTCGACTTTCAAGTCCCGAGGTTGATTCAATACACCAAGTTCATCCCCCAATCCTTCACCAACCGTAAAATCCTCTGTCAAAAGAAGATCGAAGCGCCCGTCTCGGGGATATTCTGGATTTGTAAATGTTTTGACCCCCCCAACGGTTTCGATGACTACAGGGTAATCTGGTTGGGCGGCTTCTTTCGAACAAAAACTAATGAATCCGACCAAAACAACGAGGATCGTTATGTGAAACTTTTTCATCATCGTCCTCCATCTAAGACAATTTATTTGATTATCAGTACCTGAACTCAAATCCCTTCTTTTATCAAATCCCCATTTTAATAATTCCACGTGACTTTGTATCTCTTCACAACATGGTATCCGTCATCATCCTGTTCAATGGCGTATAGTTTATTCCTTTTTATCAATTCCCCATACTAATGCAGGCATATATGGATTTAGGTTCCTTGGATTTTGAATCGGTGAATAGGCAAATGAATAAAGATATTTCAAATCATAATCAAATTTTTTTAGTTCATGCCTTGGATTCTCCTCTTCTCTTACAATAGCCAGCCCAATTATATCTCCATTAGAATCAATGATCGTCTCCAGCAACCTCAGGGATTTCAAAGCAATACTTTTTATTAATTTACTTTCAAAAGAAAAGAATGTTAGGCGTGAATTCTCTGTATCTGGCACCATTACTTCATTTTGGGGCGTAATACACACAATCTTTAACAGTGATTTTATATTCCATGTTCAGCCCAACGGCCACCCACTTGGTAGACTTGTTAAAGGCGTAGAGAATTTCCGGCGTAGCGCCTGTAGCGCCGAATGAACGATTTTGAACCGGATCGGAGATCATCCATTCCTGTATTGTCCCGTAAAAGTCGACCAAGACCACAGATCTTTTACGTCCTTCATCAGTTCTTTCAGAATTTAGAGCGATATAGTGACTCTCATCGACCAGAACGTCTATCACATGGAAAGCTCCAAGTGGCAGTTTTTTATCTTCCAGAAGGTTTCCCTGTTTATCGAATCTGGCTATCTTGAACAGGCTTGTGGCCCAAATTTGGCCGTTCAAAAAGTAGGCCTTCAATCCCTGGGCCCTTGTGAATTCACCCGGACCCTGGCCAGAGCGCACAAGATTCCCCAAATATTCCCCCTTACCGCTGAACCTGTGGACCTCTGCCTGATTGGGATCAAATATGAGGATTTCGCCATCCGTGTCCCTTTGGTAGCGAACGACTTTCAGGGCCACCTCTTCCTGTTCATACGGATCGATCTCGAATGTTTTTTCCCGCACCCAAAAAACATAAAAATAAAAACCAACAATAGACAGACTGTTTTTATATGCATGTTTAATTCCCCTCTATTCCTTCTTTTAACAAATCCCAATTTTTTATCTTAAACCGCTTTATATATTCTATGCCATTGTCTTCATCTAAATCAAAAGAATAGAGATAGCCATCCTTGATGACAGTGGTGTTCGGCGGAAGAACCGTCCTGTATAAATAATAGCCCTCCTGGCTGAAGACATCGACCTCTTTTTCAGCTTTATCAATAGGACCGTAACCTCGAATGCCGTCTTCGGCCTTGTTTGTCTGCACATAGATCCGCCCTTTTGAATCCGTAAAAATCAAATAGAAATAAGGCTTAAATTCCGGGACGGGAAACTTTATTCTTTTGTAAATGCTCTGTTCCTTGGAGGTGAATTTTGGTTTTGGAGCATCTTTCTGAACAATATAAAGTGATTTTCCTTCTCTGTCTATTATGTTCAGCTCATAATTTTTCGAATATCCATATACAATTCTATCCTGATTTAAAACAGATGTATGAACGGCTAATTCGAATCCAGTACTTGTTCCAAAAGTTCCACCTGAACTCATTCTCCTCATTAGTGCTGGATGTTCGAATCGGCCTATTGAGTTAAGGACTTCACCTTTATCATTTATTCTGCAAAGAACTTGTTCGCTCTTAAGTTCCTCATCCGATGTTTCATTGATACGAGTAAAGATCGTGCCATCGTCAAGAGGGAAGAAGTCCTCAATAAAAAGTATCGATGAGACTAATTTATTAAAATCACCATTTTTGCTGAAAACATCTATCGTCCTAAACATATCCCTCACATAAATATCTCCAGTGGTATTATCTAAACGCATTCCGACGGGTGACTCAAACTCTCCGGGTCCCTGCCCTTGTCTTCCGATTGTTTGTATAGGTTTTCCATTTTTATCGAAAATTAGAACTCTATAGTTTGAATAATCAATGATATAAATGTTGTCTTTGGGATCCACAGCCATTCCCTTAATGCGGTAGAACAGATAATCCTTATCCTGTTCATTGCTGATAATAAGATCTTCTTCGAGTTTAAACTCTACGGCCTCATATAAAGGTTCCTGAGGATTCTTGATAACTTTAATTCCATCTTCAATTTCAATTTCTCCCTGCCATTGTGTCTGTGTTGAGTCGTAAGATGCTAAAAGAAATAGACAAAAAGAAATAATGATAATACAAGAGTGTTTTTTCATTCTTCCCCTCCTGAGACTTTCTCTCCATCTCTATTACGATTATTAAAAAAAATAGTGCTTATGCAAACCGTTATGTAACCTTTATTTCAAAGAAAACACTGGATCCGTCAACTTCTGTAATAATTGGATCGACATCAAAATTTGGAGTTAATGACTTAAAATCAGCGGGACTCATTGTGGTTGTCTTGAATCCATCCTTACAGACAATAATACCTTTACTCGTGGTTTCCTCATCTATCTCTCCAATAAGTTTTTGTTGGGATTGAAGCTGGAACCACTCGAGATGATCCTCCCAAAAGTCCTCGGAGTAGCTGGAAAACAGAACAGCCCCTCCTGAACGGGTGACACACACCGCTTCTTCAATGAGTTGTCTCTGATTTACTTTAAAGGCCGAGATTCCGTTTTGGATACAGACCACAACATCAAACCTCCGGTTTTTAAATCCAAGTTGAACGGCATCCATTTCGAAAATATGACAGGAATCGTTTTTTACGATTGAATCTCGGAGGAGAAGCAAACTATCATGCGACGTGTCGATCCCGATGACAGTTTGAGCTTTTTTCACTATCTTTATAAGGACTCGGCCATATCCGCACCCAAGCTCCAGAACCAAGTCAGAGGGCTTTATCCTGCTCAGAGTGAACTCGATTTCGGCTTCCAGGTAGCGCTTGACCCGGAGAGGGGCGATCTCGTAGCAAAGCTTGAGCCGTTCGGCCGCTAATTTATCTGAGTAATAGCTGTGCATAGGTCTTTCATTATATTAAGGAATAATTTATTCCCACACGACTCTGTACCGTTTCAAAGTCCGGTATCCAGAGTCCTCATCAATATCCATCCTGTACATCTTTCCCTTTTTAAAAATGAAAGAAGCAAACTCGGTCCAGACCTTCGCGTAATAAAAACCGTCCGGATTAAAAATATCGAATGCCGTCAGTGTTTTGCCTTTTTCTTCTTTTTTCTCGTTTGTTCGAATCCACAGGTTGCTTTGATCATCGACATACATCCTTACTACAATATTTTTCACTTCCGGCATCTTTAGGGTTCTTATTGTTTTTTTGACCACTTCACTCATTCCAGGGTAATCATATATCCTTCGATATTTATCGGCATCTTCTTTAGTAAATGCTACAGGCTCATAAGGGCGATCTATTTTTCTAAATAGCTTTCCGGAAATGTCATAGATTTCAATAATATATTTATTATTCAAACAGTGATAAAACAACTCCCTATCATGGTCTCCAGCAAATACGGACCTAGGCGAAACAGGTAAACCAGTATAAAATTGTCCACCCCCATCCTGAATTATTAGAGACTCGAACATCTTAAATTCCCCATAGGAACGGACTTCCTTCCCATCGAAATCGAACTCTTTTACATAAAAAAATGCATTTGGTCTGATCCCGGGATAGGCTCTTTCACCGACAATGTATGAAGAACTTTTGACCATAATATAATTGAAATATCCCATTTCCCACTGAAAGCTTTTTATAAACTGGCCTGCAGAATCAAAAAAACTCGTCCGTCTTGCGCTCATATCAAGAGCGACGAGAGTCCCATCTTTTGTAACAGCTAAATTGGATAACATCTGAAATTCGCCTGGACCATTCCCTTTTGCTCCGATTGTCTTAATATACTTCCCAGCAGGGCCAAAAATCTTAATGACTTGATCCTGAGTCTCGATGATATAGATGTTTTCGTTGTCATCGACAAAAGCCAGCCTCGGCCTAAAAAAAAGGATATTCCCATCCTTATCCTCTCCGTTTATGGAAAGATCTTCTACAAAGCTAACTGTTTTATCCGGATACATGGGAGTTTCTGTATTATGGATGAATTCTACTCCATCAATAACTTCAACACTGGCATTTGATTTTTGACTTTTGCAGTAAGCTGACCAAACTAATACAACAAATATAAATATTGCAGCAGACGTTTTTTTCATAAACCCTCCTGAGGTTCTCCCTCTTTCATTATTACGCTTACCAAAGACAATGTGCTTAGTCAAACTGAGAGCAAATCTGAAGCGACTTCTTTGGACAAATCGACTGGGGATGGGGCTCAGAGAATCATATCCTCTCTTTCAGCTGATCCTGGTTTTTACTAATTCCAGGTTACTTTATATTTCTTCACAACCTGGAATCCTTCCTCATCTGATTCAATAGTGTAAAACTTACCATTCTTCCAAACTCGAGGTGCTGACCGAAAAGGTATTTTTGCTATATATTTCCCATCTGAGTCAAATACGTCACAATAATTTCCTCCACCTTTATCGGCTTTCTCAAAAGTAATCACAAAAAGCCTCCCTTCATCATCGATTGAAAATGATTTAAAGGCCGGATAATTTTTGGGGAGTTCCCGTTCAAACTCTGGAGGTATTGGTCTTCCTCCGAATTTGGTTCTTACTTGTTCGCTGTAATCCTCTTCCATAATTTGGGTTGGTTCATAATCTTTAATAATCTTCTTCATTAATTTTCCATCAGAATTATGTACATTGAACTCATATATAGCTGAATATCCCCAGATTATCTCATCCGAATTAGAAATACTCCACTGAAGCTTTGGAGACAAACTCTCTAATATTGGTATCTTATCTCTCCTTATAGATTTCAAGGTGAGAAATGGTTCGAAATTTGAATTGAATTTTTTCAGGGCAAAGATTTTTTTTTGATACGCCTCGCCAACAATATTTCCTCTCGAATCCAGCATCATATTTAGCAGTCGTCCCTGCCTCCAGGTTGGAACTTCTCTTTGGTATTTTCCGTCCAAGGAAAAGAATATAAGACGTCTATACATAAGATCACAGACAACGATTTCCTGCCCAGGTGAGATTATTATTCCCCAGGGGAACATAAATTCTCCAGGCCCCTGACCACTTCGTCCAATATCTTGCAGGAAGTTTCCATCTTTATTAAAAACTTTGATTTTTGCCTGTTTTGTATCGAAAACATAGATATTTTCATCTTCATCAATATCAATGCTATTCAATTGAGAAAACATGTATTCCTCTTGTGCTTCCCTTTCTCCGATAGACAATTCGACCTCCAAAGTAAAAACATCTTCCTTGTAAATCGGATTTATTGGATTTTTAACTATTGTCACACCATCTATTTCCTCAATTGTCCCTTTCCATTCAGTTTTATCTTGGTTGCAAAATGAAGAAAAAAATACGCATACGAAAATGATGAATATCAAGGAGTGCTTTTTCATCGTTCCCTCCAGTTATTCCCTTTCTGCCTTTATTACGATAATGAGAGGGGGTGTGTTTAGTCAAATGGAGTAAATCGTCTTAGGACACCACCGGACAAATCGACTGGGGAAAGTTCAAAAAAGCTGTTAATAAATATGCTCAATCACCCAAGAAAATTAATTCGAACTTCTCATCGGATCGAAAGAGAGTATTTGACCACAGAGAACAGTTCGTCTTCTCCTCTTTCAATCACAAACAGATGGCCGTCTGCAAACGTCATAGGCGCATAAATAAAGTCATTATGTTTAGCTCCCAATATCGGCAAGTAGAAATTATCCAAGTACTGGCCTTCAAGGCTGAAAACATCAACCAAGAGGCCTTTTTTCTGTTGAAAAGTTGAAGTAACAACCCAGATCTTGTCTCGAGAGAGCAGAATCCAATAGACATCATTTTGATATCTAGGGAGACGTTCGATTTTTTGTTCATATTCAATCCGTTGATATTTGCGACGAAAACTGCGGACAACTTCAATCTTTTCCAAGTCAAGAACTTTTATCAGATATTCTGGTGTGTGGAATAGGTAAACTTCTCTCCCATTATCCTGGAAGGACTGAATCCGGGAGATCGTCATGCTACTTATAGCCCTATCTCCGTAATTGATCGATATTTGAATGGGGAAATCTAAGGAAGTGTCGTTGATTTGACCCTGCGAATTTTCAGTAAAAAGCCTCATACCCTGCTGTTTGATTCCGCTTTTCCCGTCCCGTTTGGGAAATCGGCCCTTGGTAAGATAGTATTTTCCTTCAAAATACCCCAGCAGATTATAATAGGTTTGTTTAGGCCGGATATCTTCTATTAGCTGCTGTTGATAATCTATGCGGATAAGTTTGTTCATATTGGAAGACCAGAGAACTATATCTTTGTCTCGGAGCAGAATTTCTCCCAAATTATTATTCAGCTCACCTGGGCCTTCCCCTTTTTTATAAAGGTTTTTCTGGAATGCTCCCTCAGGAGAGAATTGATAGAGATTTCTAGACTCACGGACATAAATGCAGCCATTGTGGTCGACTTTCAGCCCCATAGGGTCACTTAAAAAGAATCCTACTCCATCCCGAATTCTCAACACTTCTTTTAGATCGAGCACCCTTCCAGCAGTTTTACTTAAAGGCTTTTCAGGATTTTCAATGATTTCTTGAGCATGTGTATTAATTACGACTAAAAAGAAAAAAAACAGAATTATTGTGCTTTTTTTCATTTGATCCTCTCCTCATCTTATATACTCTGTCTTTAAGTACGATTATCAAAAGCAAAGTGCTTAATCAAATTGAGCTGATCATATCAAAACACACCTTTGGGCAAATCGACTGGGGAAAGTCTCAGGGGAGGAGAGGAATGCAGACAAATATTCTCTGGAAAAGGAAGTCGAATTCGTCTCAATGGATTGATCAGTCAATGATTACAGAGGAACGGATCACCTTAGGAAATGGATCAGTAGTTACAAAATAAAACCTATTTTCACTATCAATGAATTGTAGTCTTGTAGAGTCCGGTAATTTATAAGAGCAAAGAAATTTTCCATCATTTTTGAAAAAATCTAAAGAGCGACTAATCACTATATCCGGTTCATTCTCTCCAACGATTTGAAATATCTGAACCACTAAATATTTTGACATCAATAAATATATAGGGCCTAGTCGTGTCCTGCTAGACACTGAGAAAGCATCACTTCCAATTCGCTTCACTTCTGGAGGAGTAAACTTGAAATCCCTTCTAATTTTCCGGATAAATGTTCCATCTACATCATATTCTCTGGTTTCATATGTATCAGGAAGAACTATATAGATTTTATCTTGTATATATCTAATGTCTCCCCCAATGGATCCCCATCCAGATATTTTGGGACCATATGGATACTCTATAGGGAAAACTTCTAATAATTCAAACTTTTCATCATAAATGATAGCCGATAGCCCTGCTTGTTGTTCTAAAAGTGTTTTAATAAAAATTCTTCCATCTTCTGTATACTGAAAATCTATTATTGAGTGGAGTGCACTTATTGAACGAATGTATCTTCCTTGGAGATCGTAAAAGTGAATCCTACGAAAACCATCGAGGATACAAATCCTCTCCCTAGGAGTTATCTTTATTTTTTTAGGACTTTGAAGTTCACCTGGACCTTGCCCTCGTCCTCCTGAGGTCCAGATATGGTTTCCCTTATTATCAAACTTTATAAATCTATAATTTTTCTGATCTAGAATGTAAATGTTCTGATTAGAATCAACAGCAACATCAATATCTGTATGGAACAGAAGATGACTTTCTCCAACTTCTTTCCCTAATGTTAGCTCAGTTAAAAAATCAATTTTATCCTCAATTATCTCTCCCCATAGACCCGAACCATGACTTTCAATTACCTTGACTCCTTGCTCATTATAAATCCTTCCATCCCATTGCTCTCGGGAACAGGCGTTAGAAAACATACAAACTAAAATAAATAGAATGAAAGCTAATATTTTTTTCATCAAATCCCCCAAGATCCAATTATACTTTTTCAGACATATTATTCAACTCGAATGTGGACAAATCGACTGAGGAAGGGCTCAGGATGAGCGATTCCCAGTTTTAATAATTCCAGGTAACTTTATAGCGTTCTGATAATCAATCTGAAAAAGAAAAGGCCAGGAATTTTATCTCTAATTCTCTTAATGAAATGCATTCTAAACCTTAAAATTCATTTCTCAAGTGATAAAAAGCCTCAAGAAAATCGTAAAGAAAAATAATTTGTACGAGCGATATAAGTAAAAGAGACAAGTTTATACTAAATCACACAAGAATAAAGATTCCATTTAGATCCCAATTGAGTCCTCTATAGATTAATCGAAAGGGATTCGAAAATCTGATTTATTAAGGAGAAATATTTCGAGGATTAAATACCCCTAAAACCATAAAATTTTTTCGGATTCTTAGCATATTCCCAACATAGAAATACACATCCTTCTTTGTATCATCTGATAAGTCCATCCATTTTTGTTTTATTTTTTCTAATAACACCTCCTCCCGTGGATACCTATAACGCCAATCCCTATATGCCTGATCAATTTCCCAATCAATAATCAATAATTTGTGGCCTGGACAGGTGTCTTCGATTGCACACTTAAAAGTGTAATAGAAGTTGAAGGGAATTTTTTCAATTGCTTCTTTATTTTTTTTAAAAAATCCCAACTGTGAATAACAGGCCTCTCTAGCTAACTGATCAGACTTACTTCGTTTCCCCCAATCAAAAGATATATTAGTTGGCTTTATAATTCCTAACGATTGGTCTTCTTTTTTCATATCTTTGTAAACCTGACACATTGATTTAACCGGCAATTGCATTACTAGTGATTTTCTTTTTGACCATTTACCTTTTTCTGTATCAATCCATTCAATTATCTTTATTGTGCTAGACCGCACCTTGAAACTTTCTGGTCTTTTATCGTCTTGAGCAGGAGCGCACTCAGCCTCAATAATGCTATATTTTCTAAATTTTTGGTCGTTATCAAGATCACGATATGGAATTGGATAAAGACGAATCCATTGTCCCGTTCCTAGATCAACTCCAGCACAACAAACAGTCTCTCCATATTTTGTGCTAGGATTGGGATAGGCTTTTACGGTTATCAGGATTCTTTTTTTTTGGAAATTCAAGGGAGTTTAAATATGTTTGATTTTTAATCCGTTGTTAGCATATATTCTTATGGACTTTGCGACTACTGACCTATGGCATTTATCTGGGAGTCGTTCAAAACACATCACACAACTCTTACCAGAGAGAACATAGCTATATGCTTCTTTGACTGCATCAAAGTTGTTTAACAAATGTTTAGTATAAGATTCAAAAAAATGGTCATAATCCCAATCTGTTTTTAATTTTTTTCTCATATCAGAAGGGCTTCCAAGTAACTTCACATGCACATATTCGATATTTTCCTCTTCAAGTCTTTCTTTTAGTGCAGACTTTGAAAATCCTTTTTTTCTAGAAAGGGGGATTTCTCTTACATCAATGAGGCGAGATACCTTAAACTGTATGAGGAGAGAGACAAATTCATCAACGTCTCTACCCTCATACCCGATAGTAAATATCTCTGTTTGCATTTTTCCTCGGGTGTTTCTATTTTTTATCACATGGATACTCTTGTCAAGTGATAAATCCCCACCTCATTGTGGA
The DNA here is from genome assembly GCA_964633715.1 of uncultured Eubacteriales bacterium. Classification (GTDB taxonomy): domain Bacteria; phylum Acidobacteriota; class Aminicenantia; order Aminicenantales; family Aminicenantaceae; genus JAUWVG01. The sequence goes on from CAZWHQ010000006.1 coordinate 31,906, forward strand.
CAAATCGACTGGGGTGAAGGTTGACGATAATTTCTTATATTGTCCAGTTCATTGCATAGCGGACTAGACAAGGGTTGCCGTCCCCATCCTCTTCGACAACATAGAGTTTCCCTCCGGTCATTTCTATCACGGCTGGTAACATAAGGTTGAGAGAGAATCGGCTCAAATATTTTCCATCAGAATCAATAAGATTGCAGACTTGAGCAATCCCATCTTTGTCTTTTTCCGGTTTAACGACCAGTATCTGTCCTGTCTCATCAAGAAAAAATGCTATAAAAACTGATAGAACTTCGGAAGTTCCTCATTAAGAAGAGTACTGGATTGTGCATTCTGTTTTTTCCATTCCTCTACGACCTTTTCCGGAACAGGAACAGGATCATTTCCCATTTGGATTTCCCGAATGATCGTTCCTTCCCGGTTGAGGATTTTAAAAGAATAGTCGTGGGCAAACCCGAAAACCGGGCAGCCATCTGACTTCAAGGTGAAATGGGGAATTTCATTGAATTCCGATGGATCTGCACCTGAGGATATATCAACTTTGACGAGAGAGACGGTTTTCTCCAAATTTTTGTTCAGCTTCAGAAGTTCAAAAAAGCCAGATCGGGATCCTTGGGCACGGTCAAAATTCATGACATAGAAGTTTCCATCACTATCCCGTTTCGCATCCATAGGATAGATCTTGTCAAACTTAAGGGAATCCACGTGTTGCCCATCAGAAGAAAAGATGTGGAGTTCTCTCCGTGCCGGATCGACAACCATAAGGTCTCCGTTCTCCGCTATGAATATTTTGTCAGCTCGTCCAAACTCCCCCCCTTCCAGGGAAACTAACCGTTTCCCCCCCCCCAGAACGGAGGACAAAAGCCTCAAGATGCTATCGATGGAAACTCCTTTGTCCAGTATTCCTCTACAGTCGGTATCAACCAGCAGAGGATGCTCACCGCAAGGTGGGGCTTATCCGATACCGCACCGGCAGGATGCGTGCTCAAGCTAAGAGCTGAACCTTCCGGAAGATCCAATGAGGGAAAAAGCTCGGGGGAAATCATTCTGTCCCAGGACAACCAGACTCTTCTCACCGGCATCCGGAGCTGTGCGACGGGAATCGGAACAGGAGACGGGGCCCGTCTTTTTTACACTTTGACGGTCATAGACGCCTCGTTGCTCTTACCTGGTGATACTCAAACAGCTACGATAACGTTGACGCTAACAGATGTGAGTTAAATCCCTGGTGGATGCGGAAATCCCCTTGTTCGACCGATCGGCGGCAAGGCGAAAGGTCCGGTCAGCGTTTTCGTTATGCCGGTGTGTTTGCGAAGATTTCTTAAGGCCACTTTCAGATAATTTTTAATCATTCTCCCCCCTCCTACAAACAGATTAAATGTATTTGGCGCGGTCATATATTTTTTTAGACGTGATCGAGGGGGATAAAAGTTGCCCTTTTGGGTCAATAATCTGTGTCTTGTCTTTTTTTATTTTATTTTGGATTGTGATATATAAATCAAAAAGGAGGAAAATATGGCATCGATCATGAACCGCCGCCAGTGGCTTAAAACAAGCACCCTTGTGACTTCAGGTTTACTCGTAAGCTCCAGTTTCCCAGCCTGCGGACAAAAAGAAACTCTCTCTCAATCGTCTCCAATAGAATCAGGGATCGTAAAACTCAACAGCAATGAGAGTCCCTACGGACTTTCCGAAGGAGCCCAAAAAGCCTTTATTGAAGCGATGGGGGAGGCCCATCTTTACCCTCATAAAAAATATATTGAGCTGATCGAATTGATTGCAGAGCATGAGAGGCTGTCTCCCGAGCACATCATATTGGGCGCCGGATCTACCGAGGTGATGAATATGATTATCCGTGCTTTTGGGAAAAAGGGCCCCATTGTTGTCTCCGAGCCAACCTATTTTGATTTTATCTATTACGCCGAACTGGCGGACTGCGTTTTAGAATATGTCCCTTTGACGGATTCTTTTGAACATGACCTTAAAGCCACGGCTTCGCGTATCACGCCGCAAACGGGTTTTGTCTATATCTGCAATCCCAACAATCCCACAGGGTCCATAACACACAAGGAGGGACTCCTCGCTTTTTGTAGCCAATTTTCAGACGATGTTTTAGTTGTTGTCGATGAGGCCTACCACGATTATGTGGAAGACTCCTCCTATTCCTCGATGATGGACCTTATCCGCCGGGATAAAAACGTCATAGTCACCCGGACATTTTCCAAGGTTTTTGGGATGGCCGGACTGCGTGTCGGCTACGGAGTGGCCAGGCCTGATACGATCACCAAATTGAAACGCCTGGAGATGAATTTTGCGTCCATATCTTATCCTAGCTTACGGGCGGCCATATCCAGCTATACCGATATGTCTTTTGTGCAATCTGTTCTTGAGAAGAACCGTTCGGCAAAAGCCTATCTCTGTACGCAGCTGGAAAATATGGGGTATGATTACATCCCTTCCCATACGAATTTTGTCCTCTTCAAAGTCAAAAGGCCGGCCAAAGAGGTGGCCGAAGATTTTGAGAGAAACAATATCCTTGTGCGCTCCTTCCAGGATAAGGACAACCAGTGGATACGTGTCAGCCTCGGAACGCTTAAAGAGATGCAGACCTTTGTCTCAGCCCTAATTGATATCACAACTGCCTCCCCAATTTAAGACCACTCATAGTACGAAGATTTTTGTTATCTGTTTGACTCTTCCCCCATAAATGAATAAGCTTATACCGAACAACAGGAGGGGATAAGTGGCCAACGAATGCCCGAAATGTAACACCGAAAATTCCGACACCATAAAATTCTGTGGGGAATGCGGGACTCCGTTAGAGGAAAAGACTTTTTACATCACCATGGAATACGTCCCTGCGATTGATAGCAGAAATATATGCCTCTCAAGGAAAGTTCGCCAAGGCCGTTGAAGCCCTGGAGGTAGAAATCAAGCGAGATCCTCTGAGTGCAGCCCCCTTTAAAGATTTAGCCAGCACTTTAACTCATATGTGCAGATATGCCGATGCCGAAATCTACTATGCCCGCGCCGCCTCATTGGAAAAGGGACGTTCCACTTCTTATTTGAATAGGATTGACAACACAATCATGTGGAAGGGATATAGCGATGAAGTAAAAACAGCCATCGACTTATATCCAATCTCAAAAGATGCACAAGCGGTTCAAAAGATTGCTAGAGAAGTACTCAGAAAAATAATTAAAATCCAGAATACACTACAAAAAATTCCTCTTAAGAAAAGAACCAGATTCAAAGCATGCAGTTCGATGCTCTGGTTGAAAAAAAGACTGAGATCATAAATGAAGGGAGAAGAGAATAGCTTCCCGGACCTCTTCTAATCTTTCAGGTGACAGGATTGTTAAAAGAGAACCAATTTTGTTTTTGGAAACCGTTTGAATATGATCAAAATTAATCACACAGTCTGTGGGCATTCCGTCAGACTTAGACAAAAAAACTTCGCTGGGGATATCTCTTATTGTTGAGGTGATTGGGGCTACAGTGACTTCGCCCAAATATTCTAATATTGAATCGCGAGTCAGGATCACGACAGGTCTTTTTTTATCTGGTGTTTTGAACCTGTACCATCTGATGTCTCCTCTTTTCATTTATCCCCCCAATCCTGTTCACTTTCCCATACGCTGAACTCATATTTGCTCACTGGGTGAAGTATATACCCCTTCCGATGTATTTCTTCTAAACGCCTGACATTTAGACGTTCGATTGCCTCTCTCAATGCTCTTCGTGTGAAAGAAGAACGGGTGGTTTTGAGTTCTTTGACAATTTTGTCAACTGATTCTACCAGGTCTTCATCTAAAGTCATTTGAACTGTACGCATTGAATTCCTCATAATTTATATTTATATCTATAGCTATAATAACGATTAATTACCCACATGTCAAGGCTTGAACAAAAAAATTGGAAAATTGGGTTGGAAAAGTGGGGACAGTCCCTAATTTTCTTACGAATAGAGATTCGAGATCTTTTTTGGTCTCAAGACAAGAAACGAAGAAGTAGGTCAGAATGACTCATAAATTTTCTAAAACTTAACTCTAGATGGCGTGAAATGGTTAGGTTTCTTTCTGAAACTGTCGCATCAGAAAGAAACCTAACCATTTCACGCCATTTTATTAGACGAAAAAGTTCATCCGGAAAACTCGATAAATACTAGAAAATCAGTACTTGACATCCTGATTTTCAATGATATAATAAGATCATGATTCCGCGTCCCCATGCTATTGAGCGAATTACCACTGTGTTTAAAGTTCATCCTATTGCTGCTCTGCTGGGCCCACGCCAATGCGGCAAAACTACTCTGGCCAGGATGATATCAGAACGCGAGCAATGTACTTATTTTGACCTAGAAAATCCAGTCGATCTCAGGCGGCTTTCCGCACCCTTGAGTACACTCGAGGAACTTTCAGGATTGGTCGTTATAGATGAGGTTCAAAGGCGGCCCGACCTCTTCGAGCTTCTCAGAGTTCTGGTTGATCGCCCCAAAAGCTCTGTCCGTTTTCTCATACTGGGCTCCGCATCGCCAGGATTGATCAAAGGAGCTTCAGATTCTCTGGCCGGAAGGATCGGATTTATCGATCTTTCGGGATTCGACCTAAGGGAAGTAGGCACGGAAAAGCGACACCCTCTCTGGATCAGGGGTGGTTTTCCAAGATCTTTTTTGGCAGAAGATGATACTTCAAGTACTGCCTGGCGAGAGGATTTTATCCGCACATTCCTTGAAAGAGACATCCCTCAGTTGGGCATCACCATTCCCGCAGAAACTTTGAGACGGTTCTGGACCATGATTTCTCATTATCATGGTCAAGTGTGGAATGCAGCACATTTTGCTCGTTCTCTCGGCACTTCAGAAAAGACTGCCCGCCGCTATCTCGATATTCTTGCTGGTGCTTATGTGGTCAGAGTTCTTCCTCCGTGGTACGAAAACATTCGTAAACGTCAGGTAAAAGCTCCCAAAATTTATATAAGAGACAGTGGTATTCTTCATGCACTTCTCCAAATAAATACATTGGCCGACCTGCAAGGGCACCCAAAAATCGGTTCCTCCTGGGAAGGTTTTTGTTTGGAACAAATAGTCGGAGGATTGAAAACACGTGATGTATACTTTTGGGCAACACATGCGGGTGCTGAATTGGATCTTCTGGTAAACGTAGAAGGTAATCGGTATGGTTTCGAATTCAAATACGCCGATGCACCCGGTTCAAACCGCTCGATGCGAATTGCTTTTGAAGACCTAGGGCTTGAACATTTATGGATAATTTATCCTGGACGGGAAAAATATGACATTGATGAGGGCATCTCGGTCATTCCCATCGACCTTATCCAAAGTCTCCCTGTTTTCAAGAAATAGGATTCTACTCCAAGCAAGACAATTTACTGCTTTTCATACAAAAAAATGGCGCCAAATATTACAATTCCATGGATTCAAATCTGCCAGACAATTCGATCACTTGCTTTTCTCTGTTTTGGAACGCCTTCGGCCATCTTTTGAAGCTGAATCAGAATTTGAATTTTTTCCTTAAAGGATAATGCAGACAGATCCTTTCTTCTCTGTTTTTTTACTCTAATAATATTCTCAAGAACCTTATTTTGCGCCAAAGTACATTTCCTTAAATCGCAGGTATTTATCGTAAAGTTCAACGGAATACTGAACGGCCTCCTTCACAAGGTCATTGTAAACAGGGATGAATTGGACGGGGACTCCTTCCTTTATGATTTTAAGGGTTTTTTCCACTATTTATTCTATATCACAGCATTCAGGTCTGTTCAAGGTAGGGGGATCGCCCCTCCCGGGAGAATCCTCTAAGATTTGCTGAATAAATTAGAATGTCGTGAATTGTTATATTTCACGCCATATTATCGACCATACTATTGTTCGTGTGATAGGTTAGTTCCTATATATCGGCGTGTGGATATGGAGCGAGATAGAAATTAACTACCACATTCTGAGACAAAGGTGGTGAGATTTGCTTTGCCGTTCAATTGACATCTCATTCTCTTCTATGATAATTCTTGCATTAGCTCAGAAACAATCAGGCTATGATGCCATTAAAGTCGTGTCGAATCTCTTGCCCGATGTCTATGAAGCCATTCTGGAAGCAGCGGAAGAACACAATTTGCCTGTGTATGGTCAAGTTCCAAAACGAGTTGGCCTTGAGAAGGCGATGAATTCCGGACAACTTTCATTCGAACACTTGAATCACTTCTTGGATGCGCTGTATCCAAGCGACTCTTCGGACGAACGCGCAGACCTAGGAAAAATTCCAAGCCTTGCCGCTATGACGGTGGCCAAAGGCGTTTGGATTTGTCCCACTCTTGAAATGTTCCGTATATATGCTGCTAATCCCGAGGAGATTAAAGCAATCCGCAATCACCCCTCAATGAAGTATGTTCCCGCACAACGCAGGAATGCCTGGAACGAATTGGAGCGTTATCTCTTATCCGACCAATGGGACAGTAAAGGGAGGGAGCCAGTGTTTGATGTTATGTTCCGTATGGTCAAGGGGCTGCATGAAGCTGGAGCCAAGCTAATTGTCGGAACCGATTGTCCGATACCGTTCGAGGTGCCTGGATTCTCTTTACATGGAGAACTAAAAAATTTTGTGGATGCAGGCTTGACACCGTATGCAGCCATAAAGGCTGCAACACGAGATGCTGCCGAGTTTGTAGGAGCGTTGGATAAATTCGGAACGGTTGCGGTAGGACGACGTGCTGACTTGATACTTGTCAAAGCTAATCCGCTTGACGATATAGCGAACGATGCCAAACGCGTTGGCGTGATGGTTCGGGGTCGTTGGTTTTCGGAAAGCGAGCTTCAAGAGAAACTCGATGTGCTTGCAGAGAAGTTTGCAAAGAAAGATACAAACGACATTTAGGCCCCGGTGTGCGTTGTCAAATAAATTGGATACACACGATGATTTTCTAAGCGATGTTTTGTTTAAAACTCCTTCTGGAAAGACGACGGTCCCGGCCTCCCTGAAGTCGAAGAGGCAAAGAAGAGGCTGGCTGGGCTGAAGAACCAATAAACAATATGTCGCTAAATATTACAATTCACGGCATGTTTCCAATGAGGAGATGCTCTGATTCCTGCTGTGGCTAAATAGAGCCTGGGCCCTTTGTGCGTTTGATCACAACCAGGGTGATGTCGTCATTTTGGGGAGCCCCGGCCGTAAAATCAGATATGGCTCTGAGGATGGCCGCCTGAATTTCCCGGGCCGGTTTATTCACGTTCTTTTTTATAACATCCACCAGACGCCTCTCTCCAAAGTATTTCTCCTCTTCCTTTGCTTCAACCTCCCTGAGGGCTTCTGTTATCCCGTCTGTGAAGAGCACGAGCACGTCGCCCGGTTCTATTTTGGATGTGTGCTGCTTGTATTTCTGATTTGCCAGGAAACCTATAATAAGCCCATTGGCACTGAGCTTCTTATAATCTCCGTTTTCTCTAAAGTGCAGCGGGGGATTGTGCCCGGCATTTGTCGAGATGAATGTGGATGAGCGGCGGTCCAGGACGCCGTAAAAAAATGTGGCAAACATGTTGATATCGGTTGACCTTACGAGAAGGTCGTTCATACGGGCTATGACGGAGGCGATTTCAGTGGGGGCGACAGCCTGCCCGTGAAGTCCTGCCTGAAGATTGGCCATCAGAAGGGCGGCAGGGATCCCCTTCCCGCACACGTCCCCGATCGCAATCCCCAGATGCCCGGATGGCAGATCGATAAAATCAAAATAATCCCCTCCAACCTGGAGACTGGGAATATTTGTGCCAATGATCTCGAATCCCGGAATTTGGGGCATCTCGTCTGGCAGGAGTTTTTCCTGAATGTCCCGGGCTGTCTTTAATTCCCGTTCCAGATGCTCCCGTTCGAGAGCTTCTTCCTGTCCGATCTTTAACGCCGCCGTCATCTTGTTAAAGGAGACGGCCAAATCACCCAGTTCATCTTCGTTGGGAATTTCGATATAGGCATCGAGATCGCCCTTGGCCACCCGCTGTGTGCCCTTCTGAAGGGATCGGACAGCCGATGTAATCCCTCCGGTAATCCGGACGCCAAAGTACAGGGCAAAAGCCTCGAGCACAAAAAGCATAAAGGCCATTACGAGAAGACCGACAAAGATTACTAAACTCAGCGGATTTCTTTCAGAAACTAAATCCAATATAAAATTCTTCACGCTTCCCTCTGTAAGCAGAAGAATGGAAAAGTTCTGAAACCTCCCCTCAGCAAAGGAGATGACATCCAGTTCGCTCATTCCGGAATAGAGCTTTTTTTGCAGAATCGAAGAATCCTTTTTTTCCGGAGAGGTGAGGGTTTGATCTCTGTTTTCATACGTCCCGGAAATTTCTCTTTTCTCAGGGGCGGGTTTTTCGGTTTTTAGGCCAATGACTTTCTCCCTGCCCAATGCTTGAAAGGTGATCGGATTCGTAAGCGTCAGCTTCACATCGCTGTGGAGAATATTGGCTATCCGGCTCATCATGGTTTCATCGACGATTCCGCCCGAAAGACGCAGGGTGTCACCCTCTCCCTCGCTGAAATCCAGAAGCCAGAGTTCCGGGTCGATCCAAAAATATTTGGCGCTCCCAAAAACCTCCCACTCTGAAGCAAACGCCCTTTCAGCCTCTATGGCCTTAAGGAATTCAGGCAGCCAGATGGGCAAAGCTCCTTCTTCGAGAATTTCGCCCCCCTTTTTTTCATAAGCAAAGGAGGTACTTGAGAGGACATGGATAAAATTATCATCCAGAGCGGCAATTTTCGCCCAGTCGTAGAAGAGAGCCTGTGCGCGGGTGGCCCGGTTCAAACCCAGTGTGCTGTATATAATGATAAGGCCCATCGCTGCAACCAATAAAACCGGAACGACGGTTATGAGAAAAGAGCTTACGGCCAGTTTCGGGCGGATTTTCATAAACTGCAGACGGATGGCAAAAAAGAGGTTAAAGAGGCTGAGAAAATAAAAAAGCCGCAGAGACCAGACACTGTACTTGGCCAGATTGACTTCGAACCGATTGGTCGTTTCAACCTCTTGTGTCTCTGCTGTAACAACATTTGATATGACCTTTTCCGTTGTGCTTATTTGACCGGTCGGAAAGCCCGCTGTCAGCAGCACAAAAGCCAAAAGGCCCAGCATAAAATAGACGGCCCTCCGGCGGGAGGTGAGGTGCCTGAAAGGCTTATATCTGCGAAAAAGCAGAAAGACAAAGGTTATGGATCCGGAGACATAGACAAATCCAGGCTCCACCGCCGCAAGCACCAGAAAAACAAATCCTACAGCCAACACAACAGTCCAAAACTTCTTAAACTTTGTCTCAAGAAACAGCATGCGGATGACATTTATCCATGTGACAAGGGCAGCGAGAGCGACACACCAGATAGCAAAACCTGACCTTGTCCCCATAACTACCCGCAGCAGCCATATAACAAGGCTTCCTCCAAGGATAAAAGTGATCAACCGCCAGACAGGATCGTTGAGGGCAGATATTCTCTGTTTGGGCAGTCCGGGAAGAGAAAACCTTTCTGCGGATTTTGTGTTTGGCTTTTTTCCCAAATCTTTTCCGGGCATGGTTTTTTTAGTCTATCGCACTTGGCACCCGGCTTCAAGAACAGCCTTTTGTGCGAGGATGGCCATGGGTTCGATAAGAGGCACTGAGATGTCTTTGTCTTTAAGAACAAGCGGGATTTCCGTGCACCCGGCCACAATGGCTTCTGCCCCCCTTAAAATCAGACCCTCTGCGGTACGGATGATGTCTTCTTCGGGGGAACCGGAAGTAAATCCCGCCTTTATCCCCCGGGCGCCGAAAATAGCGTCCATCACCTTTTGCTGATTGCTGTCCTTTGGAACAATCACTTCAATTCCGGCCTGACCGAATTTATCTTGGAAGAGTTTGGACACGACCGTTCCTGTACTGGCGATAAGCCCCACTTTTTTTAGCTCTGGAATATTTTCTTTGGCCCAGTTTACAGCCTCGTCCAGCAAATTTAAGAATGGGACGTCAAAGAGAGTGAGAACTTCAGGCATAAAATAATGGGCTGTCACACACGGCATAATGACAAAATCGGCACCGGTATCCTTGAGTCTCTGGATGCCTTCCAAAAGAAAAGGAACCGGGCTGGGCCCCTGCCCCAGAATCGCATCTGTCCGTGCCGGAATTTCCGGATTGCTGTCGATAATAATCCGGAGGTGGTCCTGGTCTTTTTCCACCTTGGTGTGCTTGATAATCAAAGAGTACATATAGGCTGTCGCTTCCGGCCCCATTCCGCCTAAAATACCTATTGTTTTTTTCATTGTCTATTTTATAAGTTCCTTGAGTTTGTCTAAAGGAAGAGCTTCGACTTTAACGCCTTTCCTCTCCATGGTTTCCGCTTTAAACAGCGAATTGATAATGGCTTCCTCACAGGCTTCAGCCGCGGCCAGAAACAGCGGCGACATCTGGTGATTCCAGAGAACAGCCATTTGTCTTGTCTTTTCCTGGGTCCGGTAGGGAATGCGCAGGTCTTTGGCTGTCGAGAAGGCGATGCAGAAATCCCCGCTTCCGTTAGAGTAAAATCCCCCGGTCCTTACGATTCCCAGAAGCGCCCGTTTGGCCAGTCTCTTTAAGTTCCGGCTGTCAAGAGGCGCATCTGTGGCGACAACAACCATACACGATCCTTCAGGCTGGTTGTCTTCGGTCTCCCGCATATAGTGACGCCCCAGTTTTTGGCCTGCAGGGATAGAGCCGATCTGGAGAACACCTCCGAAGTTTGTCTGGACTAAAACACCCACAGTGTATCCGCCCTGTGCTTCCGCAAGTTGACGCGAAGAGGTGCCGATGCCTCCCTTATAGCCCAGGCAGGTTGTCCCTGTGCCGGCCCCGACGTTGCCTTCCTCAACAACTCCCCCGGCAGCCTTTTTAATGGCCTCAAATATATGCTCTTCCTTAACGTGCCTGCCCCGGATATCGTTGAGCCGTCCGTCATTGGTTTCCCCGACAACGATGTTGACCGAGCCCACTCTCTCGTTTCCAGGAAGGCCGAGTATATAGCTGAGGAGCGCATTGGCGGCTGTGGGTACACTTAACGTATTGGTTAAAATAATTGGGGTTTCGATGACTCCGAGTTCTTCGATCTGCAGGGCTCCCGTTAGTTTTCCATACCCATTGGCCACATAGACAGCCCCCGGAACTTTCTCCTGGAAAACGTTTCCCCCGTGCGGCAGAATGGCTGTCACCCCGGTCCGCACATTATCTCCCTGGATTAGAGTGACATGCCCGACCTTAACTCCTTCCACATCGGTAATGGCGTTTAATTTGCCCGGTTCAAGAATGCCGGTTTTGATGCCAAACTCTCTCATCCTCGGCCGCTGCTCGGCAGAAAGGCTGGAGAGGCCCAAAACCAGAAGGCTGAGTAAAACGAGGCTCATTATCTTCATTTTCCCCATCTCCTTTAATAAAAGTGAGAATAAAATGGTAGTTTAACCGTCTAAAAAATGCAACTTTGAAAGATTAGAGAAAGGGAGAGTTGATGGCATAGACAATAAATTCGTTGGGGATACAGATAAGCGGTATTGACATCATTAGTGGTTATGATTATATATTTTATGCAAATTAAAGGGATGCTTCACAAAAACACATCGCGACATATAATTCTGATTATTCTTGTTCTCCTCTTTTCTACATGCCTGTGTGATTGGCAGAGTCTCTTTCCGTTCCAAAGGTCGACTCTGAAGGAAAAGCTTTTTATTCAAATGGTGGAAGGGGAACTTCAAGCCCGGAAAGGTGCATTTGGCCTGGCCATCGAGGACTTTAAAGAAAGCTTAGAGATAGCTCGAGAAATGGGGGATAGACAAAAAGAGATTGAGTGTCTTAAAAAGCTAGGAGTGATTTACTGGAATAGGGGGCAAATGAATGAGTCTTTGTTGAGTTATACACAAGCATTGTCTCTTGCTAGAAAAAATAAAGATTTGGATGAGTTGGCAGATTGCCAGACATTTCTCAATATATTTGACTATTACACAAAAGGAAAAGAGTATCGTACGTTAAATGAAAATGAGAAATCCATTGTTTGTTTTCAAAAAGCGATTCAATTGTCCAGGGAGAGAAGAAGCAGGGAACATGAACTCAAATGCTGCAGGCAGCTCGGTGTAACATACTTGCGCTTATTCCGTCTTCAGGATTTTTTTGATTTAAGTCTGCATGCATTGGAATTATCGAGAGATCTTAATCACAAGAGAGAGGAAGGGACGTGCTTACTCAATATGGGGCTTTTCTATCAAAAAACTGAGGACTATTCTAAGGCCCTATTTTATTATGGAAAAGCACTCGATATTGCTGTGGACTTAAAGAATAAAAGGAATGAATCAGCCTGTTTGAACAACATTGGGATTCTTTACAGAAGAATCGGAAATTTTCCCCGATCTCTGGAGTATTTAAAAAGAGCATTATCTCTAGATATAAAGCTTGAAAATCAGATTTATGTATCGCAGGAAATGAATAATATTGGAACAACATATCGGCTCAATAGTGTGCTGACTGGCAATAAAACCCTTATGGAAGAAGCATTGAATTTCTATCTTGAATCGCTGAATATTGCCAGTGGAATCCAGGATACTAGGACCGAAATCGAGGTTTTAAACAATATTGGTGTTGTCTATTCCTCGCTAAAGAACTTTGGTAGAGCTTTAAAATATTTTCATCTTTCTGTTTCTTTGACAGAGGAGTTTCCCTATCAGGAAGCACGATGCATGATTCTAAATAATATAGCTAGAATTTATTTAGAAGAGAGTGCTTTTAAAGAGGCTGAAAAACTCTATAAACAAACCATTGATTTGGGGTTGCAGCTTGGGCATGGATACATCCTATGGGAAGCCTACTATGGTTTGGGATTGTGTCTTGAACAGGAGCAGAAAACCATTCAAGCGATGGAATGCTATAAAGCTTCTTTGATGTATATTGATCGTATTAGGAGCCGTATTTTTTTGGATTCCTTCAAAGCGGGATTTGCTCGTGACAAAATTAAAGTTTATGAATCTCTCATTAATCTTTTGTATAGGTCAGATCAAGAAACGGAGTTGGATTTTAATGCAGAAGAGATCTTTCAAATCATCGAGCAGGCTAAAGCGAGGGCGTTCCTAGAGAGTTTAGGTGAATCTCGAATCGACCTAATTAAACAATTGTCCCCTGATTTAGATCAGAAGGAGAGGCACATTACTTCGGAGATATCCTTCTTTGTTCAACAGCTTTCAGAGCCTAATCTTACTCAAGAACAAAGACAAAATCTAAAAGAAAAGCTTCATGAGGCTGAAGAAAGATACCTTCTTCTTTTGTCTTGGATCCGGGCTGAGAATCCCAATGTAATGAGTTTAGTTTCTCCAGAACCAATCGCATTAGAACGAATACAACACGATCTTCTAGATAAAAAAACCGCAGTTGTGGAATATTTTCTTGGAGAAAATGTGTCTTATGGAATGTTTATCACCAAAACTCAAGCCCAAGTTTTCGCTCTTCCCTCAAGAGATAATATTGAGGAGTCACTGCGTGCTTATCTGAAAACTCTCTGCGATCCTCCCCAAGGGAAGTTCATGGGGGCTCTTGCAGCGAATCGCCTTTATAAAAGTCTCTTTTTACCAGTAGAGAACAATTTAACCTCATCAATAGAGCACCTCATTATAGTTCCAGATGGGATCCTCTATTATCTCCCATTTGAAACGCTAAATTTCTCAGAGAAAACAGGACGACATGAGAGCAAATATCTTGTCGAACGGTTTAAAATTTCATATATACCATCTTGTTCTTCATTGATGTACTTGATCGAGAGAAAGACATCAAAAATATCATCCCCACGGATTTTGGCCTTTGGCAATCCCATATCAAACGATGCAGCCTCAAAAAAATCGACTTATTCTCAGAAGCTGTCTCTGATAGAAAATCTGTATGTTGACCAGGGATTTGATCTTTCTCCACTTCCTTTTAGCAGGAAAGAGGTAAGAAATGTAGTGAAGTTTTTTCCTAAAGAAAACAGAAGGCTCTTTTTAGATAATCAAGCTAGTGAGACCAACATTAAAACACTTTCGTTGGAGGATTATCAGGTTATTCATTTTGCCTGCCATGGGCTCCTGGACGAATTTTTCCCTTTTCGCTCGGCTCTTGTCTTGTCAAAAGGAGATAACGGCGAGGAAGATGGATTTTTACAAGTCAGGGAGATTTATAACCTAAAGATGAATGCAGAGCTGATTGTGCTTTCTGCCTGTCAGACAGGAAAGGGAAAAATGGAATACGGGGAAGGAGTCTTGGGACTGCCGCGAATTTTTTTCTATACAGGTGCACAGTCTGTACTGACATCTCTGTGGAGAATTCATGACAAATCGACATCAAAGTTCATGAATCTTTTCTATAAGTATTTATTTCAAGGATATAGTAAATCCCAGGCTCTCAGGTCGGCCAAATTGAGGATGATGAAATCCAAATATTCTCATCCTCATTATTGGGCGGCATTTGTTTTAAATGGCGATTTTTCGAATACAGTTGTTCAAAAAAAATGATGTGTTTTGAATTAAAAAGAGCACAGAGAAAGGAGGCAAATTATTTTTTAATCTGGAATTGTTCCAGAGAAGATTCAATTTTCTTGTCCCCGGGAAAGAAACCCGTAATAAACCAGTAATAGCTCTTGCCTGAAGAGAGAGACTCTAAGATATTCCTAGGCAGAAAGATTCTATTTTCGAGAATTTTCTGGCTTTTCCAGATGGGAAGTAGAGTATTATCGAAAAGCTCAAGAATATAGTATTCTGCGTTCTCCATTTTTCTCCACTGGAATTTGATTGGAGCTTTGATGGATTTTTTATGTACGGGCTGTATAAGCTTGATATGATCGATATTGATTCCCCGGAATTTTTGTTCCAGTGCCTTATTGTTAAAAATAAAGAGAGCTAGACCTGCAGCTACTACCAACACGATCCCGGTCGTGAAAAAAACCCAATTCCATGACTTATGCAGAAACGGAAAAAGAAATCTTTTTCTTTCCGCTCTACTTTTTTTGGAATGTCCATTTAACAGATTGGCGATTTTCTGGAACAGCTTCTTTTCATCCCTTTGGATTTCGAGAATTAAGTGGAATTCATCCAAACAAAGCCTGCAGTGCGAAATGTGCTCGATTACACGTTTTTTATTTCTTTTGGAGGTTTGATTTCGAAGGCACTCAGAAAGAATTTCAGGAGAAGGGCAGTTTTCACGCTTCATCTGCGTAGACTCGGTGATATAGGATTTGTAAAGCCTGCGCATTCCTTGAAGATTAATCTTCATAATCGATTCCCTTTTCCTTTAGTATTTTTTTTAGATCATTGAGGCCTCTGTAGAGCAGATTTCTGGTTTTGTGAGGAGTCCAGTTAAAAAAACCTGCAATTTCTTCTAAGGTCATGTTTAATAAATATAATTTCACAACTTTTTTCCGTGAATCTAAGAGAGAATCAACACACTGACCCAAGATTTTTTTGCTATCCTTCTCATTGAGTTTTTCTTTGTTGTAAGTACTTCTCCTTTCCGCGATTTTCCTTTGTATTTCTAAAAAGATAACACTTTCTTCCCTGCGGATCTTTCTTAGATGGTCGATAACAGAAGAATTCACGATCTTTTTAATATAAGACGCATAACTATCAATTTTTTTCTCATCAGTTAGGACATTCCAAATTTTCATCTTTACTTCTTGGAGAATATCATCCGGGTCAATACCCTTACTCTGAGGTGAAAATTTCTGAATATGAATACGAATAAATTGTGAAAATTGCTCAATGATATCTTTAAATTCATCGATTCTTTCTTTGTCCGCGTTCTTGTTCATGAAGGGCATTCGAGTCCAAAAGAAAAAAAATTCTTCCTCATTACTATATAGAGTGAATTCCATGCGGAATTTTCTCACTTTTTGCCCTTTTTTTTCAATGTGTGAGAACTTTAACAAATTTTTTCGTTTTATCTAGTGAGCAAAACCATTGTTGAGGAGCTCAGATGTTTGGGAAAACAAGTTCAGAAACACAAATTGTTGGATCCAGCAAAGCAATGAGAGAAGTTTTTAAGCTAATCTGGAAAATAGCCAGAAGCGATCAGAATGTTCTAATCTATGGAGAGACGGGGACAGGTAAAAATTTAGCCGCAAGAAAAATCCATGAACTCAGCCCTAGGAAGACGCATCCCCTTCTCACCATTAATTGTGCTAATATCCCTGAGGACTTGTTTGAAGCAGAGCTATATGGGTATGGGAAAGGAGCCTATACTGGGGCGGTTAAAGAAAAACAAGGGCTTTTGGAGACTGCAGGATGTGGCGCTGTGTTTCTAGATGAAATCGGGGAGCTCCCTCTTCATATCCAAGCAAAATTGCTCCAATCGATCGAGAACAAAAAACTGCGTAGGGTTGGAGAAACTTGTTCGAGAAATATCCAAGCCCGCTTCATTTTTGCCACCAATAAAAATCTGCAGGTCGAAGTAACAAAAGGGAAATTTCGGAAAGACTTGTTTTACAGAGTCAATGTGGTCAGCTTATATATGCCTCCTCTCAAGGAAAGAAGAGAAGACATACAATTGCTTGTGGAGTTTTTTCTAAAAAAGAAAATGGATGATATGTATGGGACAAGCAGAATATCTTGGGGGGCAATGAAGAAACTTGTTGATTATGATTACCCTGGAAATATCAGAGAGCTTGAAAATATTGTCACCCGTGCGGTTTTGTTCAAAAATGGAAAAACGATTTTTCCTAAAGACATTTCTTTTGATAAAGATTCAGATCATAGGGGACATCAGAGACAGATCACTCCTAAACATATTCATGAGGCTCTTAAGCACAACAGATGGAATAAAACTTTGGCAGCAAAGGAGATTGGAATGAGCCGGAGGCAGTTATATCGCCTGCTTGATAAATACAATATGTTAAAGTGAGGATTAGACTCTAAATTGAGTCACCTAATTATCTTCTGGCCCCTTCTTCTTATACTCTCTTTGATATCCTCGATTTCTTCCTTTGACAACGTTTTTGAATCGATCAGATAACGGGCTAAATTCTGGTAGGAGCCGCCGAAAATTTTTTCCACAAATGTCGATGTTTCTCTAATTGAAGGTGCTTCCTCACCTCAATTCTTCTTCAAATAAATCAATAGTGTCTTTTTCTATGCTTAAGACTTGAATTAAAATATCCATTTGTTTATTGAGAATATCTTCTGTCCAGCTTTTTGGCTCTGAATTAAATGAAGGGAGGATATTCTTCTGGGTTTCTTCTAAAAGATCAACTTCCTTTTTATAATTACCCATTATCAAATTTGCTTTTTTCATTTTATGACTCATTGAAGCCAGATATCCTAACGCGGCTCTGCGGGAATCCGACAGAGTATTAAAAATGGTGAGATTCACTTCATGCTCTGTAAATATTTTAGTTCTTATGGAGACTGCATGCTTTTTCAATTCTTCAATCCATTTTTTAAATGCGCAAAATCCGCTTTTATATTCTTCAAATTTTTCTGTCTTAGCTAATTGAACCGCGATTTTTAACGAATTTCTAAACAGCGTTTCGTCATCTAAGGGTTTCCCTCTTTTTTCAATGAAAAAAGTGAGCCGCGGGGCTCTTTTTGCCAGCGAATAGTTTTCGGTTTCATCAAAATAGGTTCGGCATAATATTCCTGGTTTGTTTCTTAAATAACCGGTGATGATTCCCCATTCAGGGCAGACTTTTAAATTGATAGCAATAATGGGGATCCCAAGATTTATTTGAGTGACAATTTTTTGATAGAGGGACCTGATGTCACTCAAGCTATTATCATCGATAGAATGAAGCTCACTTTTATACCCGAGTGATTTAAACAATATTCTTGAAACATCGAATCCCGTAGTGGAATCAGCTGAACTTGGACACCAATCCGGATGAAAGTGCAGCCGAAAGGCAGCCCCTGATATGCCCATTAGGAATTCATATGAGTAATTGTCACCAAGCGCGTTAAGTGATAATTGGGCAGATCTTATGAAGCTGTTTTCCGTATGTTCACCCCACTTTAATCGGGGAAACTTATTGATGAAAATTTTATCTTTTGTTTCAACAAGTTCAGATTTCATAGATTATTGTTCTTTGATATCTTTTAATTCGTATGAGCTGTCAAGTACATGGAATCCGATATCGTCAGCCCCGATATTCATATTTGAGAGGACAACAACTCCAATCTTTTTATCTTTGATAAATCCACAGAACGTCCTGTATCCTCCCGTTCCGCCATTGTGCCAGATTATCTGGGTTTTCTCGTTATCTCTGATATGCCATCCGAGGCCAATTTTTGTGGTTTTTGAAGCACTCACACGAACTTTATGGGTCATATCCATGGCATCTGAGAGTTTTGAGTTTTTCGTTCCCATATTAGCGGCGAGAAAGGTGAGCATATCATCTGCGGTTGACCTGATAGCTCCTGCACCGGCAAGTGTGGGAATATCCCAATTAGGCACTTCGCCTTTAGAATTGTGACCTATAGCCAGTCTCTCTTTCAATTTGGGTGTGAAGGTAATAACCGTGCTCTTCATTCCTAAAACATCACAGATTCGTTTGAATAGAAGTTGTTCATATTTAATGCCTGCTTTGAGACTGAGAATATGGCCGAGAAGCCCCATGCCGAGATTTGAATACTCGTATTTTTCCCCGATGTCCCGGCTCAATGTATACCCGGCGAGAAACGCATACATGTCTTCTGCCGAGTAGTCTGCGTAGGGATTGCCGGGATCTGCGGGATGAAAATTTGTGGGCATCCTGGCTAAGGCTGAGGTATGAGTGGCAAGATGCTCCAGTGATATTTTAATCCCGTTTCTTGAAGGCATGATTACCGATTCAGGCAAATATTTTTCAGCCAAGTCATCCAGTTCTAATTCCCCGTTTAGAACCATATCTGCGAAGATGATGCAGGTGAATACCTTTGATATTGATCCTATCTCATAGATGGAAAATTCATTGACAGGTTTGTCACCTCCTATTCTAGTGGTTCCAGAATTGAAATATTCTCTTTTTCCCCTTGCGTCTATAAAACCGATGACCATTCCAACACTTTCTCCGTTTTCTATACGTTTTCTGACACTTTCTTTGACTTCATCTGATATATAACTTTCTTGTTTGGCACAGGCAGCAGATGAAAGACAAAGAAGCAGAAAACCAAAAAAAACAAGTGTGAACCATTTTCTTTTATGATTTGCTCTGTTAAACACAGCAGCCTCCTTCTATCAATCGCAGGTTCCTATATTCCTTCTATGTCTATACTAAAATCCGGCACCATTTGAAAGAAGTCCTTTTAAATATACAGAATTTTTTAAAATCTAATGATTTCTGTATACATCTTTAAAGCTCTTTAGTATATTTCCTCTTTATGGAAAATATCCCTTACATCGGAGAAATTCTTTCTCTGTTGACGGCCGTATTCTGGGCCGTCGCCGTTATTCTCTTTAAGAAGAGCGGGGAAAGGGTCCATCCTTTAGGATTGAATTTATTCAAGAACGCTTTGGGTTTCCTGCTCCTTCTGGTCACTCTGGTTGTGTTTAAAAAAGCCCTTTTCCACCAGATCGCTTTGGCTGACTATGGTCTGCTGATGCTGAGCGGCGCTGTCGGTATCGGCATCGGGGACACACTCCTGTTCGCATGTCTCAACCTCATAGGCGCCGGGCTCACCGCCATAGTGGACTGCCTCTACAGCCCCTTTATCATTGTGCTTGCTGTTCTGTTACTAGGCGAGAGCTTGACGTTTCTGCAGATTTTAGGCGCTGTGTTTGTCGTTTCTGCGGTTCTGACGGTTTCCTTAAAAGGGCGTGGTTTATACATCGACCGGCACAAGCTTATCCTGGGAGTTATTTTAGGAACTGTGGCGATACTGTCCACGGCTGTTGGGGTGGTTATCGTCAAGCCTTTGCTCAGCCGCATCCCCTTTCTTTGGGCTACCGAAGTCCGGCTGCTGGGAGCGTTGATCTCATTAGCCCTGATAGTTTTTTTCCATCCCGGAAGGCGGAAAATTCTCTCTTCAATTTGGGATAAGAGAAGCCGGCTTTATGTCGTATCCGGTTCGTTTTTCGGGGCCTATCTGGCCATGCTTGTGTGGCTTGGAGGAATGAAGTTTACCCAGGCTTCTGTGGCCTCGGCCCTAAATCAGACCAACAGCATTTTTGTTGTCATCCTGGCTGCTCTCTGGTTGAAAGAGCCCTTGAATGCCCGCCGCATCACAGCCGTTGTTATCGCCCTGCTCGGCGTGATTCTGGTGTCCTTTGGCTGATGCGGTTTATTTTTCCTTGATATGAATGCTTCCGCCCGATGTGCGCAGATAAAGCTCGGGGCCGCCGCCGTTAATATCGGCAGACAGGTCACGCTGGCTGATCTCACCCTTTATGGTCACCGGAAAATCAGTGTACACTCTGCCCCCGGAAGTGCTGGCATTGACATGAACTCCAATCCCTTCATTCAGGTAAACTGTCACAGATCCTCCCGATGTGGTCAAACGGCAGTCGGATTTTGGCTCGCGGGAAATATACGCCGTGATGGAACCGCCCGAGCTTTTGGCATTAATGGTGCCGCTGACTTCATGGACTTTGATTCCCCCTCCCGATGTTTTTGCATCCACATTGCCCTGGGCGTTATCGATTATGATGCTTCCGCCGGAAGTATCGACATCCACATCACCCAGAGTTTCGCCTATCTTGATACTTCCGCCTGATGTGTGGCCGTTTATGGGGCCATCGATAGTGTCGAACGTGAGGGAGCCGCCGGATGTTTCGGTGAGAACTTGACCTTCAAGATCCTCGACATGAATGCTTCCGCCCCGCGTATGGAGATCGACATTGTATTTTCCGGGCACAGAGACGATATACTTTATCGACAATTTGTTCCTGATTTTGTTCTCGGCCCGGCTCGGTGTTTTGTTCCTGTATTTAGCGATGATTTCCACATCGTCCCCATTCTGGCTGAACTTCACGTCAAAATCATCAAGGGCCTGGCTTGCCTGCTGCTTGTCATCCGATCTGAATTCACGGTAGAGTGTGACGTCCACTCGGTTGCTGCTGGTGCCCCTGATCTCCAGAGATCCCCTGGCTGTGTCTATGATCAGTTTTCCCCCGGCGTTGACATTAAACGATTTTTCGATGTTGTCTTCGATGCTGCCAAGCGCCGTTATCCCCGTTAAAACCAGCAAAACAGGGATGACTAAAAATATGTGTGCTGTTTTCCTTTGAAAAATGCGCATTTCGACTCCTTTTAAAACCCGGAATTATAGATTCAACAGACAAGACGCTTTTCCCGGCAAAAAGGTTGTTTTTTTTCTTGACAAAAGTGTTCTGAAATCCTATATTTCTATTGTAATAATCAAATAGTACAATAGAGAAATAACTCAATGGTCTTAAAAAAGGAGGTTTATGCCCATGATTGATTTTAAACTGGACCCTAAAAGTGGTGTGCCCTTTTACAGGCAGATCATCGATTTGATCCGGTACGGCATTGCGGCCGGGCATCTTAAAGTCGGTGAACAGCTCCCCACAGTCCGATCCCTGGCTGTAGATCTGAAGGTTAACCTCAACACGGTGACCAAGGCGTACAAGGAGCTCGAGATCCAAAATATTCTCGAAACACAGCAGGGAACGGGGACCTTTATAGGATCCACAAAGGTGGATCTTGATCCCAAGGAACGGAAAAGCAAACTCAAGAGCATTATCCAGGAATTTATGAGCATCGCTCTCAGCTACGGCTTTTCCCTGGATGAAATCATTCAGGAAATTAAAAAAGAAAATGGAGGTGTATCATGATAGCAAGCATCAAAAATAAAAGTTTTATGAATCCCATCGCCCTGGCCGTTTATCTTGGTCTGACTCTATTGAGCGTGGTCCTTTATGCGCTTGAAGTCTTATCTCCGCTGATGACAATAATAGGATTGGCCCTCGCTTTTTTTTGCGCCGCAGCCATCCGGATTGCCAATCAATGGGAGAAGGCCGTTGTGCTGAGGATGGGCAAATTCAGGGGATTAAAAGGCCCCGGACTGTTTTTGATCATTCCCATTTTAGACCGGGTGGCCTATTTTATCGATCAGCGGGTGCGGGTGACGGATTTTACGGCAGAAGAGACGCTGACCAAAGACACGGTGCCGACTAATGTGGATGCGGTGGTGTACTGGACGGTCTGGGATGTCGAAAAGGCGGCCCTGGAGGTGCAGGATTACATAACGGCCGTATCCTATATCGCCCAGACCGGGCTGCGGGACATTATCGGACAGCACGAACTGGCGGACCTTCTGCAGAACCGGGAAAAAATCGCCGAAGCCCTGCAGCAGACTCTTGACCAGCACACCAATCCGTGGGGCATCACATGCCAGACTGTGGGGATCAAGGATATTGTTATCCCGTCCACCCTGATGGATGCCATGAGCAAACAGGCCCAGGCCGAAAGGGAGCGACAGGCCCGAATCATTCTTGGAACGGCTGAGACCGAGATATCGGAGAAGTTTTCAAAGGCCGCAAAAAACTATCAAGACGATCCTGTGGCCCTGCAGCTGAGGGGGATGAATATGCTGTTTGAAGGTTTAAAAGAAAAAGGTTCCCTCATCATTGTCCCCAGTGCGGCTCTTGAATCCATGAACTTGGGGGCGGTGGGTGGTTTGTCGGCTCTGGCCCAGACGTCAACTCAGGGACAAAAGCTGGAAGATTTGGATGCAAAAACTGAAAGGAAATAACTCCAGGGAGAAAAAAATGATTAAGAAATTATTAAGCTGTTTAATCGGATTAAGTCTCGCTTTTATATCTTTTCATGGGAAACATCTTACCGCAGACGAGCAGATCTCCGAAAACATCACCAAAATTATCGAGGGCATTGACCTCATCCCTCAATTGGAACAAGATCAAGTCAGAGCTTACCTCCTGCTGATCTGTGATTCCATTCTTTTAATAGCCCCTCAGGTCGATGTGCCTTTGAGTATTCAAACAGAAATGAAAAACATGAGGGAAGTCTACAAAAAAGGAGAAGGAGTGATTCTTCAAGAGGAAAGTGTTGAGCCTCTTTGGAAGGCGGCCCGCTTTATCAATCCGGATTTTGATCTCAATTTTCCCGACAATGCCACACCGGATCTCATCAAGGAAGATGTCAGGCTCGAACTCCATCAAGCGATTTCATTCCTGGATCAAGGGAAGATGGATCGGGTGGAGGAGATTCTTATAAGAACGCTTCTCCGAATTGTCACTCCTCATAGGCGGAACTAGTCCCTCTTTAAACCGGCCGGCCTTTTCTTTCCCCCTAAAAGACGATTGAGCTCATCAAACCAGTCGATAACTACTCGAATTTGTAATCTATCCTCATATTCTCCACTTTCTTTCACCAGCAATAAATTATTGTTTTCGACATGAACATCGTAATCCCAAATACCAATACTTTCATATATTAATTCTGGTTGATCAAGGATTTGGAATTTGGGAGTGGTAGCCACAGAAACAGCCATTATTTTATTTCCGCTTTGGTAGAATAACTTGTCGTCAGATTCTCCCCATTTCGGATTAACACCAGTTCCTTCGGATATTTTTCGTTTTTCCCCTTCTTTAGCAAAGGATTTCACATATATTTGGTTAGGTCCTTGTTCATCAGAGACATAGGCCATCCAATTCCCATCCCATGAAAATACAGGACAGTATTCATTGGAAATGGTGTTCAGATAAGGTTCAGCTTTATAATCTCGAAAAGAATATAGCCAGATGTCACTATTACCTGAACCAACAGATTCAAAAGCAAGCCAGTTTCCATCTGGAGACCATGAATGAAGAAATAGCTGATTATCAGATGTCATCAGAGTCGTTGTCTTTCCAGCATCTTCCAGGGATTTTAGATAAATACTATGTGTGCCTTCACTCCTAGAAACATAGGCTATACTTTTCCCATCAGGTGACCAAACAAATGTCTCATTACGACCCTCAAATGTAATTTGCTCGTTCACTTGACTTTGGATATCATATTTCCAAATATTATAGGTGCGCATTTCCCTATCCCAAATGGAGAGGAGCACATAGCTTCCATCTGGAGATATCTTTACCGAAGAATATTCGTTCATTTTTTCACTGAAAGGGATTTCGATGCCCTGTTTGTTTATCCATATGAGAGAAGTCTCACTCCTTGTCATTCCAAAAACATATACAAGTGTGCCTTCCCTCGAGACTGAATATTCTGCAGCGAGCATACCACCAGCTCTTATGTCATCGATGATAGGCACCCAGTCTCCAACTTGCAGCTTTTTTGGATTGAATGGGGCTGCCAACAAAGTCCCGTTTCTGTTATATGCAAGGTATCCTGTCTGGATGTGCTGGATATTTACACCGCCTTTTATCAGACTCTTTCGCTCACCTGTTTTTAGATTTTGGGCGACAATTAAACCCTCTTCGGGTCCTTCCTCTTTTCTCACTGCAAAGAGCAATGTATTCCCATCGGGCAGTAATACTGGCGAATCATGCGCAATTTCATGTTCTTCACTATCTAGAGATGTTATTTCTTCGGGTTCTCCTCCTCCCGCAGAGACTCTACGAATTCCAGATCCAGAGCTTGATCCAAGGAAGATTGAATCGTCTTCTCCCCAGTGGGCGCTGAACACCCATGTTGCGCTGCATATCTCCAGGGGCACAGATTTTCCACTCAAAATTGGTATCTTCATTATCTTTCGATCTGAGCTCGAATAATAGCCCAACCACTCGCCATCTGGAGAGAAAAACGGCATCGAAGCACCATTTGTTCCTATTATGGGCTTGACCTCATATTCGTTGAGTAAACGGATATAAAGTTGGGTTGAAGTCCCTGTAGATGCTACGTAAACGATGCGTTTTCCATCAGGTGAAACCGCTATGTCTGTGCCTTGTGCCATCGCAAGAGGAGCGTCTGATGGTGGTATAATTATGAATCGTTTTGATAGATTTGATATCTCACTTCGCGTCAGTAACCTAGTGGTGATCCCAGATATAATCGCAGTCATCAGGATCAGCAGGCCAGCCATCCACCACGATATTTTAAAGTGTCGAGACACCTCTCTTCCTGATATTTGTGGAACCAATAGAGGAGTATCACTCAGTGCATCCTCTATCTCGATACGAGCGTCTCCGATTTCTCTAAGGCGTTTTTTGGTATCTTTGCGAAGACATCTTCGAAGAAGAATTGAGATAGCACCAGGGATTTTTGTTGACAATTCATCCCACTCCGGCTCACTCTTAAGAATGGAAGCTATAATATCGCTGGCGGTCTCCCCTTCAAACACTCTTTTATTTGTCAGGCACTCGAACAGGATGCAGCCGAATGACCAGATGTCTGTCCTTTTATCTACAGCCTTTCCCTTTGCCTGCTCCGGGCTCATATAGGAAGCTGTACCGAGGATCACACCAGGTTCTGTCATCTCATCGGAAATAGCCGGAGATTTGGATGAATCAATGTTGTCAGACTTATCTTGGAACGCTTTGGCAATCCCAAAATCAAGTATCTTGACTTTACCCTCTGGCGTGATTTTGATGTTGGCCGGTTTTAGATCGCGGTGGATAATTCCCCTTTCATGCGCTGACTCCAGTCCTTCTGCGATCTGACGGCATATCTCAAGCGATTCATCTACTGGCAGAGATCCTTTCTTTATTCTCTCTGCTAGAGTATCTCCTTCTACCAATTCCATCACGAGGAACAGTTGATTGTCGGATTTCTCGAGTCCATGAATTGTGGCAATATTCTGATGATTCAATGAACCTAATAGTCTGGCCTCCCTCTCAAAACGGGCCAGTCGTTCTTTGTCCAATGTAAACGGCTGGGGAAGAACCTTAACAGCAACTTCCCGCTTCAGAGAAGTATCCTCAGCTCGATAGACCTCTCCCATACCTCCCTTGCCTAGCTCACTGATAATCTTGTACCTATCGGACAAAGATGTTCCTGGCTTGAATTGAGGATAGGGAGTTTCAATGGTCTTTGTAGCTTCAGGGATATCTAATGATGAACTTAAGTCAGTGCCGCAATCGCCACAGAAATTTTGAGTATCGGGATTGTTTGTGTGACACTTAGGACATTCGTTTGTCATAGTCCCTCTCTGCTCTAGTGATATTAGGATATTTATTTAAAGGATGAGTGTCAATCAGAACGTGGAGACAATAGGCGTTAAATCAGGACAAAAACCAAGCCGACAAGGAAAATCACTGTGAGACCGGGCACGACAAAAGGGGTGATTTTTTTAGGCAGGAAGGAATCAAAAAAGCGCTCGTAATTATCCCCGTATTTTACGGCTAGATTTGTCAGCGGGCACTGTCCCTTGTTCAGGAGGAGGATGATCCCCTCAATGCCTACAGCGATTATCGATATTGTGAGAAACGTTCCTTTAATCCCCGAGATTCCGGCGTAGAAAACATAGAAGATGCAAGTTGCCATGCCTATAATAATGAATGTGTGAAACAGCCGGATCCAGAAGAGCTTTTTAGAGTTTTCTGTGCTCATGAGTTTTTATCCTACAGGCCTCACGATCTTAAAGCAATCCTGTCTTTGTAATGAATCTGTGATTTGAATAGAATGAAAAAGATCTTCCGCTCTTTATTCTTGTGTGTAGACCCGGCAGGGCAAAAAAGCGTTCCATTGAGTGTATGATGAGCTGGAATTTTCGACCATGAACAACGAAGAACAGACAATTCTCCTTGCCAGGGAAGGCAGCATGGATGCGTTCCACAGGCTTTATGAGAATCACTGGGAAAGGATCTGGCGTATCGCTCTTCGTTATACACACTCTGGACCCGACGCCGAAGACATCATGCAGGAGACCTTTGTCCGGGCGTTCCAAAAACTGCACACCTACAAATTCCATCACTCCACATCCTTTGCTTCTTGGTTGAACACCATCGGTCTGAACTGCACTATGGATTTTTTACGGCGGCGAAAGCGCAGAAAAGAGGACAGGCAGTTGTCCATTTCTGATCTGGCTTCTGATCCCGTCTCCACAGCACCCGCTCCTGATCAAAGAGTCGAAGCACAGGCCGTTGGGGAAAAAATCCAGGAATCCCTCCATGTTCTCTCTCCGCAGCAGAAGCTTATTTTCGACATGCGGTTCAACCAGAACATGGACATCAAAAACATCGCTGAATGCCTGCGCTGCAGCGCCAGCACCGTCAAAAACCAAATCTTCCGTTCCAAGCGAAAGCTGCGGAAAACTCTGGAGCTTATTTGGGGGAAATCATGAATTGTATGCAAGCCAAGGAAAAAATGACCATCGCTGTTTACGGGACTCTCGGCAAGGACGAGCAGAAGGTCCTCGATGAGCACATCTCTTTATGTCCGGACTGCTCCCGGCGCTGGGAAAAGGTGGCTCCTCTGAGAAAAGAGACTGTCAGTAATCCTGAGTTTCCTCTTCCAGCTCCCGATAGATCCTGGGCCGTTATTGCTAAACGTCTTGAGAAGCACCAGCGCAGGTCAACCGGCAGACGAATTTGGCGGTGGGCCCCTGCGGCCGCAGTTCTTCTGCTTGTATTTGCCGCGGGACTGTTTTTTGGTCGCCGTGTGTTTGTTGTTCCGGCCGGATGGCAGCATTCTCTGCCAATAAGCCTTTCAGAATCTGCGCTCGAGTCCTACGCCGATTCCCTGCAGCCGCTGCTTGTCAACTTTATCAACCAGGACGGCGTCCAGAATCCGACATCTATGAAACGGCTGGAGCGGCGTATTGTCTCTGATCTTCTCGATCACACCCGGATGCTCAAAACATTAGTTCCAGACGAGGGGAATCCAGCCCTGCGGGAACTTCTCGAGGACCTGGAATTCATCCTGACGGCCATGGACAACATGGAACCCGAGGACAGGGATACGGCTTCGCACCTGGCTGGACTGATCAAGGACAACGATGTCACGCTCAGGCTCCGCCAGCTCATCAGCAATCGAACGGCATTTTGAGAATGGAGGATATCATGAATTCCTTTAGACGAGCACTTATTTGGGGAGGGATGATTTTAATAGGGTTGACAGCAGGAAGCGGTCTATTTTGTTCGGCCGATGTACTGGATGGCGCACATACGCTTTTGTCTTCTCTGACTGCTTTTGCCGACAGCGCGGACAAGGAGCTGGACAGATTTTTTAAGGCTAAGGAACATGTTTTTAAACGCAGCTGGGAAAAAGCCCGCCGTGGATTCGAGTCCTACCTTAAAGACTATCCAAAAGGGAGGCTCCGGGACGAAGGGCTCTACTGGCTGGCCATCAGCTTAAACATGCTGTCAAAAAATGAGAAGGGCAAAGAGATCACGGCCCTTAAGGAAGCCGCCGTAGAAAGGCTTAACGAATTGATCGAACTTTACCCCAAAAGCCTGTGGAGGGATGACGGGATAGCCCTGCGCATCGAAATCGCCTCTTTGCTTATCCTTATGGGGCGGAATGAATACAAACCGATTCTAGACGAAGCCGTCCAAACACAGAACAGGGATGCCCGCCAGCTCCGGATTCTGGCGCTCAATTCTCTTGCGGGTTTGGATGAATCCTACGCGCGGCCCTTGATCGAAGACATCCTGGAAACAGACCCTGATACAGAGATTAGGAAAAATTGTGTCAAGCTCCTCGGGCGGAATTATTCGGACAGTTCCTTAGGGCTTCTTAAAACCCTGGCCGCAAAAGATGCTGACAGGGAGGTCAGAGACACAGCGGATTTGTGGGTCAAGCGCATAACCAAAAGCCGCATTCCCGTTTTCTTGAAATACGATGTATTCGGCAGCCGGCTTCTGGATGAATCCCTTAACAGCAAATTTCCTGAAGGAAAGGTCCAGACAATTCTCCTGTCGACCGATGGGCCTCTTGGTTCAAGGACTGCACTCAATCTTGTGAGTCCTGTCTTTGACGGAAAACTGTCATCTATGTCGAGTTCTGCCAATGGTTCGATTCCCTATCCGGGCCTATTTTTACAGGAACATATGACAAAAACCTCAAACCGGGCAGGGGACTATATGCTGTGGATCAAACCGGATGAGCTCGAAATAACCGAAGACCGGATCGATGGAGTTGTCGAGTTCATGCACCGCCAGACAAAACAAAAAAAGGACATCCCCTTTTTGCTGAACAAGGGAGAGGTCAAACTTCTCACTACCCGCAGCGGAAACACGATCTCCCTTTTGATCATTCAGTTCCAGTCCGAAAGGAAGAGCGCCCGCACTTTCAAGGCAGGAAAAATTGTACTTCCGGAGGATTGGGGCGAACTGATGATGACGGACATGGGTGCAGGAAGCCCCTACAAAATATTATTCAATGACATGATGGGATGGACGGTCAAAACCGCCAGGGAAAACTGGCCTCTCGAGGACCTTGTCGGAAAGTCTGGCCAATATGATTTTGGCCGGGCCGAAGCGGTTTCGTCTGATCCCGAGGGATGGACACTGGTGGGTAATCTTATTCTGTTGACAAAAGAGAGGCAGTTGATCGGGCGTAAGGCTGTTTTGAAAGATCCCGACGGAAAGACGGTGGCCGAAGGGGAACAGATTGTTGTGCCTGTGGACAATCCTGAAAAGTTTCAGAAAAAGGGGATCGGACCTTCTGTATCCCCAGAAACCGAAAGCTCTGAATATGGTCTTTTTGAGGCCAACGCCTCTTTCCAGATTAAACCCGGGGTTAGAGTTGAGACCGACCGCGAGTATTTCGATACGGATGAATTCAGTGAAAACCTGGTCTCCTTTGGGCGCTCGAGGGCCAGCCTTTCGGAGGACATCTCGTCAGCGACACAGATCGTTTCCCGGAAGTGGACGCTTCTGGGCGATATTTTCTGGCTCAAGGACAAAAACCAGCTCGTGGGATACGGGGCCATTCTTATCAGTCCAGACAGGCAGATAAAAGTTAAAGGCCTGATTTCGATCCCCCTCGACGATCCGGCATCCTACCGGCTGCTCCATGGGGAAGTCCGGGATGGGGGGCGTCTCCTCGAACAGCAAGATGAGCCCTACACGCGTACCTATTACTCCGCCGAGATCAACGGGATCCAGGGATGGAAGATTATGACCACCCTGCAGTCCGGGTCGGTGCAGGGGGGCGGCGGTGTCGATTACAGCCTGTCGCGGGCCACGCGGAAGCTTGAAGGCAGGGAGTGGATTCTGATCGGGTATATCCAGCACTTCCCGGATAAGAAGACCTTTCTGGCCCGGCGGGCGGCTCTGATCTGTTCAAACGGGGATATCGTCTACGGATCGGAAATCGAGATGCCGGCTGAGACACCTTCCCGCGCCAAAGTCCTCCTCAAATAAAATTAATTGGGGACAGTCCCCACTTTTTTCATCATTTTTCCACGCTTCAGGTTGACATTAATTCCGGAACAACTCTAGATATACACATATGAATACACCTATATCTGAGGTCCTATGAAAAGAACGAACATTATGCTCGACGAAGACCAGCATAAAAGGCTCAAGATCTTTGCCAAAAAGGAGGGCCGGACACTTGGCGGTTTGGTCAGAGATGCTCTTGATGTTGTCTATAAAAAAAGGGATGCACTCGAGCAAAGAAGGCAGATTGCCCTCGGTGCTTTTCAGGAAGGTTTCATCAGTCTCGGGAAACTTGCCGAGGTGTTGGGGCTTGATCCCGTGAGCATGCGAAATTACTTGAGAGAACAGGGGATTTCAGTCCCTTCCTTAGATCAGAACGATTTAAAAGAAGACACCATAAATGCCTGAGATTGTTTGCGACTGCTGCTGTGTTTCCAATTTTGCCCTTACCGATTCCCTTTTTCTTCTGACAAAACTTTACAATCGTTCTGTGTTTATCACGGATTTTGTATCGGCCGAGATCCAAAGGGGCATACAGAGGGGACATGAGGATTTAACCGGAATTCGGAATGCTGTCAAAGAGGGATGGCTGAAGGAGATTGTCTTGGCCACAAAAGAGGAAAAATCGTTGTTCCAGGATCTTTCGGTTTCCCTCTGTTTAGGTGAAGCCTCCAGTATTGCCGCTGCTAAAAGCAGAGGAATTCTTTTTGCCAGCGATGATAGAGCCGCAAGAAGAGAGGCCGGACTCCTGGGCGTGAAAAAAACGGGGACAGTGGGGCTTTTGAAGAGGGCTGTCTTGAACAAGAAAATCAGTTTGAAGGATGGTGACTTCATCCTAAGAGAAATGATATCCAAAGTATTCTATTCGACGGTGAATTCTCTCTCTGAAATCAAGATTTAAAAAAGTGGGGACTGTCCCCACTTTATTTGTCCCCACTTTTTTTCAAGGCGGTGAGGCGGGTTTTGGCGTCGTCGACTTCGGGGAGGCCGGCGTCAGCGTTTTTCCAGAGGTCGAGGAATTGCTCATAATTTTCGATGGCCTTGGCTCTGTTGTTCTGGCGTTCAAAGATTTTGCCAAGCTGGTAAAAGGATTTCGCATAGAGATAATCGTGACCAGACTGCCCTAGGATAAGTCTTCCCGATGTCATTGAGACTATCCTCTCATACGTTTCAAGGGCGCTATCCAAGTCCTCCATTCTGAGGTATTCATCAGCCAAGGAATAGAGAAAAGAAATGTCATCTGGTACAATTAGCAGCGCTTCTTTAAAATTTTCGATGGCCTGGCTAGAGTTGTTTTCAAAAAGGGCTATTTCACCGATAAGATGGAAATAGCCTTCAGGAAGATCTCTGTTTTCCCGCTCATAATAGGCCTTTATCTCATCAGCGGTACGTTTTGCCTCTTCAACATTTTGTAATTTTAGATTCGCCAATCCTTTGTAATGCAAAGCGTCTGTTATATACCCCCTATGAAAAATTTCATTGTTCAGATTCAAAGTCTCTCCTGTCAGTGGAATTTCATTAGTCAGAATCAAAGACTCCTCTGTCAGCCGCAGCGCCCCTTCGTAATTCCCCGCCGCAAATTCTGAATAATAGAGACCGGAGGACAATCCCGCTATCCATATCTTATCACTCACTTGTTCTGCCAATTCGAGTGCCTGTCTAATAAAGTCTAAGGAGGAGGCAAACCTTCCCTGCAGCCAACGAAGCTTATACAATTTCACCAGGCCCCGGCATTGAATAATGGGATCCTCAAATTCAAGCATTTTCTGATATTCTGATTCCGCCTCTTCCAGATCCCCTTTATAGACGAATATATCCCCCTTATTCGCGATTACCAAAAAATCTCGAGGATTGAGTGTTAGGGCCTTGTCTATTTCCATAAGGGCCAGATCAAATCTCCCGTGTTCTCTCAAACGATTGGCTTCCCGCTGATGAAGCGCCGGATGGTCCCCAAAATTTTTCTTGTATATCTGGAGGATTTCCTCAGCTTTGTCGGCCATTCCCTGGGATTCATACAAGTCGGACAAAACTCGATAGGTCGGGAAAATGTCTGTTTTTAAGTCATTTATCGCTTTGTCATATATTGCGATTGCCTTCTCTGTTTCTCCTAGCGCCCGATATGTGTCCCCTAAATTATGATAGGTCAGGATATCATCGGGATGTTTCTCTAATATTCTTTCATACATCTTTATGGAATTTTCGTTTTGACCTGAACTCTGAGCGATGCGTCCCTGGATCTGCAGCCGTTCCCGCTCAGACAGCTTCTCCGACAGCTCCAATGCTTTTGCGGCATATTCCTGACTCTTTGTTACATATCCAATAGACGCGGAGCTTGTCCACAGCATTCTGTAGGCCATGGCAAAAACCGGATCTATTTCTACGGCTTTTTTATAATTGAGGACAGCGTTGGCATAGTCGTCAATTTTGTGGAATTTTCTCCCTTCGCTGTAGTGTTTGTAGGCCTCGATGGAGCTTGTGGTGATGACGGTTGCCGCTGCATCGATGTCGTCATCGATTTGCCGGGGAGTCAGGTTGAGATCTGCTTTGACTTTTCGTGTGATGTTGTCGATCAAAGACATAATGCTGTCTTCCCCTTCTCCCTGTTCCCCCTGTTCTGTAAAGGAATTGATGCGTTTGCCGTCTTCTCTGTTGAGTGAGACATTGATGATAAAAGTGTTGCCGGCCGTAATGATATAACTGCCGCTCAACAGGAAATTAACCCCTGCCATGCTGGCCACATTTTCCAAATCTTCGATTGAATAGTTGTCTGCTTCAAGCAGATTCAGTCTTTTATGAATCCCGTACATTCTTTCCCAAGTTTGGACGTAAAGAAAATTGGATTGTGACAGGTCTGAGGTGAGTATTTCGGGGATAACACTTTTCAAATTGTCATAGCTCTGATTCGCAGTGTTGTTTCTAAAATAGAGAACGGCGAGGGAGGGCCGGTCCTGGGGGATAGGAACGGGCCTTTTTTTTGACCAGGGACTCCAGATGACCAAACCCGCAGCGATTGCCGCCAGAACAATTATTGCGGGCAGAAGGGCTTTTTTGAAACTGAAGGATACGGTGATCTCCCTGGAGGTGAGCGGTTTTCTCTCCGGCACTTTCCTTTCAGTTGTGGGAATGCCCTTTTCGATTTGGATCAATTCAGAGATTATTTCGTTCGTGCTCTGGTATCTCTGCTCTCTGTCCTTTTCCAGGCATTTGAGGATCAGGCGGCTCAGGTCAGCGGGAACATTGGAATTGAGTTCCCTTGGATCCTTTGGGGCCTCTCCCTTGTGCTTCATGGCCACGGCCAAGGGAGTATCCCCTTCGAAGGGAAGCCGGCCGGTCAGCATTTCATAGAGGATAATGCCCAGCGAATAGACGTCCGATCTCCGGTCGACGTCTTTTGCCTCGGCCTGCTCGGGAGACATGTATTCCGGGGTTCCAATCATTACTCCGGAGCCGGTAATGCCTTTTTCTTTTACGGTTCGGGCTATGCCGAAGTCCATGATCCGGGCGTTGCCGTTGTCGTCGATCATGATGTTGTTGGGTTTGAGGTCTCTGTGGACAATTCCCAGGCTGTGGGCTTCTTCCAGACCGTCGCAGATTTGTTTGGCTATAGATATGGCTTTTCCCACACCCATTTGTCCTGATCTGCGGATAAACTTCTTGAGATCTCCTCCGGCCACGTATTCCATCGTGATAAAACGCGTGCCTTTCTCTTCAAGGAGTTCAAACATCTTCCCGACATTCTTCTGACTTATCTTCCGGGCTAATTTAAGTTCATTTTTAAATCGTTCGACAGTCTTTTTATCAGAGGCAATCTCGGGCTTTATGAGTTTAAGGGCAATTTCTTCATTAAGCTCTTTATCTAAGGCTCGATAGACCCGCCCCATCCCCCCTTTGCCCAGTTCTTCAATAATTTGATAGCGCTCGGCAAAGGTCGAACCGGTTGTGAGTTCTTCTAAAGGTATTTCTATTGTCTTGGTGGGCCCTATATCAGAATCGAATTTTGTTCCGCATTTTCCGCAGAAGTCCGTCTCATCAGGATTTTCATGCCGGCACTTTGGACACTCGATTGTCATCGTCCCTCTTTGCTAAGCAAAACTAGGATAGTCATTTAAAGAAGAGGAGTCAAACAATATCGGGATCGATCATAAAAAGTGAGACAGGAATAATCTCCCGACGTCTTTTTAAATCGGAAGAAACCTGGAAAACCATTTGACAATTTACACTTATTTGTGTAACCATGAAATGAAACGCAAAGTCCTGGAAAAAATACTCAAAGAACAGGGATGGACTCTCGTTAGGCACGGCCGACGGCACGATATCTGGACAAGTGAAAAAGAATACGAAATTGCCGTTCCTCGTCATAATGAAATCAATGAATATACGGCAAAGTCCATATTAAAAATGGCTGAAGGAAAAACCAGATGAGATTGGCAGGTCGCGTGTTTAGATCCGGTAAGTTTTGGGCCATTGAAGTTCCCATGCTGGATGTCGTGACACAAGGGAGCTCAAAAAAAGAGGCCTTTGATATGATTGCTGACGCAATAGAATCGCTCGCCAATAAAAAGGAATTTCAGATCAAAATTTATCCGGGCAAAAAATCTTACTTTGAAATTTCTGCAAACGATATCGGAACATTCACAGCTTTCATCCTCCGTCGGCAAAGAATGAAACACGGATTGACATTGGTCGAAGTCTGCAAACGGCTGGGCTCAAAATCGCATAACACTTACGCTCGTTACGAACAGGGCCGATCTGTGCCAACAATCGATAAATTCAATCTTCTCCTGTCAGTACTTTCTGAGGACAATGATTTTGTTTTAACGGAAATCCAAAACAAAATCTGACTTGGATTTAATTTTCTTGCTTCAACCTAGCCAGCCTCGCTTTTGCATCGTCCTTTTCGGGGAGGCCGGGATCGGCGTTTTTCCAGAGTTCTAAAAATTTCTCGTAATTTTCGATGGCTTTGGCGGTCATGTTTTTTTTCTCATACAGTTGGGCCAACTGGAAATAATAGATAGGATGAGTCAAGTGCCAGTCTCTCTCCCCCGGGACAAATTCTGTCAGCCGTTCATATTCGGCAATGGCCTCGTCTAGCATGCCGCTTTGAACATAAGCCAAAGCCAGCAGATCCCTTCTGAAGGGAATGTTATAGGGCCCGAAGCTGTCCGTCTGGAGATTTGGGACAGACTGGGGCATCATTTTTTTAAGGATATCCACCGCCTCTCTTGCAGCCCCCTGAGCCATCAGGATTCTCGCCTGAAGCCCGTCCTGCTCACGGGAGTTTTCCCTTTTCACACGCGGGAAATCTATCTCCAATGACAGGTTTTTCATCGTCTCCAATCTCGCTTCTGCGGCGTCAATCCGTCCCTCCCGGACATCGACCAATCCCAGACTCCATGCGGCGTCGCTCTTAATGCTCAGAGAGTCCGGAAAAAAAGAGAGAAACGTATCCCATGCTGCCTGGAGAAGCTTCCGGCTGAGGTCGAATTGGCCCATTTCAAAGCGCATCCAGCCCTCTGTGTAATCGACTGAGCCTGTCCGGATCCTATCGGCAAATTTCTTGGCCTCTCTCAAGTTTTGGAAGGCATCCTCCCTTTTCCCCAAAAGGAAGTTAAAGACACCCTTCCACAGGTATCCCTCCGCCTTCCTTCCCTGAGATTTCGACATGGCGATAAAACGGCCGAGCTGGACAAAGGCCTGGGAATAGTCTTCCATAAAGGCATAAACCAAAGCCAGCCGCAGTCCTGCGTCAAAGTCCGGCTTGATCGCCAAGGCCTCCTTGTATTTGGCTACGGCCTCGTCCAGCCTTCCCATCCGGAAGTACTGTTCGGCTATGGAATCTATAGGATTGGCGTCTCCGGGAGAAAGATCGGCGTATCTCTGGAAGTATTTCAGGGCCTTGTCGTAATCCCCCAAATCGGAATACAAATAAGCCAGCGAATTCATGACATAATCCCAGTTCGGATCGAGCGCAAGCGCCCTGGAAAAAGCGTCAATGGCTTCTTGATACATTTCCCTGCTATTGTAAACCATAGCCAAACCGAGAAGGGCCCGTTTCTCTTTGGGATATTTTTTTGCCAGCTCCTGAAGTATCTGAAAACGCCTCTCAGTGTCCCCCTCTAACCATCGTACGTATTCGGCCTCTATGAAAAGCCTTTCTTTCTCTGTGGCCCGGTCAGAAAATT
This sequence comes from uncultured Eubacteriales bacterium, assembly GCA_964633715.1. GTDB lineage: Bacteria > Acidobacteriota > Aminicenantia > Aminicenantales > Aminicenantaceae > JAUWVG01. The sequence continues at coordinate 68,296 of CAZWHQ010000006.1, forward strand.
CCTTGGCCTGGGCGTAGGCCGCAATCCCGGAATCTCGTTCCCCCTGTTCGAAGTATGATTGCCCAAGAAAATAGTAAGCCGTGCTGAACCGGGGATCGAGCTCAATCGCCTTCTTGAAATGCTCCTTGGCCTCCTCAAAATAAAACTTGCCGTAACTTTCCCTTCCCTTGAGGAACTGCTCGTAGGCTTCCATGGAGTCCGTGGTCACATCGGCGATGCCCCGGCCGCCGCTTTCGGTTGTTCCCGACGACAGCCCGATTCCCCTTGAAATTTCCTTGCTCAACTCGTCGATTTGGGTCTTGAGGATGCTGGAAATGCCATCGCCTCTCGAACTGGCACTTTTGAGGATCTTTTTTGTGGATACGTCGATGATTTTGACATCTGTGGCAAACACATCTCCGGCCATGATAAAGCTTCCCACCACAAGAGCATCAACACCCTCCATCCGGCAGAGCTCGAAGCCCACATCTCTGTCAACCAGGTCCATTTCAGGCTTTCCCATCTGGGCCAGGAGGTCGTGCATTCTTTCCCAGGTTAAAACGTCGATTTTTTTCGATCTCTCGAGGTTTGTTATCAAAAGGTTCGGAATGGCCTTCCGCAGATAGTCGTAGGAGTTCTGCCCGGTCTGGTTTTCAAAACTAATGACGGCAATGGACGTTTTTTGTGTGTCTTTTTTGGGTAGAAGCTGCCAGATCAGGAGAACGGCGGCGATAACGACAATGGCGATGACCGAAGGGATGAGGAGTTTTTTCAGGCTGAGCTGGACCGTGAGTTCACGGGAAGTGAGGGACGTTTTCTTTGGGACAACCCTGTCGGTGGTGGGCAGTCCCTGCTCTATCTTTTCGAATTCAGCTTTTATTTCGGCCGCACTCTGGAAGCGGTTTTCTCTTTCCTTTTCAAGGCACTTGAGGATGACTCCATTGAGGTCGTCGGATATCTGGGAATTAAACTCTTTGGGATCCTTTGGGGCCTCTCCCTTGTGCTTCATGGCCACGGCCAAGGGAGTATCCCCTTCGAAGGGAAGCCGGCCGGTCAGCATTTCATAGAGGATAATGCCCAGCGAATAGACGTCCGATCTCCGGTCGACGTCTTTTGCCTCGGCCTGTTCGGGTGACATATACTCCGGAGTTCCGATCATGACTCCGGAACCGGTGATCCCTTTTTCTTTGACCGTCCGGGCAATCCCGAAATCCATGATCCGGGCGTTGCCGTTGTCGTCGATCATGATGTTGTTTGGTTTGAGGTCGCGGTGGACGACGCCCAAACTGTGGGCTTCATCCAGGCCATCACAAATCTGCTTGGCGATGGATATGGCCTTTCCGACACCCATTTGTCCTGATCTGCGGATAAACTTCTTGAGATCTCCTCCGGAGACATACTCCATTGTGATGTAGTGCTGCCCTTTTTCCTCTCCGAGATCGAACATCCGGCAGACATTGCGGTGCGCGATTTTCCGTGCCGTCGTCAGCTCTTTACGGAATCTCTCTATGGTCTTTTTGTCGGCGGCAATTTCCGGCTTAATCAGTTTGAGGGCAATCTCCTCTTTGGCCTTTGTATCTTCGACCCTATACACTTTGCCCATCCCCCCTTTGCCCAGTTCCTCAATGATCTCGTACCGGCCGGCGAATTCACTCCCTCTTTTTAAATCTTCCGTTGGTGTTTCTAAAGTCCTGGTGGGGTCCACATCGACATCGAATTTTGTCCCGCACTCCCCGCAGAACTTGACAGTATCGGGGTTGCTCGTTTGACATTTAGGGCATTCGATGGTCATTGTCCCTCCTCGCCTGTGTGAGTAAATCATATAAATTTGTGGAATGAGAGTCAAACATTTCAAGTGTTGAATAAAGTGGGGACTGTCCCCACTTTTCTCCTGTCCCCACTTTTCTCCTTTTCCCAAATCCGAACCTTTTTGGCTCTCATACGTTCTTTGTAATGAAACGGAAGTTGGAATAAAATAAATATGATCCTCTACAGGAAAAGTTTTGGAAATGGACCAACGGATGGATAACACAGCGGTTTTCAATTTGATCTACAGCCGACACAAGGCCTCTCTTTATGGGTTGGCCTGTTATCTCACACGGAACGAGAAAGAGGCTGAGGATCTTTTTCAGGAAACATGGCTGCGAATCGCTAAACATTTGGCCCATAAAACGATCGATATGGATAACTGCAAGACATGGATTATGACCATCACATCCAATCTCTACAGGGATTGGCTGCGGAAAAAACGTGTGAGAAGGGCCTTTGTTTTCCAGAAATCAAGTCCTGACGGACAAGTTGACCGCAGTGGGGAAACACCGATGTGGGGTGAAAAACCTGGTTCTGAAAACGATTCCAAACACCAGGAAGTGAAAATGGCTCTCCAAAAAGCCCTGTCCAATCTGCCGCCCAAACATCGTCTTGTTTTTGTGCTGAAAGAAGTTGAGGGTTTTAAATATTCAGAAATCAGCGAAATCCTCAAGGTGCCAGAAGGCACGGTCAAATCGATTCAACACAGAGCGGTCAAAAAACTCCGTCAGGATCTTTGGATATACAATCCAAAAAAATCTCTTATTGCGAGTGTTTAAAATGAAGTGTAAAGATATCGAAAAATTGATCATCGAATCTTCCGGGGAATTCAGCAGTTTGGAAGAACGCGAAAGGATTCTTTCACATATCCAACACTGCAGCCGGTGTTCCCGCCTGCAGGAGGATTTGGGGAATTTAAGAGGCCTGCTGAATCGAGGATGTGAACCAGATCTTCCTGAAGATCTCGACAAAAAAACATATCTCAAGTGTTTGAGTGAAATCTATTCTCTCCAGAACGATAAAAAGAAAGAAAGTCTTCAAAAACAGCTGCAATCTATTCCCCTGTATATGAAGGTCGTTTTTATTTCTCTTCTTGCCCTGACAATTTTCTGGATCTTTCCCTTTTTTGAGGATTTTGGATTTGCCGATGAGAATCTGTCTTTTTCGACAATTCTTGGTCTGTTCTGGATTATACAAAATATCATGATGCTTTTGTTTGCACCTTTGCTCATTCGCCGATATCAATCAAAAAAAAATCAAGATACATTTATTTCAATAGGAGGATAACATGGCTACAACAGCGGGAAAAATTACAGCGGTCATTATTGTTCTGATTGTGCTCTGCTTTATAGGTTGGCGGTTGACACCTCTTGCTTTTACGCCATTTGGATTTATTTCTTCGACAATTTCCAGCGTACAGAATGGATGGCAAAATGCTCTCCATTCCTTAAATATCCGGCCCTTTAAATTTTTCGGATATCTCCCGACGACGCTTTTTTCTCTGGCTTGGTTGATCCTCTGGATCTGTGTCATCGTGTGGGTGTACCGGGATGCCGAACGCCGTGGAATGAGCGGTATTCTGTGGGGCCTGCTTGTTTTTATCGGGAATATCATCGGGCTGCTGATCTATCTTATCGTGCGTTCCGATAACCTGCCCAGTGAAAGTGAATCATCCCCACCTGTCCAATACACCAAATGCCCTGAATGCAGCACGCCGGTGTCTTCCAAATACACATTCTGTCCTCACTGCGGGGCCAGCATGGCGGGGCCGGTTTGTCCCGACTGCAGGCGAGCGGTCGAGAAGGATTGGCAGGCCTGCCCGCACTGCGGAAAAAAACTCAAATAACATGTCATCGCAAGGCACGGTCCCAATGTCATCCCGAGGAGCCATGCGACGTGGCGATCCCAATGTCATTGCGAGCGCAGCGCGGCAATCTTCTTAAGATGGAACTTTTCCTATGCGAAAACCGTCAATCAAAGTGACCAAAACTGTGGATAAAAAAGACGGGGTCTGGAGAGCCCTATGATTAAAAACTATTTCAAAACAGCAATAAGAAATCTATTGAAGAAAAAGAGTTTTTCCGCGATCAATATTTTTGGACTGGCCATCGGCATGGCGGTCAGCATCCTTATGCTGCTTTTTGTACTCAGTGAAGTCACCTATGACAGGTTTAATGAGGACAGCGAAAACATCTACAGGATCGCCCTCCATATCGATGCACAGGGCCGAATCTTAAATATCCCTTCGGCACCGGCGCCCATGGGCCCAGCGCTTATGGATAACTTTCCCGAAGTGACCGAGGTCGGCCGGCTGCGGTCGATGGGAGGAGCTCTCATCTCGTATGAAGACAAGAAATTCGATGAAACCAACATCCGCTATGCCGACGCTGGTATATTCGATGTTTTTTCCATCGATGTCCTCCGTGGGAATCCGGAGACGTTTTTAGAGGCGCCCTATAATCTTGTTATTACCGAGGAGATGGCCCGGAAGTACTTCGGAGAGGAGGATCCCATCAACAAATCCCTCCAGTTCGGCAGCGAGGATTTTTATACCGTCACCGGAGTTGTCAAAAAAATGCCGGAAAACTCCCATTTTAAATTCAACATGCTGATCTCCCTGCCCACACTCAACAGGACAGGAGAACCCTTGGACAGCTGGATGGGATTTAATTTTAACACATATTTTAAACTTCAGAGCGGCGCGTCTATCGAAGGCCTGGACGAAAAGTGTTACACCCTGATGATGGACAACATGCCCGAACAGATCAGACAGCTCGACCTCAAGCTCGATCTCCATCTGCAGCCGCTGACCAGCATTCACCTCCACTCCACAACCGAAGGGGAGCTTGAGCCTGGCGGTAGTATCGCCTACATCTGGATTATGACCACGATTGCTTTTTTTATCCTCCTGATCGCCTGTATCAATTTCATGAATCTCTCCACAGCCCAGTCCGCCCACAGGGCTAAAGAGGTCGGGATGCGCAAGGTTTTAGGGGCACAGAGGAAAAAATTGATATCCCAATTTTTGGGGGAGACCCTGCTGCTTAGCTTCATAAGTTTTCTCCTGTCCCTGCTTTTGATCCAGGCCCTGCTGCCCGCTTTCAATCAGCTCTCCAGAAAGGAGCTGGTTTTTAATCCTTTCGACAATTGGATCATCACTCTGGGGCTTATCCTTATCACTCTGCTTGTGGGGTTGATCGCAGGAACCTATCCTGCTTTTTTTCTCTCGGCGTACTCTCCCATCGATGTTTTCAGGAGCCAGTACAAGGCGGGGCGGGGCCACCGGTTTTTCCGCAACGGGCTTGTCACTTTCCAGTATGTGATCTCCATTGCGTTGATCTGCTGCACGTTGATCGTGTTTTTCCAGATGCGGTTCGTCAAAAATTATGATCTGGGATTCGACAAGGACCAGATTATGGTCGTCCACTACCGCGGCCAGATTCCCAATCAGCGGGATGTGTTTAAATCGAGAGTTGCCGAAATTCCAGGTGTCGTTAAAGCCTCCAATGCTCAGACACTCCCCGGAATCGGGAGCAACGAGACGTTTTTTGCCTTCGAGGGTTTCAATCAGGGAGAGCCCAAAGTTTATCCCTACACCGAAGCGGATGAAGATTATTTGGAAACCATGGGACTGGAGCTTGCCGCAGGACGGTTTTTTTCTAAGGAGTTTACCGGAGACAGCGACACCGTTGTGATCAACGAAACACTTGCTAAAGAAGTCGGATGGGACGATCCGCTCGGCAAGATCGTGAGGATGACCGATGTGGTCGATGACGAATTTGTCCAGATCCCCTTCACGGTAATAGGAGTGGTCAAGGATTTTCATTTCGCTTCTCTTCGGGAAAATATCCGGGGGTACATCATCAAACTGGAACCTGAGAGAGGCCGTTTAGCGGTCAAGGTCCGTCCTGAGAGCCTTTCGGGCGCCATTCGCTCTATCGAAACTATCTGGAATGAAATGATTCCTACCTATCCTTTTGAATACACTTTTCTCGATGACCGGTTTGACAGTATTTATAGAACCGAACAGCGCATAGGGAAGATCTTTTTAGCCTTTACTCTGATCACGATCCTTGTGGCCTGCCTGGGGCTTTTTGGCCTTGCGTCCTTTACTGCCGAGCAACGAACTAAAGAGATAGGTATCAGAAAAGTGCTCGGAGCATCCGTTCCCAACGTGGTCCTTCTGCTTTCACGTCAGTACACAAAATGGGTGCTGCTGGCCAATGTGATAGCATGGCCTGTGGCCTTTTTTGCGATGCGGACCTGGTTGCAGAACTTTGCCTACAGAATCGATATGGGCATCTGGATTTTTGTCCTTTCTGGAGTAATGGCTTTGTTGATCGCTCTTCTTTCGGTCAGTGCCAAAGCCCTTAAAGCCGCCGCCGCCAATCCCGTTCAAAGCCTCCGCTACGAGTAGGATCGGAAGTCATTTTTCCTGTCTCCTCTGTCTACGGGGGAACTTAATTTTTACCAGGGGCCAGTTTCTTCTCTTCCAAAAGGTCATCCAGCTCTTTTTTTAATGCTTCCTTTGTTGTAGAGATTGTGCCTACGTAGACGGCCTGAACTGTTCCATCTGTCCCAATAATGACCGTCTGTGGAATGGACTTGGCTTCATAAAGGGAACCTACCTTACCGTCTTTATCCAAAGCCACTGTTGGATGGAGGCCCTGTTCTTCTAAAAATGTACGAATTTTTTCTGGCTCTTCCCTTAAATCGACAGCAATGACTACAACACCTTTATCTTGATACTCCTCAGCAATCTCTTCTATGATTGGCATTACTTTTTTGCAGGGGCCGCACCAGGTTGCCCAAAAATCGAGGATGACAATGTTTTTGTCTTTTTGCTGGGATAAATCAAAATCCCCGCCTTCAAGAAGCTCCAATTTGAAAGATGGGGCAGGTTTTCCAATTAGCGGGTGAGGCCCCGCAGGTTTTGCTAATTCAGCACCTTCGGGTGGAGAAAATACAAAAGTATCATCAGGAATGTTTTTGTTCACTTCCCAATTTTTAAATACAAGTTCAACGTCCATCTTCATGTCCTGAAATCCAGGCATTTCTTGCCCAGATCTCTTTAAGACCTCGGCAACGTCAGGGATGATTTTATGCACAAGCGTTTTTTTGCCTTCATTGATCCAAACATCTAAATCGGTTTCCTCATCTTCCAAATCCGCAGTCATTTTCAAGTGATGTAATTTCATGTCATTCGAATCTTCTAAACCCACATATTGCATATTTTTTATCCCTTCTGATATGAGATCATAGGGATTTTCATCGATCAAAACGTTAACGATTCCTGTCATCTCCATCACACTGTTTCCTTTTAAATTATCAAGGTCCCTAAGAGATTCAGGGGCTTTTTCTGTGGTGAAACTCCTAGTCATTGGAGTGTATGTGTAAACGTTCTTTCCATCGCATACAAGTGTGCCTCCCAACATTCCAGAGTTCATAATCACGGCAAGTTTATTTGGTCTTTGGAGAGCGAGTGAATAATTTGAAGTCATTTCTTGTTTCATACCCTGTGCCTCGACATTCATAATCATGTCGAGCTCTGCTGTAAAACTCTTGAGTCCACTGATGTACTCAGAGGCTTGTCGAAGGATTTGGTCCGCTTTGGATTCTGCAGATTCTTGGTCTTTTTCTCCTGTTGGAGGTCGATTTTGGCACACCCAACAGGCAAACATGATAAAAACACCCAGAAGAATTGTTTTTCCTGTTTTTCTTAAACTCATGTCCCTCTCCTTAAATTAGCGGTCTGATATTAATTATATTTCTTATCAGAATAATTCCCTGCCGAGAACTTCTCATAATTTATGGTGCTTGTCAAACCCTTAAGAAACAGAAATAAGTTGTTAAAGACTTGATAAGAATCTCATCAAGTTCTAACGTCACTATCTCAGCCAATTCTCCAAACGTAAATTATCGACGCGCTTAAACGCTTTTTTGTTTTTAGTGACAAAAAATCAATTTGGAACACACAGATGGTTCTCGAATTGATCCATAGATCCGACGGATTCACTAATGGATGGATCATCTGTAAGATTTAGCGAGGGACAAGATAGGTCCCTGCGATTCTATCTTGAACACCGCGTTCAGGCGTTAAGAGAGCCAAAATTATCCCTAGAATAAAAACACAAATTAAAGGAAGAATATCATTCCAGGGAAGAGGGATTTCACTAATCGATGAATATCTAGCAGAAAAATCCACTAAATCAGGAAAAAGGAAAAATATTCCTCTCCATAAAAATGCAGGAGACCATGCGATTATATTTCTTAAAAAAAACCGAGTCTTTGAAGCTGGAGAACCGTCCCAAATAACAACAGATAAACCTGATATTCTGAACAATAATCCTTCTCTCAAGAGGAAGACGAAAAGTGAACTCCATATTCCTATATAAACAAGAAATTCACCAATTTTGAAAAAGAAGTGTCGTGTTGAAACCGCTTCATTGAAAAACATATACATAATGCTTAGTAAGCTTACCAGTATTGTTAGAGATGCAACCAGACGAAATCGTATTATTGGAGTGACAATGGAGCTCTTCTTTAGTAGAGTTCTTAGATCTTCAATAAGCGATTGCAAATCTGTTTTTGGATGATCCCCAAGGTTTGTTAAGAAGGTGCGTACAGGTATTGAAATGGGCAAATTTGGAGTTTGTTGTTTTATGTCCTCAATACTTTTTAAATCACCTTCCAGTGAGGATAATGCCAAGTGTTTTATAAAAAGCGCATAGGAATTGGAATCCAATGGGTTTTCTAGAGGTCCAGGATTTTGAGAAGTTGAATCAAGATAAGGAGTTTTAAAATCGAGGATTTTCACTTTATTTTCGGATGAGATCCACACATGATCTAATCCAAAGTGTGAGGGAAGTGATTTCTCTTTCAATTCACTTTGAATCTCTGTAGTGAGATCCAGCAGCCAATGACCCACTACTTCCCAAGGATGTTTTTTTATGAATTTTCTTAAAAGAGGCTCACCTTCTAATGCTTCATACACATCCCAGCACTCTTGAGAAGTCCGCTTCCCATTTATCCAGCGAATTCTTCTGCCGCGGCTAATGTTTTGCCTTATTTCTGAAACTGCAGGAGATCCATTCTCTTGAACATGTATCCAGACTTTTCTTTTCAATGTTTCATCATAGCCAAGAGCAATTTTTTCTATCTCACCTTCCTTGAGATATTTAAGGACCAAATAAGGTCCGATGTAATGTTTTGAATCAACATCTGTGACAACGTCAGCAGAAATTTGAGGAAGTGATTGAATAGCTGATTGAGTCTTTCGAACCACTCGAGTTTTGGTAATCAGCTCATGTAGACCTGCATATTCATTTTTCCTCCTGGAAGATGCGAAAAGCAAAAAACCAAAAATTATGAAAAAGGCAAAACTGAAATTACTCTCAATATTTAAATAAATTAGATCCTTAAGCCCTAAAATTTTTGTGGTAAGCACAGCAAGAAAATAGGGAACTCCGTTTATAAACGCTGAAAATATCGATGATCTGAAAACAATTCTAAGAAAACCAGGGGAAGACCTGAATAATCCTACTACCTTTAGCCTCAAAATGGCTTTACCTAAAGAAGCGCCAAAAATGCCTTCGCTTAGAATAAAATATGAGGGTAATATCCAAATAAAATGGTTATGACGTATGAATTCGGGCAAATTCAGTTGCAGCTTTTGTATTAAAGGCAGGAGAGGAAAGGTAACTGCATAACAAATGAAAAAATCGATTATTCCAGCCATAAACCTAAATTTGAGAGTTGCTGGTGTTGAAGCTGAAGAACTGTAGAGTTGTAATGATTTTTTCAAATCACTGTAGGTTGAGAAACGTGCAGAACGTTTTTTTTCGAGGCAGCGGAGTATTGTTTCAGCTAGACCTTTTGAAACTTCAGGGCGAATCTTGTTGGGAGACAAAGGCTTCTCTTGCTGAATCAGATTCATAAATTTGACGGGATTCGATTCATCGAAAAGATGCTGTCCTGTGAGAATGTAATATAATGTAGCTCCAACGGAGAAAATATCTGACCTAACATCCAGTTCTTCTCCCCTAATCTGCTCTGGCGAAGAAAAAGAAGGTGTTCCCACAAATGAACCATTCCCTTCTGATTGACTTTCGCTTCTAGCTAGTGTGGATATAGAAAGGCCAAAATCCCCAATCTTTGTCATGCCATCTATGTCTATGAAGCAGTTCGAAGGCTTTACATCACGGTGGAGAATCCCAACTGCTTGGGCAGCCTCAAGGCCTTCTATAACCTGTAAAATCACATCCACGGCCTCAATGGGATGCAGAGGCCCCTCCTGTTTAACACGATCCTTGAGCGTGTCTCCAGGAAGAAGTTCCATTGAAATAACAAGATTTCCATCGATCTCTTCTGTCCCATAGATATAAACACTGTTTGGATGATTGAGCGATGCTGCCAAACGACCTTCACTCAAAAAGCGTTCGCGGTCTGTCTGGCTTGTGAGTGCTTGGTTCAAGATCTTAATGGCAACTCGGCGGGCGTTTTCGACATGTTCGGCCTCATAGACTTCTCCCATTCCTCCTTTACCCAATGGACGAATGATTTGATAGGGACCGAAATTCTGGCCATCTGTGAGTGAGAAATCAACTTGCTGTTTAAGGGGAGTGTCTTGAATCTTAGAAGGTGAAGCAGTCAGAGTTAGACCATCAGGACGAGGGATATCTTTTGAAACAAGAAGTGAGGTGCCACATTCGCCGCAAAATTTTACAGAATCAGGATTATTTGTTTGACACTTAGGACATTCGTTTGCCATTGTCCCTCTTTTCTAATGTTGTATAAAAGTATAAATTTCGAGAAAGAGTGTTAAATATGAATGTTGCCTATTTATTCTATCATTCAACTTTAGAAACACCACTTTCATCCACTTTAAAACTGTAAGATGATTCTCTTCCTGCTGACCAGCTCGCTTTCTCCCAGGCACAACCATGAAGGCTCTTCATTTCCACTCCTTTTTCTGTCACGGTTACAATGATTTCGAAATCTGCGAGTTTTTCTTGTGCTTTGATTGCAGAGAAAGAAAACAGAAGCACTCCTACCGCTGAAACTATCAAAAATACATGAAAAAATTTCTTCACTTTTCCCTCCTTCCTCAATTAATTTAATACAGAAAGCCTTTTTTTGGCATCATCGACTTCAGGCAGGCCGGATCGTGGTTTAGCTACTCCAGATTCAACTTCTTCAGCAGGGTTTTGAACCGCGGTTCATCTCGCAGGATGTCAAACAAAGGATCCAAATGAATGAATAAGATCCAATAGTTGCGATTTTCATAGGCTTTTTCCAACCAATCCAGAGATTTATCCATATCTCCCAAACTGCTGTAGATTTGAGCCCAACCTAAAGCAGGGATATTATTCTGCATGGAATATGTAATAAGCTCATCGAACACATTTAATGCGGCCTCTTTATTGCCGTTTCCAACATAGGCCTTGGCCAAAGTGGCTGCATATTGACCTTTTCCTCCCGATAGTTCATAGCATTTTTTAAGTTCTACGATTGCGTCTTCATAGTTTTGCTGATAGAGATAGATACTTCCCAATAGAAAAGGTGATAAATAGGAATCGGGTGCAATTTCATACAATTTCTGACTTTGTTCCAAGGCTTTGTCGTACTGTTTATTAAAAAGCAAAAGTTGTCCCAGGCTGTAACTGGGCGCCAGTGAAATCGGATCCAATTCATAGGCTCTTCTTGCTTCTCTAACAGCCTCATCTTTGCGCCCTAATGTCATCAGAAGATCTGAGTACCATTGATGGGCTGTGGCATATCCTGGATTAAGCTTTATGGCGCGCTTGAATTCTTTTTCGGCGGCTGCATAGTCTAATTCGTAAAAGTATTTCACTTGAGCTAATGGAGTATGGGCTTCGCCCAATGTAGGGTTTAATTCAAGAGCTTTTAAGGCATACTTCTCAGTTTGTTGAACAGCCTCATCTGGGGGGAGCTGTCCCTGTAATGCAAACAGGGCATAGCAGTTGGCTAATCCGACATAGGCTAGGGCAAAGTCAGGATCTTTATCGATGGCCCGTTGAAAATATTCAACTCCTTTTTTCGTTCCTTCTTCTATTCGTTTTTCCCAAAAAAAAAGTCCTTGGAGATAAAATTTATAGGCCTCTGAATTGGAAGTGAACTGTCTAGTCAGGCGAATCTGATCTTTCTTCTTCAATTTCAAGCCAAGGTTTTCTGCGATGTTTTTTGAAATGTCTCCATGGATCCCCTGAATCTCTGAAAGCGTCAATGGGTCATATTGATGGCCCCACAGGAGGCTGCTTTCGGACACCGTAACCAGTTCGGTGCTGACCCCTAGATCATTTCCCTTGTGTGTCAACTGGCTGATGAGAAGAGCATCGACTCCGAGTTCCTGACCGACAACCTGAGCAATTATCGGCTCTTCATTATCTTTGTATGTGCTGACAGAATTCCATGAGATCACTGTCTCTAGTCTGGACAATGGGGTTAGACTGTTGATTATGTTCCTTGCTATTCCCTCGCAAACATATTCCAACTCTTGATTTTCGCTGATTAATTCAAAAGGCATCACGGCGATTGAGTCGATAGTATCACTGCCCTTAAAAAAACCGAGAGGGCCGAGTGCGAAAAGCGATAGTGCTAATATGGTGAGAATAGGATAAAGATAGATTTTCTTTATTTTGGATAATCTTGCTTTAAGGGGTCTTTTTTTTACTTTATCAGGTTTGAAGCCTTCTGAAACAGCGTTTAAATCTAATAACAAGTCATCCAGATTTTCGTAGCGGTTTTCAGGTTTTTTAGCCAGGGCGGTGTCGACAATCTTTTCTAAATCGACAGGTAGATCAGGGCGATGCTTCCTCAGTGGCAGCGGTTCCTCGTTGATAACGGCGTTCATCATGGAGTGTTCGTGCTCTTCTCTGAAAGGAAGGCTTCCGGTCAGCATTTCGTAGAGGACAACGCCTGCCGACCAGATGTCCGTGCGCAAGTCGACTGCCTCTCCCCGTGCCTGCTCTGGAGACATGTAGGCCACCGTACCCATTGTAGCCCCTGTCTTTGTCATACGGACCTGTCCGCTGAGTTTGGCAATCCCGAAGTCTACGATCTTGACGATCCCATCCGGTGTGACCATAATGTTGGCCGGTTTTATGTCTCTGTGAACGATGCCTTCCTTATGTGCCTTGTTTAAACCCTGGGCAAGTTGGGAAGCTATGTCCAGAGCTTCCTGTTGGGAGATGGGTTCTTTCTCGATTTTGTCCTTGAGGCTTTCTCCCTCGTAATAGGCCATGGCAATAAACACTTGACCTTCTTCGGTTTCGCTGATTTCGTGAATAGTGCAGACATTGGGATGGTCAAGGGCTGAAGCAGCTTGGGCTTCTTGCTCGAAGCGCTCTTTGGCCTCAGGGTCATCGGTCAGTTGCTGGGAGAGAAATTTAAGCGCGACCGTTCGTTTAAGCCGGATATCTTCTGCCTTATAGACTTTTCCCATCCCGCCTTTACCGAGAATTCCAAGTATTTTGTACTTGCCGGCGATGATATTACCCTCGGCTACACAATAGGCAGTTGTCTGAAGTGTTTTTGTCTGTGAGATCGGCAAATCCGAGTCAGATAGAGGAATTGCGCACTCCTTGCAGAATTTAGAATCATCCGGATTATTTGTCTGACACTGCGGGCATTCCATGCTTTCGTCCCTTATGCGAATCGATACTAGAATATTTATTTAGAGGAAAAGTGTCAAATGGTCAATTAATTGGGGACTGTCCCCACTTTTTACATAAAGTCACTGAGAAAAAGAGATGGAATCCTACGTCCCTAAGAATAGAGCAAAGATATTATAAGGGAGAATTGACTTTATTCTTATGGATGGTTAAAATATGTATTGCAAATGTCATTACAATAGCATTACAAGGGAGATAAGTATGGCAAAAACAGCAACCATTCAAGCAAGAATTGATCCCGAAATTAAAGCAAAAGCACTCAAAGTGCTTCACACTTTAAATATATCCATGTCTGAAGCTATAGCTCTCTATTTGACTCAAGTAACCTTGCATAACGGAATTCCATTTGAAATAAAGATCCCGAATACTTTAACGGCCAAAACTCTGCGGAAATCTAAAACGGGAAAGGATCTCCATGAAGTATCCACAACAGATGATCTCGTTAATGAATTGGAAAATTGAAGATCTATTACACCACCCAATTTAAGAAAGATTACAAAAGGATTAAAAAACAGCAAAGAGATATTAGTAAGCTCATATCTGTTATTGACCAAATCACATTCTGAATTGTTCAAGAAATGAGTCGGAAATAAAATCAGTTTTTGTTTGGCATCGTCAATTTCTGGAAGTCCGGGATCGGCGTTTTTCCTTGCTTCCAAAAATTCGTTATCTCAACCAATTCTCTAAACGTAAATTTTTGACGCGCTTAAACTCTTTTATGTTATTCGTAACAAAAGTCAAATTATAGGCCGTGGCTTGAGAAGCGAGCAATAAATCCATTGGGCCTATAGGCGTCCCTTTCGATTCTAATTCTTCCCTGATTTTTCCATAATAGGAAGCTGCCCTTTGGTCGAAATCCAAGAGGCAGAATGGTATGAGAAATTCAAGGATAGCGATTCTATTCTGGTGCGCATTTTGACTTCGTTCTGCTCCATAATTGAGTTCAGCTATGGTGATAGACGAAATGGATATTTCATCAGGATGCTTTGAGCGCAGCATATCAAGGACAGGAGAAGATCGCCTATTGATAATATAAATACATATGTTTGTATCTAATAAGTATTTCATTTAATCGGTTGCCGCTTTTCATACGTCCCTTGATCCCTTTTAAAATCGAAAAAATCGCTGGAGAATTTATGAAGGCTGTCGATAAGCGGCTGCCATGGATCTTTGTCCTTAGGAATAAGAATGACAACTCCATCGATTTTTTTTATAAAGACTTCGTTTCCTGAAAGAGAATATTCTTTTGGAAGCCTTACGGCCTGGCTGCGGCCGTTTTTGAATAATTTCGCTGTATCCATCTTATCCTCTCCTATGGTATATACCACAGTATATACCATAGTTCAATAATGATCAATCACTGTCCTGTTAAGATTCCGGTACTTGAATAGACGTATCTGACGTCGAAAATTCTCAAATTGTATTTTTCTTATCGCATCAGTACTCCAAATTTACTTGAAATGTTATGAGAGAGTCCTTAATAATATAGATGTGTCAAAAAAAATACTGAAAAGAGTCAGAATAGATGTCTAAAAAGGAAATGCACTACCTGAAACCGATTCAGCAGAAAATCAGGATCGATGTTTCGTCCGAAAAGGTTTGGGAGGTAATCTCAAGTCCTGGGAATTTGGAATATTGCCACCCTTTTTGTGAATCGAATCCTGTGGATAAATGGCCGGGAAAGGATTCTATCGATTATGTGTGTTACTACAATGGTTCAAAATTCGTAAGAAATTTTACTGAATGGAATGAAGGTATTGGATATGAGCTGAATATTGGAGAAAAAGATGGGAGGAAATCCAAGGTTGTTTGGTGGATCGATAAAATAGATGACACCTCATCCTATCTGAACATTACGATCTATCCCCATGACATAACGCGGTATCCCTCGTTTGTCAAACCGATTATCTATTATCTCTATATAAAACCCTCCCTTCACAAATACCTTTCATCGGTCTTAAGGGGTTTTCAGTGGTATATCACGACAGGTAAACGGGTGAGAAAAAATCAATTTGGTACACACAAATGGTTTTCAATCTGATCTTGGCAGCTTCTGATTAACGTATATCAGCCAGCCGCTTCTTTGTTTCGTCAACTTCAGGGAGGGTGGGATTGGCGTTTTTCTCTGGGGATCTATTCTATCAGGCCTAATTTCCTGATGATATCGTCATGTCCTGTCATCTCCCAGCGGATGAGGGAGGCGGGGATAACACCGCGCGTAAAGTAGTCATCGAAAAAGTCCTTGAGCACAAAACTGTCGCCCAGTTGGATAGCCTTATCGGCGATCAGTCGCTCCAGCTGGATCTTGCCGTAGACATAACTTGTTCCATATCCCGGCTGACGTAAATAGAGGCCGATATCTCCCCAGATGGTGCGTCCATCCGGTTTGACCCAGCCGCGGGGCGTGTTTTTGACAGCAAAATCGACGGCCTCTTGAACAGTCCAGTCCCTGCTGTGCACCATAAGGTCGCCGAGTGCCCGTGCAGCTCGAAAAGCGAGAAGAATCCAAGTCAACTCCTTTGCCCGAGGGACCTCATCGAGTAGTCCGGCTTGAAGCATGGTTTCCTCATATCCTGTAGCCAGTCCCTCGGCCCGGCTGTCCCAGATGTTATAGAGAAGCGGTACTCCGCGGATAGGGTGGTCATTGAATATTTCCCTCTGTTTTTCCAGCCAGTGTATCATGTGGGGTCTAAGGGCCAGGTAGTGATGGTATTCAACCCGAGTGAAAAAACTCTGCCGCTCCGGTGGTGTGTAAGAGTTCACTTCGGTATTTAGAGCCATATAGTCAGGAACAGTAAATATTTCTTTATCCCGTTGAAAATCCATAAACTCGTCGACCGCCTTTTTAAGGCGAGCACGAAGCTCCTCGACCGATTGGGCCGGTTCAAGCAACGGCAGATGGCGGTTTCTTAATTCCTCCAGCTTCAAGGCGGTCCAGGAACGTTCGAGCTCCCTACGGCAGATGTCCACCTGTTCCTGCCAGGTAAAGGGAACAAGATGGACATGTTTCATGTACCAGTTGAAGTTAACCACTCCAATCCCATCCTCTGTTGGCTCCATGGAGGTCTGTTCGTCTTCGAGCCAATTTTTAAATCCCGTTACCGCTTCCTTTGCTGAATCGGTCAAAGAGACAAGGTCAGGATTATCACTTGCGAGACGTACTGACAAAGACGAAAGGGCTGCTATTTCCCCCTCTTTTTTCCTGATGCCAAAAAACCAGAGGTCCTTTCCTTTTTCTGTGAGATTCGTTTTTGCCTGAGCCAGGATCTTTGGAATGGCTGCGAGTTTAATCCGGAATTCCTCCTTCTGTTCCCCTTCCAGAGGGAAACTGTATTCGGGCAGATAGAGGACATTGTAGATCTCCGGTGCTTCACGGGCGGGCACATCTGGCTCATAGGTCGTTATCACGGCATAAAAAGCAGGATCCCTTTTCCAGGGGTGGAGTATCTCGTGATCGAAATCCAGTCCCATAATCTCAGCCTTGAGGACCTCTAAATCCACCTTCTGTGGGATTGTCCAGTTGGAGGTATCGATAAGCTCCAGTCTTTCCCAGAACTCATCCAGCCGGGCATACTGCTCAGCCATGGCTTCTTCGGTGTAATCTGGAACTCCTTCGAATATTCTCGGTTTTTGATATTCCCTAAATTCCTGAAAAAGTTCGATGAGGTCCTGATAGTCGGTCGAATAGGCTGCCGTGTCCATGTCTG
The DNA here is from genome assembly GCA_964633715.1 of uncultured Eubacteriales bacterium. Classification (GTDB taxonomy): domain Bacteria; phylum Acidobacteriota; class Aminicenantia; order Aminicenantales; family Aminicenantaceae; genus JAUWVG01. Next base: position 85,484 of record CAZWHQ010000006.1, read on the forward strand.
TTCCTCCGGGACCGCATGAAACTATCACACACAGACAGACACATAATCCTAAAATAGTTTTTAATCTCATGATCTTTTTCTCCCTTATAACAATAGTAATCCCTCGCTCTAGAATATACTATTGAGATAAAATTTCAATAACGGATGCTCCGAAGAGAGGAGCTAAAGATTTTTATTTTTTAATAATGGGGAATTCAGGCAGCTCCGCTCTTTTCTTCATCGCCCCCGAGTTGATCAGTTCGATGGCCAGTTCCAGCGGTTTATCCCGGCCGTTGTCGATGTCTTCCTGGCGGTTGATTTGGCGCAGGTCGGGAGGAATGCCGATGCCCTCCCAACTGAAACCGTTTTGATCGACAAAAAGTGTGTAGGAGACAGAAAAATTCCAACCGTTGGGAAGGCGGGCGCCGTGCTGGTCGGCCTGACATCCCGAAGTCGTTTCTCCCACCAATGTGACATGGGGAAGTGTCCTCATAGCCATAGCGAAATTATCGGCCGCACTGACTGAATAACGGTGAATGAGGAGAATAATCGGTTTTGTAAACTGTATTGGGCCATTTGGTTCTGTATAAAAATATCTTGGAGGTAAAAAATCGTCATGGTTGGGACCTCTGCGGATCTGGGTGGTCATATAGAGTCTTTTTTTATCTGCAAACCGATCGGCGATGGCCTTACCCACCATGTCGTTTCCTCCTCCGTTATAGCGGACATCGATAATAAGGCCTTTGCAGTCTTTAAATTTATCCACGATCTCATCGACCACGTTTGCGCTCTCTTTGATTCCGCCAAATCCTGAAAAGTGGAAATAGCCTATGGATTCATCCACAAGGCCGAAGAGAAACCGTCCATTCAACCGTTCTTCGAACTTGTTTTTCAGAAACTTTTCCCTCACAAGGTCTCGGGAAAATCCCTCCCTTTTAATCTCCTGGAGGATACCGGCGCCGAAGGACTTGATAGGGGAGCGAAGACGGACATGATTGTCGTTGAGATGCCCGAGCATCTGGGCCATTATATCGAACAATTCTTCGTCCGTTGTTTCGGGTGTGACTTTGGGCCGGTAGACTTTGTAGAGCAAGTTCCAATCCACACGTTTGGGGAGAAAAATGCCGTACTCTTTATCCAGAGTTTGCCACAGGTGTTCAAAGTTTTTTTCAGGATCACTCGATTCCTGGGTTCCTGTACACGTAACACACAGAATAAAAAGGGCGATAAGCAAACCACTTGTTTTCTTCATTGTTGACTCCTCAAGATGTTTCACATGAATAGCATCTCTTTGTATGTACGCAAATAATGCCCGAACAGTTTGGACATGTGTACTTCTTTTTCTGTTCTTGAAGAAATTTTTTCATCCCCTTCTTCTTGATGTATTTAAGGTTTTCTATCGTGCTGTAATCGAATCTGCGGCGGTATTTTGTGTCCAGTCTCTGTATATGTATGCAGGGAAAATCAGAGCATTCATGACAATAAGTCACTTCTTTTTTTAAGAGTTTTTCACAGTATTTTTTAATATGGGCGCAGCTTTTGTTTGAGGGTATGCATCCGATACATTTCATCTTTCTTTTGTTCCCACTCATAGTGTATCCGAAAAAAGCGACACAGATGCCGCAGTTCATGCCGCAGGGTGCGATAAGTTCTTCTGAAAAGGTTTTCATTTTAGTAACTCCGAGTAATTATATACAAAAAAATACTTTACTTGCAGTAAGGGTCTTTGGAGATCATTTTCCAGGTGGTTTTATCAAGAATTCATCGCCAGTTTTCGACCAACAGAATATCCATCCCGGATAAATCCTGCTGAGTGTAAGTGAGAAAACGGAAGTCGGGTGAAATGGAGAAAAATTGGTGAGCCTTGGATTGGAGGGGAGTTGCACATTCTTTGCAGAACTTAGAATCCTCGGGATTGCTGGTCTGACATTTTGGGCATGTTGTGCTCACTATCCCTCCTTCCCAATATGGCAATAGAATATAAATTCGAATAGGATGTGTCAAACCTATGAAAGCATTAACACAATTGTTTTTGCTGCTTTGAGTGTGATATGTTTCTTTATGGATATCAGTAGACTGAAAAGGAGATTTGAAATGACAAAACGATTACAGATTTATAAGTGTGAAATCTGTGGAAATATTGTTGAGGTTCTGCATGAAGGTGCAGGAGAACTTGTGTGCTGTGGTCAACCCATGAATCTGCAGGAAGAGAAGACAGAAGAGCAGGGGAAGGAAAAACATTTGCCTGTGATAGAAAGAACAGAGAAAGGGATAAAGGTTAAGGTCGGTGAGGTCACTCATCCAATGGAAGAAAATCATTATATCGAATGGATAGAAGTTCTTGCAGATGGCAGGGTTTTCAAGAAGTTTCTCAATCCCGACGATTCTCCGGAAGCAGAATTTTTGATCACATCTGAAAAAGTCGAGGCAAGAGAATACTGCAGTATCCACGGTCTTTGGAAAAGTAATATTTAGTGGTAATCTAGGAATTTCATAATCAGAATAAATGCGATAGTGATCGATTAAACACTTACAACAATACTACACAAGCGGTTAGGGACTCATGAAATCATGTCCCAGGTTGTCTGCCCATACAGCTTCATCGCAGCGAAAACGATTCCCAAAACGATGACCAAAGCGACCGGAACGGCGTAGGGAATTAATGTCAATCCATAGTGAATTCCACCTATAGATGCGGGGAGTAAGAAAAGAAGTACACCTGTCATGCCTCTTTGGCTTTCAGCCGCTGAGCTCGCTTTCTTGGAGAAGGGAAGGTCCTTTCTGACCATAAATCCGATCACCAGGCTGGCGAGGATCATATTCAAAAAAGCGAGAACGATATCATCGAGAACGTGAGAACCCCAAACCAAAAAGACAAATATGGACAGCGGAATAAAGATTGAAAAGCCGTACTTGACAACCATGGCCTTTAGGCCGCCCTTCTGGATATCTCCGGGTGAGGCGAAAGGGAACGAATAATAAACCCATGCCGCCTCGTGTTGGTCGGAAAATTTTTGCTGAAGAATAACGATAGGGACCACGATGCAGCTGATATAGAGAAATATAAGATATTTTCCTGTCTGGGGAAGATTTTGGATGTTCTGGAGGATATCTCCCTCTCTGTAGAGACTCAAGATAAATGCGATGATCAGCATGTATCCGAAGGTGGGATAGGTTCTGAGCTTGAATTTTCTGTCTCGGGAGGACAGCTTCCAGGATAGTTGAAAAACGGCTCGTTCTGATGGACTTTTTGTGAAAATCCGGGAGAGAAAAGTATTGAATTTCCCCTTGCTTTGAGCTGTGATAACGTCTGTGTCTTTTTTGCTGCCGGAGGACTCCATCTGTGAGAGAGCCCGGCTGAAGCCTGGAGCGAGATACTTGACAACCACAAATACACTCAATATGGGAATGAGAAATGCTGTTAAAGTCATTGTAATGTTTGCAGAGCTGAAATTCCCGTTGACTGCCATGTCGATGGGCGCAGCCGCCCATGCGGGAGGGATGAAGTAAGTCCACCAGCGGATGGGCAGGGAGAATCCCCGTATGGCGTCCATTTCCATAAGCCTCGGCAGAAGCTGGTAGCTGCCCATGGCAAAAGCGGCCATAAATATCTGAAAATAGAGAATGATGTCGCGGAAATGATCTTCCGTCGAGATCTTCATAAGAAACAGGTAAAAAACATTGGCCAAAAAAACGACAAAGAGGACGGCAAAAAACAAGGCGACAATAAAAATGACTGTGAATAGAGGGCCGAATTTGATTGTGCCGATAATTATAGATGCCGTGGTCAGAGCAAGGGTTATCATCAGGATATAGATAACGATGTGTGTGATCCTGGCTGTGGCCATTGTGCGGCTGTCGATAGGACGCGGCATCAGGATGGCATTGTCCGTCGTATCGAGCAGGACGGAGGTAAAATCGGAGATCAGGGCCACAGCTGTCATGACCATAACCATGGAAAAAACAAAGACCATGGAGGTAAAAACGGACTGGATGCCCAGAAGCATGGCCCCGAGAAAAATCCCCATAAGCGCATAGATGATTGTGACACGCAGCATGGAGTTGGACATCTCTTTTTTGCCGCGTCTCTGGACGATGGATTTTTCCTGCCGGTTGTCTACGGTGAGTTTGACCCAGAGAAGAGCCCTGAATTTTTCATAATCCACACCCAGCCAACGAAAAAACCATTTGAAGAAATCAAGAATTTTGAGGATATTATCGGTCATTTGTCTGTCTTTTGGTGAAAGGTTGAAATGAATTCACTGGCCTTTTGAGCGTGTCCCGTGCTGCCGGTTAGTTGAGAGAAGATCCGTTCAAGGGATTTCCCTTTGTTCATGTCCTGCAGTTCATCGAATGAGCCGTTGGCGATGATGGTGCCTTTGTCGATGATGATAATCCGGTGGCATATGCGCTCGACCACATCCATGACATGCGAGCAGTAGAATATGGTCTTCCCCTCTGCCGCCAGTTGAGCAAGGATCTCCTTGATCACCATGGCCGCGTTGGCATCGAGACCGGCCAGAGGTTCATCCAGAAAGAGGATGTCGGGATCATGGATCAAACCCGCTGTAACGAGCACTTTTTGCTTCATGCCTTTGGAGAAGGAGTTCATCCTTACGTTTAAATGGTTTTCAAGCCCGAAGAGTTTGAGCATCTTTTGAGTTCGGGAAAGAATTGCTTCATGAGGAATCTCGTAGATCTGCCCGATAAACCTGAGATATTCTAAGGGGGTCAGAGTGTCGTATAAAGCTGCGGTTTCAGGGACATACCCAATTCTCTTCTTTACCTCAACCGGATTTTCTGCCACATTGTTTCCGAAAACAGTCACGTCCCCTTCGAAATCAGGCAGCATGCCGATGAGGATTTTTACCGTTGTGGTTTTGCCGGCTCCGTTGGGTCCGATGTAGCCTATGATCTGTCCGGGATAGATGTCGACATCGATGCCGCAGAGCACATCTGTCTTTCCATCATAGCTTTTTTTAAGGTTTTTGATCGTGATAATCGGCTGCTTTGTGTCCATGATTCCGCCTTTTGAGTCCTTATCGATAAATACGTATTATACTCTACTTATATTCAACTGTGGAATAGAAAAACTCAAATAAACACGGGGATTTCAGTCGTGGAAATTCCCAAATCGAAAAAGACTTTGGTTGTATTTTGGAAAAACGAGATAAAAAAAGAGGAAGGATGTGGCTTATTCTTTCAAAGTGTCTAGAGCCACTCTTTTTGGGTCCTTTGGATCGTATTTAATCTTTAAAACAGCCCCCGGCTGGATCTGTGGAATTTGAAGAATCGAAATGAGAGCCTTTGTCTCCGCCTGATACGGCTCCATCCCTTCTGCATGGACTTCAAGAAGAAATCCGACAACGGGATTATCATTCACTCTGGTACCGGTCTCCCAGATCTTTAATACAGTTGCCCTAGCAGGAAGGCCGTTAGCCCGGATTTCGGCTGCGACATTTTCTCCGGTAAATGAATCCACCATCACGGTTACGCAGCTGAGAGAGGACAAACAGATCACCACAACGAGAGAAAAGGCCTTTTTTTTAAACAACATTATCTCGTCCTCACGATTGTTTGCTCTAAATATTGTATACACTTATGTACGGCCAGAATCAAGATCGAAATCGCGATTTGAACGGGATTGTGGAGCTTTTAAATAATCCACACAATGAATTTATTTTGGAGGAGTTAGAATGCCTCGTTGAGAAAAAGTTGTTCGGCACTTACTAATATTCCATTCGATGGCCGGAGCGGCCGCATAGCCATCAGCGTCCGCGGGCCGATTGGATAAAAGCCGCCAGGTCCTTCTTGAGAGCGGCATGCGCCGATGGACGGATATACATCATGTGCCCGCCCTCGTAGTAGCCGAAGGATACCCGGTCGGTGATCTGTTTGTCGAAAGCCAGGTGCGTCATGCTGAACTCGATGCCGCCCAGCATCGTGGCCATGTCGTAGTAGCCGCAAATCACGAACACCTTCAGGAAGGGATTCCTGGCCATCGTCGAGCGCAGCGCTTCGGTCATGTCCATGTATCTGTTCTGTACGTAGGTCCATGGCCGCACGTTGCCCCGCGGCAGATAGTGGAGGTCGGATTCCCATTCCAGTGTGTTCTTCACATAGTTGCGGAAACCCGCGACGTAGGGCCCGGCCAGTGCAGTATTCGACGGATCGAACTCCTGGCGTTCGCCAGCCGCATCGGCATCGAGAGCCGTGAATCGGCTGTCAAGACGGCCGACAACCAGCCGCTGGTCGCGCAGCAATTCCTTGCGGAAGCGAGCCGCGTCGACTCGCAGGTTCGCCTGGAGGATGAATTTGGACGAGAGGCCCGTGTAGCGCGCGAGTTTCTCGGCCATCGCACTCCGTTCGGCCTCACTGAGCGTGTGACCTCTGGTCAGTGCCGGAATGTACTCACCAAAGGCAAAAGTGCGCGCTTCGTCGACGACCTGGGCGATCGTTTTCTGCTGCAGATCGGGCGGCAGTTTTTTATGGTACCATGCCGTTGCGGAGAAGGTTGGAATCTGGATGGCCCAGGCGATGTCGTTGTTTGGAGCGGGCTGAAGTGTCTGGTAGGTCAGGAGCGCCGAGAGCAAGCAGACACCGTTCAATTCGATGCTGTGGCGCGACTGGAGTTCCTCCGCCAAACCCGCGCTGCGGATCGAGCCGTAGCTTTCGCCGATCAGGAACTTCGGAGACGGGTAGCGATCGTAAATCCGCAAGTACTCGGCGATAAACTCTCCGAAGGCGCGGATGTCTCCCTCCTGCCCGTGAAACCGGCTATTGTCCGTGCCCGGTGTCACACGGCTGTAGCCGGTGTCGATTGCGTCTACGAAGACTAAATCCGTAACATCCAGGAGTGAGTTCGGATTGTCGACAAAATCGTAGGGAGGCGTCGGCTGGAAGCCCTCATCGGCCATTTTTGCGATCTTCGGGCCGAACGATCCCATGTGTAGCCAGATGGTCGCGGATCCGGGCCCGCCGTTATAGAGGAACGCGACGGGGCGTGTCTTGACGTCCTCACCATCCTTTGTGTAAGCCACGAAAAACATCCGGGCCGAAACATTCCCGTCATCCAGACGGATCGGAACCGTACCCGCCGTGGCCGTGTACTTGATCTCCTGCCCATTAAGGTTCATGATATGTGAGGTCTGCGAGGTCTTTTCCTCGTTGGGCCCAGCATATTCCTGTCTTGCTGTCTGCTGCTGTGCGGCCCGCTTTGCCTCCTGGGGGGCTCCAGAACGCTGCTGCTGCGCAGCTGTCCAGGGGACCATCAAAACAACAATCAAGATGATCGTGAAAAGAATGGAACGTATACGCATCGTTACCTCCTCTAATTGCCATAACGTATAAAACTCTTCCAATCCTGTCAACCGCCGATCCCGGCCTCCCTGAAGTTGATGATGCGAAAAAGAGGCTGGTTGAGTTGAAGAGCCATTGAACAATATGTCCCCAAATATCTACAATTGACGACATTTTCCTTGGTAAACTGAAATCCTAAATATTATCTGTTTGACACTCCTTTGGATTTAGAGTCAGACCGGGTCGCGGCAGTGGTCTGCTATTATTGTGTCTCTGATCTGACGAGATGGGTCACTCCCCAGAGATTGGACCGATTCGCGGCGATGAGGTTCAATCGCGGGCTGTACCCTGACTATTCACCAATACGGTTTGCATCGGCCGATGACCCTCCGATACTCATCCTGCACGGAGACCTAGACGACCAGGTACCGATTGAAGAGGGACGAACGATGCACGAAACTCTCATTACTGCAGGGGCCGAAAGCAGGTTTGTCGTGATTGAAGGAGCAGGCCATCCTTTCATGGGTGCTGAAGTTGATTGTGCTGCCGCTGAAATGGCCGACTGGTTCGCCCAGTACTTACGAAACTGATATCCGGCTCGGCTCTGGCCATTTCCCAGTCATTGTACCACCTTCATAAAGAGATTCTTAATTTATGCTTTCTTCTACAAAACTCCATGAAGTGAAGGGCAAGACATAGTCTAACGGAATTAAAAGGCTTTTGAGCAATATGACGTTAAATATTACATTTCACGCCATATTTCACTCCTGAGGAGAGGCTTGACAACTATGTATCATTTCTATATTATTACTGATGACATTGGTCATATAACCAATATGATCAGTCGATTATAGCATTTTGAAAGGATTGGTCATGCTTGAACCGCTTTTTGAATCGGACAAAAAGGAAAAAATTTTATTTTTCCTTTATTCCCATGGGCAAGGCTATGCCAGGGAAATCGCGCGAACATTCGGATTCAATCTCAACACAGTCCAGAACCAACTTCTCAAATTGGAGAGCCATGGAGTTTTGTACAGCCAGCTAAAAGGGAAGGTGAGAATATTTGGTTTTAATCCCCGTTATCCTTTTAGAAAAGAATTGGAAGCGCTCCTAAAAAAAGCAATGGTGTTTCTACCGGAAGATGAAGTCAGAAAATATTACCGACCTCGCCTTAGGCCTCGACGAACCGGTAAACCGTTTTAGAGCATGGATTTTAAAGAAATATCAATCCGTGATTTGGCAATCTTTCTTTGTGACTTCCTTTCCCGCAGGGGAATTGATTCGGTTCTTTCTGGCGGGGCATGTGTTTCGATTTACACAGAAAACAAGCATCTCTCCTATGATCTAGACTTTGTTCTTCTTGATTACTCTCAAAAGAGAAATGTCAAGGGAATCCTAGATGGATTGGGATTTAGGCCTGAAGGAAGACACTTCCGTCACAGCGACACTCCCTTCATAGTGGAATTTCTTTCTCCTCCCTTGTCTGTGGGGCAAGAACCAGTTAATCGGATTTTTGCCATAGAAGAAAATGGACGAAAACTGAAACTCTTATCTCCAACGGATTGTATTAAAGACAGATTGGCCGCCTATTATTTTTGGAATGACAGGCCTTCATTGGAACAAGCAGTTATGGTTGGACTGTCCCAATCCATTGATTTTAAGGAAATCAAAAGGTGGTCGTATAATGAAGGCATGGAGAATAAATGCACCTTTTTTTTTGAGGAATTGAATAAAGCTAAAAGCAAAGTACAGATTTAAAGTGAGTATTGGACCTTTTAAAGGTTCAAAATGACCTATCCCCCTGATATCTCCAGAATTTCACAGTGTTCGTTCAGATTCGAGGTCCAAAGCAATGCTGAAGAAAGTGGGATTGAAATATATTGTCTTGAAAACCGGACATGCCAAAACCGTCTAGCATTACGAATAATTCCTCACCCTCTGGAAATCCGCCAATCCAGGGCCACCAGAGATTGAGGACGCAAAAAAGAGGCAAGCTGGGCTAAAGAACCAATAAACAATATGTCGTGAAATGGTTAGGTTTCTTTCTGATGCGACAGTTTCAGAAAGAAACCTAACCATTTCACGACATATTGAGTATGCAAACGCAAGATTTGTGAGATCGCAACAAGTCAAATAATTGATACATCCTTAAAAATGAAGAATTCATAATCCGGAAATAACGACTTTTATTGATTGCAATACAGGATTCTATACTGTAAAATTTACAATAAAGGTAGATATAATGGCGAATAAAAAAACTCTGGGCCCTGTCAGTGCCCATTTAATCAGCATGCTATTTGAAGAAAATAGAACTTTTTTTAAAATTAGTGATGCTCAGAGGATATTGGGAAAAAGATATAATGAAACAACAGACCTTTTGAGTGAATTAGTCAAAAGAAAGGTGATTTCACGATTAAAAGCCGGGAAGTTTCTCATTATACCGCAGCATATAGGTAAAGGAGAGCGGTATCTTGGAAATTGGTATGTAGCTGGCAGAGAAATTGTTAATTCTGATAGATATTATATAGCCTTTTACAGTGCCATGCATTACTGGGGAATGTTGACTCAACCGTTGTTGAAAATCTTTATAGCTGCCCCCAAAAGGCAGATTGTGCCCCGTGAGGTGAGAGATAAATTGGTTTTTGTTTTCGTAAACGAAAAGTCTATTTGGGGGATTAAGGAAGAGTGGATTACACAAAGTGAAAAGGTAAGAATATCAGATATAGAAAAGACCATTGTTGATGCTTTAGCCCATCCAGAATATTGTGGCGGCATAACCGAGATTGCCAAAGGTATATGGCTGGTTAAGAAAAAAATTGAATACCAGAAGTTGTTGGATTATATTAGAAAACACAATAAGAATGTAGTGGCAAAACGCTTAGGATATATTTTGGAAATTTTTGATATCAAAAAACCAGAATTAATAAATCAATTAGGCGAGTATGTAAAAGATCGATACGATAAATTTGATCCCAATTTATCTGAAAAACGAATGGATAAAAACAAATGGCGTTTGATTGATAATGTCGGTCAAGAACAAATATTGAATGTAATAAAACGATAAACGATTGTGATTGATTATTTTCAAAGCCAAAGAGCCGCCGAAACAGCAGGTGTGCCACCTGAGACAATAGAAAAGGACTATTTTATTGAGCTTATGTTATTCTATTTCGCCAAAGATAGTAAACTCAAAGAAAAACTTATTTTTCGTCGAGGGACAGCCTTAAGGAAAATATATTTTTCTGATTATCGGTTCTCAGAAGATTTAGATTTTTTGGTTGAAAGAACAATAGGAATTTTGTTTTTGCGCTTGCGACAAATCCCTCTCAATTTTCCTCAATTTCCAGCAAAAATAAGATGACCATGCCGAAAACAGAAAGGTCAAATACATAAGAAACAGAACAATTCACACAAAGGCTCCGAGTCATAACTTATCAGATAGACTACGCTCTTAACTCAGCAAAGAAAAGCTTAGAAAGCCCTCAGAAATATTCCTCCCTCTCCTCAGCTGCCATAAAGAGTTCTTGTTGAACTTGATGAGGCGGAGGCGGCCCAGCCCTTTGAAGGAACACATTGTTCTTCTTCCTCAATGATCAGTCGATGGGAGCGTGAAACTCCCGCTTTATGACTAAAAGGTAGACAAAACGGAAATGGATAATTTCCAGGGGAAAACAAGGATTTCAGAGAACTGGAGGAGGGAGCTGAATCCATGCTCTCTTAAGGAAAATTGGTATTCCCCCATTTCCCGTGATTTATTATTTGAACCTAATAATTTCTATAGAGTATAATAGATTAGATTATGTCTAAGAACTCCAATAATAAAGGCCGTGATGTTGATGACAAGATGGGCGTTGGTATCACTATAGGAGCCGGAGCTGGAGTTGCGCTTGGTGTTATTTTTGGTGTTGCTTTCAATAACATGGCATTTATGGGTGCAGGTATAGCTATCGGAATAGGAATGGGTGTCGGGATTGGTACGGCCATGAATGCGCGCAACAAGAAGTGAGAGAAGTTAGTCTTGAGGCCAGTCAAGCTTAACCGGGTGTCCACTTTTTCGGGGGAACATCTCCCATTATCTTTAAACTAATCATTGATTGTCAGCATAAGGTAAACAAGAAGGATGAGAGTTAAGAAACCACCAAGCGGTGAGGGGATTTGGGAGAGTGGATGAGAGAGGAACTCCTGATGGGAGCCGAGGAGAGAGGAGAGTATTTCTGAGAGCCTCTGTTAATTCTTTTTGCTTATTCAAGGACGGAGTCTAAATTAAAATTGTTGGTTTGGAGGTTTCGGTGGATTTGTTTCGTTTTTTGAGTCTTTGACCTTGTCTTTTTGTATGTGATACTGTTATTTTTAGATGTCAGTGGATGGATATTTGGGGAAATACCGAAGAATTTGGAGCAAGCCCAAAAAGGAATCTTATATTTTCTTTCTCTAAATCGAATTCGACTATTTTGTAATCAGCTGTATGGATGGAATCAGCCAGGCCGAGTATGTAATCCCCACGGCTTTTTCTAAAACCGAAAATATTTCCTTTATGATTTTGGTCGGGTGCGCGGGAGAAAACGGTATTCATTAAACGGCTTATCTTATTCGAAGGCAGCTCGAGTTTGAAGGTGTTCCTGAAGAAGAAGCCAAACAGGCGGAGAACCATTTTATTCAACTCTATTATGCAGAATCCTTCGAAGCATATATCAAACATGCCCAACCGCTGTATGATAATCCTATACAGAGAGAATTGGGATTCGTTTCTGCTCTCTGGGACAAAAGGAACTGGAAGCTCCACACTGCTGATGAGGAAGGCTTTTTCGATCCCATCGATGTCATTGAAACAATTACCATTCCAATACTTGCTTTTTTTGGAGAAAAAGACACTCAAGTTAATCCCTTCCAGGGTGTTGAAGCCTACAAAAAAGCCCTAACCAAAGCAGGGAATAAAAATTTTCGAGTGGAGCTTGTTTCCGGTGCCGATCACAACATCATTCTGTGTGAAACCGGGAGCATGAAAGAACGAAACCGCCGCAGCTCCTTGGAATGGCAGAACTATTTGAGAAAAACTGAATCTGAGAATTTTCGGAGTCAGATGCGTCTAGTATAGTATCCGGATCAAAATTCGAATAAAAAACTTTGAAAATGAAGAGTAATTACATTATAATTACTTTAAATAGCTGTGAATTCCTTAAAAGTGAAGATTGTCCGGATCGGAAATTCCAAAGGGATCCGTCTCTCCAAAACATTGATTGAGCAGTACAACATGAAAGATGAAGTGCTTTTAGAGGCAAAAAAGGACTCGATTGTCATCCGTCCGGTCCATAGTCCCCGGGCGGGCTGGCAAAAATCCTTCGAGACCATGCGGCTGAGAGGAGAAGACGTGCTGCTCGATGAGGGGACTGAACCTGAATCGGAATGGGAACAGACGGAATGGCAGTGGTGATTTCCAGATTCGATGTCTGTTTGGTTAATCTTGATCCTTCTCTCGGACATGAAATCAAAAAGACACGGCCCTGTCTGATAATTTCGCCGAATGAGATGAACAGGTTTATCCGGACAGTCATCATCGCTCCGATGACAACAGCCGGCAAGGAGTATCCAACAAGAATTCCTGTATCGTTTCAAGGCAAGAAAGGGCAGATCGTGCTTGACCAGATAAGAACGGTGGATAAAAAACGATTGGTTAAAGTGCTGGGCAAAATCGATACGCAAACAGCTGACCGCGTTCTGGAAACATTGACCGAGATGTTTGCGCCTTGATAAAAAAGTGGGGACTGTAAAAAAGTGGGGACTGTCCCCACTTTTTTTGCCTTTTTTTGAAAGAAATCGGAAAACAGCGACACATCTGCCAGATATACAGCCATATTGGAGAGCTTGCCAAGCGCATGAAAAAAGACAAGAACCCCTGCTGTTTATCTCACATTCCTTGCCATTAAAACTTTTTCCTGATAATTTAGGTATATATAAAAACAACATGAAACCTTTATGGATGTTTATCGTTGGATGGTTGATCCCGGGCGCGGGACACTATCTGCAGGGAAAGCGTGTAAAAGGGATCGTATTTTTTTTCGGGATTTTATCCCTTTTTGTTTTAGGTTTGATCATGTCCGGCGGAGTGACCGACCTCTATGATGCCAAACCCCTGACTTTTCTTGGCTACCTGGGAAGCATAGGAAGCGGGTGCCTGTATTTTCTCGCGAAAATCACGGGATTGGGAGCAGGCGATCTCGCAGCCTATACCTTCATTTACGGCACGGCCTACATTGCTGTGGCCGGCTTTCTCAATCTTTTAATTGCCGTTAAGGCCTATGGATTAGCAAAGGAAGAGAAGGATGTTTAAAAGTCATCTCATCTCACTTGTTCTCTTTTCCGGAATCGTTTCCGTTCTTATGGCCTTTATCAAGTTTGACGAAAAAAAGTCCATCATCCAGTACGCTGTGAAATATTTTATCTACATGGTTGGAGGTGTGATCCTCTTCAGCTGGATCATGCGTTTTATCTAATGAGTAAAAAAAAGAAAAAGAAGGAAAAAAAAGAGGGTGCCCTCAGAGAAAATATCGAAATGATCCTTGAGGTTTTGGTCCTCGTTTTTTTTATAAACGCGTTTTTGCTCCAGTCTTTTGGCATTCCAACCCCCTCTATGGAAGACAATATGCTGGTCGGCGACCATCTCCTCGTAGATAAAGTGGCCTATTCCCAATCGCTGAGTAAAATCGACGGATTCGTTTTTCCCCAGATCAAGATCAAAAGAGGAATGATTGTTGTATTCAAAGCTCCACACGAAGTTGCAGCGGGCAATTTGGACACGATGACCTATGTCAAACGGGTCATCGGTCTTCCCGGAGAGCTGATAAAAATTATTGGAAATAAAGTCCATATCAACGGCGCCCCATTGGATGAGCCCTATACCTTTTTTAAGGGGGATGTGAGGGTTCCAGAAAATTTTCCTCCTGAAAATGCCATCCTCTGGTGGGATGAATTTCCACCGGAATTTAGAAGAAATCTCGAGTACACGGAAATGGGCATGGCCTTTCGGATCCCCGAGGGATATTATTTTTGTATGGGTGACAACCGGAACCTCAGCGCCGATTCACGCATATGGGGACCGCTTCGAAAAGATCTTCTGATTGGAAAACCCTGGAGAATCTACTGGTCCTTTAACGCCTCTACCGACCATTTTCTTAACACAGGATTTTTCCAAAGACTGTTTGATACGGTTGCACATTTTTTCAAACAAACCCGCTGGAAACGGTTCCTTAAAAAATACTGATTCAGCGTTTATTCTGTTCTAATGGAATTTGCAGGATTGGCCAGCGCGGCTTTGATCGATTGAAAGCTTACGGTTGCAATGGAGATCACCAGGGCAAGGAGTGCTGAGGACAGAAATATCCAAAGGCCTAAATTAGCCCGGTAGGCGAAGTTGTTCAGCCACTTATTCATAACCAAATACCCAATAGGCCAAGCCACCACCACGGCGAGAAAAACCCATTTGGTAAAGTCCCGAACCAGCATGTAAATGATGCCGTTAATCGAAGCGCCCAACACTTTCCGGATACCGATCTCTTTTGTGCGCTGTTCGGTCGTAAATGAGGTCAGTCCAAAGAGACCCAGGCATCCGATGATGATGGCCAGAGTTGTGAAATAGCTGAACAATTTTCCAAGGCGGACTTCTGTCCTGTAAAGAGCGTCGTATTGGTCATCTACAAAGGCGTATTCAAATGGATATTGGGAGTCGAACTGTTTCCACGTTGTCTCGAGGAAGGTGATGGTTTCCTGGACATTTTCTGGCCGGATCCGGACAGAAATAAGGTTAAAATTTCCGTACGGGCTTGTGTAATAAAGGATCATGGGCTGAATCTCTTCGTGGAGGGATTGGAAGTGATAATCTTTGACCACCCCGACCACATTGTAAACACGGCGTTCGTTCGGGCCTGTGCCTGTAAATCTTTCGATCTGCTGGTGGGTGGGATCGTCCTGCCACCCAAGTTTCTTTACGGCCGTTTCGTTGATGATGATGGACTGTTCTTTATCCGATGTGAAATCCTTTGAAAAATTCCGGCCCGCAACTATCTCCATTTTGTATGTGGCGACGTATTGGTCATCGACCATCTGTGACCAAAACATATTGATTTCATCCGCGGGTTTACCAACAGCATGATGGGCACTAAAATCACTCGTGCCTAATGGGCTTGTGGTGGAGGCGGACACATTGATCACATTTGGATTGCGCTGGATGGCCTCTTTGATGGCTTCGTATTTTTGACTTGTTTCGTCGTCCCGCAGCTGGATAGCTATCACATGTTCTTTGTCATAACCCAGATTTTTGGAACGCACATATTTCAGCTGTGTATTGACTGTAAATGTCCCGATAATCAAGACGATCGAGACCGCAAACTGGAAGGAAACGAGAACAATCCTTAAAACAGAACTTTTTGCTCCTTTCTTTAATTTGCCCTGTATCACTTCAACCGGACGGAAAGCCGAGAGGAAAAAAGCCGGATAACTTCCCCCGATAAGGCCAATGATCAAAAACAACCCTAAGAATCCAACAAGAATTGCGGGATTAGTCAGCGAATTCATCAAAATATCTTTTCCCGAGATGTTTCTGAAAAAGGGCATCGAAATCAGAACCAGAACAATTGCCAATATAAACGAGATAAATGTCAGGATCATGGACTCTCCCAGAAACTGCCGGACTAGCTGGGTTTTTTGGGCGCCGACAACTTTTCTCAAGCCCACCTCTTTAGCGCGGTTTGCGGAGCGGGCTGTGGACAGGTTCATAAAGTTCAAGCAGGCCAAAAGCAGGATGAAAATTCCAATGCCTGAAAACAACCAGACATAGGTGATATCTCCCATCTGCATCGATTCCAGTTCTCGATCGGAATGGAGGTATATTTTTGTGAGAGGCTGAAGCCCCAGCTCTGCCGAGCCGCCGAGCTGCTTGAGCATGGCCCCGATACGTCTGTTGATGCCATCTGTAAATTTTTGTTCCATAACCCTGAAATCAGTGCCTTCCTGGAGCTGGACATAGGTGTAATAATTGACCTGGTTCAGCAAATCATTATTGATGTTAGTGGACGGCTTCAAGCCCAATGTGCTGAATGAGGCAAGAAAATCAGGCTTGAGATGTGAAGCAGATGGGATGTTTTTTATAACGCCGGTGACCGTAAAGAGGGTGTCGTAATTGACTGTTATGTTTTTCCCCATGGGATCGTCACTTCCAAAGTACTTTTTGGCCATCTCTTCTGTGAGGACGATTGTGTTGGGGTTGACAAGGGCTTCCTCTGGATTGCCCAATATCATATCGAATGAAAAGACTTTAAATACCGCTGCATCCGCGAAGAGAAAGTGTTCTTCAGTAAAGGAGATGTTGTCATATTCTAGGACTCTTCGTCTGTATCCGGAAAACCGGACATATTCTAATACTTCCGGGAAATCATCTTTGAGCATGGGGCCTTGCACATGGGCATTGGTGGACAGATACATGGTCCGCTCTGAGGTCGTAAATGTCGGCACCACTCTGTAAATACTGTCCGCATTCTCATGAAAGCGGTCGTAGCTGAGCTCATCATGCACATAGAGCAGGATGAGAATGCAGCACGCCAGCCCGATGGCCAATCCGACAATATTGAGGGCCGAGTACATTTTATTGCGGGAAATATTCCGCAGTGTGATCTTAAGATAGTTTTTAAACATTCCTCTCTCCTTTCCGATTCACCAGGTTTAACTACATCTACGAAAAATGCCCCAAAAAAGTTCGCTGAACAATTAGGGGGACATCAACCTTACTTATTCAAGTAAGAGGACATCATCATATATTAATAATTAAGGTTGATGTCCCCATAATTAACCTGATCTATTCATAAAAATTTCCGACATCCTCATATATCTTTAACATTATCAGTTTCATAACTTGCAATTCAGCAGGCTCCAGCCCATCACTTTTTTCCTCGTATGATTTTATCAAAATGTCGGAACTTTTACCTTCCAGGCGAGTCGATCTGCTTTGTTGTGGCCTGGTTCGCAGTAGTCAACTACGGCTTCACAGTCCACGCCGCGCATATCAACCCGTGAATAATTCAGGTTAATATGGAAGTCTGTATATTGTCTGTGATAAGCTTTTTTTTGTTAAGGATAAGAAATAAAAAAAAGGGATGAAAAAGTGTTGATCAAAAAAGAATTAAGTTTTTTAGCTTTAATAGGCTTTGGATTTCTTTTGCTGACGACGGGGTGTTCCCCGAAGAAAGACGCGGCCGTCTTTAAAGATAATCCGGAAGTCATAGCTTTTAAAGCTCTTCCTTTCAGGCTTGATCAAGTCAACCTGCTGGACGGACCTTTTAAACATGCGCTCCAATTGAATGAAATCACTCTTCTCGAATGGTATGAACCTGACCGCTTCCTGGCCAAATTCCGATCCGAGGCCGGACTCGAACCTAAAGCCGAGCATTACGGCGGGTGGGAAGCCGATACGATTGCCGGTCACAGCCTGGGACACTACTTGAGCGCCTGCTCGATGATGGCTCTGTCGACAGGAAATCAAGCCTTCTCTGACCGTGTCAATTATATCGTCGATGAGCTCGAAGAATGCCAGAATGCCGATGGGGACGGCTATATTGGGGCCTTTCCTGATGGAAAACGGATCTTTGAGGATGAGATCTCACGCGGCGATATTCGGGCTCAATCTTTTAATCTCAACGGTATCTGGGCTCCCTTTTACACACAGCACAAAGTTGCCAAAGGGCTCCTCGATGCCTATTTGTTATGCGGGAATGAAAAAGCCCTCCGTGTTGTCCAAAAATTTGCCGACTGGTTGGCTGCGGTTGTAAATCCTTTGAGTGAAGACCAGATCCAGGAGATGCTCTCCTGTGAGCACGGCGGGATCAACGAGGTCCTGGCCGAAGTCTATGGAATTACAGGAGAAAAGAAGTACTTGGATTTGTCCAAGACATTTCATCACAAGGCCATTCTCGATCCTCTGACTCAGGGCAAAGACATTCTTCCCGGAAAGCATGGAAACACGCAGATCCCCAAACTCATCGGACTGGCCCGCAGGTTCGAGCTTACAGGGGAGGAATCCGACAGGAAGGCTGTGGAGTTCTTTTGGGAAACGGTCGTCGATCACCATTCCTATGTCACCGGAGGCCATGGAAACAGCGAATATTTCGGTTTGCCCGACCAACTCAGAAACCGCCTCAGCCGCGAGACCACCGAAACATGCAATGTCTACAATATGCTCAAACTGACACGGCATATCTTTTCCTGGAACGCGAATGTCAAAGCCGCCGATTTCTACGAACGAGCCCTTTTTAACCACATCCTTTCGTCTCAGCATCCGGAAAGCGGACGAGTCATCTATAATCTCTCTCTGGAAATGGGAGGGGCCAAAAGCTACCAGAATCCCTATGGATTCACCTGCTGTGTGGGCACCGGGATGGAAAATCATTCCAAATACGGCAGGAATATCTATTTTCACAGTAAAAATAATCTTTATCTGTTTCAGTACATCGCGTCTGAACTCGACTGGGCTGAAAAAGGTATAAAAATCACTCAGGCAACGGACTTTCCTCAGGAGCAGGGGACGACGATACATGTTTCAGCAAATAAACCAGTCCGCTTCACAATTCATATCCGTTATCCCTATTGGGCCGATCAAGGGATAGAGATTTCTGTTAACGGAAAAACGGAAAACATGGAAGGAGAACCGGGGAGTTTCGTGGCTATCACTCGGAAATGGCACGAAGGGGACCGTGTGGAGATTTGCCTGCCGTTTTCGCTGCGGCTTGAGGAGATGCCGGATGACCCAAACCGGGTGGCCGTTATGTACGGGCCTCTTGTACTTGCGGGTGATCTTGGGCCTGTTGGAGACCGCAGAGGACAGGAAACCCCCACTGTTCCGGTGCTTATGACTCGGGAAAGAGATCCCTCCCTGTGGCTGGCTCCAAATCAAGAAGAAACAAACGTCTTTGCCACTCAAAATATCGGACGGCCCAGGGATGTAGAGTTTAAACCCTTTTATAAGATTCATGACCGGCGATATTCGGTCTACTGGGATTTACATACCGAAGAGAGTTTAAAAGCCCTTGAAGTGGAAGAGAAAAAAATGGCGGCAAGAAGGAAAGAGATCGATGCAAGAACAGTGGATTTCCTCCAGCCCGGTGACAAAAATTCAGAAACCAGCCACAATTTTAAGGGAGAGATGACACGTGCGGGAAGATTCAAAGAAAGAGGGAACCGCCAGGCAGAACGGGGGGGATGGTTTTCCTATGATCTATCGGTCAAACCAGACGCAGAAAACATACTCTTTGTCGAGTACTGGGGAGGATTTCCGGGCACTAAAACATTCGATATCTTTGTAAACGGTGAAATAATCGCCACCGAAGACATCGCCAATAAAAAAGATGGCTATTTTATATATGAGGAGTACACTATTCCGTTCGTTTTAACTCGAGGAAAAAGCAGGATTACGGTTAAATTTCAGGGACATGTCGGGCACAGAGCCGGTCCTGTTTTCGAAATCCGAACGATCCGCCCCTCCCGATGAAGATTGTCCGACCGTTGGAGAAGACTTCGAATTATATGCCACCGGTTCTCCTAACCTCCTGATAACAAAGTAATATTCAGTTTTGTCAGAAACTTACAAATTATCTAAATTAATTATTTAGCGTCATTTCAATTGTTTTCTGATTACATGGAAAAAAAGGTGTGCAATATTCGCCTTGGAATCTTAACTTGTTTCTCTCCATTCGACTTTAAACTTTTTTTGATTCTCAGCACAGTCTTTCAGATAGAGATTAATAAGTGCCTGGTATGAGAATCCCGTTTCCCTAGCAAGCTCTTTAAAATATTCTATGGTACTTTTATCCAATCGGATAGTAATCTGCTTTTTCAGACGATTTGCATAGGGATTCTTTCTACTTTTCATCTTTTTAAGATCAAACTCGTTTTTCATATGAGTCTCTTAAAATAAACTTTTTGTTCTCTTTTTGTTGGTTTTCGGGAAGATATTATTCTGATGACATCTTCGTCTTTTCGCTCACAGACTGTATAAATCACAAGTAATAACCTTAATTTTGGGCTTAATCCAATCATCAAATAACGATCTTCAGACAAAAAATGCTCTTGATCATAAAATTCGATGGCGTTTTCATCATTAAAAACAGTTTTGGCTTCATCAAAAGAAACACCATGATTCCTGAAATTCGTGTTGTCTTTAGACTTGTTCCATTCGAACCGTAAGCTTTTCATAATTATTTTATAATTAATTTGTAGTGCATTGCAAGTCTCGCATTAGTTTTAATTAGTTTGAAAACGCTGCAGCTTTTAAGACGATCTGTATGTTGAGAAAATCTCAAACCGAAGAATACTACGAGAAACTTGTCGAGCTCTGGAAAGACACCGATCCAGGCCTCACTGAAGTTGAAGTTGCGAAAAAGAGGCTGGCTGGGTTGAAGTAGGATTATATGTAAATATATCAAAACAGATATTTTATTGTAGACCTTTCCAAATAAAAGTATAATAACGTTGAGAGGGACTGACCATAAGAAATTCAAAAAAGCCGATTTCACGGTCATCATCCCTGATCCTAAAAATAGAAATGGGAACATTCTATTCAATTCTGGAGTTTGTCCCAAAGTGACGGGAAAGATTTGACATGAACATAAAAGAAGGGCTACAACCTTCAAATGAAGTTATCAAAATCAATGGAGGTGTAGCCCAATGGACGAACTCGAAATCAAGATCGCCATTAGCTATAAAATACCAAAAAACGATCTCACACTCAATGGAATTTTGCATGGCCTTAAGGAAGACCAAAACATGCTGATGCGAAGTATAGTCAAAACGACTCTTAGTGCTTTGGAAGAGAAAACTGTTGATGAATATAAATCTGCTCAACCAGACAGATATTACAGACATGGCCGCCAACCTCGGGCCCGTAAACTCATCACCTCTTTCGGTCCTGTCCGTTACAAGCTGGCTCAGCTCTATGACCGAAAAACGAAAAGCGTGTTTCCTCCATTGGCCCAAAAGCTTTCGATTCTTCCCTATAAACAGTATCAGAGAGAAGCTCTGGAAGCGGCAGTGGGGCAAGTGATTCATCTTTCCTATCGTCTGGGAGAGAAAGAGGTGAGAAGGGTTATGGGATACGCTCCGGCCAGGAGCACTTTGCACAGATGTGTGAAAGAGTTGGCTGAGGACTATGGACAGTGGCCCTCTTATAAGCACCGGGACTTTAAGTTCTTGATGGTCGATGGGACGAAGGTCAAACGTCAGGGGCCGAGGGGACAACCTCTGGATAAGGCAGAGATGCGATGGGCCTTGGCTTCTGAGGGGCAGAGAGGACGGTTTGAGCCTGTAGGGTTCTGGGTGGATAAAGATTGGAAAGTTATCCGCAAAGATCTTGAGAAAAGATTGAACTATGAGAAGCTGGAAGTACTTTTCTCCGATGGGGGTCCTGGAATAGAGGACAATCTTCTTTCTGAAGGGATGAGACCGCAGCGGTGTGTCTGGCACGGAAAAAGAGATTTTCCCTTCCTCCTCTACCAGGATGGAGCGAAAAAAGAAGAACAGCAACCTTTTCATGCGCTTATCAAGGAGATTATGCTTTTCTCTCTGACCAAAGAGATGTTGGAGGAAATCCTGCCTCCAGATAAAAAGCTTGTCGTCGATCTTATCGAAGAGATAAAGAGAGGCTTTGAAAAACTGATTAAGGCTCTGGATCCTGAAAAATACCCTAAGGCCAGAACTTATATCGAGAACTTTTCGAAGAATGCTCTTTTGGTTTTTGACTACTGGCTTGAGGGGAAGGGCTGGATCCCGATGACAACCAATGCGATAGAGAGTGCCTTCAGCCGGATAGTTAACAGAGTTAAACACATAGGGAGACGTTGGAGTGATGAGGGGCTTATCAACTGGCTTATGATTGCTTTTCGGAAAATCTACAAACCAGCTCTCTGGGATGAACTTTGGACAAAATACTTGAAGATCCATAAGCAGTTACGATTTTCTAGTTTGAGAGTTTCCTATGCTTGGATTTAATGTTTCCCGTCACTTTGGGACAAAGCCCAATTCTGAGACAATCAGGTCTTAAAAAAGAAGATTTTTCAAATTAACAATATTCCCATTTGACAGCCGATTCCAAAATCAATAAGTTTTAATCGCCTAATTGGAGCGGATAGAGCGACGGACTTCGAATCCTCTGTGTTAAAAATCAGGGGATAGGTGTGACAGTTTTTACATAAAAGATTGTTTCTTATCTTTTGTGGGGCAGCATCCTAAGACTCCCCCCGCAACTCCATCTAAAGGATAAGTCTTGCCGATGTTAAAACGTCCATCTGTTCCAAAAATATTGATTGAAGTCAACCTGAGATAACCATCAGATCTCCCCAAGGTGAGGCCCATTTCTGTTGAGTATTCGCCGGATATGATAACCTTGCTTCTCCCAGCCTCATATCCTTCTAAAACATAATCTCTGATTTCTTTGAGGGCGCCAGCATTCCCGGACTTAAACTCTCTGTGCACCCAGATAAACTCAAACGGCTGATTCAAAATATCATCAAGAAGATAGTCCTGTCCCGGCCTTTCCTGCGTCATAACCACAAAATCCAAACCAGGAGAGTCATATTCTATATAACACACACTTCCCATAAAGCTCTCGTAAGAAAAATTGTTTCTAGCTGTTTCCCCGGCAAATGTGTTAAAAGTTGCAAAGCTGAAATTTATAAGAATAAGGCAAAGTATATTTCGAAAGGCCGGTGTTTTTTTCTGTGATCCCACTCTTGTCTCCACTAATAATACAATTGAGTTCCATTCTTATTCCTCTTGGAGTGGAAACAAATTAGGGAAACATTAATTACAGACGAATTAAGTATGATGTCCCTCTGATTAAAAGAAGTAAATATTATTCAGTAGGGAAGGCGATCGTTCCTTGATGTCGTGTGTAACCGGATGCATTCATGACGGACATGATGGGTGGTCTTTTTCCCCGCATATTGCAGATGCCGACTTGGCCCTGTTTATTGATGGCGCGGAAGGTTTCACCCGGATAGAAATTGGGATTGACCTTTTTATATTTTTCAACGATCAATTTCATAGCGTCTTCGCAGGCCTGCTGGGGGGTCCGGCCTTCCTTCATGCGCATGACCATGTAAAAAGAGGAACAGGCCTTGATCACGTCTTCTCCTCTTCCGGTGGCGGCAGCGGCGCCGACCTCGTTATCCACATAGAGCCCGGCCCCGATAATAGGCGAGTCCCCCACACGGCCGGGGATTTTGTAGCTGAGTCCGCTGGTTGTGGTGATCCCTACAATATCTCCGTTTTTATCGACGGCCAGGACATTGGTGGTTCCTGTGGTGTAATCGATATCTGACTCCTCCGAGGACTTGAGATCTTTGAGGTGCTCGGGAGGTCCCCAATCATCCCGTTCGCTGTGATTTTCCTTCCAGTTCAGCCAGATTTTACGGGCTTTTTCGGTCAGCAGGTCTTCTTCCTTAAATCCCCATTTTTTAGCGAATTCCAAGGCATCTTTTCCCACAAGCATCACATGGTCGGTTCGTTCCATGACGATTCTTGCGACAGAAGAGGGTGTTTTTATATTTTCTAAACAGCCGACCGATCCGGCGTTGTAAGTTTTGCCATCCATGATGGATGCGTCCAATTGGACAACTCCATGCTCGTTAGGGAGCCCGCCGTAGCCGACACTGGTCCCTTCCCCATCCAGTTCAATAATGTTGGCGGCTTTTTCAACGGCATCCAATGCTGAACCGCCGCCTGAAAGGATTTTCCAGCCTTCTTCCGTGGCTTTTTTCCCCGTTTCATTCGTGTGGGCGACGAGTATCACCGGGGGGGTGTAAGGATCTGCCGTTTGAGCAAAGGAAAAGGCTCTTGAGATCACTGCACCGGCCCCTATTGAAAGACTGGTGTTGAAGAAATTCCGTCTTGATATCTTTTTCATCGGTATCCATCCTCCTTAAAAAAGTAGTGATTCACTTTTTAACACAATGATTATAGAGGAATTTCTGTGAGAAATGAAATCTTTTTAAGCAGGATGTTTTACCAAACATAAATATAAAAAACTTGAACAAAGTGAATTACAGACCTTCCCGATTTGGACTCTGGCTGCCCGAACCGATCCTGTGGAAAGTTTGCGCTACGAATGATAAGGAATCTTGCCTCTATTCTTTTGTCGTATTGATAAAAGAATCCCTATTGCTGTTCAGATACGTACATCAGTTGTTCGAGGATGAACAAATCGTGCAGAACGGATTTATAAAGATTCCAAGAGGTAAGATTGGCACAAATTTTGCTGAATAAAAAAGGAAATTTGGAATAGGTTCTAATCCATCTATTTGAAAGGAGGAGTGCATGAAAACATGCTATATTCTAATAGGGCTTATATTTCTGTTTTTTGTTTCCGCCCCCTTTGTTCAAGGGGCACAGGAGGGCATTACTCTCGATGTCAAAAAGCACAGTGATAGGGTGCTCACGATAAATGTCCAGGGGGAACTCATCATCACGGCCCTCAACTCCAAGAAGGGCATCGTTGTTGTCGACACAACCATTTCTCCCGTTCTTGCGAAACTGGTGCGGGCCAGGATTGAAGAAGAATTCGGCAGAAAAGAATTTGCCTATGTGATCAACACCCATTCCCATGGCGACCACACCTACGGCAATCAGGTTTTTAAGGATGTTCCCATTATCGCCCATCAAAAGTGTCCCGAAGACATGAAAAAAGATGAACAGAGAAGGACGGATAGTCTTGCATTGTACAAGACCGCGGCCGAGCAGATGAAGGCAGGCCTTGAAAAAATGGATGCGGAGTCAAATGATGCGAAGGCCATGAGCCGCCGTATCGCCTATTTCGAAGCTGTAAATGTTGGCCTTGGGGAGGGCTTTGTATTGACTCTGCCTACCCTGACTTTCAGCGACTCCCTCTCTTTGGATCTTGGAGATATGTCCCTGGATCTCTTTTCTCCCGGCGATGACCCCTACATCGATTCCGAGCGGTTGATGTATTTGCCAAGATGGATGGACAATCTTAAAAAGATAATAGGTACAGAGGGAGAGTCCAAACTCATTATCCCCGGTCATGGTGAGTTCATTTCGTTCGGTGATATAAAAAACGTTCTCACATTTGCTGAAAAAACCAGAGAGACATATGCCGGCCGGGAGAGCGCTTTTAATGTATTTAAAAAAATCTATAGTGAATCCGGTCTTCAAGCGGCACTGAAGACTTTAAAGGAAATGAAGGGGCAGGAAGATAAATTCTATGTTTTATTTCCTGAAATCGATCAGTATGCCTACTATAAAATGCTGGATAACAAGCTGGATGAAGCACTGGCCATTTTTAATGTGATGGCTGAAATGTTTCCGGAATCCGATACCGCTTTTGACAGCCTGGGTGAGGTCTATATGAGAAAGGGAAATACCGAAATGGCTGTCGCAAGTTTTAAAAAATCGCTCGAACTCAATCCGGACAACAGGAATGCCAGCGCGAAACTCAAAACACTGGAGAAAAAAAAGTAATATCCGTTTAGAGGCGGCCTTAATTCAATTTAAAGACCACTGTTACCGTAAAAACTACTCCTTGTGGATGGCCATCGATAATCATAGGTTCGTATACCCACTGCTTAAGAGCGTCTACTGCAGCTTGATCTAAAAGAGGCACAGACCTGAGAATCTTAATGTTTTGTACTTGGCCGTCTCTATCTGTTGTAGCCTCGAGGATGACCGTCCCTTCGACCTCTGCCTTACGGGCCTCTTCCGGATAAACAGGGTCCACTTTTTTTATGAGTTTGGGTGGTTTGATTTCTCCTGCCGCCCGGACAGGCTGTACTGAGGTCTCGCTGACGGCTGCCTCAGCAGCTACTTTTAACGGAACCTCTGTCTCTGTAGATGGTTCTTTTTCAGATGCGTCCGGTTGAGGGATGACCATAAAACCGATGAGTACACCGAGCACAAAAATGACGAAAAAAATTATAAAAAAATTCAACCAGTGCAGTGTGATTTTTTTTATGCTTATTTTCCTCCATATAATATACAAACAAGAGATGAGTTTATTCCATACCAGATAAAATCATGCTTGGTCCTTTTTTCTTTTCCAGTAGAAATAGACCGGTATTCCCAGGGCGGTAAAGACAATTCCGGCCAGCGCCTCGACAGGTTTTTCAACCAGAGTATTGATAAGGATACCCAGAGAAGCCAGGATGAATATAGCGGGAACAACAGGATACCCCCAGGTTTTATAAGGACGGGGGAGATCGGGAAATTTTTTCCTCAGAGTAAAAACAGATGCCGCGGCTCCAATCCAGAAGACAATGGCGATAAACATGGCAAAGGTAAAGATTTGTTCGAAGGAGCCTGCCAATGTGAGCAGAGAGGCCCAGATGGCTTGAATAACGACGGCAAATGCAGGTGTTTTGAAACGGGGATGGACCTGGGATGCTTTTCTGAAAAAGAGTTTATCCCGGGCCATGGCATAATAAACCCTGGGGCCGGCCAATATAGAGCCGTTGATAGAACCAAAAATGGAGATGAGGACAATAGCCGAGATCAGCCCTCCTGTTGATGCCCCAAACAGAGCCGATGTGGCATGTTCCGCAACTTGCACCACTCCTGTGATTTTGTTCATGGGCAGGGCAAAGAGATAGATGTAGTTGATCAGGACGTAGAGAACGGTGACACCCAGTGCTCCGATCATCAGCGCCCGCGGGAGATTACGTTTCGGATTTTTAATCTCGCCGGCGACAAAATTGACGTTGTTCCAGCCGTCGAAAGCCCAGGTGATGGCCACAAGAGCCACTCCAAAACCCAATATCATCTGGCTGAAACTCCAGCCTCCGGGATTGAAGGCAAGATGGGGCGTTGTGCCCTTCCCAATGGCAAAACCCAATATAATGATGACCAAAATGATGCCGATTTTGGCGACGGTGAAGATGTTCTGGATGAGTTTTCCGAATATCACACCGATGTAATTGGCAAACGACAGCAGGAGGATCACGGCCACACCAACAAGCTGGCCGGCGGAGATACTGAAGTGGATAGAGGAGCGGAAGATATTTATCGTTGAATTGAAGATGAGGACGTCTGTAGAGAGGGAGGGGAAAAAATTCCCGAAGTATTCGGCAAAGGCCAGGGCCAGCCCCGCAATCCCTCCGGTCATATAGACAAGAAAAAGGATCCATCCGAAGAGGAAAGCGGCCATCGGGCCGTAGGCTTCTCTCAGGTAGATATACTGTCCACCCGCTTCTGGCAGGGCTGCTCCGAGCTCGGCATATGTCAGGGCCCCGGAAAGGGTGAGCAAGCCGCCGACGATCCAGGCAAGGAGGATTAAACCTGTTGAGGGAATGTATTTGGCCATGATGCCGGTTGTAGTGAATATGCCCGATCCGATGATGATCCCCACCATGACCATGGTGGAATCAAAGAGGCCGAGCTGGCGTTTGAGCTGGAGTTGTTTTGGGGAAGCCCCTTTTTTATTCACCATGTCTGCTCCCATCCTACCTTTTTCAAATAAGGGACACAACAGCAACTAGGATACATCCTCATTTTTTATTTCATTATTATTGACAAACTTTTCACAACAGGATAAAGTAAGAAAGTAAGATAAACGGGAAGTAAGGAGAACATATGAGTTATACAGAAGTAGCGAAAGTTACATCAAAAGGGCAGGTGACGATACCTGTAACTATCAGGGAAATCCTTAGACTTGAACAGGGATCAACTGTAATGTTTAAAGTGACGAAAAAAGGAGTCCTTATATCTCCCTGCGAAATGATTGAGCGGCCAGCGTATACAGTACAGGAGTGGGGGAAAATTGAGAAAATGGTAGCTGAGAAAGGGAAGGTTTATAAAACATCCAAATCAGCCAAGAAGCATCTTGACTCTTTATGAATTTTGAATTTAAGCCTTCCTTTGATAGGTCAGTAAAAGGATTATATTTCATTGGCAAGATGATTCAGTCAAATTTATCCTTGCTGGAACACATGACGAAATTAAGAGATTTTTAAAATCTATTTAGAATCCCTGACAGGATTGGAGGGGTTGAATATTATTTTAGATATTAGGATAGAGGGAAACTTTCTTTTTGAAGAAGGAGACAACAATAATGAAAGATAAGATACTATTATCGACACTCATATCGACAATCGCTGCCACAGCTTCATTTTTATTGGTGAACTTAATAATGAAAAATCATGTGGATTGGCAGTCATCGATTATTTTTATCGTTGTTTTTGCCATTGTCTTTGATATTACCTCGAGATTGCGTCAGCGAAATAAAAAGTAGAGGCAGCGGTCCCTGCTCTACACTGCGGATTTCAGGAGAACTCCAGATCATCCGGCGCTACCTAAATTGGCTTCCGTTAATCCTGTGTCGATCTCAAAGGCCATTATGTATTCTTCGATAGCCTTAAAAAGAGAAGAATTAAGGATGAAGGAATTCAGCATATAGTGTTCTTTGAATAACCAACAAACAATTCTACTGTAATGGCGGGAATAAGGGATTCAGAAATTCTTAGAAATTTTATATAATATAATTAACTCATCAGGAACTGTTATCGATATGGAATCCATTGTTCACAAATCTCGGAATTTCAAAGAGGCTGAAGAGTATGACATCAAGCAGCATACACAGATGTCTTTTTCCGAACGGCAATCAGCAGCCAAAAGGCTGCGTGAACGGTATTTCGGTAAAAATCCTCCAGACTTGAGAGAATCTCAAAAATAGCATGGATTCCTCATATTTTTTCCCAGATACATTAGATTTCATTCGGCTCCTGGCCCAATCGTACAGTCGAGAAAGTAAAAATTGGCGGTAAAGAATATCCGGTTTATTACATCGGATTAGATGACTTGATTCAAAATAAAAGAAAAGTGAATCGATATAAAGACCTTGAGGATTTAAAATATCTGATTAGCCTTAAAAAAGAAAAATAAATCGATCTGAATAAGAAGGATAGATAAAAAAGGAGGTGCAACAATGTATGCGCGCCTGACTAAATTCCAGATAGATATTGAAAAGATCGATGAAGCTTCAAATCTGTTCAACAAGAGCGTCGTTCCCGCCTTTAATGCGCAAAAGGGCTACAAAGGTATTTTTTTTATGGCCAATCAGGAAAATGGAGAATGCCTGTGTCTGTCCTTATGGGACACAGAAGATGACCTGGTGGCCAATGAAAAGAGCCTGTCTTATCAAGAGCAGCTGGTCAAATTTATGGATCTCTTCACGGAAGATCCCATCCGGGAGGGATATGAGGTCGTTCTTCAGGATTGAATCCTCTGAGACTCCTGGGGCGGATTGAAACTTTAGAAAATCTATTCTGCAGGAGTATAGACTTGGACTTCCTTTTCCAAACGGTCAGCCAGTATATCCTGCGCCACATCCAAATCATAATCAATCTGAAGACCTAGCCAGAACCGAGGAGACATATTGAAATACTTACCCAGTCGCAAAGCCGTATCAGCGGATATTCTTCGTTTTCCCAAGACGATCTCATTTATTCTTCGCGCAGGAACTCTGATATCCAGAGCCAACCTGTTCTGACTCAACCCCATCGGTTTCAAAAATTCCTCTAGAAGAATTTCTCCTGGATGAACGGGAGGCATCTTTTTTGTTTTCATGCTTCTCTCCTAGTGATAATCTGTGATTTCAACGTCAAACGAGTCCTTCTCTTCCCAAACAAAACATATTCTCCATTGATCATTTATCCGAATGCTGTGCTGTCCTTTTCTTTTACCGAGCAGCGCTTCTAAGCGATTTCCGGGAGGCACTCTCAAATCATTTAAATCTTCTGCTCTGTGCAGTATTCTCAATTTTCTCAATGCAGCCCTTTGTATATCAACTGGGAGTTTTTTCGAATAAGATCTTCTAAAAATCTTTTCTGTATCTTTACATTTGAAGGACTTTATCATAGTATAACGTCTCGCGTTAGATGTCAAGCGTTAAATATAAAAAAACATGTTTAAAATTTTAAATGCAAAACTCAATCCGCAAAATCTTTAAGAAATTCTCAAATTCAAAAATTTAATAATAAATCACCTTTTTATCTATCG
>CAZWHQ010000007.1:0-107400 GCA_964633715.1 uncultured Eubacteriales bacterium
GCCTGCAATTAAATGATTTATGCTATTTTGGGCTTAGTTTTTGGGGTATGTCCTGGGAATGTGGAGGCGCGGGTCGGATTCGAACCGACGAATCGAGGTTTTGCAGACCCCTCCCTTAGCCACTTGGGTACCGCGCCCTCTGGTTACATAAAAGCCTGCCAACTCCGTAGTAATTAGTTGCAACCGAAGGAGTTAAGGCCTCAATCTTAACCTCTTTAAAGGCAGATTCGAGTCTCGGTTGACATTCTAAAGGAATTTGTCGAGCTTGTCCAGACAAACTGTTTCTAGGGGAAAAAGGCTGGAGCGGGCGAAGGGACTTGAACCCTCGACCTTCTGCTTGGCAAGCAGACGTTCTACCGCTGAACTACGCCCGCATCTAGGCTCAGATACACTACCAAAAAGGTAAAAATCTGTCAACTCCTCGAATCGAATTGAAGCGACTATCTATTCAGATGTGAGATTTTTCAGCCAAAACTCCGTCTTTTTAGACAGAGGACAAAAATGACAAATATATCAAGCTATGAAGATCTGGATTGCTGGCAACAAGCCCGAAATCTTGCAGTGGATATCTATCAGGCGTCAATGAATGGAAACCTGAGCAAAGATTTTGTGCTCAGAGATCATCTGAGAAGGTCAGCTGTCTCCATTGTATCCAACATTGCAGATGGGAGAGAACGCGACACTCCAGCCGAGCTTATCCGATTTCTGCGTCTCGCCAAAGCATCGACCGCCAAGCTCCGTACTCAACTTGTTATCTCTAGAGAAATCGGTCATCTCGCCGAAGGTGACTTTCTGGATCTGGAAGATAAAGCCATCAGTATTTCTTCTTCCATCGCCAATCTGCTTAAGAGAATGAAAACATCGACTGAATAATTCAAGCTAGGTCTGATGGACAAGGAGAAGGCATTCCTATAAAATAATTGTGGATGCCTACTTATGACTCAAAAAACAAAAATTGCTCTCATTTTTGGTGGCCGCTCCGCCGAGCACGAAGTCTCGCTTATCTCTGCCGCATCTATCTATAAAAACCTAAATCCAAATAAATTCGACATCCGATCCATTTATATCAACAAAGAGGGGAACTGGCGTTTAGTGCCTTCCCCACTTCTCTCATTTGTAGAATTATCCGAAGGCCGGTTTTTTTCCTTTATTCCCTGGGCAAAGAGAAAAGACACCCAGGAAGTCTATGCCGACATTTACTTTCCGGTTCTTCATGGTCCTTTTGGAGAGGACGGCACTATCCAGGGTTTTTTCGAGATGGCCGATGTGCCCTATGTGGGCGCCTCAGTTCTGGCTTCAGCAGCGGGGATGGATAAAGCCATCGCTAAAATTCTCTTTCAAGCAAACAATCTTCCCATAACCAAATATGCCGTTTTCTTAGAGGAAGAGTGGATACTGCAAACAGAAATCACCTTAAAAAAAATCCAAGAAATGTTCTCTCTTCCCCTTTTTGTCAAGCCTGCAAACCTAGGATCGAGTGTGGGGATATCTCAGGTGAAAAATTTTGAAGATTTAGGACACGCCCTAGCTGAGGCCTTTATCTATGATAAAAAAATTCTTATCGAAGAAGCCATTCAAGGGAGAGAAATTGAGTGTAGCGTATTGGGAAATGATAAGCCCAAAGCCTCTCTTCCAGGAGAAGTAATACCCTATCGTGAATTTTATGATTACCAGGATAAATATATCGATGGAAATACAACATTTGGCATCCCAGCTGTGCTCCCGGAAAACACAATAAAAAAAATTCAAGATTTAGCCGTCAAAGGCTTCCAAGCCGTTGATTGTTCTGGGATGGCTCGAGTCGATTTTTTTCTCCAGGATAAAACCAACACCATTTATCTCAACGAAATCAACACGATCCCAGGATTCACAGAGATCAGCATGTACCCCAAACTTTGGGAAGTCAGCCACCTTCCTTTTCCGGATCTGTTAGAGGAATTGATCGCGCTGGGCTTTGAAAAACACCGGACAAAAAAGCGGAACACCCGAGGCATTGTCTCATGAGAATCCTGGGAATAGATTATGGAGACAGAAGGATCGGTCTCGCAGTCAGTGACGCACTCCAGCTCACAGCACAGGCTCTGGGTGTCTATCATGTCAGCAATGAAGAGGCAGATAAAGAGTATTTCACTAAACTTGTTGCCGATTACCAGATCGAAAAGATCATTCTCGGCCTTCCCCTGAGAATGGATGGCACTCCAGGAACTCGCGTTGACAAGACCAAAACCTTTGCAAAATGGCTCGAAGGATTTCTGGATACACCCATCATCTACTGGGATGAACGGCTCACAACCAAACAGGCTATAGGTATTCTCAATCAACAGAATGTTAAAGGCACCGCCAGAAAAAAAAAATTCAAGGATCAAATTTCCGCTGTCATCATTCTCTCCAATTACATGGAAAGCCAAAGGGAAAAATCACATGTATCTGAAAATGATTAAGCGTTTATTACTGGTTGCGGCTATTTTAATCCTTTCCCTCTCGGGCTGGTTTGCATTTGAATATCTGAAAATCCCAAAACGCCCTAAGGGCAAAATTTTGCATGAAATTAAAAAAGGAGAGGGCGCCAACAGCTTAGCAGAACACCTCAAAGAAGAGGGGATCATACAAAATAAAACGGCTTTTCTTTACGGCCATTTTTTCTTCTTTTCGAAAAAAACCATCAAAGCCGGAGAGTACGTTTTTAATCTTCCCCTTTCTGTTCAAAAAATACTTCAGATCATCACCGAAGGAAAAATCCTTCTTCATGCGGTCACCATTCCCGAAGGACTGACCCGGGTGGAGATTGCGGGCCATCTGGAATCCCTCGGCTTTACTGCACATGAGGACTTTTTGAACGCATCGGAAAACACAGAGGCTGTTTCATTTATTGATCCCGATGCCTGCAATCTGGAAGGATACCTGTTTCCTGAAACATATTTTTTCCCAAAAGGAGTCACGGCCGAGAAAATCGCCTCTTCAATGACTGCTCAGTTCAAGCTCACCTTTACAGAGGAATGGACGAAAAGAACAGAGGAGATAGGTTTTACAGTCCGGGAGATCATCATTCTGGCCTCTTTGATCGAAAAGGAAACATCTCTTCCTGATGAGCGCCCGCTCGTTTCGGCCGTTTTCCACAACCGTTTAAAAAAGCGGATGAAGCTGGACTGCGATCCTACGATCATTTATGCCCTCAAGCAGGATGGACAATTCAAAGACCGTCTGCACACCAAAGACATGCAGCTCGATTCTCCCTACAACACGTATCTCTATGGAGGACTCCCTCCAGGCCCAATCGCCAATCCAGGAAAAGAATCCATTGCAGCCGCCCTTTATCCGGCCGATAAAGATTTTCTCTTTTTTGTTGCCAAAAACGACGGCAGCCACCATTTCAGCCGTTCATTCCGGGAACACCAAAACGCGGTGAACACATTTCAGAGAAATAAACGATAAAACATCCCCATACGTATTATAGTTTTACAGCCTTTTTTTTATAGAAATAAATGACATTTTTTGTTATAGTATTGAATTGCGTTTGTCAAAACAGAAGGCGCAAAATCAACATTAATAATACGCAGGTAATCTCAAGGAGGAAACATGAAACCCAAAAGCATGAATGTCTTTATACTTATTTTCGGACTCGTTTTCGGTTCTTTCTTTACCGTGAACCTTAACGCTCAAGTGCAGGACCCGGCAAAAGTTGTTGAGGAATTGGCCAGGGAATTTATCCCTGCGGAAATTTTGTCTGTCATGAAATCAGGTTTGGATTCACGAACACCCAATACGGGAATTCCTTTTGATATTTTTAAGTCTTTGTACCTTCCCGCCCAACAAAATATGCATGGAATTTTCTTTTTTAGATGCAAAAATGCTGATATTGGTTTTCAAGGGGCTACTCAACCCGCTGCGGGTGAACAACAAGAAGTGTCTGCCTTTGAATCCACTCCCACTCAACTCATATCCCGAAACAACATATACCTCTATTTCAAGCAGTTGAACGGAGACTATGAAAAACAAATCTACGTCCCCTTCAATCAAAAAGCCGATGGATTGACATATGAAGCTGAAGCAGAACCGTATTATTCACTTGGGTATCCACTGCCGCCTGGGGATTATGTGCTAGCCATGGCCATCGTGTCCGCTGTAGATCAGCAGAAATTAGGGGTACAGTACTACGAATTTTCTCTTCCCAACGCAGCAGCATTTACCGAAATTGAAATCACCCCACCTTTTTTTATCAACCAGATGAACCAAATGTCAGCCGTTGAGATGCAGACAGAGATCCACAAAGGATTTTTTACCTATTCTCTCTTTCAAATGGATCCTAACTTAGAACATGTCTTCTCTCCCGGCGACAACCTGGACATATTCTTTTACATCTTTGGTGCTCAAACCAATGCCGAAGGCATGTGTGACATCGAAATCGATTATTCCATATCCCAGGGAGATGAATTAGCAATCCAGTATGCCACTACCCCATACCAACACCCTGTTGTCAGCCAGCCGCTGCCTATGAAGAAAACGGTTATTATCACAACAACGGACGAGGAAGGAAAAGCGACTGAAACGACAGAACAACGAGATCTCGAACCCGGATCCTACACGTTTACGATGGGGATAAAAGACAATCTGTCTGGAAAATCCACGACAAAATCAGTAGAGATCGAAGTCAGGTAAATAGAAAAATTATCGAGATATTTATTATAGTTCAGAATTAGAAGTTTACGTCAAAGATCTTCCTGGCTTTCCCATTGTCTGATCCGCCAAGAACGACTACATCGACGTAGTATTTCCCTGGACTCAAGTCAGGAAAAGAAAAGCGGAAATTTATATCCTTTAACTGGACGGTTTCCTCCTCAGTTTTCTCAAAATGTCGGCTCTCCATGAAGCTGTATTTATCCGTGCTCTTTTTTCTGTAAAAATAAAACTCGAAGTTAAAATCGGCCTTGAGAAGGCTCCCCTCTGAAACAAAACTTACGGTCTCTGCCGGAATAGACAGATTAAAAGCTTTGGAATCACGATCAAATTTAAAACTGAAGTCCAGAAATTTTTCACTAAATCCTCGCGTCCTTGGAGGCAGTCCGAACTGAGCCCTTTGCACAGCATTAAAGAAATCCCCGACGATACCGCCACCTTCTCCCATAACTCCGATGACAGGATCAAATGTATAGACACCATCTCCACGTTTATCCACAAACATAATGGCAAAAGCATACCGGTAAAACTGCCACAAGATATATCCACGGTATCCAGCAAGTTGAGAATCCATTCCGCTGAGCATGGGCTGTGTCTGGATCTGATCTGGTTCACCAAAATAGATATATATCCTCCCCCGATCTGTTTTCCATCCAGGACGACCCTCTAAAAACCGCTCGTTAGCATAGTCAATGCGCCGATAAAACTCCTCCTGGAATTCATTAATATCGGTGTCCACATCCGGATCTCTTTTCTCCCAGAAATCTTTCATAAAGATCCCACGAGATTGCTTATCGGGAAGATGGGTAAAAATATCTTTTTCCTGCTTGCTCATGATTAGGCGGGCATACTCATAAAAATCCTTACTGGTAGGATCCATATCCACCTTGGTTCCCACACTGCAGCTTATCAGGGAAACGACACAGACAAAAAGAAGTCCGGAGAAAAAATAAACAAGAATTTTTTTTGACATTTTGGATTCCTCTTTTAATTGAGATTGATAAAAAAAGTTGTTTTTCACTTGTCCTCAGTTTACATTTTTAACTCTCAAGGAATCCCTCCACCTGTTCTTCCTCATTCATCCTTAGTTTCTATTTTAGCACGTTGGAACGTGAAATCAACCCTAATTAAACACAATCCCTTTTTCTCCTCTCATTTTTTCGAGTTTTCCTTGTAATGACCAAAGAGATTGAATACACTGGACTTGTTTAAAAATGGTCATTTCAATATATGAAGCGATAAAAACAAAAGATGCGCTACATCGCTGACATCCATATTCATTCCAAGTTTTCTCGGGCGACGGCACGGGATATGACTCTGGATACGCTCGCCTACTGGGCTAAAATTAAGGGGATCCAGCTCCTGGCCACAGCCGACTTCACACACCCGGAGTGGTTTTTTCTGATGAGGGATAAACTTGAACCTTCAGGGAATGGATTTTTCAGGATGAAGGACATCCGTCCTTCAGAAAATAAACAGATTCAATCTATTCATGTTTCTCCTGATGATATGTCCTTTATTCTTTCCACAGAGATCAGCTTTATCTACTCGAAAAAAGGGAAAGTCCGCAAGGTTCATCTTTTAGTGCTGGCTCCTGACTTTGAATCGGTGGGGATGATTAACGGAAAATTGACAGGTATCGGCAACCTGGGTTCAGACGGACGACCCATACTCGGAATGGACGCCAAAGAGTTTGTGAAAATCATTGCCAAATACTGCCCGAAGTGCGTGGTGATTCCTGCCCATATTTGGACCCCCTGGTTCTCTTTGTTTGGAGCCAATTCCGGTTTCGACTCTATCGAAGAATGTTTTGAGGAGATGACTCCCTTTATCTTTGCTCTGGAAACGGGTCTCTCCTCAGATCCCTCTATGAATTGGCTCTTGTCTGCACTGGACAAATACACACTGATCTCCAATTCCGATGCGCACTCACCCTCCAAGATTTTAAGAGAGGCCAATGTTTTCAACACCGATTTCAGTTACTCGGGCCTTGTAGATGCCTTAAAGAGCAAAGATCCAGACAAGTTTCTCCACACGCTTGAGTTTTTTCCTGAAGAGGGAAAATACCACTATGACGGCCACAGAAAATGCGATATCATTTTTTCTCCCCAGGAAACCATACAGAATAAATACCTCTGCCCAAAGTGCGGTAAAAAACTCACTGTAGGAGTCATGCACAGAGTCGCTGAGCTGGCAGACCGCGAACCCGGACGCTCCTCTCCTTCCAGAGTTCCATACAAGAATCTCATTCCTTTGAGCGAGATTATTGCCCAGGCCGTTGAAAAGTCCACAGGCAGCAAAAGTGTCTGGGAGATTTATTTTCGCTTCATTCATGAATTCCAGACCGAACATAAAATCCTGACTGAGGTCCCAATAGAAGAATTGAGTCGTATTGCACCAATAAGAATCAGCCAGGGCATTGAGCTAATGAGGAGAGGGCAGGTCAGGATCATTCCCGGGCACGACGGCGTTTTTGGAAAAATCCACCTTTTTGAAAACGAGGAGGAGGGAAAGGACAAACAAGGACAGCTCAACCTTTTTTAATATGACGATCAATTTTAAGGACACCGATTTCAGCGAACACATTCGTTTAACAATGCTGGCCGTTCTCGTTGGTGTCATGGCCGGATTGGCTTCCGTCCTTTTTAAAATCATGATCCACTTCTTCCAGAATTTATTCTGGAGAGCGGAAAGTATTCTTGAAGGGGTCGCACAGCAGCCTTGGTTTCTGACCATCCTTATTCCTGCTCTGGGAGGATTGATCATCAGCCCAATGATTTACTACGGCGCAAAAGAAGCCAAGGGGCACGGCGTGCCTGAAATTATGGAAGCCCTGATCTTTCACGGAGGAAAGATTCCCAATCGAGTGGCGGCCGTAAAAGCCATGGCCTCCTCGATATGCATTGCATCGGGAGGGTCATCAGGACGCGAGGGCCCCATTGTTCAGGTCAGTGCCAGCCTTGCGTCCACAATCGGAAAACTGTTTAAGATCAAGGAACGCGGACTGAAGACACTTGTGGCCGCGGGTGCCGGAGCCGGTATCGGAGCCACTTTTAATGCGCCCATTGCCGGAGCTCTATTTGCCGTTGAGGTCATACTGGGTGAATTCGGGGTTTTTTCTTTTTCTCCCATCATTATCGCCTCCGTCATTTCTACAATGACATCCCGTTTCATAACGGGAGAAAATTTTTCGGCATTCACAGTTCCCAAATACACCTTAAGCAGCCTATGGGAAATTGGGCCCTATATTCTTCTGGGCCTCATCTGCGGAGCCGTGGCCATCCTTTTTATCCAAGTTTTGTATTTTTTAGAAGAGAAATTTGACGCACTCAAAATCCATCCGCTCATTAAGCCGGCCATGGGAGGCCTCCTCGTAGGTGTGATCGGCTTGAAGTTTCCCCAAATTTTTGGTGTGAGCTACGAAGCCATGGACACCGGCCTGACAAATCAAATGGGTCTCTGGCTGGCCTTTATTCTTATATTCGCAAAAATCCTCAGTACTTCTTTAACACTGGGATCCGGTGGATCAGGAGGGATCTTTGCCCCGTCTCTGTTTATGGGAGCGATGACGGGGAATATGATCGGCACATTTTTTAAAGATATATTTCCAAACTCCATGTCCTCACCCGGCGCATTCGCGCTTGTAGGGATGGGGGCTGTCGTGGCCGGCGCCACGCATGCTCCAATCACAGCGATTGTCATCATCTTCGAACTGACAAATGATTATAAAATTATTCTTCCCCTCATGCTGTCCTGCATCATCGCCTCTCTTATGACGGTGGGGATTTTTAAACAGTCCATCTACACATTAAAGCTAAAACGAAGAGGGATCCTTTTTTCGGAAGGCCGTGAAGTCAATATCCTGAGATCTCTGCGCGTAAAAGATTTTGCCAGCCAGGATTTTCAGACATTCTTGAACACGGAACATGTCGGACGAATTATCGATTTGGCCATCAGCAGCAAACATCACACGTTCCAAATCATCGACGCCGATAACAATTATATTGGTTGTTTTTCACTTAACCAAATGAAAAAGCTTGTTCTAGAAAAAGATCTTCTCGATTCCCTCTTGATCGCTGAAGATCTGGCTTTCCCAGCGATTTCCATCGATTACGAGGGCAATCTTGAACAGGCTATGAAGATTTTTGGTCAGGAAGATGTCTCTGAAATTACGCTTCTCAAGGGGAATAAATTTGCAGGTGTGATCAAACGAAAGGATGTCATAGAGGCCTACAATCATGAAATCATCAAAAAAGAGGCCGCAGAAGGCATCGCCCAAAAACTCAAATTCTCGCCACAAAGCAAATCTTTTGATATCGGTACGGGATACAAAATCATGGAAGTTGAGGCCCCCTCATTCTTCTGGGATAAATCCCTCATGGATCTGAATCTGAAGGCCGCAAACAGGATTGACATTCTGCTCATAAAAAGAAAATACCCGCCTCAGACCATCACCATTCCCTCTGCCACAGAAGTTATCAAGAGGGGGGATATTCTCGTTTTGGCCGGTCTTACAGAAAACATCATGAAGATCATCGAAAATGACACTTCTTGACAAGCCTCAGTTCAGATTTTATATTTAGCCTTAAGTGCGGAGGTAACATGGAAATTGAAATGAGAATTAAGGGCCTTGTGGTTGATCCCATATCCAAGATGCCCATTGTTGTGCTCGAAGATATCCAGAACGAACGGATGCTGCCCATATGGATAGGCGTCTTTGAAGCTAATGCCATCGCATTGAGAATAGAGAACATCACAACTCCCCGTCCGATGACTCACGATTTGCTGAAAAATTTATTGGATGAATTGGACATAACAGTGGAAAAAATCGTAGTCAATGATGTGAGGGACAACACGTTTTACGCACTGATATACTGCCGGCATATGGGGCAAATCTTCACGATCGATTCCCGCCCATCGGATGCTATAGCCCTTGTTCTCCGAACGGATGCACCTATTTTTGTTGAAGAAAGTGTTGTCGATAAAGCCAACAGCATGAAATTCGACGAAAATCTCGAAGACTCGGAAAAGCTTAAAAAATGGCTGGAAAACTTACAGCCCGAGGATTTCGGCAAGTATAAAATGTAAAAAGATCAAAAAAAATGGGGACAGTCCCCAATTAATTGAATAACTGTATGATCAATTAATTGGGGACTGTCCCCATTTTTTTTTCTACTTGATTTAGTACATGTCGGGAGAGGGGGGCATGGACGGGTATTTCGAACCCTTATCTTCTTCGGGAAGGTCTGAAATCAAACCTTCGGTGGTCAACATCAATCCGGCAATACTGGAAGCATTCTGCAGTGCTGTGCGCACAACTTTAGTTGGATCGAGTACACCCACTTTAACAAGGTCTTCATATTTTTCTGTCAGTGCGTTGAATCCCATATCTTTGCTCTGCTCTTTGACTTTTTCAACAATAATAGAACCTTCCTGCCCTGCATTATTAGCAATCTGCCGGAGAGGTTCTTCGATGGCTCTCTTGATGATATTGACACCAATGGCCATGTCTCCTTCAAGTTTAAGATCTGTAATAACTTTCTGGCTTCTCAACAGGGCCACTCCACCACCAGGAACGATTCCCTCCTCAACGGCTGCCTTTGTTGCATGCATGGCATCTTCAACTCTGGCTTTTTTCTCTTTGAGTTCTGTTTCTGTAGCGGCGCCGACTTTGATTAAAGCCACTCCGCCAACCAGTTTGGCCAGTCTTTCCTGAAGTTTTTCTCTATCATAATCAGAAGTGGTGTCTTCGATCTGAGTTCTGATCTGCTTGATCCGGGCCTGGACTTCATCAGATGTGCCTTCACCTTCAACAATAGTGGTATTGTCTTTGTCGATGACAACCTTATTGGCTTGACCCAACCAATCTGCAGTGATGTTCTCGAGTTTGACACCGATGTCCTCGGTAATCACCTTACCACCAGTCAAAACAGCAATATCTTCCAGCATAGCTTTTCTTCTGTCTCCAAAGCCAGGGGCTTTTACGGCTGCGCAGGCGAAGGTGCCTTTGAGTTTGTTCACCACCAGTGTTGCAAGAGCTTCACCTTCTACTTCTTCGGCGATGACAACAAGAGGTTTACCCATCTTGGCAACGCTTTCCAGCAGAGGCAAGAATTCTCTCAGATTGCTGATCTTCTTTTCGTGAAGAAGAATCACAGGATTTTCTAAAACACACTCCATCCGATCGGGATCGGTGACAAAATAGGGAGAAAGATATCCCCGGTCAAACTGCATCCCCTCAACGATGGACATCGTGGTTTCCAAACCTTTGGCCTCTTCTACTGAAATCACGCCGTCTTTGCCAACTTTGTCCATAGCCTCGGCAATGATTTCACCGATAGAGGAGTCGTTGTTGGCAGAAATGGCGCCGACTTGGGCAATCATGTCTCCGCTCACACCCCGGCTCAACTTTTTCAGCTCACCAACAATCTTTTCCACGGCTTGATCGATTCCCTTTTTAATTAGGTTGGGATTGGCACCAGCGGTGACATACTTTAATCCTTCCCCATAAATACTCTGGGCAAGAACTGTTGCGGTTGTCGTGCCGTCTCCGGCCACATCAGATGTTTTCGAGGCCACCTCTTTGACAAGCTGGGCCCCCATATTCTCGAGGGAGTCCTTTAATTCAACCTCTTTAGCCACGGTGACACCGTCTTTGGTGCTGGTGGGAGAACCGAATTTCTTGTCGAGGACTATGTTTTTTCCCCTCGGACCAAGGGTCTCTTTGACGATGTTGCTTAAAGCATTAACGCCCTTTAAGAGAGCTTGTCTTGCTTCATCTCCAGTTGTTATTTGTTTTGCCATTGTTTCTCCTTTTCGCAAAATCAGGTGATTTTGGCTAATATTTCCTCTTCACGGACGATGACATGTTCTACATCTTCGAATGTCACTTCAGTTCCGCTAAATTTTCCTATGAGAACTCTATCCCCCTTCTTAACATCGAGAGGGATAACTTTCCCATCCTCTGAAACACGGCCCTTTCCCACAGCAATAACTTCAGCTTCCTGTGGTTTTTCTCTAGCCGTATCTGGAATGATGATTCCACCTTTGACAACTTCCTTCTCTTCTAAGCGCTTGAGAAGAACTCGGTCATGTAAAGGAACTATACTCATGAATACCTCCTATAAAATTAAAAATAAATTAGCAATTCAGCTAAGAGACTGCTAATTATACTGATTTTTTCCCCGTTGTCAACGATTATTTTAGCACTCTATGTGAATGAGCGCTAAGTTTCTGACTATTTTATATTGAGGGCCTTGGTTAAATTATGAAGTGTGTTGCGGTGTATCCCCAGAGCCTTGGCCACTCTCGTTTTGTTTCCATTGTATTTCTTGGCCGTTGTCTCAATGTAGATCTTTTCAAAT
Organism: uncultured Eubacteriales bacterium; assembly: GCA_964633715.1. Lineage (GTDB taxonomy): Bacteria > Acidobacteriota > Aminicenantia > Aminicenantales > Aminicenantaceae > JAUWVG01. The sequence goes on from CAZWHQ010000007.1 coordinate 12,039, forward strand.
TCCTTCAAGACTTCTTTAAGAGGCAGTTCATTTTCAACGAGTTCCTTGATCAGGATTTCCATTTTCTGGTGAATGGATACCTGTTTTGCCTTAGCTGACATTCTCAATCCCCCTTTTTACTATATCTTCATACGCCTCATTGAATTTAACTTTTAGGTCATCCGGAATGAGATAGATCACAGCCTTGGTGACTCTTAAGCAATAGGGAGCAAAAATGGACTGCTTTAATGCATTCTCTTTGAAAGGGAAAACAAGCATAGCAAAAAGAATCACGCCGCAGATGAGCAGGCCTTTCAGCAGGCCTAATCCACCGCCCAGGGCGTTATTAACAAATTTTAATGGCCCCTTTATCACCTTCGAGAAAAGGAAAGAAAGAATTCCTCCTAAACAAAGGACTGCGATAAATACAAGAATAAATGCGATAAAGTGAGAGAGTGTGCGACTGGTGATCCATTGTGAAAAAAAGTCTGAAACAGCAGGATAGTAATTGACAGCTAACACCAAGCCCACGATAACCGCAAGAATACCAATAATTTGCCTGATAAAACCTTTTATAATACCAAAAATAACCGTTAATCCGAGAATCACCAGAAGAATGAGGTCCACCCAGTTAATAATCATCTAATCCCCCTCTTTTTTCTTAATTCTTCTACCATCCAATATCCCCCCTCACCGAGTTCCCCGAATTGAATGTGAGGTTTGATCGAGCCATGGAAATCAGATCCTGCTGTGGGAACTAGGTCCAATTCTTCTGCCATAGATTTGTACAAAGACTTTTGCCCAGAATCATGGTAGGACGAATAGACCTCGAGCCCTTTAAGTCCACTTTCCTTTAGTTGGATCAGGTCCTCTTTTTTCGTGCTCTGAAAATACGCACCTGGATGAGCGACAACAGGAACTCCTCCAGCAGAAATGATCTTTTCAAGCACGTCCAGAAGATCGACATTCCGTCTTGGGACAGAGGCGGGTTTTCCCTCCATAAAATAATCCTTATAAAAATGATAGGGAGCAAACTGCTTTTGTTCACCTTCCAAGTATGGAGAAAAACCAGGCGTTTTGTTTTTTTCGGCTTTGTTCAGGATCAATCGGGCAATGGTGACACCCAGCGGAGGAAATGGATCAGAAGCCAAAAGAACTTCTTCCCAACTGATATCAAATCCCAAATTTTGAAGTTTTTCCACTCTGTCTCTGGCCTCCTGACGGCGTCGTTCTGCTACTTCCAGAACAAGGTCCCTCAAAATCTCACTTTCCCAATCGATAAATGGACAAAGGAGATGGAACTCTCGCCCCTCAAAGAGAGTCGTCAATTCTATACTGGGGATTATCTCAACGACCTGTTCTTCACCGTGTTTGATCGTCTCAGGATAGGCATCAACCGTATCATGATCCGAAATCGAAATCGCCCGAAAATTGGCTCTCTTTGCCAAATTTACTATGTGTTCGGGTGAATAATCTCCATCACTGCTTCTGTCTGAGTGGATATGGAGATCGATCCGATCACCCATCAGAGTCCATTTAATCCAGTAAGGCGTTTAAATATATCCAGATAAATTTCTGCAGTGCGAGCGATTATCCCGGAAGGCAATTCCGGCGGTGGAGAATTCTTGTCCCAGCTTAGTCCTTCCAGGTAATCACGCACAAATTGTTTATCGAGGCTGGGTTGAGACATCCCTGGCAAATAGCTTTCTACAGGCCAGAACCGAGAAGAGTCCGGGGTGAAGATTTCATCGATAAGCACGATTTGTCCATCTCTTATCCCGAATTCGAATTTAGTATCAGCTATGATGATACCCTTTGAATACGCGTATTCGGACGCTTTCCTGTAGAGAGAGACACTCAATTCCTTCACATTATCTGCAAGGTCCGCACCAACAATATCCTGCATCTCCTCAAACGATATATTGATATCATGCCCCTCTTCCGCTTTCGTGGCCGGAGTAAAAATAACTTCCTCCAACTTGCCGGCCCGTTTTAATCCAGAGGGAAGTTTTACACCACTTGTCTCGCCAGAAGAAAGATAGTCTTTCCATCCTGAACCTTCCAGGTACCCCCTGACGACACATTCAACAGGAAGCACTTCCGTTTTTCTGACCAACATGGAACGTTTTTCCAAAACATCTCTGTACTTTTGAAGAACAGATGGGAATGCATCAAATTCTGATGTCAAGATATGGTTGGGACACAAATCAGAAGTGAATTTAAACCAAAATACTGAAAGCTGTGTCAGTATTTTTCCCTTATCCGGAATGAGAGAAGGAAGAACCCAGTCAAAAGCCGAAATCCGGTCAGAAGCGACAAAAAGAAGGTTGTTTTCAATCTCATATACATCCCGCACCTTTCCTTGTTTAAATAGAGACAGTTCTGGGATCGTTATTTCTGAGTAAGTCTTATTCATTATCCTTTCCACCTAGAGAAAATTCGATTGATTCTAAGGATAAAAAAAAAGAAACGAAAAAGCAAATAAAACTGGGAAAAGGTTTTTTTTTATGAATAAACCAGAACTAGAAGGCCATCCCGATAAAATTGATCATCCGGCCAGATTCATTTTTGTCCCTGCGAAAGGAAAAATATTTTTTTTCACACCGTGTACATAAATCGACTGAAAAGATGTTTTTGTTTTCTACACCCACATCTAAAAGTTGAAAACGGTTCATTCCCTTCAAATCAAAAAAATACTTTTCCCTCCGATTGGGATGAGGCTTAAAAAAAAGAGAAGTGCCCTCCTTGTCCGGAAAACCATCCTTGACATTTTCCCCAACCTCATAACACTTCTGCTCGATGGATGGTCCGAGGGCTGCAAAAAGAGTATCCCTCCGGATTCCGAGCTTATGGGCCATGGTTTTAACAACTTTTTGGACCAAAGCCTTGTGTGTTCCTCTCCAACCGCTATGAATGACAGCTACGGCTTTAGGATTTGTAGAAACAATAAAAACAGGAAGACAGTCTGCGGTCCTGACGGAAAGGAGTACGTGCGGACGGTCGGTGATCAAGGCATCTCCTTTCAGCGGCTTGAAGGGGGGGACATCGATGATGTGAACGATCTCGGAATGGATCTGTTTGAGGGAGACAAAAGTGAATTTATTCCATTCCGGTTCGTCCAAAATATCGTGCTCCAACAAATTGCCTGTACCGAATCCATGGACCAAAAAAGGGATCTTTTCCAGCTGCGGCACCGTACAAAACTTGTTCCTTTGATTTAGAGTCATCCCCATTTATATATATTTAGACCTTCTTAAATGCAAGGCCATATACTGTTATAATTGTGATTGCAATGGCCCCTAAAAAATTTCGTCCTGTTTATATGAAGACGTACGGGAATGGGGAATTTGAGAAAAAAATAGATCTCGCTTTCGAAAAACTGGAAAGCTGCTCAATCTGCCCTAGGCATTGTGGCGTCAATCGACTTAAGGGAGAAAAAGGGACATGTTCTTCGGGATTTTTGCCAAAAATCTCTTCATTTTCCCCACATTTTGGTGAAGAGCAGCCCCTTGTAGGCCGGGGTGGTTCTGGCACAATATTTCTCACTCACTGCAATCTGGGTTGCTCTTTCTGCCAAAATTTCGACATCAGCCATAAGGGCAGAGGCATCGAGATGTCCTTCGACCAATTCGCAGATATTATGCTCGACCTCCAAACTCATGGTTGCCATAATATCAATTTTGTCAGCCCCACTCATTTTGTTCCTCAAATCCTGAAGGCTGTTTTTTTAGCAATCAAACAGGGGCTCTTTATCCCTCTTGTCTATAACACAGGAGGATACGATTCTCTTGAAACGCTCAAACTTTTAGACGGCATTATTGACATATACATGCCGGATTACAAATTCACAGACGCCGATACTGCAGAACGATTCTCTGAGGCGGCCGATTATCCTGATGTCGTAAAAAAAGCCCTCAAAGAGATGTTCCGCCAGGTTGGAGATCTGTCCATTGATGCGGACGGAATCACTTCCCGAGGACTGCTTGTCAGACATCTTGTTCTTCCGGATGGGCTGGCCGGGACTGAAGAAGCCATGATTTTTTTGGCTCAAACTATCTCTCCTAACACCTACGTAAATATCATGGATCAATACTATCCCTGTGGAAGTGTCCCCCATGAATCAGCAATTGGAAGACGCATCTCGTTGGACGAATTCAATGCTGCCGTTGCGATAGCCAAAACCGCAGGCCTCACTCGCTTGCATAAGAGGGAAAAACACGGGTTTGTTTGGGGTTAAATCCGGGAAAAGAATTTATTCGGCGCTTATGGTGGATGTGAAAAGGAAATCTCTATAGAGTCGAATCACTTCATGAATGAAATCTTCCTGAGAGATATCCATCACAGCAGAAGGAGCCATCCCCTCCATAAAAGGGCCTTCATTCACTTCCACCATTCCCTTTTTGTTTTTTCTCCCTCCCAAAATGGACTTCAATTCAAGTTTGATGGAATTTTTTGGTAGATAAATGGTGTACTGAAAGTGACTGATGCTGGACTTCATAAAGTTTGTCTGGAAAGAGATAGAAGACCCCTTGATGCTCTGGACCTTCGCTGCAACCTTGTAAAGCGCCAGCTCTTCTTTCAGCTGTTTAAAGCCTGGTTTGGCTATAAATTCGCAAAAATTATCAAATTTCTCGCGCGCTTCATGGATGCTGGATAAAAGAATTTGGTTGTCCTCAAAACATTTGGCAAGCACGTCCTTCCAGTTATTCCCCATTGGATTCTCCTATAAAGTTTGTCCGCTATATTATCACAATTTCTGAGTCTTGCCAAAATCCAGACGTGTAATAAAATCATGTGGAAATCAAAACAAACACATGTGGGATATTTATTAGAGGAATGTAATTATTTGTTCTGCTTTATTTGTTCCGCAAAATTCCGCCCAAATTCCTCAGCCTTTTTGATGTCTTTTTCAGAAGGAGAGCCCACAAATTCCAACACATCCAACAGCTCCCATTTCAAAGGCTCAACAATGCTTTTTAATCCTCGCAGAGCTCCACCACTCCACCCATGGCTGCCAAAATAGGCTACTTTTTTATTTTTAATATGCTTATGAGCCGCCATTTTCAACACATCCGAAACCGGAGGGAAAAGAGAGACTTCATAAGTAGGCGCACCAATCATCACCCCCTGTTTTGTCCACAATGAAGGGAGAATATAGCTGGAATGTGTGCGAGCGGCATCAAAAATCTCAAAAGGAATTCCTGTTTGAGAAATCCCTTGGGCCACAGCGTTCATGACGACTTCGGTATTTCCATACATCGATCCATATATAAGAGTGGCTCCGGGTTCTGTTTTCTCCGAGGCATACTTCGCCCATTTTTTGTAAAGTTCAACGATGAGCGCCGGTTCTTCCCTCCAAATCAATCCATGCGAGGGGGCGATGATGTCCACTGGGAAATCTTTCAGCTTGTCGATAGCAGAGAGGACCCGGGCGCTGAAATTTGCAATGATATTTACATAATATCGCAAGGCCTCTTTTTTATAGAACTCAAAATCCCGGCATTCGTCATCAAAAGCACCTCCCCTTAATGCTCCATATCCGCCAAATGCATCACAAGAGAACAAGATGTTTTGATCCATATCGTAAGTCATGATGGTCTCAGGCCAGTGTACAAACGGAGTCGATACAAATTTCAAAGTCCCTCGACCAAGAGAGAGGGTGTCACCATCATTGACCACTTTGACATTGTCTGTAATGGAATAAAACGTTTCCAGCATTTCTCTGGTTTTTTCAGAGCCAATAAACGTCACATCAGGAGCGATGCGCAGGAGTGTTCTCATCAAACCAGAATGGTCGGGTTCCATGTGATTGACGATGATATAGTCTATCTTTGTGATATCGACAAGCTCATCGATTTGAGCGATATACTCATCCCCCTTAAAGGCTTTCGTCAAATCAATAATTGTCTTTTTTTCATCGTCGATAAAGTAAGAGTTATAAGAGACTCCTGATTGGGAAATGGGCCACAAACCCTCAAACAGATCTGTGCTCCTGTCGTTGACACCGATCCAATAGACATCCGGTTTTATTTCAATGGCTGGCATAAAAATTCTCCCATGGTTATTTAAGCTACGATTTTAATAGGAGATCTCCAAATATGCAACCACAACAAGAATTCTTTTACAATCTCCAAGGTTTATGGTAATAAATACTGAACACGTTACGAGAATAGGATCAGGACTCGATTAAGGAGAAGAATATGGAGAACCAGAATTTGAGTCAAAGAAGCAACTGGGGCTCCAAAGTCGCTTTTATTTTCGCAGCAACCGGATCGGCCATAGGGCTGGGCAACATCTGGCGTTTTCCTATGGTGGTCGGGGAAAACGGTGGGGCTGTATTTGTTTTCGTCTATATTTTAGCTGTTGCTTTCATTGGATTTACAGTCATGCTGGCCGAACTCGTTATAGGACGCCATACACAGAAAAATCCCGTCGGTGCCATCGAGTCGATTAAACCAAAGTCTCCATGGAAATCTATAGGCTATTTGGGGATGGTCACGGGAATTGCAATCCTCTCCTATTATGCCGTTCTGGCGGGAATGATCGCAGGGTATCTTGTCAAGATGATTTCTGGGGCGTTTCGAGGAGAAGTGACCAGCCAGATGACAGAAAAGACATTTGTCGATTTTTCTGCCAATCCCTTCCTGGTTATTTTCTTTTTTGCGATTGTCCTTTTCATCACAACATATATTATTTCCAAAGGAGTTAAAGGGGGCATCGAGAGATACACAAAAGTCCTGATGCCCATCCTGTTCGTTTTGATATTGTTCCTGGCTGTGAGAGCCCTCACTCTCCCTGGAGCTGGAGAAGGAATCAAATTCTATCTCAGTCCAGATTTTTCCAAGCTGAGCTTTAAAATCGTCTTCTTTGCTCTCGGACAGGCATTTTTTTCACTCAGTCTCGGGATGGGGACCATGATCACCTATGGCAGTTACATCAACAAAAAAGACAACCTCGTCTCCTCCGCAGGATGGGTGTCTTTTTCGGATACACTCATCGCGCTATTAGCCGGTCTGATCATTTTCCCCACCCTCTTTGCCATTCCGGGCATTTCCCCTGATTCAGGACCTAGCCTGGTCTTCAAAGTCTTTCCTCTTGTTTTCTCAAAGCTCTCGGGTGGGCAGATATTCGGTATGCTCTTTTTCTTGCTGCTTCTGGTCGCCGCCATTACCTCAACCATTTCTCTCCTCGAAGTGCCCGTTGCCTATTTTGTCGACGAACGGAAGTGGTCCCGCAGCAAAGCTGCTGTCTTGATGGGATTGTGTGCCGCTGTTTTAGGCATTCCTTCAGCTCTATCCTGGGGAGGAGTAAAATTCCTCACGAAGTTTGCATTCTGGGCCAAAGTCGATCTCATCTTCGGTAATATCTCTTTGGCTTTTGGCGCACTCCTGATCTGCCTCTTTGTGGGCTGGGTGTGGGGCGTGAAAAAAGCGATCGAAGAAATAAAATCCGGCAGCTCAAAATTTACAATCCGCAACATCTGGATGTTTTCCATCAAATTCATTTCACCAATCGCCATCCTTGCCATTCTTATTAAAATCATCATAGGATAACGAACAAATGAAGAAAAAAATATTCGTTTTCATATTTGTCTCTCTCCATCTGATCGGATTCCAATCACTTGAAGCCGCTGAAGTCAAAGGAAAGATCACCCGCCTTCCAAAAGGAGGTCCTTACACCCAGGGCTCCATTCTTTTAAGACCAACGGGAGAAGACACCTATCTCAAAACCGACCTTGATCCCGAAGGTTATTACATTTTTACAGGGATAAAGCCTGGCAGATACGAAATCAAGATGGACCTTTTTAATCTGACTCCCTTTCAAGACGACATCGAGATTTATACGGACGGCCAGATTTTAGTGAACGATTATCCCATATCTCTATCTCTCTTGGATAAGATCCATGTTTTTATAAAAAAGTCGAGCGATTTTATCTGGTTTCCTGTGATGGTCATCCTGCTTTTAGGGACAGGAATTCTTCTGACATTTTTATGTCAATTGATTCAGGTCCGAAGGCTAATCCTTTCCTTAAAGATGGTTTTTCAGGGTGCGCTGCACAAGGACAAATCTGAAAAAGAAGAGGGGGACATCTCTCCTTACGCCGCGCTGATGACAGCTTTGGCGGCCACAGTAGGGAACGGCAACCTCGCAGGTGTGGCCACAGCCATTGCCGTTGGCGGTCCAGGGGCTCCAGTCTGGATGTGGATTGCCGGTTTTTTTGGCATGGCAACCAAATATGCCGAAGGATTTTTGGGCGTCAAATTCCGGATAAAAAACAAGATAGGCGAGATGTCCGGAGGTCCTATGTACTACGCCCGCCACGGAATCAAGAACGAAAAAGTCGCCAAATTTTTAGCCATGTTTTTTGCCATCTGCGGCGCTTTTACATGTCTCTTCGGTACAGGAAACATGGCCCAATCCAATTCGATGGCACTGGCGTTTAATGACCAATTCAGCGTGCCTTTTTGGATAACCGGGCTGGTCATCACCGCCATGGTCGGCGCCGTCATTCTAGGAGGGATTAAACGCATCGGAGCTGTCTCCGAACGTCTTGTACCAGCAATGATCATCTTTTACTTCGTTGGCGCCCTCGTCATCATTTTTGCCAACATCACCAATCTTCCTCATGCTTTAGGCGTTATTTTCAAATCCGCCTTCTCCGTCAAAGCCCTTGGTGGAGCCATGGTGGGGACCTCAATCAGGCAGACTATGGTTTTAGGAGTGAGGCGAGGGATGCTCTCAAACGAATCAGGTTTGGGTTCAGCCGCTATTGCCCAGTCTGCGTCCAGATCGGCAGATCCTTCCAAAAACGGCCTCATCGCTATGACGGGAACGTTTATCGATACCATCCTGGTCAACACACTGACGACACTGACAATCGTAATCACCGGCATGTATCTTAAAACCGCAGCATTCGGGGCATCTGAAGCGCTCACCTCCACAGCCCTTACAGCCGCAGCCTTTGATTCCGTGATCCCGTTTGGAGGTTACATCATCGCCGTCAGCTCCTTTCTTTTCGGCTACTCCACACTTCTCGGATGGTGTTATTACGGCGAAAAATGCCTGGAATATATCTTTGGGGTTAAAATCATCTATCCCTTTCGTATCGCGTTTATCTCCCTGCTTTTTATTGGAGCCAACGTCCAAGGCGTGCACCTAAATATCATCTGGAATCTCGGTGACATGGCCAACGCCTTTATGGCCTTCCCCAATCTTGTTTCCCTGCTCATTTTAAGTGGTATGCTGAGCAAAATAACGAAAGACTATTTTTTCAAGAAGAAAAAAAAATAGATCCGTGAGCCCGGCGCATGCCAAAGCGAAATAATTTATTTATTTTCGTTCTGAAATTCATCTTCAGCTTATCCATCATCGTTTTTATTTTGGTGAAAAAGACACCTATAAGGGATATCGGTGAGTCCATAAGAGGTGCCAGCCTCTTTTGGATTTGTTTATCTTTTTCGCTTCATTCTTTAGGACTTTTGATCAGCGCCTACCGATGGCAGATTCTCATTCATGCTCAAAACGATCACGTTCCTCTAGGATTCCTGGCCAAGTCCTATCTCGTCGGAAATTTTTTTAACCTCTTCCTGCCAACAAGATTTGGTGGGGATGTCGTCCGGATTTTGGATGGATCCAAGCATTCCAAATCTGTGCTCAAGTCAACAGCGATAGTTTTTGTGGAAAGATTATCCGGAATTTTCGTTCTTCTCCTATTTGCCCTTTTGGCCTCCCTTTTCCGCTTGGACATCGCTCAGCGGCTGCCTGTTATTTGGATATCTCTGGGTGTCGGCTTCTTAGGGCTCTCGGCCATCCTGTTTTTTTTCCTTCCTATTTCTAAAATCCTTTTAAACATAATTCCTAAAAAAGGCATTATCGGAAAATTAAGACAAAAAATTTATGCATTTAGAGAGATCGTTTTCGTTTATAAGGAAAAAAGGGGAGCTTTGCTGAAAGCGCTTTTTTGGGCATTTTGTCTTCAGATCAATGTGATCCTTCATTACTATTTTGTGGGCAAAGCTCTTCATATCGATATCTCTTTCATTGACTATTTCATCTTCATCCCCATCGTCCTCATCATCTTGACAATCCCCATCACCATCAATGGATTGGGATTACGGGAAGCATTGTACATGACAATTTTTGCATCCTATGGCATCTCCAGTTCTGCTGCGGTTTCTTTCTCTTTAATCGCTGATATTGTCTTTGCAGTGATTATCGGTGTTTTTGGAGGAATTTTATATATTTTTCGCAAGCAAAAAAAATGAGACTTCTTACTTGCCGGTTGAAGGCCCATTCATGGATGCTGTTTGTTGTCTTCATCCTTTCCTCTTTTTTATCTGTCTCTGCCAATATTTTCAGCCAGGAGGAGATATCTGTTTACAAAGAACGCCTGGAAAAACTCCAGAAGGAAAGAGCCCGGCTTCAGCAAAATATAAAAGATTTGGATAAGAAAAGGACGTCCATCCTTTCACAGCTCGACCAGATTGGCCTTGAAAAGAACCTGATTCAAAATGACATAAAAAGATATACCCTCCAAATGGAAAAAGCCAACCAAGAACTCTCTGCTGTCCAGAAAAAAATCCCTCCCTTAAAAGCAAGATTGGAAAAAGAAAAGGAATCGGTCTCTCAGGTCTTAGTGACACTCTACAAATTTGGTGATATGAGCTACCTTGATTTTCTATTCCAGGCGGCAGATGTGACCGACCTCATGTCAGAAAGCAAACACCTTTCTCTCCTCGCCCAATATCAAGAGAACATCATTCTATCATTTAAACAAACCCTAAACGAACTTAAAGAAGCCCAAGAGCGAATCGAGGAAAAAAAACAAGAAATATCAGGCCTTCTTTCCCAATCCCAAACAAAAAAGATGGATTTAGAAAGTCAGGAAAGAAAAAACAGGGCACTTATTCAAAGAATCAATCAAGACAAGAAAACACATTTAAAAACTCTGGATGAGCTCAAGATCAGAGCCGAACAATTCCAAAAACTCATAAATCAATTGATCAGAGAAAAAACATCCCTTCCCTTCACAGTCATTCCTCTCTATGAGAAAAAAGGTTCGCTTCAATGGCCTGTCCAGGGAAAAGTTGTCACGACCTTTGGAATTGAGCAACACCCAACGTTTAAAACCAAAACCGAAAATAACGGTATCGAGATTTCCACTGAAAAAAATTCAACAATTTCAGCCATCCATCCCGGGAAAGTGGTCTATGCAGACTATTTTCAAGGTTTTTATGGAAATTTGATTATTTTAGATCATGGTTTGTCCTATTATTCCATGTACGGGCACTGTTCAGATTTTAAGGTCCAAAAAGGAGATATTGTCAGGGCCGGCCAACCTATTGCTGTTGTTGGAGACACGGGATCTCTCAAAGGGATAGCGTTGTATTTCCAGATCAACTTTAAGACCGATCCCCTGAATCCCTTGCAATGGTTGAGAGGAAGATGATACAATTTAACGTCCGTTTAACAGAAAATGAGACAAAAAACCGTTAGATATACACTGATCATCTTGCTGGCCAGCGTGTCTCTTTTTTTCCTTTTTGAAAATGATATCCTACCTGGATTATCGATCCAGAAGCCTAGAAAGGGCATCCTCTGGATCGTCCAGCAAGTTGTCAGGCATATAAAAGATGATTATGTGGATGAAGCTGATCCCTCCAGGACAATGGAAGGGGCCTTCAAGGGAATGGTCAATTCACTCGATGAATTCTCCAGCTATCTCACAAAAGATGCCGTTTCCAAACACCAGCAAATAGAAGATGGGGACCTGAATGATATTGGAATTATTTTGTACAAAAAATACAGGACATTTCCTGTGGTGATGGGTGTGCTTGAAAATTCTCCCGCAGAAAAAAAGGGGATACAAATAGGAGACACCGTCAGCGCTCTTGATGGTCAATCAACACTGCCCATGAGCATGTATGAAGCCAATCTCTTTCTCAAGGACACCACCAACAATCCCATCCACATCAGAATCCTGCGCGCGAATGAAAACAAAGAGATAGAGGTCCCGCGAGCAAAGCTTTGGGAAAAACCCTGTGTCTATAAACAAGCGGAAGGAACCAGCGGAATTTTAAGCATTTTTTGCTTGAATTCAGCCTGTATCCAGGAGATCAAGGCCTCCATTCTTTCCCAGCTGAAAACTTCGAATTCGCCCTTAATCATCGATTTGAGAAATTGTCATCAAGGAAATTTCGAAAACATGATGAAGTTTGTCAATCTATTTCTCCAGTCAAAAAATATCGGGTATTTTGAAGACAACAGAGGAAAAAAAGAAATTCTCTCCACTCCCTCTGAACCCGAATTGGCTCATCTACCTCTTCTCATTTGGACTAACCAAGCGACTTTAGGTCCTGCCGAGGCCGCGGCCGCAATCCTTAAGGAACATAAGCAGGCTAAAATCATCGGATATCAGACACCAGGCCTGGTCGCTAAGCATAAATTTATACCATTAGAAGATGGAAGTGGTTTGTTGCTGACTGCATCTATCTTCCATCTTAACGCAACAACAAAAATTTGGGAAGAAGGCATCGAACCAGATGTAAAGCTGGAAGGAACAGACCAAAGTTCCGCAAAGTATCTCGAGCAGACAAAAAAAATTCTCTCTAACATCTGATTTATGCCGAGGACCGACTCCCCCACTCAACCTTCCAAGAAAATCTATATTATTCTCACCTTCAGTTTACTGTTTATTGTTTTATGTTCCTCTCTCGGACTTGACTACATCAGCTGGAAAAGAGGGAATAAATCCTGCTTCTTCCATCCTTTGGGGACAACTCCTATTCAAAAAAACGGTGAACTTCTGGATCAACTCATTCTCAACAGCTTAACCACTCTTGGCATTCAGGCAGATCCTAGAAACAGCCAAAAAGACAAAAGTGGAGGGATTCAAATCCCGATTTCGATGGCGCCAACAGAATATGCAAATGTTGCCTTTCTGCTTGAAACGGAACTCCAAAAAGACCATATCCTTATAAATATCAGGACAACAAAACAGGACAACTGTGACCTTATTCTCTGGGAACTGCAGGATGAAAAGGGAGAACAGAGAGCGTCAATTCTTTTCAAGTGTCCAAAAGAAAATAAGGCACTTCCTGAAGAGCCCAACCTCGTGCAGCCAAAAAACAGAGTGGCTCTTATTGTTGATGATATGGGCTACAGTTTGAAAACTTTAAGAGATGTTGTGGATCTGCATCTATCCCTAACGATAGCCATATTACCCTACAGTCCCTGGGCTGCAGAAACAGCCCGTGTTGCTCAGCAAAATAATATGGAAGTGATTCTTCATCTCCCCCTCGAATCCTTAAACGATTTTGAATCAAATGCTTCAACGGAAGGCCTCATCCATTCCCGAATGTCCGAGAATGATGTTCTGGAAACTCTGGAAGCGAATCTCTCACAGATCCCATTCATCCGCGGCGTCAATAACCATATGGGCTCAAAAATCACGGCGGAAAAGGAAATAATGTCGCTTATCCTTGCACGGTTGAAGGAAGACAAGCTCTATTTTATTGACAGCGTAACATCCGGAAGCTCCATCGCTTTTAAACTCGCAAGAGAAATGGGCGTTTTGTCAGCCTTTCGTCATGTCTTTCTCGATTCCGAAAGGGAGGAGGAAGTTATCCGGAAGCAACTTTTACGGCTCCTTCACTTGGCTCAAACACAGGGAATGGCCGTAGGTATATGCCATCCCTATGAGTCCACTCTTAAAGTGCTTTCTGACAATTTAACACTCTTTGAAGAGTACAATTGTGAAACAGTCTTCGCCTCAGAAATCGTAAAATAGCTTTTAGAAAGGACCTCCCTCAAGTTATTTTTAAGGGGAAAGAGGACGTTACAATAGAAAATTAAGTTAGGGGATAACCGAAAATTTGTCTATAAGATAAAAGCTGGCGAAACAAAAGATTAGCAGAACGAAAACAAATGCAATTGACAACGTTAAGGACTTTTTTACTTTGTTTTGGATAGCTCGGGCCAGGTTCCAAATGGCGAATATCTCCAGGGCAAAAGGAAGAAATCCCAGATATCCAAAAATTGGCATCTGAAAAACACGCCAAAAATTGAGATAGGGCAGGGAGTATTCCCAATGAGAGCCTGCCCAGAAATTCCAAAATTCCCAAAGGAATCCTGCACTCAGTCCGGAAAAAATGCAGGACCAGAAGATTCCCCAGTTGTTCTTTTCAAAATCAGCCAACAGAGTGACCACCTTTAGTCGATAGTTTATGGGCTCAATAAAAAAATAAAGACCTAACCAGACAAGAGGAAAACAAAGGTTTGGCCATACAAGGGCCCCTCCAATGCTTAAGATTCCAAAAAAAACACTCCCAGAAAGCATAATTTGAGTTGGCCGCATCTGTAATATTTTGAGCGCTCTTAGCCTTAAAATTCTTTGGAATAACAAAGATAGCTCTATTAAAGCAGGAATAACCGTGGCAAAAGCAAGAAAATATCCCGCCCAACGTGAAAGAATATTTTGAGGGAGATTTAAATAAGACCAGTTCCTTAGCCTCAAGTTAAACAGCTCAAAAATCAACCAAGTACAGACAGAAATAAATCCCATGAACAAAAATTTAGACACACCTTCCGAAAGTGGAGAAATTCCTCTGAGCCGAAAATTGATACTATCAATTATGAGGATAAACGACCACCAAGCAAAGATGTAATACCATGTTTTCATGAAAGGATTGTTGAACAAAAGGAAAAGACTGGACACAAAAAACAAAAGGATACCAAAATAGAGATTTCCGCGTAAAATTTTTCCCTTCATGATTTTAAGTTAATCAAATTGAAGCAAAAATGCAAAATTATCTGTTCTAAACACTTTCTCGCTTCCAAACGTTTAAAGATAAAGGAAGGCATTCATGGTGCCAATTTTTGATTGCATAATAGACGGCTATCAACTATATTTAGATTTAGCCTGATACAAGGAGGAAAGATGAAAAGATTTGGTGTCCTTTTAATTTTTGCTGTCATCGCACTCCTCATGACATCCTCGTTTTCATGCAAACCAGGGATAAAAAAAGCACTCGCACTTGAAGAGCTTAAGTCATCTATCGAAGTTTTGGATGTGGAGACAAAATGGGTTGATAAATATTATCAGCCCTGGCCGCCAAAACTCACAATCGTTCCAACCATTTCCTTTCGAGTAAAAAATCTTTCTGAAAAACCATTGAAGTTCGTGTACTTCAACGCGATTTTTCGTCTCAAGGATGAACAGGAAATTTCGGGAGATGCTTTTTTGGCTGCCATCCGGAATGTTCCTGTCGAACCAGGAGAAAAAAGCGATACAATTTTTCTTAAAAGTAATTATGGAGTGAAGGGAAAGAGTTTAGCTTCGTTTGAAGACAATCCCTTCTGGAAGACCGTTATGGTCAAATTATTCGTCAAGTTTAAGGGTTCAAATTATATCCCTTTTGGAGAATGGGAAATTTCCCGTAAAATTGATTTTAAAGAGCCCGAACCTGTCGGCGAAAAAAAAACAGAGATAAAGAAGGATAATTTAAAATAGCACGACTTGAAAGGAATTCATGAAAGGTTTTGTCCCCACAAAAATTTTTCTCACCAAAGGAGTGGGGCAACATAAAGAAAAACTGGCCAGTTTTGAGATGGCCTTAAGGCAGGCCGGTATCGCCCCATTCAACCTCGTCAAAATTTCCAGTATTTTCCCGCCGCACTGTAAACTTATCTCCAAAGAAGAGGGACTAAAATGCCTCGAACCAGGTCAAATTGTATTCCTTATTATGAGTGAAAATGCCACGGATGAACCTCAGAGAGTCCTCTCTGCGTCTGTAGGTTTAGCCATCCCAAACAATCCCGTCCACTATGGTTACCTGTCAGAACACCACAGCTTCGGTCAGAATAAAGAAGAAGCAGGTCAATATGCGGAAGATCTCGCAGCCTATATGTTGGCTACGACACTCGGTAAAAACTTCGACCTAGATGAGATCTGGAATGAAGACAAAAGTTTTTACCAGATATCCGAAAATATCATTGTCAAAACAGACAATATCACTCAAAACGCTATTGGGAAGAAGGGCGTCTGGACCACTGCTTTTGCCGCAGCCATCTGCCTTCCGTAAAGACCTTACCAGCAACAAGTTGAAAATCTATTTGTATTCTAATGGATCTGGGATGAGGATTTTGATAAAGCTCCGGCTCCTGAGCTCTTCAAGATATTTCTGGATCCCTGCTGCACTTTTCTGGTTAAAAAGCACGGTCTCTATTTCATCTCGGACTTCATCAAATGCCTTGATCCGGCTTTCTATTTTGTCTTCAAGGCGCAGCAAATACCAGCCGTTTGGCATCTCGATCCAGCTCGACAGTTCTCCTTTTTGTAGTCCTTCAACAGCCTGCTCCATGTTAGGAAGCATCTGTCCTTTAATAAAGCTCCCCAAATCCCCTTGGGCATCCTTTTCCGGTCCTTCTCCATACTGAGCTGCAAGAATCGACATGTCTTCTCCCGCAGCCATCTGTTCATCAATCTCCTCTTTCTTGGATTGAACATCTTCTTCACTCTTCCCATCAGAAGAAATATATATGGCTTTTAACGTATATTCTTCAGGCTCTCTATAGTCTTCGAGATGCGTATTGTAATATTCTATGAGTTCAGCATCATCCACAACAATACTGCGCCCCACTTCGGCACCGAAGACAAATTGTTGAAGAATTCCGGTTTCGAGATTTTGCAGCCAGTCTTCGAATTTGATGTTCTCACGACTCAGCGCCTCGATGAGTTGCTCTCTGGTCTTGAATTGATTTTGTTCCATAATAAGATCTATCTGTGCGTTGATCTGCTCTGTGGCGTCGTACCCCTTTCTCCTTGCCTCTTGTAAAATAAGGAGTTCAGTGATCATGTCATCCATTAAACGTTCTTTTAAGGCCTCATACTGTTTGGTAAATTCTTCCCCCTGAAATTGGGTCCTTAACAACTGATAGAAGTTATCGTGTCTTTCTTTGTAATCTGAAAGAGAAATGAACTCATCATTCACGACTGCAACAATGGCTTCCACCACTTCTTGAGCAGCGAGAATAGCCGCGGTGTACAAAACCGCCAAGCAAACTAGAAATATTTTTGTCTTATTCATTTGAATTCCTCTGGTAGGGGAAGGATAAATTTTTGGGAAAGAATTCCCAGTCCATGGTCTCTTTCAATTCAACCAAATGTTGGGCAACCGTTTGTTTGATCTTTTGGTCCAAAATTTTTAAACGAATATCTGAAGAGATTTTCTCTAGCACCTCAAGTTCAGATTCCATTTTTTTATCTAAACGGAAGATATGGAATCCGTATGCCGATTCCACAACCTGACTGATTTCTCCCTCTTTTAATGAAAAAATGACCTTTTCCATTTCAGCTGGAAGCTGATTGAGCTCAAAAACTCCCAGATGGCCACTTTTGGACGCCTCAACTCCCAATGAAACCTCTTTAGCCATCTGCTGGAAAACACCTTCGGTAGAACCCTTCACACTATCAAAAATCTCTATGGCTTTTTCTTCGGTGTCCAGGAGAATCTGACTGACAGACACCCTGTCCGGCCGTAAAAATTCTCGTTTATTCTTTTCATAGTAAGCACTGATCTCATCAGGATTTACATCAATATTTTTAACTATTTCGTATATGTATTTCTCAACCAAGAGCCGCTCAAGAAGAGATTGCGTTTCCATCTCATCGAGAGGGCTATCCTTTCCATCAGGGAAAGAGTCGTTTGAGGCCTTTGATAGATACTCTTTCTGTTCCTGCCAAGATACGGACAAATCACTATTTCTAGCTGCCGTTAAAAGCATTTTATCTTCAATAAAACTGTCGATCAGCCTGCTGAGAGAGACCATATCAAATGTCTTAAATTCATCTCCCACAATGAGCTGGAGATTCTTTTCGAAATCCGCATTAAAATAATAGACATCCTGTACTCTAAGGATGATATGAATCCTCTTCTCTGGATCACTGAGGTCAAAAGTCTGGGATACATCTGATGGGGAAGGATCACTGCAATGGGCAAAAAAAGCCAGAGCGGCAGACAGGGACACCAGTGCCAAAACACTCCTGTACAATTTTTCCATCTTCATTCACGCCAGCTCATTATATTACATTAAAGTCAACTCCTTCAAGACAGTAATCGTTTCATTCATAAATGCAGTTTCGTTCTCCGTACGAATTTTTAGGCTGAGAACGCCTTGTGGAGTGACAGTTCCATCACGTTCTTCCATAAGTTTTGTCAATCGAATCAAATCCCCTGAAAAAGAAGGGGAAAATTTAAAAATGATTTTATGTCCAACACGGTTTAAACTTTTGATCTTTAGTGTATGGGAAAGAAATTTTACAGCCCCGTATCGCAACAGATTTTCTACACTTTCAGGAAGAATCCCAAACCTGTCTTTGATCTCATCGCGGATTCGATCCAATTCTGCCAAACTCTCCACCGAAGAAATTCTTTTATATAAATTAAGTCTCATATTCATCTGAGGAAGATATTCCTCAGGAATTTGAATATCCATTTTTAAATTAATTTCACTTTGGACACCTTTATCTTCATCCCCCTTAAGCCGTTTGACAGTTGAATCCATGAGATGCATATAGTACTCAAATCCTACGGCTTCCATATATCCATGCTGCTGAGATCCAAGAAAGTTTCCCGCTCCACGAATCTCAAGGTCTCTGGCAGCCAACCGAAATCCAGATCCTAACTCACTGAATTCTTTGAGTGCTTTCAATCGTTCCTTGGCCAGGACAGTGAGGTCCGAGAAGGGCGGTACAAGAAAATAGGCTACGGCCTGCCGAGAAGACCGGCCCACCCGTCCACGAAGTTGGTACAGCTGAGACAATCCAAATTTATCGGCCCTGTTGACAAAAAGAGTATTGACAAGAGGAATGTCGATACCGTTTTCTATGATAGTTGTGGAAACAAGGACATTGTACTTCATCTGAATAAAGTCGATCATCTTTTTTTCCAAATTGAGTCCAGAAATCTGCCCGTGGATCACAGCGACTTTGGCCTCCGGCACCCATTTTTCAATCATTTGAGCAATGGAGTCGATGTCCGTGATCCTGTTATGGATAAAATAAACTTGCCCGCCACGAGCCAACTCCGTTTTAATGCCCGAAGTGATAAGCTTACGGCTGAAAGGCGTGACAACCGTGTGGATGGCCAACCTATCTTTTGGAGGAGTTTCGATGAGACTGATATCTCTGAGTCCGGATAGAGACAGATTAAGAGTTCTTGGTATTGGTGTTGCAGTCATAGTCAACACATCCACATTCATTCGCATCTGCTTGAGCTTTTCCTTATGTTTGACACCAAATCTCTGTTCTTCGTCGACAACAAGAAGTCCCAAATCTTGGAATTCAACATCTTGAGAGAGAATTCGATGAGTACCGATAATGATGTCTACAAGACCTTTTTTCAAATCCTCCAAAATCCTCCTCTGTTGATTTTTAGTCTGGAATCGAGTCAGACTCTCTACTCGTACTGGAAAAAGGACCATTCTGTCCCTGAACGTTTGCAAATGCTGGCTCGCCAATACGGTCGTTGGACACAGAACGGCCACTTGTTTGCTGTCCATGACGGCTTTAAAAGCCGCCCTCAGGGCCACTTCAGTTTTTCCATATCCAACATCACCACAGAGAAGCCTGTCCATTGGAGATTCGGATTCCATATCCAGCAGGATCCCCTCGATCGCCTTTTTTTGATCCCCGGTTTCTTCAAATTGGAAAGTTTTGTCAAATTCAATCTGCCAGGTCCCACTCGTGCTAAACTCAAAACCCTTGATCGCTTTTCTTTTAGCATAGAGATGGAGAAGCTCCTTAGCCATGGTCTCTATGGCTTTTTTTGTTCTCTCTTTAGTCCTCTCCCAATTTTTTGTGCCCAGTTTATTACATGAAGGTTTGACAGAACTCAAATTCGAGTATTTCTGAACTAGATTCAAATCTTCCACAGGGACAAACAGCTTGTCGTTCTCTTTGTAGTGAATTTCGATAAATTCCCGATTTTTTTCATCCAACTCCATTTTGATCAAACCTTTAAAAACTCCAATTCCGTAATCGGTATGGACAACAAAATCCTCTGATTTTAAGTCGCGGAATTGAGAGACAAAAGGACGGATCGGGGATCGGCTGACCAATACTTTTTCTTCGGTGAAAATATCCCTTTCGGAAAAAAGGATCCAATTGAACTGGGGATAACTAAAACCAAAAGCGATGTCTCCTAAGAGAAGGGAGACAGCCCCATTCAAAGGTTGACCGAAAGGATCGGAAACCGGCTGGTTGGGAATTTCATGCTGGGACAACAGACTCGCCAGCTTCTGACGCACACCATCACTCGAGAAAAAAACGGATATCAAAGCCCCTTCATTCAAACCTTTCTTCAAATATTCAATGAAAAAGGGGATCTTATTATCAAATCGAGTGACGGATTGAAAAGGGAAGTGATAAGTTTTTTTATTGGCCGTGGATGTCAGGCTGTGCAGATGAACAGCATCCTGCCCAATTTGATTCCAAAAATTTATTGTGTACATTTTTTCAGGCGGCAGAGCCAGCTTATTTCGTTTTTTTAGCTCGGCATACTGCTCTTCATAATCCTTACAGAGCTCCCTCCAATCCTTCTCCACATCCTCAAAATCGTCCATGATATACACATGGTTGTTAAGGAAAAACTTGAACGATTGAAAAAAATCGGAAGCCAGCAGGGACAAAGAGTAGAAGGATGAAGGGATCTCTCCTTTTTCAAGCTCCGCAACCAGTTGGCCCAAATCTTTATCTTGAAAAAGGAAATTTTCTGTTTTGGCCCCAGTCTCCCAACACTTGACAAAATCCGACAAAAAAAGAGGGAATTCATAGAGAGTTGGAATTGTGATGCGGTCCTTTTTTCGTAAAGACCGCTGCGAAGAAAGATCAAATTCGCGGAGGGAAGCCACTTTATCCCCGCTAAATTCAATCCTGTAAGGATAAGCCTGCCAGGGAGAAAAAACATCTACGATCCCTCCCCGCCAGGTAAATTCTCCATGTGAGTTGACCACTGATTCGCGTGTATATCCAGATTTTCTTATCCGTTCGATCAGAGTGTCTCTATCACAGACATCTCCTTTACTGATCTCAAGAAAAAATCTCCTCATATTTTCAGGACGCGGGAAGGGCCAAAGAAGGGCCGCAGGTTTGGTTAAGACCAAATGTGGAGGATCATAAAGAAGATCGTGAAAAAACATCATCCGTGCCGAAACAGTGTCCAGAGCAGGTGGGATGTTTTCATAAGGATTATCCAATAAAGGAGGAAACCAGTTAGCTTTTAATTCTGACGAAAATATAGACAGAAAGCTCCGGCATTGGTCGGCAAAATTGGGGAGATTGGAAAATGAAGGCTGGATAAAAACAATCCTCTTTTTTGTTTCAGCCAAGAGTGCTGCCAAGAAAAAAGGCTTGGCTGCAGGGACAACCCCCGTCAGTTTTATTCCCTTTTTCCCCTCATTGATAGCCTCCACGAGCTCTTTGAAAGAATCTGTTTCTCGAATAAAATTCAAGTTCATAACTTTTTATTATACAAGGAGAAACCGAAGGAGGACAAATGACTTTATATAAAGGAATTATCTCTATTTCTATGATTTCAAGAACGAGTTCTCCGTGAACTAGCAAGTCGATGAGAAACCACGCTGCGCTTTCCCCAGGAGTCGCCGGCGCATCCTGCTCCATCTTCGTCGAAGACCCAACCCACCTCACCACCATGCTCCTCAGATGGACATGGATGCCGCCGGGCCTATCCTGCGTATCCTTCAGTTGAGGCGGATGGACGTCGTCGTCTCTGTCACCATTCACAACTTCTGTGATGGGGGCAGAACGCGTAAGGGTTCCGTCCGACTCTAAAATAAAGAGGACATACCCATGCCCGCTCGTCCTCCCCGTGCTGATTTCTACATCATCTTCCCAGAACTCTTATACAATCACAGAAATAGAGATAATTCCTTTATTAGATGCGCCACCAGTAGGAAAACTTTACAAACACGCTGTAATCTGTCTGCCCGAAATGCCCGAATTCATTTTTAAGCAGGTTGTTGTCGACTCCAAAGAAAAAGACCGTGCCTGGACGAAGAATCCAGCTGAAAAGAAAACTCCCATAGATCTCCTCGTCAAAATGGTTGTAATCGACAATACCCCGCACAGATAGAGTTCTGCTGAGCTGATAGGTCGTCCGCGTGCGAAGGACGTTATAATCGTAGAGGATATCTCCACCTCTATCTTCAAAAAATGTCTGTTTGATGTACTGAAGGTCCAGCCTAAGCCTTTTACTTGGCTTTAATCCTAAAAAAAGAGCATATGTGTTGTTGTGCCCGAGGAAAGGATCATCGGGATCATAATAGATGCTTCCCCCTGTTTCAAACACAACCACGGATGTCAGCCATTTCAGAAACGTGAATTGTCCCTCCAATTCGAACGAATTTTTCTTAAAATTAACACCGGCATACCGTTCCATATCGGTTTGAAATCGAAATCGTAGCTGACTAAATTCAGTAAACCGGAAATTGAGATCCCCTCTCAGCCACTCATCTTGAAGGAGATTTTCAGAAAAAAAGAATCTCCGTCCTGCGTTCAGGTTAAGTTGGATCTGGCTTAAATACTTTTTCTCGGGATAAACAGAGGCAAATGTAAAGGCCCCATAGGATTTATAATCCACCCGGTTCACATATCCTGAGGAAGCTTCAAAATCAGGATGCATGGCCTGACTGAAGATCCCCGCACCCCAGTGCTTGGAGTAATAAAAAAATTCTCCGTACAGGGCGGGGACGATATCGGTCTCTTCATCGGAGAGTTTTGTTTTTGAGGCCAAAGCCTGAAAATTAAAAAAGAATTTATTGTTGAATTTAAGCTGTCCATCGATCCCGGCCACACGATTGTATGACCCATTGATCTGTCTATCGGTAAGAGCAAATCCGATGTAGGATTCTTTGAGCACATCGGCCTTGATCCTGAAGATGTTGAAGAGAGCATTGTCAGTTTTAGCGCCTCCTCCGTTGCTGACATCCCATAGACTTTCCGTAGGACTCGTATCTAGAGCCGTAAGAACACCGTATGTAAAACGTCCAATTTTTCCCGTCAACTTCCCCCCTGCTATAGGATCATTGATCCTTCGTGTGTAGACCATGTTGATCTGGGGAAAACGGAAGATTTCCATCCCTTCGAGAAAAAAGGGCCTCTTTTCCTCATAAAAGAGGGCAAATCTTTGGTTCACGTCAATTTGAGGAGCATCGGCTTCGATGTGACTAAAATCGGGATTGATGGTCAGATCC
Organism: uncultured Eubacteriales bacterium; assembly: GCA_964633715.1. Lineage (GTDB taxonomy): Bacteria > Acidobacteriota > Aminicenantia > Aminicenantales > Aminicenantaceae > JAUWVG01. The sequence goes on from CAZWHQ010000007.1 coordinate 35,289, forward strand.
AATGTGGAGTTGGATGTGATTCCCCACTTAAAGTTGATGCCGGGATCAAAATTCAACCTCTCTCCTTTAATCTTAAGTGATGTGGCCACCGGCATGAGTTCGAAGTTCTTGCCTCGCTCCACCGCCTCTGTGAGCAAAATTTCTCCACCCTGAGCTAGGAGTCCGGGAATATCTCTCGTATAGGTAGGCCACATGACGATTTCTCCGCTTCGGGCGATACTCCGCCCAAGAACGACACTCCACACTTTGTTCTCGTCATCCGGAAAGCGGAGGCTTTTAAAGGGAATCGCCATTTCGACAGTGTATCCGTCGTCATCGATCCTACCGCCAGAGAAAAAGGCGGCATCCCAACTGAAGTCCATGTTGTCATTCCCTCCTTCTTCCATTCGGATACAATCCATCTGGACACCCAGAGGATTTGCGAGGAATGAAAGGGCCCGTCGTTTTTCATTAAAGGTATCAAGAAAAATCACGACCCAGTCATCCTCGATACACTGGTCGCGGTTGGTGATCGAGGCCCTGATTTTGCCCGGTTCACTGTCGTAACATTTTATGGCCACGTACAGGTTCTTTTTGTCATAACCCAAATACATAACCGTTTTTTCTGTGGGCGGCGCCCCTTCTTTTGGAGACAACTGGAAGAACTGCTCGAACTTAAGAGCTTCTTCCTCCCACAAGGGATTATCTAATATTCCGTCGATTTTAGGAGCATTTGAGAACAGGGGTATAGGCAGAGGTTCCTCAGAAGCAGAAAATCCCAACGAGGTCAAGAGAACCAGTCCCAATATTACACACATAGAGAAAAAAGGGCTATTTTTAATCATATTTTTCATCTATTCTGCAATTCCGTCATTTATCTCTAGTTAATACGATATTAAACTCCAGAAAGTTCTCCCTATGAAAGAAAATATTGACAATTTTACATAAATCCGATATTATTACTCATATAAATTTCACAAGGAGCCACAAATGAAGAAATATTCAGTTCCTCGGACTGCCCACTGCTCAGAGGGCTGCCAGAAAAAATCCTGAATAAGATGTAAAACTGTTCACTCACCAGTACTTACTGTCAAATTAAGGGCCCGTTCACGTGATATCTGAACGGGCTTTTTATTTTCCGGAGGAATTCATCTCGGCCGCAAGGCTGAAGATTCGCTGGATGATATCCGTACTGGAGTGATCAGGAAGATATGGAATGGTGACAACCTTCCCTCCTGCTAACTCGACTTCCTTTTTCCCGACCACCTCTTCAGGTTTCCAATCTCCTCCCTTAACCAAGACATCCGGCAAAAGACATGAGATGATTTCTTTGGGTGTTTCTTCAGAGAAGGAGACAAGATAATCGATATCCTCAATAGCCTCTAAGACTTCCATTCTTTCTTCAAGAGGAAAAATAGGGCGGTTGGGCCCCTTTATTTTGCCTATACTTGAATCATCATTGACCGCAACAAGGAGGACATCCCCCAGTTTTTTAGCTTCGCGGAAGAGATGGATATGTCCCCTGTGCAGTATGTCAAAACATCCGTTGGTAAAAACCACTTTTTTTTGACGGTCTTTTAAGGCCTGCCGGATAAGAACCAAACGTTGAATGTCTTGAATTTTCTCCACGACTCTAATCAAGATATCCAAGGTCTTTAAGCTGCTGTTTGACTTTTTCCATATCTTCCGGAACTAATTCTTTAGTGACAGGAATAGAGGCCAAAGGATGTTTCTTCTTTCCCCATTGGATCATATTCCAAACTCTCTCATGAAGATAGTAAAATAGAATTTTTGAGAGCCCCTCAACTCCAATAACTCCCAAAGATAGAAGAATCTCGCCCGTAAAGATATAGACAATGATCCCGGTGGTTAAGGTCGCCACAATGCGCCAACTGACGGTTTTCATCACAGTGCGAGAGTGTGTTTCGACCATTGACCTTTTGCCTGGTTCAGCCATTTATTTCTCCAAATCAATTTTTTTCGCAGAAGACTTGATCCGAATATTAGATGAGAATTCCCAACTGTGATCCGGACGAAATATCCCCACATCCTTTTCACGAGAGGAAATCAGGAACGAGTAAAGGTTGCGGTGGTAATCAAAAGGATAACCGTCCCTCTTATGTACGGCAACATCTAAATAGTATGTCCCATTGACAAAATTGAGGCGATCTAACTTGATAGTGACCTTCCCTCTTCCACTTATAGAAGTTGGTTCCAATTCTTCAAGAATCGTATTGGTACCGTAACAGCAAATCCCCTGAGAATTGAAAATGCCTATTCCAAAGACAAAGTCCTTTTTCTCGGAGTAGGCCTCCACTTCCAACTCTATGATCATCCCCTCATCCGGTGAAAAGACATGCTTAGCTTTCCCGTCTCTGTTTGTGATTACGGTCTTTTTTATTTCTATTTCTCTTTTTCCCCAACGGTTTTCCCTGCGATTCTCATCGTATTGTTCTTTTTTCTCGACAACCTTTTGGCGTTTTTCAAAATCCTCTTCCTGTTTATCTGCCACATCCTGGAGGTAGGCATCCACCACACGATGTGGTTCTCCGATAGTCTGGATGGCTCCGTCTTTAAGCCAGATCACCTTATCGCAGATTTTTCGGACCGTTGCCAGATCATGACTGACAAAGAGGATGGTTTTTTTTCTTCTCCGAAAATCATCGATACGGTCCAAGCATTTAGGAACAAAGGCGGCATCCCCTACGGCCAACACTTCATCCACGAGGAGGACATCTGGATTGACATTGATGGCGATGGAAAAACCCAGTCGCATATACATTCCCGAAGAATAGGTTTTGACCGGGGCATCTATAAACTCTTCCAGCTCAGCAAACTGCACGATCTCATCAAATTTTTCATGAATTTCTTTTTTAGAAAGCCCCAGCATGATCCCATTGATATAGATGTTTTCCCGGCCCGTTATCTCCGGGTGAAATCCCGCACCTAGTTCGATAAGCGCCGATACTTTGCCGTTGACCGTGATAATTCCCGAAGTCGGTTTCGTTATCCCGGTAACTATTTTCAGAAGGGTGCTCTTGCCTGAACCGTTTTCACCAATCACACCAATAGCCGTCCCCTTTTCGACCGCGAAACTCACATTGTTTAGGGCTGTTATGATTTCATCCGGTTCCATCGCTTTGAAGAGGTCTCCCTTGATCAGGGCACTCTTAAATGTTTTAAAACGATGCCGTGAAGAGTACTTCTGATATATACGCGTCACATTTTCCACAGTAATGGCCGCCACTTAGACCTCCTCCGGGAACGAGTCGCGAAGCTTGTCAAAAATATAATATCCGATGAAGAAAAAGACTACTGAGACAAGGAAGGTAATCCCCAACTTTTTCCAGCGGATCATTTCCCCAAAAAAAACACTATTCTGGTAACCCAGCATGATGTGGGTCATGGGATTCAAATTCATCCAAAGCTTCAGGATTTTGGAATTTTGTATGGCAGGAAGAGCCATGGTGTAGATGATCGGTGTGGCAAAAAACCAGAATGTCAGTATATTTGTCAGGATATCCTTGATGTCTCTAAAATGAACGGTCAGGGATGAGACAAGGAAGGCAAAACCCAGAGAAAACACAAACTGGACCACAATGACCAAAGGCAAAAAGAGTAAAAACAGAGAGTACTGTCTGCCAAGGATAGGAATAAAAATTAAAAGGATAGGGAGCCCCAGTATAAAATGCACAAAATTGCTGATCACAACAACAATGGGAAGAATTTCGACCGGGAACAGAACTTTTTTAATCAGATTACCCTGAACCATCAGCACATTGGCCGATTCTATACACGACGCAACAAACCATGTCCAGGGCAGGACTCCACAAAAAAGAAAGAGAGCGTAAAACCAGGGATTGTTTTCAAAAGCAGGATCTCTTGGCCCTATGATTAGACCAAATACGATCGTGTATATGGCCATTAAAAGAAGAGGATTAATAAATGACCAGAGAAATCCCAGTATCGTTCCCCTGTATCTGGCCTTGAGCTCACGGCTTACCAGGTTCTGGATCAGAACCCGATATTTGTACAGTCCTATGAGATTATTGTAAAGACGACGCATGGAGTCTCCCTGAAAAAATTTCTTGTGTTTCCTTAGAGTAATTTCCCTCCTCGTCATAGAGGACGAGGTCGGGCAACTGTCTCACGTCTTGTGAAAAAGAGTCACACTCAACCAGAAAGAGATTGGGCCTGCCCTTTGAGCGTGCATAGATAGATCGTTTGGATTTCATTTTTAAGTTGTTCATTTCTAGAGCTTCTGCTATGTCGTCTTTTCGCTTTTCAGGAAAGACGAAATAGGCCCTCCCTCTTCTCTTCAGAAGGGCTGACGTCTTCTGCATTATATCAAAAATTGTACACTTTAACTCGTGTTTCGCAATAGATTTTTCTTTTGAGACACTCAAGTGCCCCTCAGACTTTTTAAAATAAGGAGGATTAGAAAAAATGACATCGTATTTTTTCTCTGGCTTAAATTTTTTCAGGTCCTGCTTAACAATGCTGATTCTTTTTTCTAGCTGGTTAAGTTTGACGTTTCTCCTTGCAATATCTGCTAGAGAAGCTTGGACTTCGACAGCCGTAATAAATTTAAAGGGTTTTATGCTGAGAAGAAGAGAGATGATGCCGCTTCCCGTCCCAAACTCTAGCAGTTCATCATCTGCGGTCGTTTGAATGAAATCGGCAAGCAGGGGAGCATCCAAGGCAAACCTATACCCTCTGATTTTCTGGAGGACTTGGATACGTCCATGATAGAATGCATCAAGGGTTTCATCCTTTGCCTTAATCCGATTCCTGTCCATTGTCTTTTAGCCGGGTAAAAACTTGAATTCTGTCGGCATGGACCTCTGCATATCCTCCGCTCACTCCATATGTCTGTTCTTTATTTGATAAACGATAAGTGATATCCCCATCTCCTAGCGTCACCAGCATAGGGGAATGTCCGGGCAGGATCCCTAAACAGCCATCCAAACCAGGCAGCCCCACTTCATGAACTTCTTCATCGACCAGGAGTTGATCGGGAGTGATCACTTTAAGTTTTAGATAATTTGGTATTTTTTCGTTCATGCGGACTTCAGTTCCTCAGCTTTGGCTAGAACATCCTCGATCCCTCCCGCCATATAAAAAGCCTGTTCGGGCTTGTCATCATGAAGACCTTCGATGATCTCCTTAAAGCCCTTGACCGTCTCTTCAATAGTCACATACTTGCCTTCCCGTCCCGTAAACTCTTCGGCCACAAAAAACGGCTGGGAAAGGAACCTCGTTATTTTTCTCGCCCGCCCTACAATGAGCCTATCTTCCTCAGACAACTCCTCGATCCCTAAAATGGTGATAATGTCCTGCAAATCTTTATATCTCTGGAGGATCTCTTTGACATCACGGGCCGTTTCATAATGCTCCTCACCGATAATCCTTGCATCCAGAATCCGAGAATAGGACGTCAAGGGGTCCACAGCAGGATAGATGCCCATCTCCGTAAGAGCTCGGGAGAGGTTAGTCGTTGCATCCAGATGAGAAAAAGTGGTCGCTGGAGCTGGATCGGTAAAATCGTCGGCCGGGACATATATGGCCTGAACTGAAGTGATAGAGCCCTTCTTGGTCGATGTGATCCGTTCTTCCAGTTCACCCAGTTCCGTGGCCAAATTGGGCTGATACCCCACAGCTGAGGGCATGCGTCCAAGAAGAGCCGAGACTTCGGAGCCAGCCTGGACAAACCGAAATATATTGTCTATAAACAGCAAAATATCCTGGTTCATCTCGTCACGAAAATATTCGGCGACCGACAGAGCAGTCAGGCCGATGCGGAGTCTCGCTCCCGGAGGCTCGGTCATCTGACCATAGACGAGAGCTGTTTTATCTATAACTCCGGATTCTTTCATCTCCAACCAGAGATCGTTTCCTTCTCTTGTCCTCTCTCCAACCCCTGCAAATACGGAATACCCCCCGTGCTGCTGCGCAACATTGTTGATCAGCTCCATGATGATGACTGTTTTTCCTACTCCTGCGCCGCCAAAGAGTCCGATTTTCCCTCCCTTGAGAAAGGGCTGCATCAAATCAATGACTTTAATTCCTGTCTCGAACATTTCAAGCTGCGTGCTTTGCTCCTCCAGAGTTGGAGGATTACGATGAATCGGATACTTCTTTTTGGCTTTAATGGGCCCCATATTGTCAACAGATTCCCCGATAACATTTATGACACGTCCAAGTGTGGATTCTCCCACCGGAACCTGGATTGGCCCATCTAAATCCACCGCTTTCAACCCGCGAGACAGGCCGTCTGTAGGCTGCATGGACACACAGCGCACTTTATCCTCCCCTAAGTGCAGTTCAACTTCAACAATTACTTCCATCACTTCACGGTTGTTTTTTCCCTCTTCTGGTGAACTTCCATCGTATTCTTCATCAGTTATGCGAACAGCATTGTAGATCTCTGGAAGCTCGCTGTCTTTGAATTCAATGTCAACCACAGGCCCAATAATCTGGACAACGCGGCCGATTTTTGGCATAACGCCATTCTCTTTTTCTTTTATTTTCTTTTGAGTTTTTTTCTTATCCATGGGTCACTCCTTGCTCCTATTTCTTCTCCAAAGCATCAACAGCGGTAATTATTTCCAGCAGCTCCTTAGTGATTGAGGCCTGCCTCATTTTATTTAAAACCAAACGCAATTCAACGATCAGTTCTTTCGCATTCTTTGTGGCGTTATCCATGGCCATCATCCGTGCAGCCTGTTCGGCTGCCTGAGATTCGTGGAAAAAATGCTGAATTTGATCTTCGACATAAAGAGAGAGAAACGTCTCGAGTAGATGAGGGGAACTGGGTTCTAGCTCCGGTTCAGTGGCTCCTTCTTCTTGGACTTCGGGAGGCTCGATTGGCAGGAGCTTCGTGATCGTCAGCTTTGGAGCCAGAATTGACTTGAACTCGTTGTAAGCGACATAGACGGCGTCTGTTTGGTTCAAGACGTACAGACGCATGAGATAAAGCGCTAGTTCCTTTAGGTCCTCTTTTGTAAGCTTGTGAATTTGATCCGGGTAGGTGCGGTCCTTAATGAAAACAAGCTTTTCAAAAAACGAAACAGCTTTTTTCCCCATTAAAACCAATTGCACTTCGGTTTGAGCTGATTTGTCTTCTAAAAAATTTAAGGTGCTAAACAGCAGGTTGGAATTGAATGCTCCACACATGCCTTTATCCGAAGTGATAACCAGGCAGATGATTCTTTTTTCAAGTCTCTTTTGGAATAGGGGGTGCAGTTCTGCTCCTATCCAGGCACTCACGTTTGACAGCAATCCTGAAAAATTGTGCCAGTAGGGTCGGCCCTCAAGAACAGACCTCTGGGCTGTCCGGAACTTGGCCGTGGCCACAGACTTCATCGCCTGTGTGATCTGCTGAGTGTTTTTAACACTCTTGATCCGTCTCCGAAGGTCAATGATGGCAGGCATATTATTTACGTTCTTCCTCAAATTGCTGAGTGAAAGCTGTCAAAACCTTGCGAATGGCCTCATCCAATTCGTCGTCAATAACTTTTTTATCGACAATTTTTTTCAGCAGGTCCTGATGTTCACTGTCTAGAAATGCAAACAGTTTCTGTTCATATTCGTGAACCTGGGAAACGTCAATTTCATCTAAAAATCCCCTGTTCCCTGCATAGATGATAAGGATTTGTTTTTCGACAGGCAGTGGATCATATTGGTCCTGTTTGAGGATTTCTGTCAACCGCTCCCCTCTTTCCAATTGGGCCTCACTGGCTCTATCCAGCTCAGTGCCAAATTGGGCAAAAGTGACGAGTTCACGGTACTGCGCCAGATCGAGCCTCAGTTTTCCTGCAATCTGTCTCATGGCTTTGACCTGCGCACTCCCCCCGACTCGAGACACGGAAATTCCAATATTGACGGAAGGCCGTATCCCTGCATTAAACAGCTCTGGTTCGAGATAGATCTGCCCGTCTGTAATGGAGATAACGTTTGTGGGAATATATCCTGAAACATCTCCGGCCTGTGTTTCAATAATGGGAAGCGCGGTCAGCGATCCGCCGCCATGTTCATCGCTGTATTTAGCTGCCCGTTCGAGAAGTCGGGAATGCAGATAGAAGACATCTCCAGGATAGGCTTCTCTGCCTGGAGGCCGGCGAAGAAGAAGAGCAATCTCTCGATAAGCCGCGGCATGTTTAGACAGATCATCGTAGACAATAAGGGCATGTTTCCCTTTATCCCGGAAGTATTCACCGATAGCACACCCGCTGTAAGGAGCCAAAAATTGAAGTGGAGACGGATCACTTGCTGAAGCAACAACTACAATCGTGTAATCCATAGCCCCATGGTCCTCGAGGACCTTAATGCTGTAGGCAACAGTGGAATTCTTCTGACCAATGGCCACGTAGATGCAGATAACATCCTTGCCCTTTTGATTGATAATAGTATCAAGTGCGATGGCCGTCTTCCCCGTCTGGCGGTCGCCAATAATGAGTTCCCTCTGCCCTCGTCCTATGGGAATCATGGAATCAATGGCCTTGATTCCTGTCTGAAGCGGTTCTTTGACCGGCATCCGGTCCACGACTCCGGGAGCCAACCTCTCGACAACCATATATTTATCGGACTTGACAGGGCCCTTTTCATCCAGAGCAGCTCCAAGAGGATTGAGAACTCTCCCTATCAACGAAGGCCCGGAAGGCACCTGCATTATCTTGTAAGTTCGCTTGACGATATCTCCCTCTTTTATCATGTGAGATTCACTCAAGAGAACGGCACCGACGCTGTCTTCTTCCAGGTTCAGGGCAAGCCCAAACACATTCTGCGGAAATTCCAAAAGTTCATTATACATAACCCGATCGAGTCCATAGACTTTGGCAATGCCATCCCCAACCGAAGTTACAGTTCCAACTTCCTTGGTGTCGATGTCCGACTCAAATCCCTCTATTTGACGTTGAATAATCCTGCTTATCTCATCAGCTTTTATTTCCATTTTAAACTACCCTTCTAAAATTTTTTCTTGGAGTTTCGTTAATGCTCCCCTTAAGGAAGCATCATAGATAATATTTCCCTGTCTAATGGAGATTCCCCCAATAAGCTCAGGATCGATCTTGTATTTTAAAAACACCGGTCTTTTCTCCATCTTCTCCAGCCTATCACCAAGCACTTTCTTTTGAGTGTCAGAAAGAGATATGACTGAAGAGATTTCAAAAGAAGATATGCCCTGTGATATGTTCCATAAATCAGGAAAAAAATCCAAAATATCAGGGAGGAGCTCAAGACGCCCGTTGTCAATCAGAAGAAGCAATAATCGTTGGACCTTCGGGTGAAAGTCTTTTTTTCCCAGGATTTCCTCACCTATGGCTCTCTTTCGTGAAGTGGGAAGAACGGATTTGAAGAGAATCTCTTGAAGTTCTTTTTGACTGGAAATAAATTTCTCGAAATCATTCAACTGGCGTAAAATCACTCCGAACTCATCTTGGTCAGAGATGGAACTGACCAAACCGCGCGTGTATCGTCTGACAAGAATTCTATTTACCATGAAATTTCCCGAGTTTTTCGATGGACAAATCGATGAGGAAAGACTGTTTCTCTGGGGTCATTTTTTCTTCTATATTTGTTTTGGCAATTTCTGTCGCAAGTTCGGCCGCCTGGGCTTTTAATTCGTGAACTTTTGTTTGGGTGAAGATCTCAATCTCTTGTCGGGCAAAAGTCTTGATCCTCTCAGCCTCATTTTCGGCTGCCTGGAGAATGGATTCTTTCCTTTTCTGCCCCTCCTCTTCGGCATTCTTTCTGATTTCTTCGAGTTCTTTTTTCAACTTTTGGAGGCGATCCCTTGCGTGTTTATAATTTTTTTCGTTTTCCTCCCGTTCCTTCTTCACTTCTTTTATAGTGGAATCGATCTCCTGTCCGTAGCGTTCCAGAAAATCCTTAACGGGCTTGCGGAGCAGATAACCCAATCCTCCAAAAAGGACCAGAAAATTCAACACTTTCCCCAAATAGCCAACTAGGGGAGAAGCATGTGATTGCTCTTCTTCAAGTGAAAAAAAGAGGAACAAAGGCAGCAAAATTAATAAAAGAAGAATTTTATTCCCTTTGTTCATCAGTGCATCAGCCTTTTTTCAATTTTTTTTGCGAGCGTCTCACTCTTCGCTTCCATCTCTTTAAAAAGGTTCTCCATCTGTTTTTCAAGATCCGCTTTGCTTTCCTCCACCATTTTCTTTGATTCTTTGGAGATATCGGCAATCAGTTCCTCTCTCTTTTTTTGTGCTTCCTTCTCAAGCCTGTTTCGGGTCGTCAAAGCATCCATACGGGCCTGTTTCATTTGCTCTTCGATCTCGGACAAGGTGTGCTCATTGTCCTCTTGAGATTTGGCTGCCGCCAGCTTATTTTCACTAATGAGGGCCTCTCTTTCTGCCCTCAATTTTTGCAGAGGATTAAAAAAGATTTTCTTGAGCACAAAGAGAAGGATCCAAACGATGGCAAAAATGACAAACAAACTGATATCTAAATCTAACATTTTTCTTATAGAATTAGTCTAATAAATTAGCCAAAAATTTAACATTTTTGTCTGGAAAAAGCAAGAACTCTGTCCCAAGAGGTCAAAGCCCATCGGGAAACAGTTTTTTTACTTCTCCAACCAGGAAAAGTGAGCCGGCAATGACCACTGTTTTTTGCTCTTTTGCATCTCCGACAGCCCTTCGGACAGCCTTATAAACATCAGATTCTATCACAATTTTTTCCTGGTATTTCTGGGTTTTTGTGTAAAGCTCTTTAGGGGAAGCGGCACGAAAATAGGGGAATCGTGTCAGGATCACTTTTTCGGTCAGAGGAAAAAGAGCCTCTGCTATTTGTTCGATTTTTTTATCCCGCATCAGTGCAAATACAAGAATAACCGGCGTAGAGATCCAATCCTGGATGTAGACTTGTAAAGCCTGTGCCCCCTCTTCATTATGGGCTCCATCGAGCAGCACAAGAGGATTCTTTGAAAACAGTTCCAGACGCCCCTCCCATCTGGTTGTCTCAACACCATGAAGGATAAGACTTTTTTTAAGTTTCTTCCAAATGCGGCTGAGGTGTTCTGCGACAACTATCGCAATGGCCGCGTTCTTTCCCTGATGGACTCCCAATAGACTTGGAGAAAAAGAGTACTCATCTATTGAGGTCCGCAGAAGAAATTCACGGTCCCGCCTCCTCCGACTCACCTGGAAACTGTCCTTCTTTTTAAAGACTTGGAAAAACGGCGCTCCAAGTTCTTCGGCTCTCTTTTTCAGAACAGACAAAGCTTCTGGATCTTCAACTCCACAGACGACGGGCACATCCGGCCTCATGATCCCAGATTTTTCAAAGGCAATTTGAGCGGTTGTTTCTCCAAGAGCTTTTTGATGTTCGGGAGAAATTGTACAAATGACAGACACAAGAGGCAAAACGACATTTGTGGCATCAAACCTTCCCCCCATTCCCACTTCCAAGACAGCGATGTCCACTTTCTCTCTTTTAAAGCTTAAAAATGCCAGGCAGCTCAAAATTTCAAAATATGTGGGATGGTGCTGAAGTTTCTTAGTTTCCAAGAGTGCCTCGATTGTATCTTTGAGAAGAGTTAAACGAAAGCTAAAGGCCTTTTTAGTAATGAGTGTATCCCCTATACGGATCCGCTCTCTCACACTCACAAGATGAGGGGAGGTGAAGAGACCAACGCGAAATCCGTGCAGAGACAATAAACGTGTGACCCCGGCGCAAACAGAACCCTTTCCATTGGATCCTGCCACCAGAATTGAAGGGTAGTGAATATGAGGAGAATGAAGCGCCTCAAGGACAATCCTGACATTGTTCAGACCAAATTTGATTCCTAGTTTCTGGACTTCATCCAGATACTTCAAACACTGTTGAAAATTCATTGAGGACGGTTCATAAAAAGGCGGAGAGCTCGAATGAGGTAATTTCGGAGGTCAGATCTATTGACGACATCGTCCAACATGCCATGTTCGAGAAGGAACTCCGATCTCTGAAAGCCTTTGGGAAGCTTCTCTTTAATAGTCTGCTCGATAACTCTCGGTCCGGCAAACCCGATAAGGGCTTTTGGTTCGGCAATGTTGATATCCCCTAACATGGCGTAACTGGCTGTGACGCCTCCTGTAGTGGGATCTGTAATCAAAGAGATGTAGGGAATCCCCGCTTCTTCAAGTCGAGCGATGGCGGCACTTGTTTTCATGAGCTGCATGAGTGAGAGAGTGCCCTCCTGCATCCGAGCTCCTCCTGAACAGGACACGACAAGAACCGGGATCTTTTCTGAAAGGCCTTTTTCCAGAGCTCGTGTGATTTTTTCGCCGACAACCGATCCCATACTGCCACCCATAAAGGCAAAATTCATGCTGCAAACCACAGTAGGGATCCCCCCAATGGTTCCGACTGCATTTAATACGGCATCAGGATAGGATGTCTTCTTTTGGTTTTCTCTCAAGCGGTCAGAGTACTTTTTTGAATCAACAAACTCAAGAGGATCCTGAGGATAGATATTTTGATCAAAAAGCTCATACGCTTCATCATCAAAAAGCATCTTCAGCCGTTCTTCTGCCGAAATCCTGAAGTGAAATTGGCAATCTGGACAAATAAACAAGTTATCCAGAATGTCCTGTTTGTAAAGAATGCCCTGACAGCTATTGCACCGTGTCCACAGATTCTCCATAATTGTCCTTTATTCTTTGTCTTTTATTAAGATACCGTCAGCCAGTTCTGACAGGGTTTTAACAACATCCATTGGATCCGGCAGCTCCTCCTCAATGGGAACTTCGTTGTGTATAATATTTAAGACCGCGTTCAGTAACGTTTCATCTTCATAAGGTTTCTCAAAATACTCTGCGACGCCAAGAGACTTAATCGCCTCATTCTTGTACTGCAAACCTTTATAGAGACCCGTAACAATAATAATTGGCGTTCCCCCCCCAGAATCCTCGCGTATCTTTTTTGCGAGTTCAAATCCATGAAGCTTGGGAAGCATAGGTTCGAGGAGGACGATATCGGGTTTTTCTTCTATAAATATTTCGTAGGCCGACTGGCCATCAGCCGCCGTGAAAACTTGGAAATTATTAGGCAAAAAAATACTTTTTAAAGCCTCTAGGCTTCTTTTTTCATAATCGACAATAAGGATCTTCTTTTTGACCATGAACTCTGCTATCGATTCTAGAAGAAGCAAACATTCTTGTCAATGTGCTGAGGTATCCCCAGTTGTCTATTCATTTTAGAGTTGGACACTTCACGGTTTTTCTGCCCACACCGCATTTATAATACGGGGGTAGCGGCAGAGACTCGACGGCCTTGACCGACTCGGATCCAGAAGTCACAGAAAGGGGAAGACTTCATAAATATTGCTCTATTTATTATTTTAAGACGATTTGATATATTAACCAGGATGAACACACAAGATCCTCTATTCCTCTCCCTTGTTATCCCTGTATTTAACGAGGCGGAAAACTTGCCCATCCTCCACGCGGATATCACCGAATCCTGCAGTAAACTCGGAATAACATATGAAATCATCTTTATCGACGATGGAAGTTTGGACAATTCATTTTTCGTCTTAAAAAAAATTCAAAGAGAAGATCCATTCGTCAAACTCATTAGACTGAGAAAAAATTTCGGCCAGACTGCAGCCCTTTCAGCCGGCTTTGATCATGCGGAAGGGGAGATCGTTATCACTCTGGATGCAGACCTCCAGAATGATCCTTTGGATATCCATCTGTTTTTAAACAAAATCAATGAAGGTTATGACATTGTCAGCGGCTGGAGAAAACAGAGGAAAGACAAGTTTTTTTCTCGCCGGCTCCCCTCTATGATTGCCAACTGGCTTATTTCTCGCATCACTAGAGTCAAACTCCACGATTATGGATGCACTCTCAAGGCGTTCCGCAAAGAAATCATAAAGAACATCCAGCTCTATGGAGAACTCCATCGTTTTATTCCAGCTATCGCCAGCCAAATGGGGGTGTCTATAGCAGAGGTTAAAGTGAATCACAGAGCACGACGTTACGGAAAATCCAAATACTCTATCCTTCGTTTTCCACGTGTAATCCTTGATCTTCTCACTGTTAAATTCTTGCTCAGCTATTCCACACGGCCACTCCAGGTTTTTGGATTTTTTGGTTTAATTAGCGGTTTGGCAGGAGGTGTGATCGGTCTCATTTTATCCTATCAGAGGCTCATTCTCAAACAAAGCATCGCCGGCCGCCCTCTGCTGCTTTTGGCGATCCTGCTTATAGTTATCGGGATTCAATTTATCACTCTTGGACTTCTGGCTGAAATCATGGTCCGTGCCTACCATGAGTCAACCGATAAAAGCACATATTTTATCCAGGAGATTATCGAATCTGATTCCGAAAAGACCTAAGCAATCCATTAGCCAATGAATATTCTCATGCTGGCCCCTGAACCCTTTTTTCAGCCACGAGGCACACCGATTAGTATCTACTTCCGGCTCAGGGCTCTCTCGGATCTCGGACACAGCGTTGACCTCGTCACCTATCATCTTGGCGAAAACCAATCCATCAGAAACTTAAAAATACTGCGCATCCCCGATCTTTTTTTTATGAAAAAAATTAAAATTGGTCCATCATTAGCGAAAATTCCTCTCGATTTTCTCCTTCTTTTAAAAGCCATCTTTCAGCTCTTTAAAAAGCCCTATGACTTGATTTTTTCTCATGAGGAAGCCGGTCTATTTGGGAGTGCGCTCGCGAAAATCTGGAGAATTCCGCATGTTTACGACATGCATTCAAGCCTCCCTCAGCAACTGGACAACTTCGAGTTCACCAAGTCCCGTTTTATCAAGAACCTCTTTCTCAGGATGGAACATTTCATACTGAAAAATTCGCATGCAATCATTGTTATCTGCCCCGACCTTTCACAAACTGTACAGGAGGTCGGATTCGGGAAAAAAGCCATCCTTCTTCAAAACTTCATTGATTTTGAAGACCTAAAGAATTTGTCCAGAGACACCTCCCTCGACCGTAAGGAGATTGCTCCTCGTGACGAAAAAATTGTGCTCTACACAGGAAACTTTCAACCCTATCAGGGAATCCCACTGCTACTTCAAGCGGCCGCTCGGCTGGATCAAGAAGATGTTCTCTTCCTCCTCGTTGGAGAAAGTAAATCCGCGGTTGCCCTTATGATACAAAAAGCGAAAGATTTGAATATTGCCAAAAAAGTGAAATTTACAGGACAAGTTCCTCCCTCACATGTTCACAGATATATATCCCTAGCAGATGTGCTTGTTTCACCTCGATTGTCAGGCACAAACACGCCTCTTAAAATTTACTCCTTTCTCAAATCGGGCAAACCAGTTGTGGCCACAAATCTCTGGACTCATTCCCAGATCCTAAACGAAAATATATCCATCCTTGTCGATCCCGATCCAGACAGCCTTGCACAAGGAATATCCTATGCTCTCAACGATCCAGGAGCTAAACAACGTGCAGAATCGGCTCAACGTCTAGCCGAAGATGAATATACTTATCCTAAATACCTGGATATAATAAGAAAAGTCCTCAAAAAAGCCAACATGGATTTTAGGAACACACACAAATAGACCATGCGTGCATTCATCACAGGAGCATCAGGTTTTGTGGGCACACATTTGGTCAAAAAACTTCTTAAAAATCACTGGTCCATCCGCATCCTTATCCACAAAAAGAATATCTATGAATCCAAAGATTGCGAAATTTTTACGGGAGATATCGAAGAAAAAGGAGTCCTGGAAGACGCCCTAAAGGACGTGGATGTCCTCTTCCATCTCGCTGCAGCACTGGGGGGTTCACTTATTGACAAAAATGAATTCTTTCGCATCAATTCGACCGGCACACAGAAGGTTCTTGATGCCGCTTTTAAGGCGGGAGTTAAAAAAGCCGTGCATTTCAGCTCTTCAGGTGTTTTGGGTGCGGTCCAGAATAACAAAGCGGCCGATGAGACCTATCCCACTTTTCCCATCACTGCGTATGACCAATCCAAACTCGAGGGAGAAAGGATCGCCTTAAATTTTGCCGAAGGGGGAAATCCTGTTCTCGTCATCAGGCCTGGCTGGGTTTACGGGCCGGGGGACCGGCGCACATTCAAATTGATAAGCGCCATCAAAAGAAAAAAATTTATCCTTGTCACACGTGGCTTAGCCCACCAGACTCCTGTTTTTATCGATGATCTTCTGCAGGGAGTGCTGCAGTGTATGGGACAGGGAAGAAATGGTGAAATCTACAACATCGCTGGAAATGAAGTCCTGACCGTAAGACAGATTGTAGAAGAAATTGCCACCGCTACAAAAAGCACAATCCCAAAACTGAGTCTTCCCTTGTTTCCCACCAAGGTTGCTGCTTGGAAGCTTGAAAAGACATTCAGGCTTTTTAAAAAAGAAGCGCCGATCACCAGAGGGAAACTGGCTTTTTTCATTCATCCAAAACCCCTCTCCATTCAAAAAGCCGTCCGTGAACTGGACTATGTGCCTCAAACGGATTTCAAAACAGGCATGGCCCAAACCGTAAGCTGGTATAGAGAGCATGGCTGGCTTTGAAGTACCCGTTCTAAAAAACAGGTTTTATTCTCCACTCAAATAGTAAACCATTAAGATTTTAAGACAAGAGGGTCACATAGTGTTTCGATGTCTTGCGTGACAAGACGGTAAATCATATAATGACAGCCCTGAAGAAAAATCATGAATAAAGAAAAAGTCAGCCGTTTCTATGATGTGGTATGGACCGAGTACATCCCTGAATATGCGGCCACGGAAAAACATTGGGAAATATTTTTCTCTGAGGATGATGTTCGAGGAAAATTTGTCTTGGATGCGGGCTGTGGGACTGGAATTTTTAGCATCATTTTCGCCAACAAGGGAGTAAGTTCAGTCACGGGCATCGATATCAGCGAGGGAAGCCTTCAAACAGCTTTGAACTTGAAGGAAAAATTCGGGCTTTTTAATGCCCAATTTCAAAAGGAGGACATGCTTCATCTCCCGTTCCGAGATGAACAATTTGACATTGTCTGGGCCTGGGGAACCGTTCATCACACCACAAATCCTTATAAAGCGATCGAAGAATTGATTCGTGTCCTCAAAAGAGGAGGCTTGATCCTATTGGCTGTTTACACGAGGACAAAGGTGACCTTCATCCATGAATTCATCCGAAAAATTCTTGTTCGTACACCAAAAAAAACCTGGACCGCACTTTCTAAAATTATGGCCTTTTTCCTGACTCCCGTCGTTTTTTTCTTTAAAAAAAGAGAAAAGGCCCGAAAAGGTGAAAAACTGGAAGAATTGATTCTGGATTGGTATTTTGTTCCCATCAGATTTTACTATAAACCTGAAGAGATCCAATTATTCTTAGAAGAGAGAGGATTCACGATCGAACAATTCCTGCCCGCTTCAGGCCGGTTCAACAGCACATCTAATTTTATCTTTAAAGCTCGAAAAAATAAGACCTAAAAGGAGAGTTTGAAATGTTTCCGGATTTTCCTTTAAAAAAGCCCAGATTGACCTCTCTGTTTACAGCATTCCTGCTTCTATCCCTCTTTCATATGTGCAGCCCCAATCCTGAACAAACTGAAAAAATCGATAAGGATCAATTCCAGAAGCAAACATTCGATTTTGGCGGGGAAATCGTTTTTTACTCCAACTTCGATGGGGACAATGAAATCTACAAACTCTCTAATAGAGGTGTTGAAAAGTTGACCGACAACAGTTGGGATGATGAATATCCAGCCTGGGCTCCCGATAAATCAAAAATTGCCTTCACGGCTAATCCAGAGGGAAATTATAATATTTACACCATGAATCCTCAAGGCACGAACATCACACAGATCACCTCCGATAAAACAGACGACAAAGATCCGGCTTGGTATGGAGACGGCCGGCAGATCGCTTATTCACAGTGGAAAAAAAGGAATGTCAATAAGGGCCTCCAACTCTTTAAAGTCAACATCGAGTCGAAAAAGTCAGAGAGAGTTTTGCCCGATTATGACAAGATACATGCCCTTCCCCACGTCTCACCCTTTCTTCAACACATTGCCTTCACAGGAAAACGTTCGATGGGCTGGGATGTTGCTATTTATGATTCACAAACAAAAATCGTTCAATTTCTCGAGGAGGGCGGAAAAAGCTGCCGCCCCCGGTTTTCCAAAGACGGCAACAAGCTTGTCTATGTCTCCGCAAGAGCGGACGGCAAGGGCGATATTTGGATGATGAATCCAAATGGCACAGAGAAAATCAGGCTCACTGAAAGAGATGAGACATACGACTATTTCCCCACATGGTCTCCGGACGGACGATACATCGCCTTTAATTCCTCCCTCCAGCATGACCACAACGGCGACTGGCAGCTTTATATCATCGAAGTCCTGACAAAAAAAACAATCCTGGTCTTCGACAGCCCGGGAAACGACGTCTTCCCCGACTGGCGCTGAAGTGGATTGACTCGCTTTTTTAGAAAGGCTATGATACATCATCATGAAAAGAATTAAGCTTCACCACCAAATCTTTATAGGTCTGATTCTCGGCGTAGTCATCGGGCTGATCTTTGGGGAAAAAGCCAGCGTGATCAAACCCATCGGCACCATTTTTCTGAACCTGATCATCATGATTGTGGTCCCCCTGGTGCTGGTCTCCTTGATGCTGGGGACCGCCAGTCTTGGAGACATACGAAAGCTGGGGCGCATCGGTCTCAAAACAATCGTCTACTTCCTGCTCACAACCGTGGTGGCGGCATCGATCGGATTGGCCGCCGCAAACATCTTTAAACCCGGAGTCGGATTGGATGAGGAGGTCAAGGCAGAACTCCACAAGAATTTTGATGATGGGGCACAGGTGGGGATTCAAAAGATGGAAGAAAAACCTTCAGCCATCGATATTCTGATCAATATCGTCCCCACCAATCCCATCAGATCTCTGGTTGAAGGAAATTTACTGCAGGTCATTTTTCTGGCTCTTCTTTTTGGATCCATTCTCACCATCATCAAAAAGGAAAGGGCCGAACCCGTCATAAAACTCCTCGAAGGCCTCAATGACGTCATCATCCAAGTCGTTCATCTCGCTATGAAGATCGCTCCATTAGGGGTTATGGCCTTGATTGCAGATGTCATCGGGCAGTACGGAGAAGGCATCCTTTTAACTCTTCTTAAATACATCCTGGTTTGTGTGGGAGCCTTGCTGCTTTACACTATCGGCATGAACTCACTAACCCTCAGCACTCTGGGACGAACCAATCCTTTACACTTTCTTAAAGCCACAAAAGAGGCTATGCTTATCGCTTTTAGCACATCCAGTTCAAATGCGGCTCTTCCGGTCAGCATGGAGAGTGTCGAACACCTCGGTGTCTCCCGAGAATACTCCAGTTTTGTCATCCCCTTAGGAGCGACCATCAACATGGATGGGACGGCTCTCTACCAGGGGGTCGCCGCCCTCTTTATCGCCCAAATTTACGGCATTCCCCTCACATTTGTAGATCAGGTAACGATTGTTTTTATGGCTACTCTGTCTTCGATTGGGGCTGCGGGTGTCCCCGCTGCCGGCATCATCACCCTGGCCATGGTCCTCAGGCAAATAGGAATACCGCTCGAAGGAATCGCTTTTATCATTGGGGTTGACCGATTTCCTGACATGTTCCGCACCATGACAAATATTACGGGTGACATGGCCTGTTCCGTGGTGATCAAAGCCAGCGAAGAAAAGAACTCGTCATGATCTCTTTCAAATACAGTGTCCGCCTCCTCAGGCTTTTTTATCACTACATTAGGAAATCCAAAAAACTTCCCTATGCCCCGGTCCGCTTGTGGGTGGAATTGACCAGTTTATGCAATTACAGATGTTCCATGTGCCCCAATAAAGACATGAACAAAGAGGCTCATGGGTACATGGATTTTGCTCTCTACAAAAAAATTATCGATGAGGCCGCCGGTTTTGCCTTCGAAATCAATCTTGCACACCGAGGAGAATCTCTCCTGCACCCTCAGATCGTGGAGGCCATTCTTTATGCTAAAAGCAAAGGGCTCTTCACTCGACTGCACACGAACGGGTCTCTTCTTACTGAAGAACTGGGATTAAAAATCTTGGAATCCGGACTGGACCGCCTCTCCTTCTCATTTGACGGATTTGAAAAGGACACCTACGAAAAGATTAGAGTGGGGGGACATTTCGAAAAAACACTTCAGAATATTTTACGGTTTCTGGAAATAAAAAGGGAAAAGAAGTCAAAAAAACCCAATACGTCCATCGAAGTGATCAATTTCGAAACCAACAAACGTCTTCTTGCAAGAAAAGAGTTTGAGGCTAAATTTAAAGATCTGCCATTAGACAGTTTCGTTTTCAAGGATCTCCACAACTGGGCGGGAGAAACAGCAAAAGAACACATTTCAAAGCATTCTTCGACCTGTACATTTCCATGGAATGCACTGGTTATTTTTTGGGACGGAAATGTCTTGCCCTGTTCACAGGATTTTTTTGGGAGCTATATTTTGGGAAATGTCAAAGAATCCTCCTTGAAAGACATTTGGAACAACACACGGAGTGCACAACTGAGAGAGAAGCTCTCTAAAAAAGACATCCAGGACTTGAAAGCCTGCCGCAATTGCGACCGCCTGCACCGAAAGAAATTTTTGGGCGTCCCTAAAGAATTCCTGTGGAAATTTATCTCAAAAAAAATGCCTTGACCTGATTTATTAACCGGAATGAAAAAAAACAGAAGACAAGCACTGGGGCAGCATTTCCTCAAAGACAAAAAAGCTCTCAGAAAAATAATCCGCATCATCAATCCTCAATCTGAAGAAACCCTCATCGAAATCGGACCGGGAAAAGGGGCCCTGACTTCTCTTTTGATCCCTAAAGCCGGAAAAGTGTTCGCCATTGAAAAAGACAGACACCTCGCTGCTTCGCTAAAAGAGAGAGCGCCAAAAAACCTCCTCGTTCTTGAAGAAGATATCCTTAAGGTCTCTTTTAAAAAATTGCTGCCCCCCCGCTGTGAATTCAAACTCGTGGGAAACCTTCCTTATTCAATCTCCTCACCGATTCTATTTAGAGTGATAGAAGAACAATCGTTTTTCTCGGAATGTTTTTTTCTGCTGCAAAAAGAGGTGGCGGAAAGAATTTGTGCACTTCCCGGTTCAAAAGCTTATGCTCCCCTGTCGATCTATTTTTTTAACTTTTTTTTGACCAAACTGCACTTCACGCTGGCCCCTTCCGCATTTTATCCTCCCCCAAAAGTTCAGTCTGCTTTTATTTCCTTAAAAAAAAGGAAGGCTCCCTTGTTCCGTTTTTCAAACGATCAAGAATTCCTTCAGTTTCTTAAAGCGGCGTTTCGACACAGAAGAAAGACTCTTTTCAACAACCTCCTATTGGCCAGCATCCCTGCATCGGACATTAGAGAGGCTCTAAAAATCTGTAAAATTGAAGCCCATTTACGCCCCGAGCAAATCCATCTTGAACAATTTGTCTGCCTGTACAATCATATATAAGCCAAAATAATTATGTTATAATTCCCAAGTGATGAAGAAGAAAAGTAAGAAGAAATCAACAAAATCCCAAAAAAATACACACCGGAAGAAGAGGTCCTACTCAGGTGAAATAACCGGAATTTTCCTCATTTTGCTTGCAGTTTTTATTTTGTTGAGCTTAATCAGCTATGACTCACTGGACCCTTCCTGGGCCACCGGACCATCGGCCGAGCAGGACGTCCACAATTACGGGGGCCGAGTGGGAGCTTCTCTTTCAGAAGGACTTCTTCAGTTATTTGGTTTGGGTTCTTTTATTCTCTCTTTTGTTTTCCTCTACATCGCTATCCAAATATTTCTCTTGAAAGAGAAGAGGCGATTTATTCTGGTCGTGAGCAGCACGATTCTGTCCCTCTTTATATTTTGTGCATTCCTTTCTGCCCTTGTCCCTGATGTCAACTGGAGGACCACCCCCATTCAAACAGGAGGTTTGGCCGGAAACTTCATTTCTGATTTTTTCATCAAGTATTTCAATCATTTCGGAACTTTTCTTATCCTTATTGGGCTTCTCTTTTTGTTCCTGGTCTTCTCCACACGTCTTTCCATCAGAAGAATAATTCACGGTTTTTTGTCTCTCTTTCGGTTTGTCTTCAAAGAGGTCAGAATCCGCATCACCAGCTACCAGAAGCAGAAGAAGCGTGCGAAAATGCGGGATCGCGTGATAAAGAAATACTCCCCTCCTAAGAAGCATAGTGCCAGAAAAACAAAACCAAAGTCTGTAAAAACAGACAGCAAAAGAAAATTTCCAAAGAAAAAAAAGGCTCTCATTAAACCAAAAGGGCCTCCTATCCATGAAAAGTTCTTATTTCCAGAACTCCAAAAAAAAGGGGATTATGTCTTCCCTCCTATCAATCTCCTCGAACCAGGAAAAGAGATCGAAAAGATCAACAAAAATGAACTTCTCGAAAAAAAACGGCTTATCGAAGAAAAATTACTCGAGTTCAAAGTCGCGGGTGAAGTTCTGGAATACCACCCTGGCCCCATTCTCACCACATATGAATTTTTTCCTCAGCCAGGCATTAAGGTCAGTCAGGTTGCAAACCTCGCGGAAGATCTCTCTCTTGCCCTAAGAGCCGAAGCTGTAAGGATCCAAAGAATTCCTGGAAAATCCTCTCTTGGAATTGAAGTCCCTAACAACAGGCAAGAACTCATTCGGATTAGAGACATCATTCAATCAGAACTGTTCGTTAAGTCCCCCTCAAAATTAACCTTTGCATTGGGAAAAACCATTCACGGCGAAGTCTATATCACGGACCTCACCGTTATGCCTCATCTCCTCATTGCTGGAGCAACAGGAACGGGAAAAAGTGTCGCCCTCAATGCCATCATTTCCAGTATCCTGTATAAAGCCACTCCGGATGAAGTCAAATTGATCTTGATCGATCCCAAAAGGCTGGAATTTTCCGTTTATGAAGGAATCCCTCATCTCTTGTGTCCAGTCATCAGAAATCCTAAAAAAGCAGAGTCCATCTTGCGTGATGCGATAAAAAAAATGGATGCCAGGTACCACCAGCTAGGAAAAATCGGCGTCCGCAATATTGGACAGTACAATCAACGTGTTCAAAAAATTATCAAGGAGCGCAAGGGGAGACTAACAGAAGAAGAAAAACGAGATCTCAAACCCCTTCCCTATATTGTCATCATCATCGACGAGCTGGCAGAATTGATGATGATTGGCGCCCAGGAAGTCGAGTTCTGCATTGCCCGCCTTGCCCAGCTGGCCCGAGCCGTCGGGATCCATCTTGTCTTGGCTACACAAAGACCTTCTACTGATGTCATCACAGGAACGATCAAAAACAATTTCTCCAGCCGCATCTCCTTCCGTGTCCCTTCAAAAATCGACTCGCGCATCATCATCGATACAGGCGGAGCTGAACAACTTCTTGGAAGAGGAGACATGCTTTTCATGCCGCCCAATTATCCCCGCATCCTCCGCCTCCACTGTTCTTTTGTCACTCTTCCTGAAATCACGCGGCTCGTCAAGTTTGTCAAAGAACAAAGGGAGCCGGAGTTCGATGAAAAAATTGTGCGCGTGCTTAAGAGCCCAGTCGGTCATGGTGACGACGACTCTGCTGAAAAAGATCCTATTTTTGACAAGGCCGTAGAACTCGTCCTCCATACCGGACAAGCATCCGCCTCCTATCTCCAGAGAAAATTGAAACTCGGATACGCTCGTGCAGCCAGGATTATCGATCAAATGGAACAGGATGGTATTGTCGGCCCATCCGAAGGGAGCAAGCCAAGAGAAATTTTAATCGACAGAAACGCTTACATGAGACAACTGGACAGGGAAGAATGAATGTTTTTGAGAAAAAAATTTAAAAGAGACGCCAAGAAGGCCTTAGAGTCTGAAACCCTCCAGAAAGCCTTAGAAAAAGCCTCAGCCCAGCATTTTTCAAAGTATGCCCAGACTCGGGACAATATTCCCTGGGAAAAGTACAAAGACAAAACCAGAAAGATTCGAGAGAAGAATCTCAAGAGGATACCCGAACTCATTAACAAATTTAAAGAAGAAGCAGAAAAAACAGGATCCGTCATTCACATGGCTTCTGATGCCCAAGAAGCCCTCGCCGCGATAAAAAGCATTATCGCCTCCACCAACGCCCGATTGATTGTCAAATCCAAATCCATGGTGAGTGAAGAGATTGAACTCAACAGGCATCTTGAAGAGTGGGGACACACTGTGATCGAAACAGACCTTGGAGAATGGATCGTCCAGTTGGCAAAAGAAAAACCTTCCCATATCACAGCCCCTGCACTCCATAAAACAAAAAATGAAATCGCTGAACTCCTCAAAAAAGAATTGGGCAAAAACGTCTCCCCCGATGCCCAGGACATCGTTAAGCTAGCCCGCCAAGAAATGAGAAAACATTTTATAGAAGCGGACATTGGAATTTCCGGGGCAAATTTTGCTGTAGCCGAATCAGGCACACTTGTCCTTGTCAGCAATGAGGGGAACGCTCGTCTGGTTACGTCTCTTCCTCCCGTACATATCGCTATCGTGACGACAGAAAAATTTGTCGAAACATTGGAAGAAGCGACAGTCCTAGTCAAAACCTTGATTGCGGCATCTTCTGGGATGAAAATGACGGCCTATGTCTCGTTCATTACTGGACCGAGCCGGACAACAGACATCGAAAAAGAACTCATCATCGGGGTTCACGGACCTAAGGACGTTCATGTCATCATCCTCGATAACGGCAGGCTTAAAGTTCGCAAAGAAAAAGACTTGAATCAAACCCTTTACTGCCTTAAGTGTGGAGGATGTATGCTGGTCTGTCCTGTCTTTTTATCCTTGGGAGGCCATGTTTATGGAGGGCCGGTCTATCCAGGGGGGATAGGTCTGCTCCTCACTGAAGTTATTGACTCGTTCGAACTGTCAAAACCTTTGCTAGACTTTTGTGCGGATTGCAAGAAATGTGAAGAGTTTTGTCCGGTTGGGATTCCTACGGGGGAACTCCTGCGAAACCTTAAAGAAAAAAAAGGGCCCTATTTTTGGGAAAAAAACCTCTCTATGTTTTTCAGGAAAAATTCGGCCTTTGAGTTCGGAACAAAATTGCTGTCTGTTCTCCAAAAGCTCTGGATGAAGGATGGCCACCTGAAAAAACTCCCCCTTCCCTGGACTAAGGGCAAACGCCTACCAGCCATTCATGCCAGGAAAAGCGATGTCTCCATGCCTGAAAAAAATGGAGAGACTATATATTTTTTTCAAGGATGTCTTGCGAAGTATTTTTTTCCTGAACTCCGAGAAGCGGTCTTATCCAGTCTTTCCTCCTTCGGCTATCGAGTTGTTATCCCTGAAGAACAAATGTGTTGTGGCGCACCCAGCCTCCATCTTGGGCAGACAAAGGATGTCCAGAAGCTTTTCCAGAAGAACTGGGAATCCTTCAAGAGGGAAAATCCCGATTACATCTTGACTATCTGTCCAACCGGCACAGCCATGCTGACAGAGACCTACCTCAAACTGGATCCGGCCTTTTCTCCTTGGATAAAGAAAATCTATAGTTTTTCGGATTTTCTCGTAAAAAAAGGACTTTTGCCAGGTTACGAAAACACAGATGAAAAAAAAGATGTGTTCTACCATCACTCCTGCCATAATCTTTATGACCTCAAAATAAAAGACGAACCTTTAAGTCTTCTTAGACATTCAGGTTACAATCCCTTAGAAGAAGAGGAGCCCTTCTCTTGCTGTGGATTCTGCGGAATTTTTACATTAAAAAATCCAACTATTTCGTCTCGAATGTGGCAGAAAAAGAAGGATAAAATCCTTGAAAGTCAGACACAAACAATTGCTTCAGACTGTCCCGGCTGTGTGTTTCAACTCAAAGCCTCCCTCAAAAACGAAAAACAAACCTATGATATCAGACACACTGCTGAATTCTTGGCGGATGCCATCAAAAGTGGCGAAAAGCAGGCTTCAGAAAGAAATCAAAAAAAATCTTAACTGTTCGCCCTATTTCTTTCAAAATTTCTGTCGAATAAATTCCAATACGACTGGAAACAAATCGGAAAATATTTTTTTCAATTTTTCTGCCCTGCCTTCGACTTAATTAACATAAACATAAAACTATGAGCCTCCAAACCGACAGCGTCCTTGTTTCGCCTCTTCCCACCTTATATAATGAAAACATCGTGAGTAAACAAGACGATCCTCTCAACGTTGAAAAGGTCATGGCCAAGTTCAGGCCTATCATAAGCTTCAAAGTGAAAAAATCCATCGGTACTCACACTCCTGAATGGGAAGATGTCGTCAATGAAGTTTTGCTCAACGTGATCGAAAAATTAGAAAATTCAGAATTCCGCGGGGAATCATCGATAGGGACGTTTATCTACACAATCACAAGTCGGCGGATCATCGATTATATCCGGAGAAAGAGCAAAGTCTTAAAACATGCCCCTGAACCCAATCCCTTTTCAAGCCCCCACCAAGATGTCGAAGAAGAGGAGCAGGCCGAATACATGGCCAGCCTGCTGGAACAACTGAAGCCAAAATACAAAGAAGTCTTATACCTCTACTATTATAAGGATCTTTCCCGAGATGAAGTCGCAGAACAACTCAATATCTCGCCAAGACGAGTCAGCGAGCGTGTAAACTATGCCCAGAAACTTCTGAGAAAAATGGCAATAAAATGATTATTAATTCAATTTTTTCACCGCTTTATACGACTAAAGGCTTGATGTTCGTACAAAGGTGATGGATATGAAAAAATGCAAATTTGAAAACCACATTGACGATTACCTGCTTAACCGAATGACTGAAGAAAAAAAGGAGATGTTCGAAAACCATTATTTCAACTGTTCGAGTTGTTTTCAAAAAGTCGAAGAACGCAACTCGCTGATTTCTGTTATAAAATCTAAGGGGAACAAGATCTTTTTTGACCAGAAAATGGAAACCGCAGAAACACGTTCACGAACACGAAAACAGAGTTCAATTTTCGAACGATTATTTTCCTTTCTCACACCCAAACAGTGGGCCATGGCGGCTATATCAGCCTGCATTCTTCTTGTCGTGACAATCGGGATTGTTCCCCTCCTCAACCTCAAATCTCCAACACAACAATTTGCTCTAGACAGCCAATCTGTCAGAGGGAGTTCACTCGCTCTGATTTCCCCAGTCGAAAATATCCCAGCTATCCCTTCAGAATTCATATGGGATAATCTCGGAGAAGGCATTGAATATAAAATCTATATCTACAAAGACATCCTGCTGTGGAGTGCCTCCACAACCACTGAGTCCATCTCTCTCCCTGAGGATGTCAAAGCCCTATTAAAGGCTGGTGAAAATTATTTTTGGGAAGTGAAGGCTTTTTCTCCTGAAGGAAGCCTCATCGCCGCCTCAAATAAACTAGAGTTTCAAATCGATTCACACCTATAAAGCCCCCCTTTTTCATTCCGTCAAGAGGATATTCGCACAGAATATCCTCTTCCTTTTCCTTTTCTTTTTTAATCTTCTTCGACTTTTTCTTCTTCAGAATAGAGCCGACCGCGGCTTTCATCCTCGAATGCGAGGCAGCACATCAGCCGCCCACACAATCCAGATATTTTTGTAGGATTAATCACAATTTGCTGCTTTTTTGCCTTTTGAATTGTTACCGGCTCAAAACTCTTCATGAAGCTGGCACAGCAGAGGTGGCGGCCACAAACGCCCAACCCACCTATCATTTTTGCTTCATCCCGGACTCCAATCTGACGCATCTCTATGCGCATCCTGAATTCTTTCGCTAGATCTTTAACGAGTTGTCTAAAGTCGACACGTCCGTCTGCTGTATAATAAAAAATCCCTTTTTTTTCATTAGAAAAATATCTCACCTTCACCAATTTCATGGGCAGATTTCGAACCTTGATCTTTTCTAAACAAAATTCAAAGGCCTTCTCTTCCTTTTTTTCAAGTTGGCTGAATTTCTCCTCATCTTCCAATGTGGCTTTGCGAAGGATCTTTACGGCATCTTGAGAAGATTTGGACGTTTCACAGGCTGAACCAGGTGAATGAATCACAGCGGCAAGCTCTTCACCTAAATCGATCTCAATGATACACTTGTCTCCCTTTTTTAATTCTTCCTCTGCTTTTATAGCCCGGAAAACCCGGCCTAAACGTGAGGATATGACACAAATTATTTCAGACATCATGTTTTTCCATAAAGTGCGAAAATAAAGAGCTTATGAGCAGATTGACATTAAGGTTTTTCTGCAAAGCATAAAGACTATAGTCTATTTTACTCAAGAAATCCAGAGCCTGCTCTAAACTCAAAAGCCTGGAGGCCTCCCTTAAATCTTGTCCATAATCAGGATTCATGATAACACTCGAATCCCCCTCCTCTTTGATTAAAACAATATCGCGACAGAAAGAGGAGAGGAACTCAAAAGTTTGCTCTATCTCTTCTCTGCCTAAATTTCGAGATGAGGAAAATTCCTTTAAAAAGTTTGAGGCGTTTTCTTTTCTGATCAAGGCAATAAAAACCTGCCAAGCTTTTTGTCTTTTTTCCTGCAATTCCTCCCAATCCAGACTTAAGGCGTATTTTAGGTTCCCTCGAACCACCAGGGATATAACTCTCGCTTGTTCTGCCGCATAGCCCTTTTCCAACAAAACCTTCTCGATGTCTTCCTTGAAAACAGGCCCAAAAGACAGAACCTGGCAGCGGGATTTTATGGTTGGCAGTATTAGATAGGGATTGTCAGTCAGTAAAAAAATGTGAGAAAAGGATGGCGGCTCTTCTAAAATTTTCAGAATAGCGTTTGAAGCTGGTTCGCTTCTTTTCTCTGCATCTAAAATGATGAAAACCCGTTTTTTTCCCACCATCGGTTTAAGATAGGCCGTCGACTTCAGGTCTCTTATCTGATCAATTTGCTTGTCTTTTTTTTTCTGATCAATTTGACTGTTCTTTTTTGGAAGAGGAATCTCCATAACATCCGGAAAATTTTTTTTGTTAATCGCCTCACACGAATTGCATTCTTCACAGGCATCATCTGTTTTTTGAAGACAGTTGAGGGCCTTTGCGACAACCAGAGCCGTCTCCATCTTTCCCACACCCTCAGGCCCGACAAAGAGTAGAGAGTGGGGAACTCTATTCCTCTGCAGCGCTTTGGACAAAATCTTCTTAGCTCTTCTGTTGCCTAAAATGTTGTGAAACGACATCTTTTTTTTAATTCCTCTGGGCTAAGGCCTTTTTTAAATAATGGGCTGTAAAAGACTCCTTGGACCGGGCGACCTGCTCAGGGGAGCCCTGGGCCACAATAAAACCACCGTCCTCCCCTCCATCCGGTCCCAGATCGATAATATAATCGGAAACTTTTATTACATCAAGATTGTGTTCTATGATAACGATTGTGTTCCCCATCTCAACCAGCTCTGCTAAAACTTCCAGCAGTTTTTTAACATCGTCGAAATGTAGCCCTGTCGTGGGTTCATCGAGAAGATAGAGGGTGTTTCCTGTGTTCTTTCGGCCGAGTTCCTTGGTCAGCTTGATCCTCTGGGCTTCCCCGCCTGATAAAGTCGGCGCGGGCTGACCGAGTCGGATATACCCCAGCCCTACTCTCCTGAGGATTTCCAGCTTTCTTTTGAGTTGGGGATGGGCCTTAAGAAACGGATAACTTTCATCGACGGTCATTTCCAAGTAGTCTGCAATACTTTTCCCTTTGTACTGGACGGCAAGTGTCTCTCTATTATACCGAAGTCCCCGGCAGCGTTCACAAGTGACAAAGACATCGGGTAAAAAGTGCATTTCAATTTTTTTGGCGCCGGCCCCCTGGCATTCCTCGCAGCGCCCTCCAGACAGATTAAAGCTAAAACGGCTGGCAGAATAGCCGCGCATTCTTGCTTCCTGTGTCATCGCAAACAGCTGTCTCAAAACTGTAAACACACCCGTATAAGTGGCAGGATTTGAGCGCGGTGTCCGGCCGATAGCTTTTTGGTCAACAGAGATCACTTTGTTGATCAAATCGACACCCAGAATGGATTCATGTTGACCCGGTTTCTGCTTGGCTTTGTAGAGAATATTTGAGAGCGTTTTGAATAAAATATCATAGACCAAAGTGCTCTTTCCTGAACCTGAAACTCCAGTAACCACTGTTTGAACTGAAAGGGGGATTCGAGCATCTATCTTCTTAAGATTGTGTTCGGATGCCTTTAAAATCGTGAGCCATCCCTGAGGTTTTCTCCTTTTGGTAGGAACGGGGATGCTCTTTTCTCCAATCAGATATTTTGATGTTAATGAGTCTGTTGAAGATAGGATTCGTGTGAGAGTTCCTTCCGCCACTTTCCATCCTCCCCCCTCTCCAGCACCCGGTCCGAGATCAAGCAGAAAATCTGCCGCACGAATGGTTTGTTCATCGTGTTCGACCACAACAACAGAATTTCCCTGATCCCGAATTTCCCTTAAAAGTGATATGAGTTTGCTGTTGTCCTTCTGGTGAAGCCCTATGGTGGGCTCATCCAGAACATAAAGAACGCCCCGCAGCCTGGCTCCAACCTGTGTCGCCAGACGAACACGACGGGCCTCACCTCCGGAAAGAGAAGAGCTCGGACGAGTCAACTGCAAATAGGACATACCTAAATCCTTCATTACTCTGAGACGAGGCAGGATTTCTTTTAATATTTTGTTGGCAATGATCTTTTGTGAATCATCAAAATTTAGAGTTGACAGTTTTTCAAGAAGTTTGTCAGTCGGTAAATGGCTTAGCTCATAAATGTTTCTGTCGCCAATTTTGACCGCCAGGCTTTCTTCCCTAAGCCGGCTCCCCTTGCACCGAGAACACGGTTCATCTGTCAGCACCGACTCTCCCCATTCATCTTGGATTGTATGAAAACCGAGGCCCTGACATTTGGGGCAAGCTCCATAGGGGCTGTTGAAAGAAAAGGACCGGGGTTCCAGTTCAGGAAGGCTGATGTCACAGTACGGACAAAGGAGGTTCAAGGAATAATAATATTCTTTTCCATCTTGTTTCAAAAGGAGCAGGTCTCCCTCAGCCAGCTCCAGTGCCCTGTCAACCCCTTCCTTCAATCGATCCCTAGATTTAGGACTCACAGTGATTTCATCAATCAATACTTCAATCTGATGTTTTTTCGTTTTCTCGAGGACGATGTCCTCGTCAAGTTCTTGAAATTGGCCATCGATCCGGCACCGCAAAAATCCTTTTTTTTGAAGCCTTTCAATCAAACGAAGATATTCACCTTTTCGGCCTTTAACAACTGGCGACAATATCTTCACTGTCTCAGAATAAAATGATTCAAAAATTCTCTTCAATATCTGTTGGGATGTTTGAGTGCTGACTCTACGCCCGCATTGGGGACAATGGGGCATTCCTACTCTGGCGAAAAGAAGCCTAAGGAAGTCGTACGTTTCGGTGACCGTCCCTACCGTAGAACGGGGATTAGAGGAAATTGTCCTTTGATCTATGGAAATAGAGGGAGAAATCCCTTCAATGGCCTCCACATCCGGTTTTTCCATTTGGTCGATGTACTGACGGGCATAAGCAGAGAGACACTCGATGTACCGTCTCTGACCTTCTGCAAAAAGAGTATCAAAAGCCAAGGAAGATTTCCCGGATCCGCTTGGCCCGGTAACAACAATCAATTGATTTCGCGGCAGCGTGACATCAATGCTCTTCAAGTTGTGCTGAGCGGCTTTCAGGATCTTTATTTCTTCGAGCATGACCTCCCATTCTAACACACCCTTCTTTTCAGACAACCACAGCTTTGCAGATTACATTGACGCGCATTCAAGCACATATTAAGATAAGAGAAATCTATAGGCCACAGGAAATAAAATGAGCAGAGAAAGCCAACTTTTCACAGCCCTGGAAACACTGAAAAAATCTAGCCATCATACAGACTCGATAACAGCAGTCAAACATATACCTGTTCAGGAGGGTAAATACAGAGAATATCCTAAAGAAGTCCATCCGGCTCTAGTTGAAGTTCTACAGGAAAAAGGTTTTTCAAGACTCTACACACATCAACTCCAATCCTGGCAGCTACTCCACGAGCATAAAAACGTTGTCGTTGTCACACCGACCGCCTCGGGAAAAACGCTCTGTTACAATCTGCCTGTGCTCGACTCAATCCTGAAGAATCCATCTTCAAGAGCTATATACCTTTTCCCCACAAAAGCTCTCTCCCAGGACCAAAAAGCTGAATTGGACGGGACCATCAAGAAGCTTCCCGAGGAAGTGAGACTTTTCACGTATGACGGAGACACTCCTCAGGACGCAAGAAAGGCTATCCGGGCGCGAGGACATATTATTCTCACCAATCCGGACATGCTGCACACAGGGATTCTTCCTCACCATACAAAATGGATGAAACTCTTTGAAAACCTGAAATATATTGTTATTGACGAACTGCACAACTATCGCGGAATTTTCGGGAGTCATCTGGCCAATATCATTAGACGCCTGAAAAGGATCGCAAATTTTTACGGCTCTTCACCTCAGTTTATTCTCTGTACGGCAACAATTGCCAATCCTAAGGAAATGTCTGAAAAAACCATAGAGGAACCTGTGACCCTTATCGATGAAAATGGATCTCCTCATGGAGAAAAATACTTCATATTTTACAATCCGCCGGTCGTTAACAAATTTCTTGGCATTCGCCGGTCCTACGTGAATGAATCACGACGTGTGGCCGCTCTTTTTCTGAGACACAACCTGCAAACAATCGTATTCGCGAGGAGCCGCCTTATCACCGAGGTCCTCGTCACATATCTCAAGGAGGACATCGAAAAAGGCATTCAAAAAGAAGGGCAAATCCGCGGATACAGGGGAGGATATCTACCCTTAAAAAGACGAGAAATCGAAAAAAAATTAAGGAATGGAGATATTTTGGGAGTTGTCTCTACAAACGCCCTCGAGTTGGGCATCGATATCGGGAGCCTGGATGTGGCTGTGCTGGCCGGATACCCCGGAAGCATTGCCAGCACCTGGCAGAGAGCAGGCCGTGCTGGCCGAAAAACGGGGAAATCTGCGGCTATCCTCGTCGCCACAAGCGCACCCCTGGATCAATTCATGGTGAACAATCCAGACTATTTTTTCTCTAAGACCCCTGAGAGGGCCCTGATAAATCCGGACAACCTTTCGATCCTGGTCAATCATATCGAATGTGCCGCGTTTGAACTTCCCTTCCAAAAGGGAGAAAAATTCGGAGAGGCGGATATTGAAGAAATCCTCCGGTTTCTCGAAGACGAGAAGATGGTCCATCATTCGGACGACAAATGGTTCTGGATTTCCGAAGCCTATCCGGCTGACGGCGTCAATCTCAGAAGTGTCAGCTCGGACAATTTTGTCGTCGTTGACACAACAGAAAAAGCAAAAGTGGTCGCCGAAGTGGACTATGGCTCAGCTTTGACAACCCTCCATCCAAAGGCTATCTATATCTGTGAGGGAATCCAGTATTATGTTGAAAAATTGGATTTCGATCAGAGAAAAGCCTACGTCAAAAAAACGGATATCGATTACTATACGGACGCCATTGACTATACCAAAATCAAGATTTTGGATGAATTCGACAAAAAGGTTCTGGCTCGTTCCCCGATTCTTCATGGTGAAGTGCATATGGCGACTCAAGTCGTGGGATTCAAAAAAATAAAATTCTTCACCATGGAAAACGTCGGAGCCGGAGATTTGAGTCTCCCTCAGAACGAGATGCACACCACGGCCTACTGGATGACCATTCCTTCAGAACTTTTTCATTCCCTGCCTTTCTCTTCAGAAGAGAGAATCAATGGTCTGTTTGGCCTCTCCTATTGTTTGCACCACGTCTCGCCGATATTTATGATGTGTGATATTCATGATGTGGGTGTTGTTGTTGGTGATAATTCTTCAGGAAGATCCATTCCTCCTCGAGACATCCCCTTCAAAATACCCGATGAAGATGAACCCATCGACTTCTCAAACATTGCTTTCGAACCAAACATTTTCATCTATGACAACTTCCCGGGGGGCATCGGTCTGAGTCCGTCTCTCTTCGAACTGGGCAAAGAACTGCTGGAACAATGCCAGAAAACGATTTCATCCTGTCCCTGTCAAGAGGGATGTCCATCTTGTGTCGGACCAACCAAAGAGAGCGGAAAGGGGGCCAAGCAGGTCGCTCTCCGAATTCTTGGAGATCTGCTTACTTAAATAATGGATAAGAAATGTGTCTATTTGGACGTAAGTTTGGAGAGCTGTTTGTCTTCGCCCATGATAATGAGAATATCGCTGTCCTTTATGACAAAATCAGATGCAGGGACATAGGTTATTTTTTCAGGGATGATTTCTTTCACAGCAATAATCTCGATACCATATTTATTCCGCAGGTCTAATTCCTTTAAGCTCTTGCCGATGAATTTTTCAGGAGGAGCAATTTCCTGAATCCCTACCCCCAACTGCAGGGGAAGATATTCAAGGATGTTGGGATTGCTGAGCCTGAGCGCGGTTTTAATAGCCATGTCCTTCTCTGGGAAAATAACTTCCGTCGCACCGACAGCATCGAGTATTTTCGCATGATCTTCTGTCAGGGCCTTCGCCACGATTCGGCCCGTGCCGACTTCATGAAGATAGAGAACAGTCAGGATAGAGGGCTCCATCTCTGGCGCCAGGCTGACAATCACCACATCCATATCCTGAATTCCCAAGGCTAAAAGATTTTCCTTGTCAGCTGCATCCATGTGGACTGCATTTGAAACAAAAGTTTTTACTTCCTCTATTTTTTCTTTGTCTTTGTCAACAGCAAGAACCTCGTTTCCATTTTCATAAAGCATTTTGGCCACATTGGAACCAAAACTTCCAAGACCTAACACTGCAAATTTCATGGCAACCTCACTCCTCTTTATTCCAAGTTACCCGATCATCACGTTTTCTTCAAGATACGCATACCGCCCAAAAGACTTCTGCCGACTAAAGGCCCATAGAAGAGTAAGTGGGCCTATCCTTCCTATATACATCGTCACTATGATCACAATTTTTGCAGCCGTGTTCAATCGAGGCGTAATCCCAAGAGAAAGGCCTACCGTTCCAAAGGCCGAAAAAACCTCGAAGACAACTTCTCTCATGGTAAATTCTGGTTGAACGAGCGACAGGATGAACGTAGAAAAGAAAAGAATGGAAAAACTCAACGTCACAACCGTAAAAGCCCTCATAATCAAATCGTTGGGAAGAGTCCTGTAATAAAGATTTACAGAATTTCGCGCGGTTATTTTGGATTTAAGAAAGGCAAAAATCACTCCGAACGTGCTCGTCTTGATTCCACCTCCCGTTGAACCCGAAGACGCACCAATAAACATGAGGAGAATCAAAAGCATTACAGAGGAAAAACTGATAGCGTTCAAATTCATTGTGCTGAAACCCGCAGTGCGGGCCGTCACGACTTGAAAGAGAGAAGCAAGAATTTTACCCCCGATTGAAAAAGTTCGCAAAGCCTGATTCCACTCAACAATCAAGAACACGATCCAGGGCAGGAAGATAAGGAAAAATGAAAAGGACAGGACAATTTTTGTATGAAGGGAAATGCGTATTTTCTTTTTTTTCAAAAACGTAAAAAACAGATCTTTTAGCTCCATAAGCACAAGAAACCCAATGCCTCCAAAAATGATCAACAACATTATTATCGCATTTATCCAGATATCATTTCTATACGCTCCCAAGCTGTCGCTGAAAAGAGAGAAGCCAGCATTGCAGAAGGCTGATATCGAATGGAAGATCGATTGAAATAAACCCTTGCTAAAGGACACCCCCTTCCCCCAACGAATAAACAACAGAAACGCACCGATGGCTTCCATACCAAAAACAAAGAAAAAAACACTTTTTATTAAAGTTTTCACATCCTTTGGCGCCGCATGATGGAATTCCTGCTGGATGATGATTCTGTCCGTGAATGAGATTTTCTTCCCTGCGGCAAAAAGGATGAGAGTCGAAAACGTCATGATTCCCACTCCCCCCAATTGAAACAAAAGCATGTTGAGAATCTGACCAAAGGGAGCAAAATAGGTCGGCGTGTCATGAACGGATAAGCCTGTCACACATACGGATGAGGTCGCTCGAAACAGCGCATCAATCAAGGATATATGACCGGTCTTAGTGCTGAGGGGGAGTAGGAATAGGCCCGCTCCGACAACCATGGCCGCGAGGAAGCTCAGGGCAAGGAACTGTGCTGGACTAAACTTTTTTTCACCCTTCCGGTTCTTTTGATTTTTCATCTGCCCCATGAGATCATTCCAAGTTCCAAATCTATTACTTGATGAAGGCATTGTCAATCAGCATTTGGGCTCCAAACTAAACACTCGCTCTTTTTCTGTCGTATTTACTTTGAAACTCATCCAGGCGGGCACAATTTGACTTTACGCCTGGTATATGCTACTTTTTTTTCAGTAAAACAATGAATTTTTTTAAACTTATTTTGCAAGCAAGTCCGATTGTCCAAGTGGTTCTTCTCATTCTTATGTTCTTCTCGGTCTTTTCTTGGGCCGTCATTTTTTTCAAAAAAAACACACTCAAGGCCGCCGCTACACGATCTGAAAAATTTATGGAAGTTTTTCATAAAAGCCAGAATTTGAGTGAAGTCAACGAGGCCGCTAAAAAATATAAGGGCAGTCCTCTGGCGCTCCTCTTCCAGGCCGGATATCGAGAATTGGCCTATTTAAGCAAGGGAAATCCTGAACCGAGCATCACCCCCACAAAATTGGAAAGTCTCAACCGTGCCCTTATCAGGGCATCAAACGCAGAGATTTCCAGGCTGGAAAAGATGATGATGTTTCTGGCTACAACAGGAAGTGTGACTCCTTTCATCGGGCTTTTTGGAACGGTATGGGGAATCATGAACGCCTTCACCCAACTCGGTGTGATGAGGGTCGCCACTCTGGATACGGTCGCTCCCGGAATCGCAGAAGCCTTGATTGCCACGGCACTGGGTTTGTTCGCGGCCATTCCGGCCGTGGTTTTTTACAACTTGTACCTCCAGAGGATCAAGAATACGATCACTCAGATGGAAGATTTTTCCCTTGAATTTCTCAACATCATAGAAAGACTCTATGGCATTTAAAGTTCAAAGAATAAGTCAAAAAGAGGTGGGGACCTCCCTTTCCGAAATTAACGTCACCCCCCTGGTCGACGTCATGCTTGTTCTTCTTATTATCTTTATGGTCACAGCCCCTATGATGAAATCGGGTATAGGCGTCAATCTCCCTCAGGCTGAAACCCAGTCGGCTCCTTCAGATGACGGTCTCACAATCACCATCACCAGAGATATGTACATCCATATGGAGGATCAAGTTATCAACCAAATGCTTCTCGAAGACAAACTGAAAGAATACTTTATGGGGCAGGAGAGTAAGATCGTTTTTCTTAAAGGGGACAAGGATCTTCCCTATGGATTTGTATTCCATGTTATGGATATCATAAAAAAAGCGGGAATCGAAACCATCGGTCTAATCGCCGATCCAAAAGAACTCGACAAAGAATACAGAGACAATTCATGACTGTGGTCGCTATGAAATCTGAAAGCGAGCGCTTTAAAAAGGCGATTTATATCTCCATAACAGCCCATGTGGTGCTCTTCCTCATCCTCCTGTTCTCCCCCCACATCCGGCTGCCGGCGAGCAAAAAGATGATCCATTATGTCAATGTCTTCTCCATCCCCGGTGGTGGAGGCGGGGGAGGGGGTGCTGAAAACGTCAGCCTTAAAACGCCGGCTCAGGAAGAAGTGATCGAAACGATCGTTCCAAAACGGGAAAGCCTGCAGGATCTCACCACACCGCAGAAAATGGAAGAACAGAGCACGTCATCTCTCCGATTTCCCGTAGATAAACCCAAACGGGAAAAGGCGCCGCCTGAAGAGAAAAAAACGGTCATCGAAAAGCAGACCAAACCGACTCCTAAAAAAGCGGAGCAGAAAGAGACAGCCACAACATTAGGGAGTGGAACCGGTATAAAAATCGGAATCGGCGGGGGTGAAGGAAGTGGTGAGGGGGCTGGTTCTGGATTCGAATCGGAAATTGGCCTGTCTAACTTTCCCTTTTCCTATTATCTCCGTCAGCTCAGCAGCAGGCTCTCCAACTTTTGGGTGAAACCCCTATCAAGACAGGACCTGTTCACGACGGTCTTTTTCAGGATTTACAGGGACGGCAGTATTGGTGATTTAAAAATCGTCGAAAAAAGCGGAAACAGCATCCTCGATCGCTCCGCCATCCGGGCCATCACACTTGCGGAACCCTTTGCTCCTCTTCCTCAGGCCTATGCTTATAATTACCTTGAAATCCAACTTATATTCGAGCATGGAAAATGAAAACAAAAAGTTTGCTTATCCTGACCACTTTGTTTTTCTCGGCTGGGATTCTTCTCCACTCTCAACAGAGAGTCACCTTAACAATTGGAGAGGGGATGCCGGCTTACCCCTTGGCCATCCCAAAATTTATCATTCACGATCCATCCCCTGAAATCAAAGCTTCCCCTGAGGTTAGGGCGGCCGCTGAGGAAATCTATCAGATTGTCCGTGCGGATCTGAAATACTCCCGGATATTTAATCCCGTCCCCGACAGCTACTATTCCTGGATCCGCCCGCTGGATCCGGAAGAAATTTTCTTCAAGGATTGGGAATCTATTCAAGCTCAGATTCTTTTTGTAGGAGAGGTATCCCAAGGTGAGGGAAACAATGTCATATTCGAAGGCAAGCTCTACGATGTCAAAGCCGGTGAACGCATCACAGGCAAACGATACACCGGAGACAGCAGCCTTTTGCGCTTGATGGCACACAGAATGTCGGATGAGGTGATAAAAATGTTCGGAGAAACCCCTATTTTCCAGTCCAAAGTCGCATTCATTTCCGACCGCGATGGGAATGACGAATTGTATATGATGGACTATGACGGGTTTAATCTGACACGGCTCACCTTCAATGAAACCATCGATTATATGCCGGGTTGGACAGCCGATGGGAAAAAAATCGCCTACACCTCCTACAGGGGTGACAAGGCTACACTCTGGCTCTATTCTATCTATGAGGGCGAAAGAACCATTGTGTTTGATGAAGGAACAACTTATGCCCCGGTCTTTTCCCCCAATGGAAGAAAGATGGCCTTCTGTTCCACAGAAGATGAAGGAAACTCGGAAATTTATACAGCCAACAGCGACGGGAAAAACATCAAACGTCTGACCTTCAACAGGGCCATCGACACAGCCCCCACATGGTCTCCCAACAGCCGTCTTATTGCTTTCACCTCAGACCGGGGAGGAACACCTCAAATTTATATCATGGATGCCGAGGGTTCGAACGTGGAACGTGTCAGCTTCGGAGGAAATTACCACGATGGGCCTGCCTGGTCCCCAACTGCCAATATGATCGCCTATGTTTCTCGAGTCAATCAGATTTTCGACATCTATGTGCTAAACCGGGACACTAACAGGATTGTCAAACTCACAGAAAGCAATGCACGAAATGAATCCCCCACATGGTCTCCAGACGGACGGCACATCATCTATTCATCAAATATCAGTGGGTCCATTCAGCTCTGGACAATCGACTATGACGGTGCAAATCGCCGCCGATTGACTTCTTCGGGAACCAACAAGCTTCCCGAATGGTCCCGTTCAACCGCAAAATGAATAACTTACACTCAAAAAAAAATAGTCTTCCCCATTTGACATATAGTTTTTTTACAGGTATAAAAATAAGGCAATTATTAAAACGTTCCTAACAGAACAGAGGAAATTTGTAGACTCTAAGGAGGTCAAATGAAAAAAACGATCGTATTTTCGCTAGCATTCCTTCTGATCTTTGGGTTTTTTATCTCCTGCAAGAAAAAAGTCGAAGAGACTCCACCGCCGCCCCCACCTCAGGTTAAAGAACAGCCCAAAGTAGAAAAAGTGGAAAAACCTGTTGTCGTCAAAGAACCCGAATTGACGGAAGAGGAAATTTTCATGCAGAAATCCCTTGAAGAGCTTAACAGAGAAGCTCCCCTCAGAATGGTCCATTTCGACTTTGACAAATACTTTATCAGGGAAGATGCAAAGCCAATTTTGGAAGCCAATGCAGCCTATCTGAAAAAGTGGAGATCTGTCAAAGTCTTAATTGAAGGGCACTGCGACGAAAGGGGCACAGAAGAGTACAATCTTGCCTTGGGAGAAAAGAGGGCAAAAAGTACATTTGATTATCTTGTATCCTTAGGCATTTCCGCAGACAGGCTTAAGACTATTTCCTATGGAAAAAGCCAACCTTTGGATACAGGTTCAAACGAAATTGCCTGGCAGAAAAACAGACGAGCTCAACCTACCATCATCGAAAAATAAAAATTAGTCTACGTAGATGAAAAAAGGGCTCTCTGCATTTTTCACTCTTTTTCTGCTTTTTTCAGCTCTTTTTGCTTACGGTGGCGACCAGAGCAAAAAAACATACGAACTTATCTACCAAGACCTCCAGCGGCTCACACAGCATGTCCTTGACCTCGAAAAAACCACAGGGCAGAACAGCGAAGACATTCTTGCTCTAAACAAAATACTCCAAGAACTGCTCACACTCAGTTTGCGGTTCCAGAAAGAACAGGCAAGCATTAAGGAAGACCAAAAACAAATTCCTTCTCAGATCCAAGTGGTTTTGGCCAAATTGGATGCTCTCAATACCAAACTCAATAACTTTTCAGCCGAGCTTCTGGAAATCAAAGAGATCGTCCTGACTCCTCCTGAACCGGAAACGATTGAACAATTAGATGAAGGGGAAAGCAAAAAATCTCTTCCTGCTGAGCAAAAAACAGAAGAAACAAAGGCTGAAGAAAATCTGGGAGAGGAAGAGTTGACCGTAGAGCAGCAGAAAGACTTGGAGGATATCCCCGAAACTCCTCAACTCTCACCGCAAGAAGTGTATAATATTTCCTATTCAGATTATCTCAATGGCAATTATCAGATGGCCATCGATGGATTCACTCTATATCTCGAGCAGTTTTCCAGCAGCCCTGTGGCAGACGATGCGGCCTACTGGATAGGGGAATGTTACTTCAGCCTGGGCAAATTCGAAGAAGCCGTCGTGCAGTTTACTGAATTGATACTCAATTTTCCTGAAGGAGACAAAATCCCCGCCGCCTATTTAAAAAAAGGATTAAGCCTCCTCAAATTGGAAAAAAAAGATGAGGCTTTATCTGTTTTTAAACTCTTGATCAGCAAATATCCCTTCGAAGATGAAACAAGAATTGCTCAGGAAAAAATAAAGGAGATTCGATAACAAATGCGTGACATAAACAGCCTGAACAAGGTTCTCCTCATTGGCCGTCTTGGTCAAAATCCCGAATTGAGATATATTCCTCAGACTGAAAGAGCCGTGGCCAACTTTACGCTAGCAACAAACGAAAAATATTATAATCCAAACACCAACGAAAGTGATATCCGAGCTGAGTGGCACAAAATCGTCGCATGGGGGAAACTTGCCGAATTTTGTGAAAAATTTTTAACTCAGGGGAAACAGATACTCGTAGAGGGAAAACTTCGGACACGGAACTGGCAGGATAAAGAGGGAAATAAACGTTACACAACAGAAATACATGCCGGAAACATTGTTCTTCTCGGAAAGAAAGAGGATACAACTACCGATCATAATAGCGGAGAGCATGGTGTTTCTGAATTTCCCAGTGAAAAGCCTTCTCCTGAAATCCCAGAAGACGATGATGAGGTCCCCTTCTAGATAACAAAATAGACCAGAACGGAAAAACATCTTTAAAGCGTAACTTATTTATGCCAAAAAATGACTTGAGTCCCAAGGAAAAGCAATTTAGAGAAGGAATTTTTGAAGATTTTCGTCCATGGGGAAAGTTTCGCTCTTTCCCTCATAAGGATGCCTCAAGCATTAAGATTATTACGGTTGACCCAAACAGCTCTCTCTCCCTTCAATACCACATCTCCAGGAGTGAATTCTGGATTGTGCTTGATGAAGGATTAGAGATCACAATCGGAGACAAAGTCTGGAAACCTCATAAAAATGAGGAAATCTTTATTCAAGAAAAAGCGCCTCATCGCATCCGGAATCTGGGAGAACACCCGGCTCGAATTTTGGAAATTTGGTTAGGGGACTCAGATGAGTCGGATATCGTTCGTCTTAAAGATGACTACGGAAGAGACTAGATCATAGTCACATCATCTGTCCCATCAAAAGGGCTTTGGGATGTTTAATCAATGTCTTTTCAATGATGTATTCCTCAACTTCTTGAGCGGTTTTTAACGTCATCACATTTTGGATAATCTTCTGGACATTCCTGTACTCGACAGACCGAAGCGAATTCTTAATTCGAGGAATAAATATAGGATTCATGCTGAACCTCTTCAGTCCAAATCCAAGGAGAACAATGGCTGACAGCGGATCTGCGGCCATCTCACCACATACGGTCACTTCTTTCCCTTCTTTTTGTGCTATTTCGATGACAAATTGAATCACCCTCAAAATAGCCGGATGGAAGGGTTTATACAAATAGGAGACAAATTCGTTGGATCTATCCACAGCCAGATAATATTGGATCAGATCATTGGTCCCAATGCTTAAAAAATCCACTTCCTTTACCAAAAGATCTGTTATCGCTGCGGCGGCCGGGACTTCAATCATAGCCCCCAGAGGGACATTGGGATCAAAAGCAATTTTTTTTGACCGGAGATCGTCTTTGACTTCATTGAACAGGAGTTTAACCTCTTGGAGTTCTTCCATTTCTGTAATCATAGGGAAGAGAATCCTTACGTTCCGCAGGATGCTCGCTCTGAGTACGGCCCTGAGTTGAATCCTGAATAGATCTCTATCTTTGAGAGAAAAACGGATGGCCCTCAAACCCAGAGCTGGATTGGGTTCTTTTTCAATATTTAACTGAGGCAAACTTTTATCTCCTCCAATATCAATTGTGCGGATATAGACAGGAGAAGGATGGGCTTTTTTTGCGATTTGTGAGTAAATCCGAAAATGGTCATCTTCAGAAGGAAGAGATGAGCTTTGAAGATAGATGAATTCCGACCGAAAAAGCCCGATTCCTTCAGCTCCCAGGGAGAAGGCCATGGCGACCTCTTCGGGAAGCTCGATGTTGGCTAAGGGAGAAAAGGTCACTCCATCCAATGTTTGTGATTCAAGTTTGGCCGTTTTCCTGAGTTCTTTCCGATAGTCCTCATATTTATCTTTTTTGCTGGTGAATTCTTTCCTGATAGCTAAGGGTGGATTGATAATGACCTCTCCATCCGTTCCATCGACAATCAAACAATCCCCGACTTTCACCTTCTTCGTGATATTCCGCACACCCATCACAGCAGGGATATTTAGGGACCGAGCAAGAATTGCTGTGTGTGACGTCGGCCCTCCCATCTCGAGTGCTACAGCCAAAACATTTCCCTCACTTAAACTGGTGGCGGCTTCCGATGGAAGAAGGTCGTGAGCGACGAGAATTTTTTCTTTGTGATCATCCTTTTCCACTTTTTCAGTGGCCTTGAGATTCAGATAAACTTTGGACAGCACGTCAGAGACATCAGATTGTCGCTGTTTGAAATAGTCCTCTTCAAGGGAGTCAAATATCTTCACGTATTTTTCATGGACTTGAGATATGGCCCATTCGGCTCGACATCCTTCCTCTTGGATTATTTTTTTTAGGCTTTGGGTCACAGCCTTGTCCTCGAGAATCATTAAATGGGCATCAAAAATGAATGCGTGCTCATCCCCAATTTTATCTCTGATCTCTTCTTTAATTGAAAACAGCTGTGCCTTGGTTCGCCCAACCGCTTCTTTCAGACGTTTCATTTCTCCTGGAATTTGATTCTTCGATAAACTCTCTTTCCTTGTGGTAAAAATCACTCTTTCTTTGAGGAAGATTTCACCAACAGCAATTCCTGGTGATACGCCGGTTCCTCGAAGCCTAAAATATTCCATACTATTTACTCTGCTTCATTAAACCTATCGTGAATAAGAGCAACGAGGGCCTCCAATGCCCCTTGTTCGTCTTTCCCTGAAATAATAAGAGTGATTTCAGCCCCTTGAACAGCCGCCAGAGTCAATATCCCAAGAATACTCTTCCCATCGATCTCATTTCCACCCTTTTTAATCCTTACAGATGAAAAAAATCGGTTGGCGAGATTGA
Source organism: uncultured Eubacteriales bacterium (assembly GCA_964633715.1). Classification (GTDB taxonomy): domain Bacteria; phylum Acidobacteriota; class Aminicenantia; order Aminicenantales; family Aminicenantaceae; genus JAUWVG01. The sequence goes on from CAZWHQ010000007.1 coordinate 79,286, forward strand.
CAAATTTTACAGCTGCCCTCGCATGTAAGCCCAATTTATTTATAATAGTGACTTTCTTTTTGATCATGGCAAAAATTTAAATTAGTTTTTTGAATTCAGAAGAGCACTCGCAAGATGGATGTTTTTTCGGCCCTGCTCGACCACCTTCTTCGCAACATCTTTCAGGTTGTTGCTTCGCTGGAGCGAGGCAAATTTTATGAGCATTGGTAGATTGACCCCAGTAATGATTTCAATCTGGTTATTTTTAATAAAACTGAAACTAAGATTTGACGGTGTTCCGCCGAACATATCGGTAAAAATAAGGACTCCATTCTTTTTGTTGACAGCTTTTAAGCTCTGACGGATTTTTTCCTTCGATTCTTCCACATCGTCATACCATCCAATTGAAATGGCATCGATATTGACCACTTCTCCTAGAATTATGTTCAGGGCATTCAGAAGCTCTTCGGCCAGTTTTCCGTGAGAAACGATAATCCCGCCAATCATTTTTTTTTGCTAAACACTTACATTTATTTCTTGCCTTCTTCTCTACATAGGCACAAGAAGTTGCCATCCCATGAATAATCAATTCATTTTACCATTTAAATCCATGAAACTTAAGTTTTTTGTAACCCCTAAAACAAAAAAGGAAAAAAACGGATTTATTTGTAGATATCTCGGTGAATCACTCTTACAGAATAATTTTTGTCTTTTAAATGCTTACCGAGCACATTGGCCAGAACAACAGATCTGTGTTTTCCACCAGTACATCCGATAGAGATCGTCAGATTTGTCTTCCTTTCCTCAACAAATTTTGGCATGAGGTAATCGATGTGGCGAAGGAGTTCCACCAAGTATTTCTTAGTTTCTGCTGCATTGAGAACGAAGTCCTTTATAGCTGGGCTTCTTCCGGTTTTCTCTCTTAATCCGTCTATATAAAAGGGATTGGGTAAAAATCTTGTATCAAAGACGAGGTCAGAGTCCAACGGAACTCCATATTTATGGCCAAAACTGACAATTAAAACTTGAAGCTTGATTGAGCGTTTTTTGGCATACTTGTATGTCAAAAGTTTCTTGAGCTCCAAAATACTCATTTCGGACGTGTCGATGACCTCATCTGACATGTTCTTGATTTCTGCCACTCTCTTCCTCTCAAGTGCTACCGCTTCCATAATGGATCTTCCCTTAGACAGAGGATGAGGCCGCCGGCTTTCACTGAATCTTTTGATCAAAACCGAATCAGAAGCCTCTAAAAATAAAACACGAGGAGAGATTTTCTCACGAATGGTCTTCAAGACCTTAGCAAATTCTGTCGAAAATCCAGGTTCGCGCACATCCACTACAAGGGCCACCTTCCCAATTTCGACGTCTTTTTTTCTCCACAACTTGACGAAACTTGGGATGAGTTTGGATGGGAGATTGTCCATACAGTAATACCCCAGGTCTTCGAGAAAACGACTGGCGACCGTCTTCCCTGATCCGGACACACCGGTAATGATCAGAAATCTGACATCCTTCACTTTTTTCCCTTTCGTATTCCTCTCTCCGATTTTTGAGTCAAAACTTGATCTAATCTCTCTATGAGCTCCTTTGGAGCAAAATATCCGCTCTGACGACAAAGATAAACCTTACAGGCTACTTCGATGAGTGTCGCAATGCTTCTTCCCGGGGCAACAGGAATAATGATTTGAGACACATTCTGCCCGATTATTTTATAGCCATCCGGAAATTCAAGGCCAAGACGGTCATATTCTCGCCCTTCTTCCCACCTCTTGAGCTGGATCACAAGATCCACTTTTGTTTGGCTGCAAATGGATTTATCGCCAAAAATTTCTTTGATATTGATGATTCCCAAGCCGCGGATTTCCATAAAATTCCTGCTGAATTCTGGCGCAGATCCAAGCAGTCCTTTTTTGTCATCTTTGATAAAGGCCGTCACATCATCTGAGACAAACAAATGGCCTCTGGTAATGAGCTCTAGGGCACACTCACTCTTTCCAATTCCACTATCCCCAATAATCAACACTCCTAATCCAAATATTTGAAGAAGTCCCCCTGGAATAATAGCCTGAATGGGAAGATCTTTCCCTCTATTCATCTAATTTATCTTCTTCCTCACGTACTATATCTAATATGGAAAGAACACTCTGGGTTTCCAGGATTCTTTTGAGCAAAGAACTTGATTTTCGAACAAGATGGGCAATCGAGGCAAGAATCTGGAGATTTAAACTCGGATTATCCGGTGATGAAACAACCAGAAAAAAAATATGTGTGGGATTCCCATCAAGAGATTGGAAATTGACCCCTTTTTTTGAAATAGCAAGCATAACGATAGGATTTTTTGTTCCCTTCATTTTGCAGTGAGGGATAGCCACTCCGTCACCAATTGCTGTACTACCAAGCATTTCCCGTTGAAGAAGCCTGTCATAAAGATCTTTTTCTTTTGAAATCTTTTCCCTCTTTTTTAAATAAGCCACCATTTCTTTGAGAATCCCGGCTCTATCTTCAGCCTCCAATTCTGGAAGGATCATATCTTGAAAAAGTAAATTTTGTATTTTCACGTTTCTCTCTCCGTATTCATTTATTCAGGCTCAACAAGACCAAAGTGTCCATCCTTTCTCCGGAACAACACCGCCCATTTTTCTGACTCAAATCTCCGGAAAACATAAACTTCCATCTTGCTTGCTTCAAATTGACCAACAGCCTCATCAAGAGTCATGGGTTTTAGAGAATAGTGGTGACTTCTGATGACTTTTTTTTGTTTTGCGCTCTCGGATGAATTTGATTCCTCTTCTCTTTGTCTGTTACTTCTTCTCTTTTTTTCACGCAGTTTTTCTCTTTCTTTTTTAATTCTTTTCTCAATATTATCGAAGGCAAGACTCAAAGAACTTGCCATATCTTGAGTTTCCCCCACGGCATTGAGGGTCATCCTCTTAGTTTTAACATTTATTTCTGCTTTGTGCCTGTATTTTTCAACCGACAAGATTAGGTCTGCCTCCACAGAGTAGTCAAGAACCTTTTCGATGGACAACAACCTCTTTTCACAGTATTCTTTCATGTCAGAAGAAATCTCGGTGTGTCTTGCGGTATAATTTATCTTCATTCACTCTCCTCCATCCAATACTTTCTCTTTCTGATATGGGAAGGTTCGATCTTCAGCTGTTTTCTGTACTTAGCTACGGTTCTGCGCGCAATATTAAAATTCTCCTTGGCAAGTATTTCTTCGATTTCGATATCGCTCAACGGATGCGTTCGATCTTCACTCTCAACAAGCTTTCTCAATCTATCTTTAACACGCAGGGAAGAAATTTCTTCCCCAAAATCTCCAGATAAAGACTTATGAAAAAAATATTTCAACGAAAAAACTCCACTGGGAGTCATCATATATTTATTGGCCACCACTCGTCCAACAGTGGATTCATGAACGCCCAATTCCTGTGCCAACTCAATCAAGGTTAGAGGTTTTATGTAATCTATCCCTTTATCGATAAACTCCTCCTGTCTTTCGAGGATGTATTTAGCCACTTTGTAGATTGTTTTGTTCCTTTGATCCAAGCTCCGAAGAAACCAAAAGGCTTTCTTCATTTTGTCATTAAGGAACTGCCGAGCCTCCTTATTATCTTTTGATGTCTGAGACAGCATATTTCTGTAAAAACTATTTATTTTTAAACGAGGCAATCCCTCATCGTTAAGAAATATTTTATATTCCCCATCCTCCTTTTTGATAATTATGTCGGGCACAACATAAAAGGTTCTCTCCTGACTGTATTTACTCCCCGGGGATGGATCCAGCCTTTTAATGATCTCCATGTGGGTTTTTAGTTCTGAAAGTGACAGCCCAAGCTGTTTGGCCATCTGAGAAAAATCCGATTTCTCAAGAAGGTGGATATAATCTTCAACAATCGCCCTTGTTTTTGGATCGTAAATCTCAAAATAATCCATCTGGACCAACAGGGTTTCTTTCAGCGACAAGCAAGCTACGCCCACGGGATCAAATTTTTTTATCTTTTCTCGAATTTTCTCAACGTCTTCTAAAGATGTCTCCATCGTGGCAACAATTTCTTCGAGAGAGACAATGAGATAGCCATCTTCATTGATATTTCCTATTATGTACTGCGCAATCTCTTTCTCTTTCTCATCAACAAACGTCAACTCCGCCTGCCAATTGAGATGATCCCAGAGAGAGATGCTTTTAGAAACCATATTCTCCAAAGGTGGCGCTTCTCTTGTTTCCTGAGGGGAAGAGCGGAATCCATCATCAAAATACTGATGAAAATAAGCTTCTATTTCCTCTACATCTTCTGTGTGTTCAGATTCCGCTGCCACATTTTTATCTGAAGATTCTGGAATCCCATCTTGTTGGCTTTCTTTCCCCTCCGGTTCATTCAGTTTTTCCTTATCCCTATCCCTATCTGTTTCCGTGTTCGTATCCGCACCCGTTTTTTCCTCGCTTGTTTCTTCTTCTACTTCAAGCATGGGATTTTCGGAGAGTTCCGTATCTATGATTTCAATGAGTTCAAGATTCGTCAAAGGCAATAGTTTTATGGCCTGTTGAAGCGCAGGGGCAAGTATTAGTTTTTGAACCTGTCTTTGATGGAGCTGCTGCTTGATGGCCATTGTCTTGGTTTTGAAATACTAGGGTTTCTCAATCACCCAGGTCAAAATCATCTCCTAAATAGTTCTTTTTCACTGAATCTGAAGAGATCAACTCTTGTGGAGTTCCCTCCTTTAAAATTTGACCATTATCTATGATGTAGGCACGATCCGTGATCTTCAGAGTCTCTCTGACACTGTGATCTGTAATGAGAAGTCCGATATTTCGCTTTTTCAATGAAAGAATGATCTCCTGAAGATCTAGAATAGCCAAAGGATCAATTCCTGTAAAAGGCTCGTCCAAGAGAATGAAGATCGGATTCATGATCAACGCCCTGCCGATCTCTAAGCGCCTCCTTTCCCCTCCAGAAAGCGTGAAGGCCTTAGAGTCGGTCAGGCTATCCAATCCAAGTTCTTCCAGGATATCGGCCAGTTCACCGTATTCTCTGGAAGAAATATCTCGAGTGATTTCTTTTACGGCTAAAAGATTGTCTGCGACACTTAACCTTCTGAATGAGGATGGCTCTTGAGGAAGGAGGCACACTCCTTTTCTGGCTCTTTTGTACATTGAGACTCCCGTGATCTCCTCCTCATCCAGGAATATCTGCCCAGCATCTTGAGCAATAAGACCAAGAATTAAAGAAAAAGTTGTCGTTTTCCCTGCACCATTAGGCCCAAGAAGACCGACAATTTCGCCCCTTTTGACAGAGATAGACACATCATCAACAACTTTCTTTTTACGGAAACTTTTTTCCAATCCAACAGCAGCTAAATGATCTTTCATTGTTCACGATTTTATGACGGAAAGTGATCTTTCCTGACCTTGATTTTCAACGATGATTTTATCATCGGCTAAAAAAAATGTCAATTTGTCACCCTCGATTTTCCCCCTATCCTTGTCGATCAAAACCGGATTTCCAAGCAGTACGATTTTTTCATCATCCAAATCAAATTGGGCCTCTTTCCCTCTGCCTTCAGACCGCTGTTGAGCAATAATCACATTTCCAATAGCTTCGAATCTTTGCATCTCCCCCTGCTCCTCATCAAAATGGACCATGATAGTTCTTGACGTCATCAGAGCCTCTTTAGCTTTCAGCGAACATGGCCCTCCACTGAATGTGATGGTTTTCCTTTCCGGATTATAACTCATTGTTTTGGCAGAGATTTCCACCCTTCCTTGATTCTGACTGTTTTTCGATTCATACGGAAAAATCGATTTCACCTGTCCTCCACATTCTATCTTCCCAGTTCTCTTGTCGACAGTCAGATCGTCGGCTTGTAAGATCTCCTTTTCTTGCCAGCTCTTGACTCCTCCTGTAAATATAAAACGCTCCTCTTCGGCAGAATATCTCATTTTATCTGAAGTAATAAAAATAGATTGATCCTGAGAAAAGAAACCCATTGTGCTTTTTTCATTTCCAGGATTCAAAATGACTTTCACTTTTCCAGAAGCTTCAAGATTGTTTTTCTCTGTATCCAGGACAATTTCCATTGCTGAAATCTTATAATCCCTAGAAGAGAGAGCTGCCAGATGTTCGCTGCTTCCTTTGATCTGAAGACCCTCTATCGCCTCAACAATGATAAGGGATTCCCCCTCGACAATTCTTTCTTCTTTTGTCTTCCCATCCCCATCGACTAAACGAGCCTGCCCAAGAGCATAAAATTCTTTCAACTCCCCTTCCTGGTTCAACTCGAACTTCAGGGAGTCCGATTCCCCTTGTTGAGAATCCCCTGAAGGAAAAAGGAATTTAAAAAGGCAATGTCCTTCAGCTTCAAGAGTCCTTATCTTGGGAAGATCAACGAAGGCTAAAAGATTCACTTCATCAGCCTGGACATGACGCTCTATTCTCCCATCCCCATCTTGGACAATTGTGCCGACAACATTTCCTTTGAGAAGGACGGACTGTACATGCTCTTCCTCGGGGAACAATTTAAATTCTACATAGTCTGCTGAACCATGACTTTTCCCCTGAGAAAACTCTATGCGCCCCTCCATTCGCCCCCTTTTATTCGCTCTCAGATAGACAAATTTCTCCCCTTTCACAATCATAGGAGAAGAAGAATCCAATCGTGTCGTCAACTCCAAATAAACTTGCTTTTTAAGCTCCAGTTTTTCTTCCTTAATAAGATAGATTATCTCGTTCGCATCTCCAGTGATTCTGTCTGAAGAAAAGACAGCCTTTTTTTTTGTTTTAAAGACTTCTGCTTCCCTGTCGTATTCTAAATAAGAACCTTCAAGGGTAGCATCTTTATATCGAATTTTGGCTTTCCCCTTCAAGAGAAAGTGTGTCCAATTTTGATCATAAACAATCTCATCAGCATAAAGCTCATATTGACCTTTGTATTTAAACCAAACGTTTCCGACAGCATGGAGCAGCCCTTCTTCATCAATAAACTGCTCATCGAATTGGCCTTCCAGCGGTATTTCACCTTCTTTCTCCTCAAAAAATTCCCCCCTTTTCATTTTTTCCGTTTTTTCGGGAGGTGATTCATTCTCAACACGTTTCGCTTCAGGCTTCCGATTGGAATATGAGATGAAATTGATGGCAATGACCGCAACAATAACAAAAAGGACTCCTGCTATTAAAATCTTGAGAAGTCGTGCAAGATTAAGTTTTGTGCTTGCCATTTCTATTCAATTGAAAAAAGAGATTCCCCTCTATTATACTCTTATTCAAGGCTTTGAGCTATGCAGATTTCTTCATGTCTTCTAGAGACAGATTAAGCCTTTCTTCTCCCAAATAGATAGAAGTCTGGACCGAATAGGCAATATCGACATAGTCTCCCTTGCGGATTGTATCGGCCAGATCTCCCATTCCCCATCCTAAAGCTTCAAAAGCTCTCCCATTATGTTTGAGCAAAAATTTACAATGCTTCCCCTGTAATTTTTTTGGTTCAAAAAGCACTTCGGCCTTTTCGGTCATAAATATGGGCTTGGGATTCCCGACTCCAAAAGGAGAGAGAAGGGTCAGGTAATCTAGAAATCTGGAATCAATTTGATCGAATTGGATTTGGGCATCGATATTTATCTTCTTTTTCAGATCTTCATCGGATATTCTAGACCCTGCATAGGCCGTAACAGCCGAACGAAAAACATCCATATTATCAACCATAAGCTCACATCCAACAGCAAGAGTATGCCCTCCATGGTTGAGACATAAATTCCTATTTGCATATAAACAATCAATAAGAGAAAATTCTTTGATACTCCTCCCCGATCCAAGAGCCTTTCCCTTGTCTATAGCGAAAAGGAGAACAGGACGATGAAACAGCTCTTTCAGCTTCGAGGCCACAATGCCGATAACACCCCGATGCCAATTTTCGCACCCCAAAACAAAGAGCTTATACTTTTTTTCAAGAGACCGGATTTTTATCATCTTCAGGGCTTGAGTAAATATTTTTTCTTCAACATTTCGTCTCTTCGTATTCAGCCGGTCAAGATCCAGGACAAGATCACGGCATTCCTCGACGTCTTTAGAGAAGAAAAGACGGACTGCCATATCAGCTTTTCCCATTCGCCCGGCTGCGTTTATCCGAGGTCCAATCCTGAAACCCACATCCCCTACAGATACTTTATTGCCGCTCAACTGGCAGATGTCTAGGAGACTTTTCAGTCCCGGATTGGAGGCATTCTCTAAACCCTTTAAACCAAATTTAACAAACAACCTGTTTTCCCCACGCAGAGCTGCAACATCGGCCACAGTTCCTATAGACACAAGCTTTAAATAGTGTGGGAGAAGCTCTTTTCGTCCATCTTCTTCAAAGAGAGCTTGAATGAGCTTAAAAACAACACCGATTCCTGCAAGGTTTTTATCTGGATAATTGGCATTTTGGATTACTGGATTGAGGACTGCAAGAGCTTGTGGGAGGTCTGCTCCTGGAAGGTGATGATCTGTTATAATGACATCCACTCCATGAGTTTTGGCGCGTTCAACAAATTCTATGGCCTTGATACCGCAGTCTACACTGACAACAACCTGGGCCTTTTTTTCAAGAACGATATCCAAATAGCTCGCCTTTATTCCATAGCCCTGGGACAGCCGATTCGGGATGAAATATTCCACGTCCCCACCAAAAGCCTGAAGCGCTTTTTTTAATATAACCACAGAAAGGACTCCATCGACATCATAATCGCCAAAAATCACGATTTTTTCTCTACGCAAACACGCGTTAAGGAGCCTGTCCACGGCTGCTCTCATCCCAGACAGGAGAAATGGATCTTGCAGATTTTCTAAGGTGCCATACAAAAAATCTTGGGCTTTTTCTCGAGTTGTGATGTTTCTATTGACCAAAATCCGGGCAATCTCAAGGGGAATATCCATTTCACTGGAAAGAGTCTTTGCCGGCTCAAAGTTTGCAGGATATATCCAAATGGCTTCATTCATAAGTGAGACACTTTAGCATATTTAATCTGTTTTGTCAGAAATTCTAAAAAATTCACAAGGCAAGATGAAAAAAAGAGATTAGAGAAAACATCGACATTTTTCATGAATTATGCAGAGAAATTGACTTTAAATAGACCCAAAAATATAATAAAAGAGTCATGCTGGCCAATCTGAGAGAAAAACTTACGCGGACTAGAAATTCATTCAAATCTAAATTCGATGATTTGCTCAAATCGCAGAAGGAGTACGAGGACATACTTTCTGCATTGGAAGAATCCCTCATTTTGGCAGATGTCGGAGTTGGCACAACAGATAAAATCATCACATCCATCAAAGAAAAAAGTAAAAAATCGGATACCTTTATAACAATAAGTGAAATCCTTAAAGAAGAGATTGAAAGAACTCTTTCTCAATTCCCATTGGAAATGAATCTTGACCAATCCCGATCGGTCGTGATGCTGGTGGGTATCAACGGGGGCGGGAAGACAACCTCTCTGGCCAAACTGGCCTATTTTTATAAGAACCAAGGGAAAAACTGTCTTTTGGTCGCCGGAGACACCTTCCGAGCCGCAGCCCAGGAGCAACTCTCTATATGGGGAAAAAAGCTGAATATTCCAGTGATAAAAGGACAGTACAAAGCCGACCCCGCATCAGTAGTCTTCGACTCCATCCAATCATTCAAAGCCCATGACTACCAGATGCTCCTCATAGATACGGCTGGTCGTATTCACACAAACGTCAATCTCATGCACGAACTTGAGAAAATTAAACGAATTATATCAAGAGAACTGGAGGGGGGCCCGCATGAAGTTCTTCTCGTCCTAGATGCCAGTATTGGCCAGAATGCTTTAGTCCAGGCAAGAGAATTTTTAAAGTTTTCAGGTATTTCCGGAGTATTTTTAACAAAATTGGATGGAACAGCAAAGGGAGGAAGTGTCTTAAGTATCGTCGATGAACTCGAACTTCCCATCAAATTTATAGGCATCGGGGAAGGGGAGAAGGATATGATGTCTTTTTCTCCAAAAGAATACGTCAATGCACTTTTCACATGATAAGCCTCAGAGATAGATCTTATCTTGAAATGGCCTACAGCCTTGCCCAGAAAGCCAAAGGTTGGACAAGTCCAAACCCTTATGTCGGAGCCGTAATAGTCAAAAATAGATCCATAATTGGTTCTGGGTACCACAAAGGCCCTGGCCAAGCTCATGCAGAAGTCGTTGCTCTGCAAAAGGCCGGGCCTTCCCAATTTAACAGCACCATATATTTGACCTTGGAACCCTGTATTCACTGGGGAAGGACTCCTCCCTGTATTGAATCTTTACTGAAATCCAAACCCCAGCGAGTTGTCATATCTGCTCCTGATCAAAATCCTCTTGTCTACAACAAGGGAATCCGAGCCCTGAGAGAATCTGGGATTGATGTTTCTGTTGGGCTTCTCCAAGAAAAAAATGATGTTCTCAATGAGGCCTATAACAAGTATATCACTAAAAAGATTCCGTTTGTTACACTTAAAGCGGCTTTAAGTCTTGACGGAAAAATGGCGACAAAAAAGTTCTCTTCACAATGGATATCATCTTCACAGACCAGAGAGTACACACAGCTCCTCCGGGGAGAACATGATGCGATTTTGATCGGCATTCAAACACTTCTCAAAGATAATCCAAGGCTGACACTTCGTCATCCCAGCTGGACAGGAAAGAAACAATTGCGAATTATTCTTGACCCTGACCTTCGAATTCCGATACATTCACGGATTTTAAGCACTTTATCAAGCGGAGAAATAATTGTCTTCACAAAAAAACCGACGGCATCTCAAAAGGCAGTGAACCTGAAAAAAAGAGGAGCGGAAGTGATCTCTCTTCCCGGGTCCAGCACTCAAATCAGTTTAAAACGCGTTCTTTTTTGGTTAGGACAGCACGAGATCTCGAGTGTCCTCGTTGAGGGGGGGGGACGTCTCCACACATCCTTTTTAGATCAAAGACTTGCGGATAAAATCTTTATCTCTTTATCTCCTAAACTCATCGGAGGCAAAAACGCACCAGCTCTTTTTCAGGGAAGGGGAGTAAAGTCTGTACAGGATGCTATCCAACTGCATAAGGTTCGCTATTATCAAATTGAAAATGATATTATTTTAGAGGGGTATTTCTGATGTTTACAGGAATTATTAACCATCTAGGCTATTTTCGAGAGTACAGCCTGGGAAAGAAGGTTCTATCCATCGAAGCATCAACCGTCGCTCCCAAACTTGAAATTGGAGATAGCCTGGCCATTAACGGAGTCTGCCTGAGCCTTATTAAAAAAGACAAAAACGTTCTTTCTTTTAACATTTCAGAGGAAACCTACCGTTTTACAAATCTCGGTGCTCTTCGAAAAAGAGACATTCTGAATCTTGAGCTCCCCGTGACCCTTTCAACTCCTCTAAGTGGACATCTCGTTACAGGACACGTCGATACAACTGGAAAAATTCTCAAGATTGCATCCTCCGGGAGTGGGAAGAGAGTCACCTTTTCTTTCCCTAAGAAACTCAGGCCATATCTTGTTCCCAAAGGATCTGTTTGTATCAATGGCATAAGTCTCACTATTGCGACAGTCTCATCTTTATCGTTTGACGTTGAGCTCATCCCTATTACTCTGGAAAATTCCAATCTGGGAGTTCTTAAAAGAGGAGACACGGTTAATATCGAAAGTGACATCATCGGCAAATACGTGTATAATCGGCAAGTTATAGAATGACAGAAAATAAGGAATGTTTTTATGAACAGAAAATCTCAAGTCGCCACAGTTGACCAAGCTATTCAAGCTGTCAAATCCGGAAAATTAATCATTATCGTGGATGACGAAGATCGTGAGAATGAAGGCGATCTTATGGTCGCCGCCGAGAAAGTGACCCCTGATATTATCAATTTTATGGCCAAACACGGACGCGGCCTCATCTGCCTTCCCCTACCCGGAGAAAGGTTAAAAGAATTGGAGCTCCCCCTAATGGTGTCAGAAAATACGGCCACATTTCAAACGGCATTCACCGTGTCTATCGATGCCAAAGAAGGAACAACTACAGGCATCTCATCCTTTGATAGGGCTAAAACAATCCTGTCAGTCGTGGATCCCAAGACAAAACCTTCAGATCTTGCACGCCCTGGACACATTTTTCCTTTGCAGGCTATGAATGGAGGTGTCCTCGAAAGAGCAGGACAGACGGAAGCAGCGGTCGACATCACGCGGCTCGCAGGTCTATATCCAGCAGGAGTCATTTGCGAAATCATGAACGAAGACGGATCAATGGCCAGAATGCCGGAATTGATGGAGTACAGCTCAACCTATGACATTCCCATATTAACCGTCACAGATCTAATCAAATACAGGATGAAGAACGAGACGCTTGTCACCAAGGTTGGAGAAACTAAACTTCCAACAAAATACGGCGATTTTAAGCTTCTCGTATATGAAGACAGCATACACAAAGAGCACCATCTCGCTTTAGTTGCTGGAGACATCAAAGAGGGAGAGCCCACGCTGGTCAGAGCTCACTCCCAGTGTTTGACAGGAGACACCTTCGGCTCCATCCGATGCGACTGTGGAGATCAACTCCACCTCTCTATGGAAATGATCCAGAAAGAGGGAAAAGGGGTCATTCTGTATATCCTCAATCAGGAGGGAAGAGGAATTGGGCTCATCAACAAGATAAAAGCCTATGCACTCCAGGATAAAGGAGTCGATACGGTTGAGGCAAACGAAAAGCTCGGTTTTAAATCCGATCACAGAGACTATGGAATAGGCGCTCAGATACTTGTCGCCCTCGGTGTCACAAAACTCCGCCTCATCACAAACAATCCCCGAAAATTTATCGGGCTGTCTGGGTATAACCTGGAGATTGTGGACCGAATTCCCCTGGAAATCCCTCCATGTGAAAGTAACCGTTATTACCTGAAAACCAAAAAAGAAAAAATGGGCCACATCCTCGACATGGTTTAGCGGAAGTCTCCTCACCACCATCCACTCCGGGATAAGATACATCCACCCCTTATGTATAATGGACTCCATCCGGATTTCTCCTTCATGCCTGCCTCCCAGAACTCAAAATATATCAAGGAAATGGGGAGACTTTCTTTGAAATTTTAACGTTTGAACTTTTGCTCTTTCTGTTATATATAATAAGTCCTTGGATGGATCATGGACAGTGAATCAAAATTCTCCCCCAATGAGGAACAAGACCACCTTGAACTTTCTAAATCAGCACAAAAAAAAATCAAGGAGAGCAAAGATAAGGGAGAGAGGCTCAAGGTTCTTCAATCCATAGCTGTTCTCAACACACCATGGTCTTTTGAAGTTTTATTGGATGCCCTGGCGGACCCGAATGAGGAAATTCGCCGCTTTATCGTCACACAACTGGCTCAAAAAGAAAATCTCGACCCGAATCTGCTGTATAAACGGCTGTCTCAACCACCCTGGTATATAAAGACCGAAGTCCTAAAAATACTCGGACTTCGGAAAAATCCGCGCTCTGCCAAACACATAGAAGTTGTACTCGAGGAATCCAACGACGAAGTTCGCAGGACAGCCGCCGCAGTCTTGGGAGATATTGGCGGCGAATTCGCACGGGCCCTTCTCGTTAAATTAACCCGGGATCAGAATCCCTTCGTAAGAAAAACCGCTGAAAAATCTCTGAGCGAGACGAGTGACCTGAAATTTCTTTAACGTGTCGATGACAGGATGAAAGTCACCGGTCCGTCATTGATCAAACGGACGTCCATCAAAGCCCCAAAAACTCCCTTTTTAACCTCCAGTCCTCTTTCGTTCATTTTCTGAACCAAGCTCTCAAAAATTCTTTGGGCACATTGAGGTTCCTCAGCCCTGTCAAAACTGGGGCGTCTTCCTTTGGTCGTGGATGCAGCCAGAGTGAATTGTGATACAGCCAGAATTCTCCCCCCCTTGTCCAAAAGGGAAAGATTCATTTTCCCCTGAGCATCCGGAAATATTCTCAAATCGACGATTTTGTTGGCCATTCGATTGACCTCGTCCAGAGAATCTCCCTTCTCCACTCCAACAAGAAGGCAAACACCCTGACCTATCTGGCAAAAAACTTCTCCTCCAATTTCGACCGATGCTTTTTTAACCCTTTGCAGAACAATTTTCATAAAAAATCACTTTTTGTCCAGTATCTTATCTTTTGAAAAAGCCCGCTTGAGACTTTTAATATCTTCATGCCTAAAGAGCAGGTTCATAAACAAATAAACAATCACACCCCCTAAAATAACAGCGAGAACAACACTTGTCCTCTCGATAAACACTAATTTCTCGAAGTCAAATCGATCCATAAAAATCCACACCACTCCTGCCATAACCGCAGCAGACAGCGCAGATTTCAAGGCAGAGACAAGCATATCCTTTTTTTCAATCCTTCCGAGTTTTTTCTCAAGAAGAACGAATAATGCACCAAAGTTAATTAATGAGGATAAGGATAAAGCCAGGGCAATACCTCCAGCACGGAGTGGCCCCATCAACAAAAGAGAAAAACCGATGTTGCATATCATCACAAAAAAGGCCACCACCACAGGAGTTTTTGTGTCCTTGAGAGAATAGAACATGGGGGCGAGAATTTTGGTGCCTGAAATAAAGGGAAGCCCAAAAGCAAAAAAGAAGAGGCACCAGGCACTCATGGTCGTTGACTGCGCATCAAAGGCCCCCCGTTCAAAAAGAACCTGAATGATGGGTTGGTTGAGTACCAGAAGACCAGCCATAGCCGGGAAGGTGATGAGGAATATTAATTTGAAAGAATATTTGAGGGTTTTTTTCATGCCTTCGATATCTTTGCGAGCAGCCAGATCAGAGAGTGTCGGAAACAGGGCAATAGACAGGGCGATGGCAAAAAGCCCGAGGGTCAGCTCCTCGATCCGAGAGGCATAATAAAGCGAGGACACACTCCCATCTTCCAGCGATGAGGCAATCGTGCGGGAAATAAACATGTTGATCTGATAAATTCCGGCCCCAAAAATCCCTGGGATAATCAGCCTGGCCACTTTTTTTACAGCAGGATGTGTGAAACTGAGCCCAAATTTAAAGGTCATGCCTTCTCGCCTGAGAAAAGGAATCTGAATGGCCAGTTGAAGAAAGCCGCCCATGACAATCCCAACGGCAAAGACATAGGCAGGTTCCGCGGCTTTTTCTGCAAAAATTAGAGCGGCTGTAATAATGGCCAAGTTAAAGAGCACCGGGGTAAAAGCGGGAATAAAAAACTTCTTAAAAGAATTAAGAATGGCCATAGATAGCGCTGCCAGGCTTATCAGGAAAATGTAGGGGAACACAATTTTTGTTAAAACAATAGTCAGCTCCCACTTCCCTGGTACTCTTGCATATCCAAAGGCTATAATTTTGACCAGAATGGGAGAAAAAACAATCCCAAGAACGGTCAATACAGTCAGAATCAATGTTAAATCGAAAAAAAACACGTTTGCAAATGTCCACAGTTCATTTCGTGATTTATCCTGCCTTTCCTGTGCAAAGACCGGGATGAACGCTGCTGTCATAGCTCCTTCGGCCGTCAAGCGCCGCAGCAAATTGGGAATGAGAGAGGCAATGATATAGGCATCCATCCCAGTGCCTGTCCCGAGAAATTTGGCTTGGAGCATGTCGCGGAAATAACCCAAAATCCGACTCAAAACCGTGGGGAGGGTCATGGATAAGGTTGAACGGACCAGCCTACGATTCTGAACCTCCTGGTGGGCTTGATGGGGCTCATTCAGAGGTTTTATTTCATCTTCTTTCATGTTGAGTTCATTTCCTCTAACCCTATGAGAAGGTTGACTTTAGGACTAAGATGTCTTATCATACCATTTCTTTGCAGGAGAAAAAAATGGCAAATCATAAGTCCGCAATCAAACAGTGGAGGCAGAGCCTCAAAAAAAACGCCATCAACCAGAGCAACCGGTCCATTTTGCGCACACAGATCAAGGCGCTGCGAAAGGCCATTCAAAACGAAAACAAAGAAGAGGCTCAAAAACTTTTGCCTAAAACATTTTCAACTATCGACAGGTCAATAAAAAAAGGGACGATCCACGAAAACCAGGGCAACAGGCACAAATCACGTTTAAGCCGTCAAGTAGAATTACTTAACGCCTCCCCCTCCAAATAACGCGGTTAACAGAACCTTCTCCAAGAAAGCGACAATACTCAAAAAGAAATCCTTCCAACAGTGTTTGAAGAGAAAGAGAGGTCGTCTTTATCTTTAAATCTATTTCTTCCAACATAGTCAGAAAGCGATTGAGGTCTTCTAGAGACAGGCCCTCAACAAGAGCGAAAAATTCATTAAATTTTCTCGTATAAAAGTCACCGAATTTCTCTAAGATTTGTGGTTTTAGTTCTTTAAAAATTGCTTTCCGTTCTTTTTTTTTCTCGGACAGCAGAAGTTTGGCCAAAAGAAGCTTAGAAAAAAACCGGGAAAATGTACCCAAGATGTATTCTGGTCTCGTTCCTTCTTTATTTAACAAATTATCCAGTACGATGAGGCTTTGTTCATAATCTCCCCGCTCCAGATTTTCAACAATCTCCCACTCAAGAAAAGATTTAACCCAACCAGATATTTGATTGATATCATCCAATTCAATTTGTTTTTTTTCGCCGACATAGGTCACGATTTTTTTTATCTCGTTATGAATCCGGCCGAGATTATTCCCAGAAATTTCTGCCAAACGTTTTGTTGCATCAAAGGTCGGTTCTTTATCGTACATATGAAACTGCTTCTCAATCCAGGAAAGCAGAGCCCTGCCTTTCAAGGGCCTCATTTCTTCGACAAAAACACTCGAGGAAGGCAGGGACGAAAAAAATCTTACGATATGTGAACTTCTCCTCACCTTTCCTGAAAAAACAATAACCATAATGGTCTGTGCTGAGCATGTTTGAAAATATTCCTTGAGCAGATTCTCCTCTGTTGCAGTAAGTTTTCCTCCTCGTTCTTGTGTTCCGGAAATTTCGACCGTGATAAGCCTTCGTGTAGTAAAAAACGGAATCGTACGCGCCATATCGATGATTTCAGACCATGAATTTTCTTCCAATTGGAATTTTTCAACATTGTTGTCTTCGCCGCCTTTGCCACCAAGTATCTTTTTGATCTGTTCTATTAACTCGTGGGCAAGGAAAGGCTCTTCTCCATAAAAAAAGTAGCAGGCGTGGAGATTGTTCTCGTTGAGAAGTGGAGGACTCACGCTTAAAATCCCTCCAGCATGGTGATAACCAAGCTGCGGGCAAATCTTTCGGCCAATTTATCAAGGGCTTCTGATTCCACGCTTTCAAAGTCTGAGCCTTCGGGAACTTGATATTCATACTGGTAAGAATGATAAGGATTGGAATAAATAACTTTGTTGTTCACAAGGTCTCTCAAATCGATCTTAGTGACAACAATGATATTGTAACGGTCAGCGGTCGCCTCCACTCCAAAGGCAATTGGGACTGCTTCAAAGGAAATAATTTCTCCGACAAAAATGGCATCTGCAGTTGTGGGATCTACTGAAATCTCAACTTTCCCTCTGGCCACAATTTCATCGATGACAGCTTGGGTCAACTTCAAATCCAGCTGAAACCGGGTGGTCCGATTCTTGAACATCGGGATGTTGATTTTTTTGATATGTTCGGGGAGAAGACTCCCTGTTCCCTGTAAATGGTATCCACACTGGATTAAAACAAGACATATCAATAATAGAAAACAGATCTTTTTCATATCCCGCCTTTAGAATAAGTCCAGTTAAATAACAATATTGACCAGCTTGTCTTGAACAAAAATAACTTTTCTAATCTTTCTATCTCCGATTATATTCCGGATTTTCTCAGATTCCAAGGCTTTTCGTTCCACATCCTCTTTCGGCAGCCCTCTCCCAACATCAAACTTATCTCTGAGTTTTCCGTTGATCTGGACAACAACAGTAACCGTTTCCTCTCTTGCCAGGTCAGGGTCAAAAACCGGCCAGGATGTATGAATAAGAAGCTCTTGGTGCCCCATTTTCTCCCAAATGTCTTCACAAAAGTGAGGGGCAAATGGGGAGAGCACCAAGACGAGAATTTCCATGGCACTTTTCAGAAGAGCCCTGTCTTTTGGATTATTTTTCAGGTTGTCACGCTCTTTTTTAATAGAATTGAAGAATTCCATTATAGAGCTGATGGCTGTATTCAAGTGATATCTCTTTTCGATATCGTCACCAACTTTTTTTATCGTCTGGTGCATTTTTGTCTTCAAGTGGAGGTAGTTTTCGCTCTCCGGAGACATATCCTTTGCTTGGTTTTGATCTAAAGAAAAGAGGTCTAGATTTTCATGGAAAAAAGTCCAGATGCGGCAAAGAAATCTGTGGCTTCCTTCAATGCCCTTTTCATTCCAGGCAATTTCCTTTTCGGGAGGGGATGAAAAAAGGATAAAGATCCGCAGAGTATCGGCGCCAAATCGTGCCAGTATATCATCCGGATCCACAACATTTCCTTTGGATTTTGACATGGCCGAACCGTCCTTGGTGACCATCCCTTGAGGAAGATAATGGGGGAAGGGTTCATCTATGGACGTCAATCCAATATCTCTGAGGATCTTACAGAAAAATCGGGCATAGATCAGGTGTAGAATGGCATGTTCGACTCCCCCGATATAGAGATCGACGGGCATCCAATAATCGACAGCCGAGGGTAAAAAGGGCTGTGTTTTTTCTTGGGAAGAGCAATAGCGAAAGTAATACCAGGATGAATCAAAAAACGTATCCATTGTATCGGTTTCCCTGCGTGCTTGTCCTCCACACTGAGGACAATTTGTGTGGGCAAAACTGTCGGTATTTTCCAATGGAGAACCCTCGACTCCTTGAAATTCCACATCAGCTGGAAGAACCACAGGCAAATCTTTTTCCGGAACAGCTACGGCCCCGCACTTCTCACAGTAAATGATAGGAATGGGAGTTCCCCAGTACCGCTGCCGGGAAATGCCCCAATCCCTGAGGCGAAACAGGATGCTTTCTCGTCCAAATCCCGAATCTTCAGCGTATTGAGCCATGGCACTCATGGCCTCTTCAGAGGTTTTCCCATTAAAATCTCCGGAATTCACTAGCCTCCCGTATCCTTCAAAAGCCTCTTCCAACTCACCCGGAGAGGATTTGCCCTCTGGAATAATGACCTCCCGTATAGGAATGGAATATTTCTTGGCAAAATCAAAATCTCTTTGATCATGTCCGGGGACGGCCATGACGGCTCCTGTCCCGTATTCCAAAAGAACATAATTGGCAATCCAGATAGGAATTTTCTCCCCGGTATAGGGATTAATGGCTTTTTTCCCGGTATCGATGCCTATTTTTTCTTCTTCAATTAAATTATTATCGAACCGCTGCTTTTTTATGCTCAAATCAATCCATGACTGGAACTGTTCTTTCAAATCGGAATCAGAAATCAGTATTTGGCTCAAGGGATGTTCAGGGGAGATCGCTACAAAAGTGGCTCCATAAATTGTGTCGACTCGTGTCGTGAAAACTTCGATAGATAAATCAGTATCTGCAACTGGAAATGTCACATGGGCCCCCCGACTCTTTCCAATCCAGTTTTTCTGCATGAGGAGAACATATTCTGGCCATTTTTTTAGAAGATCATGACCAGAGAGAAGCTCTTCAGCATAGTCTGTGATTTTGAGGAACCACTGTTCCATATCTTTCTGTTCAACTTCCGAATCACAGCGCCAGCATGTATTACCAGCCGCTTGTTCGTTGGCCAGCACGGTCTGGCATTGAGGACACCAGTTGACCCAACTTTTTTTCTTGTAGGCCAATCCCCTAGAGTACATTTGAAGAAAAATCCATTGGTTCCATCTGTAGTATTCTGGAAGACAGGTGTTGACTTCCCTTCCCCAATCGTAATAAAAACCCATCCTCTTGAGCTGAAACTTCATGTGAGCGATATTATCCAGTGTCCAGCTTTGTGGATGGACACCACTCTTTATGGCTGCATTTTCAGCCGGCATGCCAAAGGCATCCCATCCTATGGGGTGAAGCACATTAAAACCTTTCATCACTTTGTGACGGGAGATCACATCTCCAATTGTGTAATTGCGCACATGTCCCATATGAATTCTTCCAGATGGATAGGGATACATCTCCAGGCAGTAGAACTTTGTTTTTTTACTATCTTCAAAAACTGGGAAGACTTCCTTATCCTCCCAAATTTTCTGCCATTTCGCCTCTATCCGCTGAAAATCATAGTTTTCCGTCATCGTTTTGCCTTATTGATTTCTCACCTGTATGGGGAATAAATCAGCCTAAATATTAGAGTTATCCCCTCAAAAAGTCAACTGGATAGGGCCAGGCCTGCAAAACATAAATAACTTTCAACAGGATTCAATCAGTATCGAGAAAGTTATTCATGTTTTGCAGGCCTGGCCCTAATTTCCGGCTCTAATTTCCCTTGAATTTTTCAAAAAGGCCTATTTTGTGGCATAATCCCTATTTGTCATGACGATGCTTAACGTTTCGAACCTCTCTGCAGGATATGGGGATACAGATGTCATCACAGACATCTCCTTTTCTCTAGAGAAAGGCGAACTTATCGCAATCTTGGGGCGAAACGGATCAGGAAAGAGCACCTTGATCAAGGCACTTCAGGGACTCTTAAAGAATACAAGAGGAACTGTAGAAGTCAACAAAAAAGATGTTTTTGGTCTGTCCACCCGGCTCTTGGCCAAACAGATTGCGTATGTTCCTCAAATAGCAAGTTTAACCTTTGAATTTTCTGTCTTGGAAATCGTCCATATGGGAAGATATGTGCATCAGGGACGAATGGAAAAAATTAAGTCTTTGGATAATTCCACCATTCAAGACGTCATGAAGCTCACGGAAATCCTTCATTTGCAGCATAAAAAAATTGCTCACCTAAGCGGAGGGGAGCAGCAGAGAGTCTTCATCGCCCGTGCTTTGGCTCAGGACACACCTCTCCTCTTCCTCGATGAACCAAGCTCTCACCTAGATATCAGCTATCAGGTCGATATTTACAGAATTCTTAAGCGGCTTCAGGAAGAAAAGGGCAAAACCATTTTGACCACCGAACACAACATCAATCTTGTCGTCCCTTATTCTCAGCGACTCATGTTCCTCCGGGAGGGGAAAATATTTGCCCAGGGCACCCCAGAAAAACTTATCACCAAATCTTACATTCGGGAAGTCTTCCAGGCTGACGTAGACATAAGAGAAAACGCTCGCTCAGGGCTTCCGGAAATATCATTCATCCCGGCAAAAGAGGAAAAACCGTGACCAGTCGTAAATTTGGATTCATTGTGCTTGTTCTTCTTCTGCCCATGCTTCCGGTCTTTGCACAACACAAAGTCTTTACAGATGCCCTTGGTTATATCACAAGGATGGAATCCCCCCCCAAAAAAATTATTTCCTTGGCTCCCAATATCACTGAAATCCTTTTCGCCCTCGATCTGGGAGATCGTGTCGTAGGAGTGACACGTTTTTGTGATTATCCTCCAGAAGCCAAAAGAAAAGAGAGGATTGGAGGTTTGGTTGACCCCAATTTGGAAAAAATCATCTCTTTGAATCCGGATCTCATTATCGGTTTTAGAGGAAATCCCATTCGTTTTATTAAACGAATGCAAGAATTCAATCTCCCTGTTTTTGTCCTTGAAACAGGAACAACCATCGACAGTATCTTCTCTGTAATCGAAACAGTTGCCCAAATTACTTGGGTTGAAAAACGAGCGGACAAACTTCTTCAACCTCTCAAACTGAGGTATGAAAATATCATCACCGCCCTCGATGGAGTCAAAAACACTCCCAAAGTGTTCGTCTTTCTTCATGGTGTGGGCCTGTGGACGTGTGGAAAAAACAGCTTCATGGATGACCTTCTGACTAAAGCCAGAGGAAAAAACATCGCTGGAAATATAAAGAAGAAATGGCTCCTCTTCAGTCAAGAGAAACTCATTGCAGAAAATCCACAATTCATCATCATCCTTTCCAAATCCCAAGAGGCCTTCATCGAAGCAAAAAAAACAATCTCAAAGGGAACTTATCTTAAAAACCTTCCAGCAGTCCTAAAAGATAATATGTTTTTTTTAGATGAAAATCTGGCCACCCGGCCGGGTCCAAGGATTATAGATGCTCTGGACAACCTTGCTCGAATATTTCATCCGGAAGCCTTTACAATTAAATGACTAATCAAATGAAAAAGAAACGGCAGCTCCTTTTGCTGTTGTTTGTTCTGTTTGTCCTGGGCATGCTGATGTCATTATGTTTTGGGCCGGCAAAAACAGGATTAAAAGATCTCTGGGATTTTATCAACAGGGGAGATACCTCAAATTCCACAATATTTCAGCTCCGTCTATCCAGAGCCATCCTTGCTTTTTTAGTGGGAGCCAGCCTCTCCCTATCCGGTGCCATTCTTCAGGGATATTTCCAAAATCCTATGGCAGGCCCTTTTGTGGTTGGTGTTTCATCAGGGGCGTCGTTTGGAGCTGTTCTTTCTCTCCAACTGGGATTGACATTTAGTTTTTTAGGTCTTTCTTTCCAAAGCGTTTTTGCCTTTGTCTTTGGGTTTGCCATTGTCTACCTGGTCTATCTCCTGTCCCAAAAAAAGGGAGTCTTTAAAGTGGAAACCCTCCTTCTCACAGGAATCGCAGCAGGAGCATTGGCTTCAGCTCTGACATCCTTTCTCATCTTCCTCAAATCTGATTCGTATGAACAGGCTGTCTTTTGGTTGCTGGGAAGTTTTGCCAATGCCGACTGGAAGCAGATCTTTGCCATTCTCCCGTATTTTCTCATCTGCTTCGTTATCGCTCAATGGTTTGCAAAGGACATGAACCTTCTCGTACTAGGGGATGACACAGCTCAATCCTTAGGCTGTTCCGTGAAAAAGATGAGAAAAATTTTCCTGGCGCTGTCTACTATTCTAGCCGCCTCTGCTGTTTCTGTCTCCGGCATTATCGGATTTATCGGATTGATCGTTCCCCATTGGGTTCGTCTGCTTATCGGACCGGATCATAGAGCCCTCTTTTTCTATTCATTCTTTACAGGAGGAGTCTTTCTCGTCTTCTCTGATCTTCTGGCTCGGAACCTGCTCTTTTCCACAGAACTCCCAATTGGGATTATCACAGCGGTGATCGGCGCTCCATTTTTCATCTATCTCCTCAACCAACGCCGCTAATTTCAAGTTATTCAAGTTTTGTAAACATTTTGATAAAATGAACCATTCTCATGAATTTTTTCTTTGTTCAGGATGCACGCCAGAAATACAGGTATTTCTCTTCCGAACCCCTCTCTGAGATCCAGGTCGAGTTTTCTCGTTTCAAAAAATTTTGGGAAACTGCAAAAAATAACCTTCTAAAACTCCTGCCGCTCAAACTCCTCAAACAGGAACTAGCCTTTGAACAGGCTCTAAAACTGGAAGACAATCAGATCAGGATACTCTACTCAGGGGAAATGGATGAAAGAAAGATTGGGAGTAAATTTTATTATTTCCTGCAGAGGCAACGCACAAAACATATCATCTTGCTCGTTGGAGAATCTATTCTTCTGCCAATAACCGGAATAGCTGCACTCCTTCCAGGACCCAACATGCTCTTCTATGTTCTTGCCCTATTGGTCCTCATTCAATGGCATGCTCTGAGAGGAATCAATAGGCTTTTAAAAAAAGATCATCTGTTTATCCGGGATCTTACTCTCAAAGAATGGGAAGTCGCGTTGAAAAATCAGAAAGAATCCATGTTTCCCCTTCTTTTAGAAAATATTGAAAAAAAACACCAAGTTAAAAATCTGAAAAAAATATTGTGGAAATAATCTACATCAGTCTGATGAAGGTGTTCAATTAACTCTGTTGAATTGACAAAACGCGCTTTTTGTTTTATCTATATTTGAGTATGCAACTCACATTAGACCAAATTTTACTTTTAGTGATAACCATTGCCGTTGTTGTCGCCGTCACTTTTCTTGTCACTCTTTTCCTTCAACTCCGGAAAACAGCAAAAGAGGGAGAAGAGACTCTCGTGGAAATACGGGAACTTGTCAAGACTCTAAATCAGACCAGCCAAAAAGCCATGGACAAAATCGATGATGTCGATGAAACTCTTCAAACCGCAAAAAAGACCGCTGTTCAGCTTTCGGAAATCACATGGTTCTTGACCTCGAAAATTATTAAACCCTCGTCAAAGTACTGGCCAGTTGTTTGGCCACTTTTTCGTCTCGGCTGGCGGCAATGGAAAAAACGTAAGGAGAATTAACATGTCACATAATGGCTCGAGCGCACTTGAGGTTACCCTCTCTTTTCTCTTGGGAACGGCAACCGGCTTCATCCTGGGTGTCCTTTTTGCTCCATCAAGCGGAGAAGAGACCCGCAAGAAAATCAAAGAGGAGGCTGAAAAAGCCGGACTTAAAGCCAAGGAGGGGTACGAAAAAATTACCCAGGAAACAGAAAAAGGTTTGAAAGTGGCTAAAGAAAAAACCTACGAAGGTATCGACGCACTCAAAGAATTTGTAGAAAAAAAGAAGGAAGAGCTTTCGAAGGAAGGTCCAGGCGATTCTACAAAAAAAGAGGAAGAGAAGACTTAGCACAGAATTTTTTCAACTTAGAAATAGATAATCCACTTTAAATAGACAGCCATATTTTTATAAATCCTATTCTATGGATTCGGAGAAGCCAAAATGTCACAAGCAATAATTCAAGCTGTTCATGCGAGAGAAATCCTCGATTCGAGAGGAAATCCAACCATTAAAACTGCCGTCACGGTCCAATCCGGAATAACGGGTGTCGCCTCGGTTCCATCCGGGGCCTCAACAGGAACACATGAGGCCCTAGAGCTCCGAGATAATGATCCTACCCGCTACCTTGGAAAGGGTGTCCTTAAAGCCGTCGACAATGTCAAAAATATTATTTCTCCTCAAATTATTGGAATGGATGCCATCCAACAAGAAGAACTCGACAATCTCCTCCTCCGTCTGGATGGAACAAAGGATAAAAGTAATCTCGGGGCCAATGCCATTCTTTCCGTATCCATGGCTGCTGCTCAAGCCTCGGCGAAAACCCTAGGACGGCCTCTATTTGACTATCTCGGCAAAAGGGAAAAATATTGCCTTCCTGTTCCCTTCGTGAACATTCTCAACGGAGGATCCCATGCCGACAACAACGTCGACATCCAGGAATTTATGATTGTACCATCGGGGCGCTTGAATTTCTCAGAAGCCATAAGAACGGTTGCCGAAGTCTTTCATAACCTCAAAAAAATTCTCAAACAGAAGGGTTACAGCACAGCTGTTGGTGATGAGGGAGGATTTGCTCCCAATCTAAAATCCAACGAGGAAGCCCTAGATCTTATACTGGAAAGCATCCAAAAAGCAGGCTATTCTCAGGGAAAAGATATCTGGCTGGCTCTGGATGTCGCGGCGTCTGAATTTTTCGAAGACAACTATTATGTCTTTAATAAATCCGATGGGTCCAGAAAGAACACAAACCAGATGCTGGAATTTTACCAGACTCTGGTAAAGAATTATCCCATTATCTCCATCGAAGATGGTTTTGCTGAAGATGATTGGGACGGGTGGAAAGTCCTCACAGAAATCCTTGGTCAAAAAATCCAGCTCGTAGGTGACGATATTTTTGTCACAAACATCGAACGATTTCAAGAAGGAATAAATAGGAATATCGCCAATTCCATCCTCATCAAGCTCAATCAGATCGGAACACTCACGGAAACGATTGCCACCGTTAAACTGGCTCAAGACAAAGGATACTCCACAGTGATCTCCCACCGTTCTGGAGAAACAGAAGACACATTTATCGCCGATTTGAGTGTCGCCATCGACGCAGAACAGATCAAAACAGGATCTCTCAGTCGAAGCGAGAGGGTGGCCAAATACAACAGGCTCCTCGAAATTGAAGAAGACTTGGGAGATAGAGGAGTTTATGTCGGTCATAAGGCATTTTCCAAGTTTTTAACTTCATAGATTTTTACGGGAAAAAATAACAGACATGGCCTCCGACAAAAAGAAAAAAGAGGCAATATTCACATCTTCACAGATCGAAGTTAAAAACGTATTTACCGAGACAGATCTTGAACATTTTGATCCCTCTACTGATCTGGGCAAGCCGGGAAGTTTCCCCTTTACTAGAGGGATCTATCCTGATATGTACCGGCATCGTCTCTGGACCAAACGTCAGTATGCAGGCTTCGGAACAGCGGAAGAGTCAAACAAGAGATACCATTACTTACTGGAACAGGGACAAACCGGCTTGAGCATCGCCTTTGACCTGCCCACTCAGCTGGGTCTTGATTCTGATCACCATCTGGCTCAAGGAGAGGTGGGCAAGGTGGGTGTCGCCATCGATTCCATCGATGACATGTCCAATCTGTTTTTAGATATTCCTTTGGACAGAGTCAGCGTCTCGATGACGATCAATTCCACGGCATCCATCATTCTAGCCATGTATCTGGCTTTGGCAGATCAAAGAAAAATTCCATGGACCGAACTGAGGGGGACAATTCAAAACGATATCCTCAAGGAATATATTGCCAGAGGAACATATATATATCCTCCTCAGGCATCGATGAAAATTATCACCGACACTCTTGCCTTTTGCCAAAAAAATGTGCCTCTGTGGAACACCATGAGCATTAGCGGATACCACATTCGCGAAGCGGGCGCAACGGCCGTTCAAGAGGTGGCCTTCACCATGGCGAATGCTGTGGCCTACATCAAAGCGTCTCTAAATGCTGGATTGGATTTGGATAATTTTGCCCCGCGTTTGTCCTTTTTCCTTGCTTCCCATAATAACTTCCTGGAGGAAGTCGCGAAATTTCGGGCTGCCAGGAGAATTTGGGCACGGATCATGAAAAAAACATTTAAAGCTAAAAATCCTCTTTCTTGGAAATTTAGATTTCACACCCAGACAAGCGGTGCAACACTCGTCGCACAAGAGCCTGAAAACAATGTGGTTAGGGTTACGCTGCAAGCTCTGGCAGCTGTATTGGGGGGAACGCAATCTCTTCATACAAATTCTCGTGATGAAGCCATGGCCCTTCCCAGTCAAGAGTCGGTCCGAATCGCACTTCGTACACAACAGATACTCGCCTTTGAAAGTGGCGTGGCCGATACAGTGGATCCATTAGGTGGTTCGTACTATTTGGAATTCCTTACAAGCCAGATCGAGGACAAAGTGAATACCTATCTCCAGACGATCGAAAATATGGGAGGAGTCCTCCAGGCCATCGAAAAAGGATATATCCAAAAGGAAATTCAAAACAGCGCCTATGACTATCAAAAACAATTAGACAGCAAAGAGCAAATCATCGTCGGTCTAAATGAGTTTAGCCAAGGGGATGAAAAAATCACTTTTTCAATCGATTCCATTCCCGAGAGAATTGAAAAAACACAGATAAAAAAAACTCAAGAACTCAAAGCAAGCAGATCGAATAGAGAAACAACTCTAAAACTCCGTTCACTCGAAGAGGCCGTTAAGAATCAGCAGAACATCCTTCCCTTCTTGATAGAAGCCGTCAAGGCAAAAGCTACTTTGGGCGAAATATCAGCAGTCCTCGAAAAAATCTACGGCACCTACCGAGAAAACCCCATCATCTGATCTGCATCCACAGAGCCAGACAGGTGTCGATTGGGGCGGTACCCGGCACGAGGTATCTTTCCCTACGCGAAGACCCGTCTTTCTAGCCACCGCACCACCATCGCCTTCGCGTGCTCCGGGATAAGATACCTTCGCGCCATCCACCCCAATTTGCCTGGAAGTACTCCCATTTTCGTGATTGTTTCAAAAGTTCTGGGAAGATGATGGAGAAATCCGTTTGGAGGACGAGCGGACATGGTATTTATTCCAGAGTCGAACGGAACCCTTACGCATTCTGCCTCCATCACATACGAATGTGCATGGAGACAGACATGACTACGTCCATTCGACTAACTAAAGGTCAAGGGAGAGAGAGGCCCGGCGGCATCCATGTCCATCTGAGGAGCATGGTGGTGCGGTGGGTTGGGTCTACGACGAAGATGGAGCAGGATGCGCCGGTGACTCCTGGGGAAAACGAAGCGTGATTTCGTATCACTTCACAGAACTCCTTCTTGAAATCATGGAAATGGGAAGACGAGTAGAGACAGAGCCGCGGCTTGGTTGACATTGTGAGGGGGCAGTTTTAAGATACGTCTATGCGATGGACATCTG
>CAZWHQ010000008.1:0-105515 GCA_964633715.1 uncultured Eubacteriales bacterium
CATTTCAGGTTTTAGATTGCAAAAATGGAGTCAAAGAAATAAGATACAAGAGACTATTTTTCTAGGAGGACTCATGAAGCGAGGAAGATATGTCCTGATCATTTTTCTTGTTTTCTTCATACTCATTGTAGCCACCCTGGCTTCATTTATCTATTTTGAATTTAAAAGAACGCCAACAGTTAAAACCCAGTCTTATTTGGAAATCAATCTCTCGGGAACGATTTACGAAAAATCCGAACCTGATTTATTCTCAACTTTTATTGGAATCAGGCCTCCACTCTCAATGTATGATATCTGGAGAAACATCCAAAAAGCCAAACATGACAGCCGCATCAAAAGTCTGGTTCTGCGCCTAGGCCAACTCCAGTGTGACTGGGCAAAAGTGGAGGAAATACGCCAGAGTGTGCTCGATTTTCGCACCTCCGGAAAAAAAGTTTTCGCCTATATCGGGGAAGTTTTAGAATTTGACAAAGAATACTATCTCGCTACAGCGTGCGACAGTATCATAATTCATCCTCTCGGTACTTTGATCATAAATGGAATTGGAGGATATGTCCCCTTCATCAAGAATGCTTTGGATAAGCTTGGTGTCGAAGCCGAATTTGAGCAAGTAGAGGAATACAAGACAGTAGGGAATCTGTTTACAGAGGCAGGTTTCACTCCTGCTCACAAGGAAATGATGGAGTCCATTTACACCGATATTTTTAATATCTATGTAAAAGGAGTGGCCGATGCAAGAAATATAAGTGAAACTGAAGTTCGTGACTTAATTGATCAAGCCTTTTTTAGAGCGGACCTAGCAAAAGAAGCAAACCTGGTCGATGAACTGTTGTACGAAGACGAATTCTTGAGTTTCATACAAACGGAGGGAAACCAGAAGATTTCCCGAGTCACTCACAGCCAGTACACAAGAATTTCACCCTCATCGGTGGGTTTAAACAAGGGAAAAAAGATAGCGCTCATCTATGGAATGGGCCCCATCCACTCGGGAGAAGGCCTCAACCAAACAATGGGCAGCAAATCCATAACCAGGCTTATAAGAAGAGCTCGAAATGACGTGACTGTCTCTGCTCTCATTTTGCGTGTCGATAGTCCCGGAGGTTCTGCTCTGGGATCCGACGACATCTGGAGAGAAATGGCTCTCTTTAAAAAGAAAAAGCCGGTGGTGGTGTCCATGTCCGATGTCGCCGGGTCTGGAGGCTATTGGATTGCCATGAATGCCGATAAAATTGTGGCCCAACCTCAAACGCTCACTGGATCTATTGGAGTTGTCGCGGGAAAATTCAACATGGCTAAACTTTTTGATAAATTAGGCATTACGGCAGAAAGAATTGCCTTGGGAAAAAGGGCAGACATGTTCACTTCTTTCCGCAGTCTCACAGAGGAGGAACGATCTCTCCTGAAGACAGAGATTCTCTGGATCTATGATAAATTCATCACAAAAGTTTCTGTGGGACGAAACCTCAAAAAAGAAGACGTAGACAAGATTGGACAAGGCCGTATTTGGACCGGACAGCAAGCTAAAAATTTGGGATTGATCGATGAGGTTGGAGGATTGGCCAAAGCCGTTGAACTTGTCAAAGAATTAATAAACGTTCCTCCTGGAGAAGACGTAAAACTTGACGTATGGCCAAAAAAGCAACCCTTATTCAACAGCATTTTCCAGAGACGATTGATCAGGTCTCAATCTGACTTAGAATACAAACTTGAACAGATAAAACAGGTCTTCCAGCTTCTGCAGGATGAAAGAACCTTAGCTTTAATGCCGTTCTGGGACGCCCCAAAATAGAAGATAACTTCAAAGAACATAAGGTTCGACATCCGAGGATTTAGCCTTACCGAGTTTTGTTCCTCGAGGGAAGCCCGCTATCCCGGCCGCTGAGTATGTTTGAGCACGGAAGTTTTCAACAGAAGTGGCACGTGTCTTCTTGAGGTTTTCTCTGTGGTGAATAAAGTATCCGCGCGGAGTTACGGAAGCGCCGAGAGGTCTCCTTTCCAAAGGGGAAAATCCTACAGCATAAAATGGAAGGGTGGTGTGGCGGCGTTAAAAATCCGAGTGGAGTAACGTTGTTTTATGAAGTTATCTTCTATTTTGGGATTTATAAGAAAAATTTTATTTAATATCAGTAGGCAAAGGAATCGGGGCAGATTGTTTTAAAATCACAATAATTGCAGTGATGCCAATCTGGTTTTGCCATAAAATCCCGGTTCCTGATACCCTCTTTAACCTCTTCAATTTTGCCTGCTGCCTGCTTTAATTCAGATTTGGTTTTTTTGGCAGAACCGATAATATCCGATTCTAAAAAATGCAGCCGGACCTCATGCAGACGTTCGTCCCGCACCTTAGAAAATGATAATGCATAGAGATCCATTTGAAGGCTATCCCGTGTTTTTTTGTCGGCCTCTTTCTGGTCCTTCACTTGAGAAGCCTTAAAATCAGTAATGACAGCCCCCTCTTCAAAAAGATCAATCCTGTCCCATCTCCCACTAAACCTCACATCATCTAAAAACCATCGGAAATCTTTTTCGATAAGAGAGGGGGCATGGCCCAGAGATTTCTCTCTGCTGTAAAAAAGACCAAGAGCTTTTTTCCCTTCCTTTTTCCGCATGTCTTCATGTTCGCGACTAAGAAAGCCTTCATTTATCCATCTTTTTTCATACTCTTCGTAGAGTTCATCTTCAGAAATATTGTTCCCTGCAATCTTATTCAGCAAATAATAATTGATGACAACATGGAGTGTTCTTCCGAAAACAAGATTGTGATGGGGCAGGACAGGAATACGCATGATGTGCCTGAATTTATATCTGAGTGGACACGTCAGATAGTCATCAAGACGGAAAAAGCTCAAAGAAATCATCCCATCTTCTTTGACTCTTGGAATTTTGGTCTGGAGAGATTCGCGGGGAGCATATCTTTTGATCTCCTCAAGAGCCGAGGAACGGAGCGTTTCCTCAGGAGCTTTAGCTAAATCTAATGCTTCCAGAACAAACGGGCTGACATGTTTGAGTCGCTTGAGGCCATAATCTCTTGCCCAACTCAAATACAGCTCTTTTTTTGCCCGCGTCATCCCTACATAAAACAGCCGCCTCTCTTCCTGGATTGGATTGCCTCCCGAAGGCAAATTTTCATGCATAAGATCATCCGGCACAGGAATTTTTTC
Source organism: uncultured Eubacteriales bacterium (assembly GCA_964633715.1). Lineage (GTDB taxonomy): Bacteria > Acidobacteriota > Aminicenantia > Aminicenantales > Aminicenantaceae > JAUWVG01. The sequence goes on from CAZWHQ010000008.1 coordinate 3,162, forward strand.
TCTCCGCCCCCGACCTGGAAAACGGTCAGCGATCAAACTCACCATAAATACGATGGAAAACTCCAATCCCTTTGCTTTATGTACGGTCAGAACGTTGACCGCGTCCTCGTCAAAGTCCGCTTCAGCCGATGCGGGATTATCTCCGACCTGTTGAAGAAGATCCAGATGTTTAGAAAATGAATCTAGAGAATCGTTTTCACTCAGTTCAGAAAAATTTTTCACTTTATCGAAGAAAATCCGGATATTTTTCGTTTTTATCTCTTGAAGCAGTCCTCCCTCTTTGACCAAGGATTTCAGATATCCTGATTTTTCCAGGAATGAATACAGAACTTGTCCTGCATTTTTAGAGCTTGCCTGGTGGACAAAGTTCAATAGATCTTGGAAAATCCTGATCACTCTTTTGTGCGAATCCTGGGATATTTCTACAGGACTTTTCCCATCATGGATTTTTTTGAAGATCTGGTGGAGCGGCATATGTTTTTTATACGCAAAATTAGAAATGATGCTCAGATCATATGGATCAACTTTATAGACTTCAGAAAGGGAAAGGTGAAATAGACTTTTGCTGTCTTCGAAATCTGTAAGGGCTTTGATAAAAGAAAGCAGAATTTTAATTTCATCCTGAGTATACAATCCTCGACTTCCTGAAAACCGGAAAGGAATTCCTTTCATATTCAGAGACTTCAAGACGGGATTTGCATCAATATTTCTCCGAATAAGGACGGCGATATCTTTGTATAAAAAACCCTCTCCGGTTTTTTCATGGATGATCTCAGCAACTCGATCTGCCTCATGGGACAGCGTATCAAACTGAAACATGTGAATGCATTTTTCGTCGCTTTTAACCTGTGATTCGAGTTTTTTATTGATGTTCTCCTTTACCTCTAGCCGGTCCGGATTATTATGTTTAATAAGTTGATACGAAGCATCCAGGATAGGCTGCCTGGAACGATAATTTTTATAGAGGACAATTTTCTTATAATTTGGATAGACGTTTCGGAAATTTAAGATGTTGCTCAGTGAGGCACCTCTGAAGCGAAAAATGCTCTGATCATCGTCTCCAACCACGGTGATATTTTTGTGCTTTTCTGCCATCTGTTTGAGAAGTTCAAACTGGATATAGTTTGTATCCTGAAACTCATCAACAAGAACGTATTTATATTTCTCCTGAAATTCCAGGAGGACAGATGGCCGTTTTTTAAACAGGTCAACCACAATTAACACTTGATCCTCGAAATCTATTTTTCCTTCCTGTTTCAACAAATCCTGGTACTTGGCATAGACCTGGGCTATTTCAAGGTGCTTGGATGCCTCCTCCTCTTTGACCTCGTCCATGGCATTTTTAAGAAGTTTTTTTGCATAGGCTTGATATTCCTCTGGAGAAATATCTTCTTGTTTCAGTTTTTTTATTGTGCCCAGGATTTCTTGTATAAACCGTGCTGGTGAGCTTAAGGGTCGATAATAATTCAACGGGAATTCGAAGAGATGCTCACAGAAAAAAATAGCCTGCTCGACCTCATCCAAAAGCTTAATATCTGAACTATATCCAAGTTCGTGCCCATAATTGCGCAGGACTTTTTCTCCAAATGAGTTGAATGTGCTGATTTCGACAAAGGAGTAGCTGTATGGAATCAAGACATCAACCCTCTCTTCCATCTCATTGGCGGCTTTTTCGGTAAACGTCACCGCTAGAATTTGTTCTGGCTTGGCCCGTTTGGTCGCAATGAGATTGGCTATACGGTGAGTAATGACTTTTGTTTTCCCTGTTCCCGCTCCTGCTATAATAAGAAGAGGGCCATCCGCGTATGTGACAGCTTCTTTTTGTTCAATATTGAGATCACTCGTAAGAGAATTCATAGTACGTTAGGATTGGAAAAAGAAAATATTTTATTTTTTCGCCGGGATTTGAGATTTATCCTCTGAATCTGACTTTTTAGCTTTGATGATGAGCAATTCGTCCGGATAGACAAGTCCCAGTTGGTCCCGGGCTTTGGCTTCATAAGACTTGGGATTAGACTCCAACTCCTCTATTTCTCTTTCTAATCCTTTTTTTGTTTTCTCTAAAAGTTCGATCTCTTCGAGTAAAGAATCTTTCCGTTTCTGCGCATTATAGACCTCAATCAATCCCTTTTTTCCAAAGAATGAAGCTATAATTAGAACAAGAAAGAGAAAAACAAGTACAGCAGTCAGGAGCTTGTTCCGAAAGGATTTTGTCGATTGACTGTCCTTTCTCATCAGGTCACCTTCTCCAATCCCAGTTTCATAAGATTCTCCAATTCCTTTTTATTCCCTGCTTCCACATAACAGCGGAGAAGAGGTTCCGTTCCGGAAAAACGGAACAAAATCCAGTCATCGTCTGAAAAATCCAGCTTCAATCCGTCAATTGTCTCTGTATTGACGATCTTTCTATCTCCGAGTCTTTCGATGGAACTTTTTGTGAGGTTTTTTAATCTCCTCTCATTTTCAGACGACATAGCAATGCTGACTTGCCGACTAACTCTTCGTCCATATTGTTTAAACAAATCATCAATCAATGCAGAAAGGGGCTTTCCCATTGCGGCCAACATCTCAACGAGAAGAAGACCTGCAATAATTCCATCTTTTTCCGGCAGATGGTCCTTGAGAGCTAAACAGGCGCTTTCTTCTCCGCCAAAAATGATTTTATCTTCAAGAAAAAGTTCTGCAATGAATTTAAAACCTACAGGTGTTTTATATAAGGGGAGTTCAAAACGTCGGGCAATTCGGTCGATCAGATGAGTTGTTGCCACTGAACGAGCCACTCCACCACGCCATTTCTTTTGCGTGACGAGATAATCCAAAATCAATGAGAGAACAAGATTCGGATCAACAAAATGTCCGCGTTCGTCTACAACTCCGAAGCGGTCTCCATCACAGTCGGTTGCGATACCGATGTGACATTTTTTCTTTCTCACAAGATCCTTGAGTTCCGTCAGGTTTTCCTCTGTTGATGAGGGAGTTATCCCGCCAAAATAGGGATCGATATACCCGTGAATCTCTTCGACCGGGATATGGTTTTCTTCGAGGATTTCATCCAGATACTCTCGACTGGTTCCATAGAGAGAATCTGCGGCAACCCGGATTTTTGACTTTCGAATGAGATCAAAATTAATTTTTTTCTGAAGGAGAGACAGATAGTCGTGCTGAAAATCAATTTTTTCTACATACCCAGTTTTGGGATAATACGGACAAACCGAAGAATCTCTTTTTAGAGATTTTATTTCATCTTCTATCATATCTGTTTCTTCAGGTAGGGCAGGGGCTCCCTTTTCCGTGTTGTACTTGAGCCCATTATACTCAGGTGGATTAAACGAGGCTGTAAAGTTAATGCCTCCTTGGGCTCGCCTTTTAATGATTTGGTTTGCCTGCGCCTGAGAAGGAGAGTCCCTATCTGCTAAGAAAACTCGAATCTTATTATGAGAAAGGACCTTGGCTGCCTCAAAGGCAAACCGTTCTGATAGGAATCTTGTGTCATAATTGACAACAACTGAAATCTTTTGTTTTGAAAATTTTTTCAGCAGGTGGTTGGCCACAGCTTGAACGACAATACGGACATTTTGAAAGGTGAACTCTTCGCCCATGATGGCTCGCCATCCTGAGGTGCCGAATTTAATCATTTTTTAAAAATTAGCACAAGACCTGACTAAAAGCAACCTAAACCACTGCGCTTTTTTATCTCTCCCAGCATCGGCACAAAGCGAACATCTGTTATACGTTTAGAAACCGGTTTTCCATTTCTCTTCCTCACTAGTGTTAAAGTTTGATAATAAGGAGTGCGTTCTAATGGAATAACCAGCCGGCCTCCTTCTTTAAGCTGTTCAAGAAGTGGAGGAGGTATCCGATTGGCTGCACATGTGACAATTATGGCATCAAAAGGAGCATGTTCATCCCAACCCATATAGCCATCGCCGACTTTAATGTTCACATTATTATATTTGAGATCTTTCAGTATCTTGGAGGCTCGCTTCGCCAAGGCTTCTTTAATCTCAATGGAATAAACCTGATCCACTAAATGAGCAAGCACAGCCGCTTGATAGCCCGAACCCGTTCCGACTTCCAGGACCTTATCTCCCTTTTTGACACCAAGATTCTGAGTCATCAGAGCCACAATATAGGGCTGAGAGATAGTCTGTTCCTCCTCAATAAGAAGAGCATAATCATTGTAGGCAAGTTTCCGGTCAATTGGTCGAACAAATAGATGTCTGGGAACTTTCCCCATGATTTCAAGAACAAGGGGATCCGTTATATCTCTTGCAGCAAGCTGCTGTTCCACCATTCGTTTTCTAAGCAAAGCATAAGGATCCTCTTGGAACTTTAAAGGAAATGCCATGAAGGAAAAAAAGGTGGTATAAAATAGAATGAGTAGAATCAATATCCCCTTTTTCATCCTGATATTATTTTCGCCTTTTTTTTAATAAATTTCAATCCGTATCCACTGATCAAATAGGTTTCGATTTTTTGTTTTTTTGAAAGAGACACGGTGTGGGGGTGAAATTTCTCCAGATTTTTCCCCTTTGCCGATGATGCCTATCACCTCTAGGGGTGATAATACTGGAATAGATATCACCCCCCTATCCCTCCTTTGTGGTGATTGACCGGCTAGTCTCATTTTGGGAACATGAAGCCATGAAACTGATACAAATTTCTTTTTATGAGAATTTCATGCGGATATCCCGTCTAAAACAGATGGCAAAGAGCTTTTATCAAAGAGGATGATTATGAAAAAACGTACCGCCGTGTATCCGGGTTTTTTTGATCCCATCACAAACGGACATGTAGACATAATTAAAAGAGGGCTCAATGTCTTTGACGCCCTTATTGTCGCTGTCCTGGAAAATCCCAAAAAAACAGCTCTTTTTTCGACTAAAGAAAGAGTAACTATGATTGAGAATATTTTTTCAGAACAAAAAAATTTGGAAATAAAATCTTTCCATGGCCTGCTTGTCGATTTCATGAAAAGTCATCATTCAAAAATTGTTATACGAGGGCTTAGGGCCATCTCGGATTTTGAGTATGAATTCCAAATGGCTCTCATGAACATGAAACTGGAACCGGAAATCGAAACTCTTTTTATGATGCCCAATGTCAGCTTCACTTTTTTGAGTTCCAGGCTTGTTAAAGAAGTTGCGATGCTGGGAGGAAAACTGGATGGCCTCGTTCCCCTTGATGTGGAGAATAAATTGAAAGAAAAGTTCAAAGAAAGTCCAGACTTTTCCTCAATTCAAGAAGAGGAGAATGAAAGAGAATGATAGGTATCGGCCGGCAAAATCAGTTAGTTGGATTGGATATTGGTTCTTATGCTATTAAAGCTGCTGAACTGAGCAGAAAAATAAAAGACGGGGCTAACTTTTATACAGTCAATAAACTTGGATATGAAATTCTTCCACGTGACGCTATTGTTGAGGGCACCATTATGGATACAGCCGCTGTGGCGGAAACAATAAAAATGATTTTCGAAGAAAATAAAATCTCCACAAAGAATGTTGTCATATCGGTATCGGGCAATTCAGTGATCATCAAGAAGCTATCTCTTCCAGCAATGGAAAAAGAGGAATTGGCCGAATCTGTTTTCTGGGAAGCCAAAAACAGCATTCCCTACCCTTACGAAGAAACAAATGTAGATTATTCAATCCTTCCGTCAAATTTAAAGCCTGAACAAAAGAATTTGGACATACTTCTTGTCGCCGCCAAAAAAGACAAAATTGCCAACTATACAAATGCAATTCATCAAGCGAACAAAAACCCAGAAGCTATTGAAGTGGACGTGTTTGCTTTATTGAATGCAATTGAAATCAATTATCCAGAAATCATAAATGAAAAAATTATCTGCATTATAAATATGGGAGCAAGTCTCACAAATGTCATTATTGCAGAACGAGGAATTCCCCAGCTTTTCCGTGATCTTCCCCTAGGGGGTTCTTTGTTTACAGAAAATTTGAGTAAAGAACTGAACATAGGATTTGATGATGCTGAAAAAGCCATGAAAGGATTTCCTCTGGAAAACGGATTGTTGGAAAAATCCAAGACTGCATTAAATTTGAATATGCATAATTTGCTTGAGGAAATCAGCAAGACCTTTTCCTTTTATGAAGGCGCTGAGGGAAATGAAAGAAAAATTGATACCATATTTCTCTGCGGTGGTCTTTCAAACTTATCCGAACTTTCCAACCGATTTGAACAAAAATTTAATATTGAATCGAAAATTTTGAATCCTTTTCGAAAAATTGCATATGACAGAAAAAAATTCGATTCAATATATTTTGATGAATTGGGAGCCCAGTTCGGAGTTGTAGTCGGGCTTGCAACAAGATATGTAGGGAAATAAGCCATGATTCGAGTCAATCTTTTAAAACCGGAACAAAAAGATATCAGAGAAGCTCCCATAGCTTCATCTCCCCACGTTCAAGAAAAGAAAAAACAACCGAATACAGCGTTGATATTCTTACTGGTTATTGTGGCTATCATCTCTGTGTATTTTATCCAGAACAAAAATCTAAAAAAGGAACAAAATCTTCTCAACGTTGCCAATGAAGAAAAAAGAGCTCTTCAGGATGTTGCAGAACTCCTGGTCCAGGTTGAAGCACAAAAAAATCTTCTTGAGAGAAAAATCAATCTCATCAATTCCCTGACATCGCATCAGCATGTTGCAGTCAACATCATGGACGAGCTGAGCCTGAATATCCCAGATTGGGTCTGGCTGGTAGAAGCAATTTACGACCAGAATGAAGTCCGGATAAAAGGAAAAGCACTGTCCAACACTTTAATTGCGGATTATATGCTGAGTTTAGAAAACAGCCCCTCATTTACAGCAGTCAATCTCATTTCATCTACGCAGCAAAGATCAGGCGGGGATGAATATCTAGAATTCTCTTTAACAGCAGAATATGTTCTTCCTCCAAAGCTGCTTTCACCAGGAGAGGGAGACACTGCAGAGGAGCAAAAATGAAGGATTGGCCCTGGTACAGTTATTTGGTTGTAGCCGTTGTTCTTTTTGCTATTGTTTTTATTGTGTTTCTGAAACCTCGTAATGAAAAAATTGCAGACGCAAGAGAGGAAAGACTCCGCATTGAAAGTGAAGTTAATCAGCTCAAATTGAAAAAAAGGCAGCTGGACAAGATTGAAGCAGAGCTGCAAACAATGACCAGTACACTTAAAGAACTTGAAAAAGTAATCCCTCAACAGAGGGAAATGTATGACATTTTGAAGCAAATCCAAGCACTGGCATATGATTCCAGTCTAAACATCGTCAAATTTGTCAACAGAGGAGAAATCGATAGGGAATTCTACTGGGAGTGGCCAATTGCGATAGAAATTACCGGAGGTTACCACAACTTAGCGTTATTTTTTGACAGGCTGAGCCGGTTCTCACGCCTCTTTAATACTGAAAATTTCGCCATAAGAGCCCTCCCCAGGCAAAATAATTCCGAAACTATCACTGCCAATACAACGATCAAAACCTATATCTTCAGAGAAACAGTGGCTCCGAATAATTCAAGGCCAAAGCCTCCAGGGAAATAAAATGAAACGAAAACGAATACATATAATTCTTTTTTTCACATGTTTCTTTTTATTTTTAGGCGGATTCTCCTCCTTCTTCTCACAAGAAAAAGAAACACAAGAAGCAACACCACCCCAAATAAAAGAAGAGCTGTCCCCTGCTTACAATCCAGCTGGGAGACGAGATCCATTTAGAGATCTTCTCGGCGGAAGGGATGTTCAAACACCGACATACGTCGATGGAGTTCCTCAAATCTATATAGACGATGTGATTCTCATTGGAATAGTCAAAGCCCGGGGTGAATTATCGGCTGCTATAAGCGATGGGCAAGGTTTTCCTTATTATATAAAGGTTGGCGAGAAATTCGCCGACGGCTTTGTCCTATCGATCGAAGAATCACGTGTGATTTTTAGAAAAACTCAAGAAAGAGGAATCCCTCTCCGTGAACCAAAAGATGTAATAAAGGAAATATATCCACAGGAGCAATAACATGAAAAGGGCAATACCATTATGGCTGGCTATTTGTATATGTCTCTTCCTCGCCTTCAGTGGCTTCACTCAAAGCTCAGGTCTCTCCTCTATCATAGATCAGGTTTCTGTAAATCAAGGAGAGTTTTCCACTCAGATTGTCCTTCAGTCGAATTCTCCACTTCCACTTTTTCCGACATTCTATTCTGCTGAGCATCCTGCAACAATCATTGTTGATCTTGGAGACACCATCGTTAACATCAACCAGCCTTACCATATTGCCGGCCATATGATTGTCGAAAACGTCATTGTGGAAGTCAATAAATCGGGCCGTTCCCGCCTTCTCTTTCCCTTGAAACAGAAGGTCCCCTACCGCCTGTATACCGTTCAAAATACAACGATTATTGAATTAAATATGTTCCAAAATGAACGCGGTGGAGACTATGTGCCGAGCGAAATTGAAGAGAAACTGCTAAATACAACAGAAAGCTCCCATTTTTTCAAGGATATCGATATCAAAGAATCGGACAATCGTCTCGATGTCAAAGCCAAACTGAATGGAGACGCTGTTGTCGATATTTTTGCACTGGAAAAACCTTTCCGTCTTGTAGCCGACTTTTACAACACAAAAAATGTATTAAAGATTCCTGAACTGGAAATCAATAAAGAGGGAATTAAAAAGCTCAGAATTTCACAGTTTCGTTTGACGAACCCAGGGCCCATCACGCGTCTTGTCTTCGATCTCGAAGAACCCAGGCCGTACAGTGTGACCTCTGAAAAAAATGGTGTTTTTATTTCTTTCAATACAACACCAGAAGAAACATCCTTTGTAGAGAACAATGCTGAATCAGAAAACTCAAATCCGAAAGAAACATCTCCCACAGAACCTGCCTCAAATGGAAACGGTGAAATCGAAAAAACATCCAAAAAGATCGAACCGGTTATCATATCCTTTCAGAAGGAAGAAAAATCTGACATCCAAATTGATCCCCCTCCAGATAGAGAAATCAAAGAAAAGAGCAATGGCGACACCCAGGAGGAAAAAAAGCCTGACGTTCAAATTGATCAACCACCAACTACAGAGATCAAAGAAGAGAGCAATGGTGACACCACAGTCGAGTTGCCTTACTCTCCACAGACAATCGGCTACACTGGAGAAAAATACAGCGGAGAACTGGTCGACATTAGATTTAGGGACGCCGATCTGCGAGATGTGGTTCTCTACTTAGGGAGCGAAGTTGCTGATTTGAACGTCGTTTTTGATCCAGGAGTGGCAGGTTCGGTTACCTGTAATCTTGTGGCCGTTCCCTGGGATCAAGCACTCGACATACTGCTTAAGAATAGCAAAATGGGAAGAACCATTGAAGGAAATATCTTGAGAGTTGCGCCCATTGAAATCCTTACCAAGGAAAAGGAAGATGAAAAGAAAATACAGGAGAGTAAGGAATACAGCGATCCCATCCTATTGAGGCGCTACCCTCTCTCTTATGCTAAGGCAGATGAGGTCAAGCTTCTCATCGAAAACAAGCTGTCTGAAAGAGGAGAAATTATTGTAGATCTTCGCACAAACACACTGATTATTTCCGATATCGCAGACAGAATTGATATAGTCGAACAGCTTATAACAGCTTTTGATAAAGCCACTCCTCAGGTGACCATCGAAGCTCGAATAGTCGAAGCCACGTCCACATTTGTACGCAATCTGGGGATTCAATGGGGATGGCGTGGAATTTCAGATCCCTTTTACGGCAACCAGACTTCTCTTCAATTTCCCAACAAAGTCCTTGTAGATGGAGGGCTTATTCCTCAAGGTCTCATAACAAAAGGAATCGGAGGCCAATTGGGTGGATATGCGATAAACCTCCCCGCCCCTGCCTTTGATTCAGCGGTAGGGCTCTCCCTCAGCAACGTACTGGACACGTTTGGACTGGACATGGCGTTGACAGCTCTGGAGTCTACAGGTGAGGGTAAAGTGATTTCGCGTCCAACCGTCACCACACAAAACAATATCCAAGCTGAAATCATACAAGGCAAACAGATTCCAGTACAGACATCAGCCAATTTTACAGTAACAACAACTTTTATTAGTGCAGCCCTTGAACTCAGGGCTAAACCTCAGATCACCGAGGATGATACGATCATAATGTATCTGGAAATAAGGAATAATTCACCTGATTTTGGAAACCTTGTCAATGGGATTCCCCCTATCACAACGCAGAGCGCATCAACCACCGTCATGATCCCTGATGGAGGGACCACTGTTATAGGAGGAATTTATCAACAAGATAATTCTATATCTAAACGCAGAGTGCCTTTTTTGCACAAAATACCTCTGCTCGGAAATCTGTTCCGTTCCACGGCGCGCACCGAAACAAATAGGGAGCTGTTGATCTTTATCACTCCCAAAATTATCAGAAGATAAAGTGAAAACTATGAATAAAACAAAAATTTTATTTAAAGCATCCATCCTATTGGCACTTTCTATTGTCTTTATTTCATGCAATCCTCTCGAGAATGAAACGCTCTCTAACAGTATTCTGATCATCATGAACTTGACAGGGCAGGATATCAATGGGAACACAGCAAATTTTATGCAATCCGATGTTCTCACCAGCACTAACGCTGTAACAGCCGATTCCGCCACAGTGACATTTAAAGCCCAGCTGCTCAATCCAGATCCTATCAACGGCCCCTCACAATACAATAATGTTTTAGTGACCCGGTATGTGGTTTCATATTTTCGTTCTGACGGAAAAAACATTGAAGGTGTCGATATTCCCTATTCATTTGAGGGATACCTGTCGACACTCGTTGAAATCGATAATACTGCGGAAATATCCTTTGTTCTCGTCAGAGAAGTAGCTAAACTCGAACCGCCTCTAATAGATTTACACGAAGGACGTGGAGACGGGGTTCTTCAGCTAAGAGCCAAAGTGGATTTTTACGGCCATGATATGGCCAATAAAGCCGTAAAATCAACAGGATATTTGAGCATCTTTTTTGCCAATTATGCTGATGAATGAGGACAAAAATGAAGCAAAACAAGTCAACAATAGTTTTCGTATTTCTTTGTATATCTTTTGTAGTTTTTTCATCCTGTAAAAGAAACGGGATTCAGGAACCCAATCCCTTTGGCCCCTCTACATTCTCTATCCTGCTCAAATTGGCGGCTGCACCCAATGTCATTTTTGCAGGAGACACGAGAGAATCAACAACAGTCACCGCTACGCTCAAACGGTACAACGGTAGTCCTATCGCTAACACAGTTGTTCATTTCGATATTCGTGACGCCGCAGGGAATAAAGCGAATCTCGGTTTTTTTGAAGGGAACGAATCTGTAAAAACTAGAACGACCGATCAAAACGGTCTGACCTCTGTCAGCTATTATGGACCCTTTTCTCAGGAATTGACGACGGATAGGACGATCTACATTTCGGCCAATGTGGCATGGGAAGGAAATGAATTTATAAATGAGATTACACCTATTTATCTCATCCGAGATGCGGTCGACCTGACGTTCACTCTCATCGCCGATCCAAACATTCTGTTGGCGACAGAAAACCGTCCTCAGTCCCAGCTAAAATCCTATTTTAAAACAGTCGATGGAGTTCCTTTAGCCGGAAGAAGAGTCTATTTTGAAATTCTTTCAGGTCCGGGAACATTTTCGGACGACGAAAGAAAAACTTTTGCTTTAACAGATGCCAACGGCTACGCAGTTGTGACCTATTTCGGCCCAACAAAAAGCGAAATCGACAGTGACCAAATAGTCACGATACAGGGGGAGCCTGAAACAGCAACGCCCTTTAATATCCAGGAACAAGTTGACATTCGTTTGATCAGTGAGGAATCCAAATTTCCCCCCGAACTCCAGTTGGCCGCTGCACCCAACGTCCTTATTGCAGGAAACACAAGAGAATCAACAACAGTCACTGCAACTCTCAAACAGTCCGACGGTGTTCCAATCCCAAATACAGACGTTCATTTCTCGATAAGGTACGCAGATGGAAGTACAGCCAATCTCGGCTTTTTTGAAGGGAATACAGCCGTAAAGACAGAAACCACCGACCAAAATGGAATGCTTTCCGTTACATACTATGGACCGCTGTCACATGAAGTGACGGCCGATACGACGATCTATATCGATGCCAGAGTTGCATGGAGCGGAAGTGATTTCATAAGCGGACAAACGCCCATCTATCTTATTCGGGATGCCGTCGATTTGACTTTCACACTGATTGCCGATCCAAATGTCCTCCAGGTGACAGACAGCCGGCCGCAATCCCAGATAAGAGCTTACTTTAAGACAGTCGATGGGGTTCCACTGGCCGGACGAAAAGTCTATTTTGATATTCTCACAGGGCCGGGAACATTCGAGGGAGCCGATGCAAGAAGAACATTTGCTCTAACAGATGCTCTAGGATATGCGGTTGTAACCTATTTTGGGCCGCTCATAGACGAAATAGAAAGTGACCAGACTGCTACAATACAGGCCCAGCCAGAAACAATTTCACCCTACAATATCAAAGCAGAAGTCGACATTCGGTTGATAAGAGAGGAATCCATCACCACGCCCACTCTCCAGTTAACCGCTGTGCCCAACGCTGTCGTAGCGGGCACGACACGAGGATCATCAACTATCACCGCAACACTCAAGCAGCTCAATGAGGATCCAGTCACAAATACAGAGATTCACTTTTCCATTCGTGATGCTTCTGGGAATCAAATCAGCCTCGGTTATTTTGCAGGGAATGAAGCTGTAACAACAGAGAACACAGACGGAAGCGGAACCGCCTCTGTCGTCTACATCGGACCGCTCTCAGGAGATTTGACAGCAGATACAACAATCTACATACAGGGCAGAGTGGCATGGCAGGGCGACAACTTTATAACAGCACAAACACCTGTCTATCTCATTCGCAGCACAGAGACAATGACTATCTCTCAAGTGACAAATTCACACATTCTCTTTTTGACAGATAACCCTCCATATTCCCAGAGAAATGCATTTTCTGCCGCTGTTAATGGGATATTATTGTTTACACAGGAAAGAGAAGACAATTTTGAAAAGTTTTTTAGTTCAGGAGTCCTCACAAGATCGAAAAATTGACACAAATTGTAACAGGAACAGAAACCACTTGGTTCTACTCACAATTTTCATACACATAGACCGATTTTCGAATCTTTATCTGAGGGAGGGACAACGTTAGTAATTTATCCAGGTCCCTTTTCTTTTTTGACTTCAGAATGACCTGTACGCGATTCATTCCCCTGACTTTTGATACAGGGGCAAATGCTGGCCCCAATACTTCGACCTGATCAGAAAGTTCTTCAATCAGGGAAAGAAATTTTCTCGAATTTTTCGCCAAAATACGTAAATTTTCACCATAAAACAAGATTTCCACCATTGACGCAAATGGAGGATATCTCATCATTCTGCGGTACTGAATCTCTTGATCATAGAAGGAAAGATAATCACTATTAGCCGCATGCTCGATGCTGTAATGAGGAGACAAAGATGTCTGAATGAGAAATTCAGATTGCGGCTCTTGTTTTAAAAAAGACGTCATTTGACTCAGATTTTGAAAAGTTCTCTGGCTTGCTCTAAAGTCAGACATGGAGAGAGAGGTCTCTGGAAAAAGTGCGACCACTAAAGAAACCGATGGAATATCTCTTTGGTGCACAAGAAGTTGAGTTCCGAGAAGAATATCAATTTCACCGGCAGAAAAACGCTCTATCACATTTTCCTGTTCTTTCCTGCTCTTGACAGCATCCAGATTAAATGACGAAATTTTTGCCTGGGGCAAAAACCTGTGCAATTCCTCTTCTATCGCTTCGATTCCAATTCTTTTTCCTAAAATAATTTTCCTTCCGCATTCCGGACAGCAATCGAGTTTAGGGAGAGTAAATCCACAATAATTGCATATCATTTTTCGTTTATTTTTATGATAGGTCAATCCAATATCACAGTTTGCGCACCGAGGGATACTGGAGCAGTGCGAACAGATGAGGAAAGGGGCATACCCGCGGCGATTGAAAAAAATGAGGGCGCGATTATTCTGTTTTAAATTATCTAAAATTCGCTGCCGTACGCGTGTATCAATGTTCCATATGTTTGGCCGACATTCGACTAAACGCGTGCGATAGGAAGACTCTTCCTTGGACAGAGAAACTAAGTATTTTTCCTGATTTGCACAAAAACATCTTTCGACTGACGGTGTCAAAGATCCGTAAATCAACACGGCAGATTCCTGCAATGCCCTTATCCAAGCCCCTTGTCTCGCATCATAAGTGGGATTCTCCTTCTGATAATAGGATTCATCTTGTTCTTCATCAACTATAATTAGAGCCAGGTCCTTGAGTGGAGCGAAGAGGGCTGATCGTGGTCCCACGACAATATGGATGTCGCCCTCCTTGATTCTTTGCCACTCGGTTCCTCTCTGTTTTTGTGTCATCTGGCTGTGAATGAGAGCCACTCTCTCCCCAAATCGCCTTTTTATTTTGCGAATAAAAACCTCAATAAATGAAATTTCCGGGACCAGAAGAAGAGTAGATTTCTTCAGCGCTATATTTTTTTTTATAAGATCAAAATAAATCGGTTCTCTTTTTGCAGATGAACCTCTGAGGAAAAAAGGTGAGAATATTTTTTTTCCTATATTGGCAGAAATCTGATTGGAAACCTGAAAGAGTTCAGCATCAAGAGAAAAATCTATCTCAAGTTGGGTCGGTATTATTTTTGAAGAGATCTGTGTTTTGTGCGCTGTCTTTCGGATAGTTTTTTCGATTCTGATAAGGTCTTTTTTCTCCAACCGATTAAGCAGCCCAGAGACATTTTTAAGTCCTGTATTCCTCTTGACATATTCCTCTGAATACGAACTCTTCATGTACAGGTTAAGCAGTTTTCTTTCCTCGATAGGAAGTTCATTTTCCTTTAATTCTTTTTTTCCTTTAGGCGTAACAATAATTTTCTGTTTACTTTTCAGGACATAACCAAGAGGAAGTGCTGCCTGGAGCAGTTCTCCTACAGAGGAATAATAGTACTCGCTCAACTTTTGCGCGAATAGAAGTATCGATGGAGAAAAAATCGGATTTTTATCAAGAACTTCAAGAATCTCCTTGATTTTTAAAGTCGTTGTTGGGCGGCGTTTTTTGAGTCCAAGAATAAATCCAGTAAGTGTTCTGTTATGAAAAGAGACAAGAACACGTGAACCTACATCAGCTTTATCTGCCCAGACCCCCGGCACTTCATATAAAAATTTTTGGTTTATGGGGAGAGGAAGAACGATTTCAGCGTATAATTTCATTTTTTGCCCAGGAAGACCATTACTTTCTGCATGTCCTCCCAGACCATCTTTCGGAGTATTCTGTTGCCCTCGTTTCTGATCAGATAGGAAGGATGAAAGGTTGGCATGACCTTGATCCCCTGAAAATCATAAAAATCCCCCCTCAAGGCTGTCATACTGAGATTTGATTGAATAAAAAAACTTGCAGCCACCTTCCCCAAGGTGACGATAACTTTGGGATTAATGAGTTCTATCTGACTCAATAAATAATCTTTACAGCTGTCCATTTCTTCTTTATGGGGATTCCTGTTGTTTGGAGGTCTGCATTTGACTATATTTGTGATATAAACCTCATTTCTCTGGAATTTCATGGCATTTATGATTTTTGTCAATAACTGACCTGCCCGACCCACAAAAGGCCGTCCTTGAACATCCTCATCATGACCTGGAGCTTCCCCAACAAACATAATATTTGTCTTGATGTTGCCTTCACCAGGAACGACATGTTTACGGGTTTCAGCCAAAGCACACAATCGGCATTTGAGTATTTTTTGCTCTAAGGAGAGGAAAGGAGACTCCAACGTGAAAAACTCCACTCCGATCTGGGAAAAATATCTCAACCGTTCCTCAAGGCTGGTTACGATTTTTTCAGCTCTGTTGTCCAATGATTTTCTCTATTTCATCCAGAATAATTCGGCTTATCTCTAGTTTACTTTTTTTGTCTGTGTGGAGCGCTCGGCCATCGGGGAAAAAAAGGCTGACTTTATTGTCTTCGACATCAAAACCAATACCTTCTTTACTTACATCGTTAGCAACTATTAAATCCAGTTTTTTCTTTTTTAACTTCATATGAGCATTCTGTTCGACGTTCTCAGTCTCTGCGGCAAAGCCCACAAAAATTTGATTTTTCTTTGTCCGAGACGATTGACTTAAAATATCCACGGTTGGAACAAGCTGGATATTTTCAGTGGATAAAGGTTTTTTCACTTTTTGTTTCATCTTGTCCGCAAACATTAAATCAGAAACAGCCGCAGCCATAATCAGGATATCTGCATCCTGCATTGAATCCAGGACAGCCTGATTCATTTCCAGGGCTGATTGGACCTGGAGGCACTTCACATCCCGGGGCGGAAAAAGATGTGTAGGTCCTGTTATGAGAATCACATTTGCACCACGTTTGTGGGCCTCACTGGCCAGTTCAAAACCCATTTTTCCAGAAGAACGGTTTGAAATAAAGCGTACAGGATCCAAGTACTCTCGAGTGGGGCCAGCTGTCACAACAATCTTCTTCCCTTTCAATCTCCGGGTTGTATGGAGGATTCCCAGGCTGTCTTTCACTATTTTCCCTGGAGAAGTCAGCCTTCCCCATCCTTCTTCTTCGCAAGCTAAATAGCCCTTTTCGGGCTCTACAAAATGTACGCCCTGAGATCGTAATTTTTGTATATTTTTTTGTGTCTGCTTATGGAAATACATGGCCTCATTCATGGCGGGAGCAATGAGGACCGGGGAACGGACTGCGAGGTAAAATGTCGAAAGAAAATCATCGGCAATTCCTCCAGCCAGTTTTCCAATCATGTTTGCTGTAGCCGGTGCAATGACTAAAAGAGCCATATCTTTGGCCAGCTCCACATGGCTGATTTTTTCAGAAGTTCTTTCTTCAAAAGAATCAATAAAAACCTTTTGGCCCGAAAGAGCGCTGAACAGGAGAGGTGATATCATATGTGTGGCATTTTTCGTCATTAAAACTTGGACACGATAACCGTTTTTCTGGAAACCCCGCAGAATATCGCAGGATTTGTAGATACTGATAGAGGAACAAATCCCAAGGACGATTGTCTGCATTACGGCCTCCTTTATTCTTCCCCTGAAAAAGATTTTAAAATAGTTTCGATCTTCTCCTGTGGAACCTCGACAGGACGCCCTGCTGAACAAACTAGAACTAAAAGAGCGTTCAAGGCCTCCTCCAGCCGTTCATTGATGATAACAAAATCAAACTCAGTGTAACACTGGATTTCCTTCTTTGCCACCTTGAGTCGTTGTTCAATCGTTTCCAAAGTCTCATCTCCCCGTTGGATCAGCCTTTTTTTAAGTTCATGGAATTCTGGCGGGAAGATAAAAATCAAGATGGCCTTTGGATCATACTTTTTTATCTGCCTTGCTCCTTGAATATCCACATCCAGAATTAATCCGTTTTGAGTCTCTTTTTGTTCGATTTCATGGAAACTTGTCCCATAATAAAACTCATGGACTTTAGCCCATTCTACAAAAACATGTTTTTGGATTTTAAGTTTAAATTCCGCCTCGGTCACAAAATAATAATCTTTCCCCTCAACCTCTGAATCCCTTTTTTTTCTCGTTGTATAAGAGACAGAGAAGGCTAAATTATCTACCTCTTCGATAACTCGTTTGACAAGCGTCGTTTTCCCACATCCGGAGGGGCCGGAAATGACAATCAGCATCGATTAAAACCTCTCTGTTCACTCAAGATTTTGGACTTGCTGCCTAATACTTTCCACTTCTCCTTTGATAGCAAGACCGTATTTAACAATCCTTTTATCTTGAGCCTTGGAATTAATTGTATTCGCTTCCCGAAACAATTCCTGTGCTAAAAAATCCATATTTTTTCCCACTGCTTCTTGTCTTTCTGGAGAGAGGAGTTCGTTAAAATGGTCAATGTGACAGTTCAATCTGGCTATTTCCTCAGACAGATCATACCGCTGTGCATAATAGGCGACTTCTGAGGTCATTTTTTCTTCTGAAAGTTGTGTCTCATGCCCCAATTCCTTCAACCGTTCTCTCAATTTAATCTGGATCTGATGTGGCTGTTTTTTAGCAAGAATTTCCACTTTCCTTAAAACTCGTTGGAGATTCCTAAGATGTCCGACAATCTCTTTCTTGAGCAGGCGGCCCTCTTTTGCTCTTCCTTTGATGAGCTCATCCAATGTTTTCGAAAAGCAGTCCTCCAGAAAGACAATGTCTTCTTTTGAAAATTTCTTTCTCCTCAGCTGAACAACATGAGGAAGATTAAATAAGTTTTCAATATTTAAACTCACATTTTTCAACGTCCGGGCAGAAATATTTTGAAATGACAAAAGGATTTTAGCTAAAACTTCCTCATTGATAATCAGATCTAATTTTGTAGAATCCAAAAAGTCCAGTTCTATATGAACCTCTATTCGACCTCTTGAAATTCTATCCTGAGAGATCTTCCGGAATTTATTCTCGAGCTCTTTGCTCTGACTTCCCCGATAATTCCAGTCGAAAAATCTATGATTCAGAGAACGGACACTCATTTTGACTGAAAGAGATTTAGAATGAAATATTTTCTCTGCAAAACCGGTCATACTTTGAATCACGTCACTTCCTCCTTTCCTTCAGGAAATTGCAGATCATACAATTTTTTATAGATGCCGTCCTCTCGGCAGAGTTGTTGATGAGTTCCCGTTTCAACAATTTTCCCCCTGTCTACAACCAATATTTTATTTGCATTCCTGATTGTGGAAAGACGGTGAGCGATGACAATGGCGGTCCTGTCTTTCAGGACATTGGTTAAAGCTGTTTGAATTAATCGTTCAGATTCGGAGTCCAAGGCAGATGTCGCCTCATCGAGGATAAGAATGGGAGGATTTTTAATAAGCGCTCGTGCAAGAGCAAGACGCTGCCTTTGGCCGCTGGAGAGAAGCGCCCCTTTTTCTCCGATAGTGGAGTCATATCCTTGAGGCAGTTCCTCAATAAAATCATGGGCTTCGGCAGCCTTGGCTGATTCGATGATTTTCTCCAAAGTTATCTCCTCGAGACCATAGGCAATGTTATTCCGGACAGTGTCATTAAAGAGAATAAGTTCTTGAGTCACAAGCCCAATCTGAGACCGCAGTGACACCAAGCTGACGTCCCGGATATCAATGCCGTCAATAAAGATTTTTCCTGCTGTCGGCTCATAAAAACGTGAGATCAGATTAATGATTGTCGTCTTCCCAGAACCGCTCAATCCCACAAGAGCCACCATCTCAGTCGGTTTGACTTCAAAATTCACATTCTCAAGGACAGACCTAGCCTCATCATAGGTGAAGGACACATCCTCAAATTTAACATATCCTTTTATGGAGGAAAGAGGGCGGGCCTCCGGGCTGTCTATAATCTTTGGTGGGCACTCAATAACCTCATTTATCCTTTGATAAGAAACCAACCCTTGTTGAATCATAACATTGGCCCGGCTCAACTTCTTGATGGGTGTATAAGAATAAAAGATGGCCACCAAAAATGCCGTAAAATCTCCAGGACTGATAGCTCCACTAGCGATTCTTGTCATCCCCACAAGAAGGATGAAGGCCCCTACAATGCTACCAAAAAATTCCATAAACGGAGAACTTAAACTTCCCACCCAAGCCAGCTTCATGCTTGTCCTAAAATACTCCTGTGTCGCCCGAAAAAATTTCTTCAGTTCGAATTTCTCCATAGTAAAAGCTTTGACGATTTTGTTACCCGTAATCGTCTCATGGATGAGGTTGTATATTTCAGACATTTTAATCTGATTTTGTTTACCGCGTCTTTTAAGGTATTTACTGAAGATTGCCAGCGGGACCCCTGCCAGGGGAACTATTACAAAAAAAGCTATGGCCAAATGCCAATCCTTGTAAAAGATGAAAATGAGAAGAGCCAGCAGTACAAAACTTTCTTGAATGAAGTCTTTCATGCTTCCCGTAAGAGACTCCTGCACTTTGTCCACATCGCTGGTCAGGCGGGTCATGAGATTTCCCGTAGCCGTGTTATCAAAATAAATTGAAGATTGGTACATCAAGTGTTCAAAGAGATCATCTCTCAATTTTTTCACTGCTTTAAACCCGATTGATTTCATGAAATAGGATGAAAGAAACGTGAACAATCCCTTCCCAAAGATGACAATCACAAGCAGGATAGGAATAAAAACCTCAAGCTGTTTCTGGGTGATATCAAAGACATTAAAAACAAACTTAATTAAACCGGTTTTTTCGGCAACCATTGCCTCTGAAAAAGACAGCATGTCATCGATAATCGGTTGAATCAAATCAACAAAAAGGTAAGTAAAAAAAGCCACAAACAGAGTAAAAAGGAATGACAAAATTAACCTTCGTCTCTCCTTAAAAGCCAGCCTGAACAGTTCAAAAATATCTCTCATGGTATCAAGTGCTCCGGCACAACATATTTCGAGCGATTTCAATGGCATTCAAAGCCGTTCCCATTGTTAAGTTATCCGCTGCAGTCCAAATCCAGAAACTATTGGGAAAGGATTTTTCTTTTTTGATTTGACTGACATAGATTTGTTCTTTTCCTGCAACCGAAACGGAGGACACAGGACAGGCTGTTGATGGCGGCAAAAACTTAAAATAAGATGACTGTTCAAATAAATTTTCCAAATGCCGAATATCTGTTTTTTTGTCCAGTTCGAAGTAGGTTAAAATCGAATAGGTATGAAACACAGGCGCTTGTACAAAAGAAAGAGACAAGGGAAAACTTTTATTATCGAGGACTCTGCAGATTTCCTGTTTAACCTGTTTTTCCTTGAGTGCAAATCCACTATTGTCAGTTTTTCCTATCTGAGAAAGAAGATTGAAGGCGACCTGAGCCTTAAACACTTTTTTAGAGATTGCCGCTCCATTCATAATATCCAGGCTTTGATTCGCCAGTTCACCTATCCCCGGCTCTCCGAGTGCCGATGCGGGTTGAAGTATGGTTGCTATCGCTTTATTTACTCCAAATTCTGACAACAGGACAGCAAACAAATGAGAGAGGACGATAGTCACGGAATGGGGATTGGCGATCAATTTCGGATTTTCCTTTCTGATTATAAAATCGTTAATTCCTGCCACTACAACCGGGATTTTTGTGTTCGTATTAAATGCTTCACTCAAATCAATGGCCCTGAAACCTAGAGTGGATACAAGCGTTCCATATCTTTTATTGATTTTTTTATCGGCTGCAAAAAACACAAGGTCTTTGTGCTTGAGGGACTCTTCATTGAGTGGAGAAATCACCCTCGGTTCTCCCTGAAATTCCGTCAGCTTACTGTATTCTTCTTCCACTTCGGGATCAAAAAAATCCATGCTCATGTTGGGAAATATTTCTTTTCTCAATACACTCTTAATTTCTTTTCCTTGAAGTGAATTTGTACCGATAAGAGCCATCCGGATTATTTTTTGCTGTTTCATAGAGAGAAGCTGTTCCTCTGAGAATCTTTAAAGTGCAGAATAGCATAATGCCCCCCCTATTTCAATTTGACTCATGCGAAAATCCCTTTAAACTGTTACGCAGGGGATGTTTCTTGGGTTCATTTTTCATATTTTTACGGAAAAAGTAGTTATTTTAAAAAGTAGTTTTTTCAATTGACATTGTACAGGGAGAAAATTATACTTAGAAACCAAGTTCAGCGGCGAGGTAGCTCAGTCGGTAGAGCGAGAGACTGAAAATCTCTGCGTCGGCGGTTCGATTCCGTCCCTCGCCATTCCCCCTACAACTTTAAAAGGTTTTTTAAATATTCTCGCAGGTCATTTTGGAATTCAGGACGTTTCAGAGCTAGGGCAACAGCGGCTTTCAGAAGACCCATTTTATGGCCGCAGTCATAGCGTCTCCCTTCAAAAAGATATCCGTAGACAGGCTGTCTATCCAGAAGAACTTTTATGGCGTCAGTGATCTGGATTTCACCCCGGTGGTCGGGTTTGGTCTGCCGGATAGCATCGAAAATTTCGGGACTAAAGACATACCGGCCAATCAATCCAAGATTTGACTGGGCTTTCTCGGGGCCTGGTTTTTCTGCGAGGTCTTCCACTTGAAAAACTCTTTCAGAAATCTGTTTTGGCTTGATGATACCGTATTTTTTGGTCCCTTCTTCATCCACTCTGCCTAAAACAACAATAGTGGCATTAAATTCCTTGTAGGTGTCGATCAACTGTTTAGTGCAGGGTGTGTCACACACGAAAATATCATCCGGCAGCAGAGCAGCAAAAGGTTCCTGTCCAATATAACTCTCCGCCATTCCAATGGCATGTCCCAGACCGAGGGCCTTTTTTTGTCGGATAAAGCAAAATTCTCCCAGACGAGAGATTTTTTGCACTTCCTTTAAATAATCGGTCTTCCCTTTTTCTTCGAGAAAGGATTCCAACTCGGGGCTGTTGTCAAAATGGTCCTCCATCGTCGTTTTACCCCGGCTGGTGATCACTGCAATGTTTCGGATACCTGACATAACGGCCTCTTCCACCCCATACTGAATGATGGGTTTGTCCACCACAGGGATCATTTCCTTTGGTTGCGCCTTAGTGGCAGGAAGAAACCGGGTTCCAAATCCGGCCGCCGGGATAACAGCTTTATGAATATTCATTTTGCCCATCCCCTAAAAAAAAGGGAAGGGCGCTTGGCCCTTCCCCAGAAATTGTCATCAAAATTAAAGGTATATAAACTTGCCTTCTCGTCTTACCTTATTTTCCCCACTGATAAATGAGAGAGGCTGTGATGGCAAAAATATTCATGCCATAAACACCCGGCATCTCATTGATTCCATCGAGAACAATATCTCTCTCTGTTCCCATAAGATATTCTCCTGCTAAATCAATCGTGAAATTATTCATCACAATGCCCACTCCAGCAGAAATCGCATTAAAGTCGTAATTGGGAACAAGCACGTTCAAGGTCGCATCAGGCGATGGTGCCGGATCGTTGTAGTATCCTGCACGAAGAGCCAGGCTATCGCTGACCCAGTATTCAAATCCAAACCTGAACTGCCATTTATCCTCCCACAAGAGCTCTAGATCGGCCTCTTCCGCCAGAGCCGCCTGCCAGTAGAGATCGTCAAAATCAGTCTCTGCTCTATCGAGTGTTCCCCAGTTTGTGTAGTGACCGTCGGCAGTAATCGTGATGTTTTCGGCAGGATGAAAGGCCACTCCAATCCCCAAAAACATAGGTGAAGTCACTTCTCTTGTAAAAGTTGTTTCTGTGGGCAGTCCCAGTATATCAAAATTTTCGATCATGGCATCGCCCTCGAATTTGACTTTAATGGGAGTCCGGAAGGTGACGCCGATGCTCACCTCTTCCACAGGTTTGATCAAAACCCCGAAGGTTCCCCCAACACCCCATCCCTTTGAACTCTCTTCATACTGACCGAGGTCAATAGGCAAAAGAATGACACCCACTCCAGGAATCAGAATAGGCACAGTTGCATAACCGGCTGTCCTCTGAATATCGAACATTCCGTAATTGATGTTGAGTGCAGCACCTAGATAGAAAATGTCACTGACTTTCACAGCAACTGCCGGGGCAATGGACACCTGACCGATAAAGCTTTTCCAGATTATATCCGGATTTCCTATCAATGGAGTTCCTGCGAGAGGGCTCAAGTCCGTACCATCCCATGAGGCGCCTAGACCAGAGGGCGTGAATACGCTGATTCCGGCAACAATGTTGTCTGTAACCGGCGTAAAAAAACCGGCCATTCCGGCAGGATACATTTTGGATTCCGTCTCTGCATCAACACCAAAAAGATCGAATTGATAGGTTCCTTTTGGAATGATGATATCGCCGGACAGACCAAAGGTTGTCGCATTCATCTGGGCCAAACCAGCAGGATTCCAAAGCACCGCACTAAAATCATCAGCCAAACCGACAAAAGCCCCACCCATAGCGACCATACGTGCGCCCAGGCCGTTAAGATTGAGTCCATTCGAAAATCCGAAGGAACTCAAGAAGATAAGGCATGTCAAAACCACCAGCAATGTTTTTGTTTTTTTCATATTACCTCCTAGTATTAATCCCTTGTTTACGACATTTCACTGCTTTTGTCAATAGAGGGAGTTTTACCATCAAGGTCGGATTTCAGCCTAAAATCAAGTTCTCCCTTCTTTCCCACGTCTATTTTAACCACATCCCCAGCCTGGATTTCACCTTTCAGCATTTTTAGGGCCAGTGGATTCTGAATATCTTTCTGGATAATTCTTTTTAACGGCCTGGCCCCATAGACAGGATCCCACCCCCGTTCGGCCAGTAACTCTTTTGCTCTAGGGCTTAATTCAATCTCAATTTTTTTATCCTTCAATCGATTTCTCAACTCTTCAACCTGAATATCGACTATTTGAGACAGGACAGCCTTATCCAAGACCCTGAAGATGACGATTTCATCCACGCGGTTGAGAAATTCTGGTCTAAAATGACTGGCCAGTATGTTAGTGACTTCCGCTTCCATTTTCTCATAATCTCCTGCCATTTCTTTTATGGATTGGCTGCCGAGATTTGAGGTCATAATAATGATAGAGTTTTTGAAATCGACAGTTCTCCCCTTTCCATCAGTCAACCGCCCATCATCTAAGATCTGGAGTAAAATATTGAACACCTCAGGGTGTGCTTTTTCGATCTCATCGAGAAGGATAATCGAGTAAGGCCGGCGCTTCACCGCTTCTGTTAGCTGCCCCCCTTCTTCATATCCAATATATCCAGGAGGTGCGCCAATTAGGCGGGATACAGCATGCTTTTCCATATATTCAGACATATCAAGACGCACCATGGCCTTCTCATCATCAAAGAGAAAATCTGCCAATGATCGGGCGAGTTCTGTTTTCCCTACTCCTGTCGGCCCAATAAAAATGAATGCACCCAAAGGACGCGAGGGATCCTGGATGCCTGCCCTTGCGCGACGTATTGTGTCAGACACGATCCGGAGTGCATGGTCCTGACCTTTAACCCTTTTAGACAAAAATCCTTCCATTTGAACAAGCCTTTCCACATCTCCTTCGAGCATTTTTGAAATAGGAATGCCTGTCCATTTGGAGACAATGGCAGCCACATCCTCCTCATCCACCTCTTCCTTTAACATTTTCTTTTTAACTTGGATCTCACTCAATTCTTGGGATACCTTTTCTATTTCTTTCTGGATTTCGATCCGTTTACCGTATCTGATCTCTGCCACTCTTTCCAGGTTTCCCTCTCTTTCAGCTTTCTGCTCCTCCACTTTTAAAACATCCAGTTCTTCCTTTAGTTTGTTCAGGATTTCTATCTTTTCTTTTTCCCTCTGCCAGTGAGCTTTGAGAACATTCCTTTTCTCTTTTAATTCAGCCAGCTTTTGATTCAATTGAAGCAATTTTTCTTTGACACCCTTGTCTTTTTCTTTTTTGAGGGCCTGTTTCTCGATTTCGAGCTGCATGATTAAGCGTTCAAATTCGTCAATTTCCTCCGGCATACTATCGATCTCCATGCGGATTCGAGAGCCAGCCTCATCAATCAAGTCAATCGCCTTATCCGGTAAAAACCGATCTGTGATGTAACGATCGGAAAGAGTTGCTGCAGCCACAAGAGCCGAATCCTTGATCTCCACGCCATGGTGGACTTCGTACTTCTCCTTTAAACCACGCAAAATCGAAATGGTTTCCTCCACGGAAGGTTGGTCCACATAAATCTGTTGAAATCGTCTTTCCAGAGCTGGATCTTTTTCGATATATTTCTTGTATTCGTTGAGAGTCGTCGCACCCACACACCTGAGCTCTCCTCTTGCCAAAGGGGGCTTAAGCATATTGGAGGCATCAACGGCTCCTTCAGCCGCACCAGCGCCCATGATTGTATGCAGCTCGTCAATAAAGAGAATAATTTCTCCTTCAGCATCTTTGATCTCTTTTAAAATGGCTTTCAACCGGTCTTCAAACTCTCCCCGGAATTTTGTCCCTGCAATGAGACTCCCGATATCAAGAGATATCAGCCGCTTGTTTTTTAGGGATTGAGGGACATCACTATTGATGATGCGCTGGGCCAGCCCCTCCACAATGGCTGTTTTTCCAACTCCTGCATCTCCTATAAGAACAGGATTATTCTTCGTTCTTCTTGAGAGGACTTGAATGACTCTGCGTATTTCATCTTCCCGTCCTATGACCGGATCGAGTTTACCCCTTTTCGCTAATGAGGTAATATCCTGGGTGTACTTTTCAAGAACCTGATATTTTTCCTCTGGTTGCGGATCTGTCACTCTCTGTGACCCACGAATTTCTTGTAGAGCCTTCAGAACAACATCTTCTGTTACACCACTGTTTTTGAGGATCAGAGAGGCATCGCCCGCTCTTTCTTTGAGAATGGCTAAAAAAAGATGTTCGGTCGACACATATTCATCTCTAAGTTTTTCTGCCTCTTTCTGTGCCCTAGACATGATCTGTCGCAGCCCAGAGGATAGATAAATCTCCCCGCTCCCATCGACTTTTGGGAGTTGATCAAGAGCTTTTTCGAGTTCGAGCTGGATTTTTTGAGGATTAATCCCTATCTTCTCTAAAACCGCGATAACAATATTTTCTTCCTGATTCAAAAAAACCCATAAAAGATGCTCCGGTTTTATCTCTTGATGACCCAGCTCTTCTGCTTTCTTTTGAGACTCTTGGAAAGCCTCTTGAGACATCACCGTAAATTTATCCCATTTCATTGTTGCACCTTTTTATATTCTTTGAGATTTTTAAACAAAATTTTATAGTAATAAAAATGTAAAAGAATGTCACGTCTGTAAAGCCAAACGGTCTCTGCAGTTTGATAAACTTTATTTTTAAAAATTTCCTCTTGACAATTTAAAAAATACTGTTATTTTTGGGTAAAGGATACCCCATGGAAGAAATCGAAATCATGAGTTGGTTGACTTTAGACGCCATAAAAAAAGAAGCCACAATCGTCGAAACGCTTGGTAACCTCCAGAACGGACACTGTATGGCTGTTTTCTGTATCATCGAAGATGATTTCTTTGAACTCTGTTACAGTGATTCCATTTCAAATTATATGAGGCGTTTTGAAGACAAGGAAGAATTTGAACGGGGTTTAGAAAAAAGGAAGGAAGAGTTCGGAGAAGCAGGATTTGAAGAAGAACTGGATATCGAGGAGGACGAAGACAGCGAAAACGATGAAGATGATTTCATTGAGGATTCTGATAATTTCTGATCTGTGGTTTTTTGCAGCGTTAGTGTCCGCCGTTTTTTATCTTTTCTCTCATTTTATTCAATAAATTCAAAGCTTCAAGGGGTGTTATTTTTGATATATCTGTCTGGTTGATAACCTCTCGTATTTCATCTAGAATTCTTAAATCCTTATCCGTCTGGAACAGCAATCCCTGTGATTTATCCTGTTTTGATGACGGATGATAGGCAATCTTTGGATGTCCAGAATCATCCAACTCCTTTTTTTCCAGGTTGAAAAGAATTTCTTTAGCCCGGTCAACGACTAGTCTTGGGATTCCTGCAAGTTTGGCGACATGGATACCATAACTCTGGTCAGATGGGCCCGGGATCACTTTTCGCAAAAAAATAATCTCATCTTTCCATTCCCTGACGGATATATGGAAATTTTTTACTCGATCGTGTGTTAATTCCAATTCAGTCAATTCATGGTAATGAGTGGCAAATAATGTTTTTGCTTTTTGTTCTTCTTTCTCATGCAGATACTCTGTCACAGCCCAAGCGATACTGAGGCCGTCAAAGGTACTCGTTCCACGTCCAATTTCATCAAGAAGGATCAAGCTTTTTGATGTAGCATTATTGAGGATATTCGCCGTTTCCAACATCTCAACCATAAATGTGGACTGACCAACGCTGAGAAAATCCATAGCACCAACCCGCGTAAAGATTCGGTCCACAAGACAAATTTCAGCCGATTCAGCCGGGACAAATGCTCCCATATGCGCAAGAATACAAATCAAGGCTACCTGCCTGAGATAGGTAGATTTCCCTCCCATGTTGGGACCTGTGATAATGAGAATCTGTTCTTGATCCCGATTCAGGAAAGTGTCGTTAGGAATAAACGGATCCTCATTGAAGAGTTCGATCACAGGATGCCGTCCGTGGACAATATGAATGTTATCTCCATCTTGGAGTTTAGGGCGGCAGTAATTGCGCTGGGACGCTCCTTCCGCAAGAGAAGCCAGAACATCCAGAATAGCAATAGAAGAAGCAATTTTCTGAAGTCTGGAACTTTCCTCAGATATTTTTTCTCTGACCTCAAGAAATAGTTTATGCTCAAGTTCTCCTATCCGTTCCTCTGCATTGAGGACTTTTTCTTCATATTCTTTCAGCTCAGGTGTTATGAAGCGCTCGGAATTAACGAGTGTCTGTTTGCGGATATAGTCATCTGGAACTTGAGAGAGATTCGGTTTTGTGACATCGATATAGTATCCAAAAACCTTGTTGTACCGAATTTTAAGCGAAGAGATGCCTGATCTCTCGCGTTCCTTTTTTTCGAGTCCGGAAATAAAGGATTTTCCAGAATGACTGATTTTTCTCAGATCATCCAATTCTGAAGAATATCCTTTCTTAATGATGCCGCCGTCGGATAGAAAAAATGCGGGTTCATCCATAATAGCAGAATCGATAAGATCGACTATGTCCTCAGCATTGTCCCACTTCTTATAAATGTGCTTCACCTGTTTGGCTTGGATGGAGTCCAGCTGTGATTGAAGTAGAGGAAGAGGTAAAAGTGATTTTTTTAGTGAAACCAAATCTCTGGCATGAGCCACACCCAAAGAAATCTTGCTGGTCAATCGTTCCAGATCATAAATTCCTTTTAATCCCTCTCTGATTTTTTGCCGTTCGATAATTTTGTTAAAGAATTCCTCAACAGAATCAAGTCTTGCCTCTATTTCCAGCAAATTCTGGCTGGGCTGAAGGAGCCAGGTCTTTAAAAGCCGGCCACCCAAGGATGTGACGGTATAATCGATCACATCCAGAAGGGATCCCTTCACGCTGGTTTCCCTCAAATTTTTAACAAGTTCAAGGTTTTTGATTGTTGAAGAGTCCAGGATCATGAATAAATCGGACGAAAGGTACGAAATCGAGTGAATGAGTGAAAGAGAATCCTGCCTGAGTTGTTTGATATAATGGAGAAGAGCCCCAGCAGCAGATACAGCCAGTTCTTTATCGCCCAGATCAAATCCCGCAAGAGATTTTACACCAAAATGATCCAACAAAAGATTCTTCGACTGAGTGAATTCAAACGTCCAATCTTCCCTCGGGCTTTGCAGGGCAAATGGTAGATCAGTTTCAGTCAGGAGGTTTAATATTCGATCCTGCTGCCCTTCAGGAAAAATGATTTCCTTTGGAGAAATTTTAAACAGCTCATCAGACAGCAGTCGATGCTCTTGAGAAAAACTTTGTGCCGTTTTCATCTGACCAGAGGCCAAATCCACAACGGCCATACCCCATCCTCCGCCGTGTTCAAGATACAAACTGGAAATATATATGTTTTCTTTAGCCCCCTCCAGTTCGATTTCCACAGCTGTACCTGGAGTTAAGATTTTGACCACCTCACGGTCTACAATTCCTTTGGACAATTTTGGATCTCCGACCTGTTCACAGATGGCCACTTTATAACCATTTTTAAGGAGCTTCTCCAGATAAGAATCAACAGCATGGTAGGGAACTCCGCACATCGGAACCTTATGCCGGGAAGTCAGAGCAATTTCCAGGATGGGGGAAGCAATTTTGGCATCCATGAAAAACATCTCATAAAAATCCCCTAAACGATACATCAGCAGCGCATCCTTATGCTTTGCCTTAATGCGGTGATACTGCTCCATCATCGGAGTTGATGTTTTTGTTTTTGCCATAACAGCCTAACAAATATACTTCCCACATCCCCTTTTTTCAAGCTATGAATAAGAGAAAGAGTGGCCTGCCTATCCAATTTATGGTATAGAGTTATCTGGGCAATACACCATGAATGTTGACTTGATGAGACTTCTTGACAGAAAATTTGGGATCCCTCTATGCTTTCTGTTGTCCATCCTCAATGGGATAAAAAAACCTTTCAAAGGAGATTATCCCCTTAAAGATTCTAGAAAAATCTTGTTCATTGAGCTGTCCGAGATGGGAAGCATGGTTCTGGCTTACTCTCTCTTTGAGAAAACAAAAGAATTGTATCCCGATGCTGAACTTTATTTCCTCACCTTTCAAAAAAACAGGTATGCCATAGATATTTTTGATGTTATCCCTGAAGAAAATATTTGTGTTATCGATGATCGTCATTTCTTCGTATTTTTAAAGTCAGCCATAAGGTCCCTGAAGTATCTCCGAAAGAAAAAAATTACGACTGTTCTTGACATGGAGTTTTTTTCCCGTTTTACATCCATCTACTCTTTTTTTTGTGGAGCAAAAGAAACTGTGGGATATTTCAGATTTCGAAATGAGGGGCTCTATCGAGGACAGTTTTTGACACACAGAGTGCTGTACAACCCTCAAATCCATACGTCCTTTAACCTCCTGAATCTGATTTACGCCCTTGACCAATCAAGCAGAGATATTCCCAATCCAAAAATTGCCATCGATAAAAAAGATCTGGTCATTCCCAGAAAAGCGAAGATTTCAGAGGACGCTAGAACACATATTCTTGATAAGCTGAAAAAATTAAATAACGACATAATTCAGGCCGATAAAATTATCCTGCTCAATCCAAACTCAAGCGATATCATCCCACTGCGCAGGTGGCCACTTGATAATTATATAAAGCTGGCCCGCAAACTTCTCGAGCAAACAGGAATTTACATTGTTTTGACAGGAATCGAGACCGAATGGCAGACCTGCGAATCCATCTGCAGAAGCATCAATCACAGCAGATGCCTGAATTTCTCGGGAAAAACCAGTTTTTCCGAGCTGATGGATCTGTACAAAATATCGGATGTTTTAATCACAAATGACAGCGGCCCTGCCCATTTCTCTGCCATGACCGATATCCAGACCTTTGTTTTTTTCGGCCCAGAAACCCCATTACTTTACGGGCCGCTAGGAAAAAACTGTTATGTCTTCTATTCCAACTATTCCTGCAGTCCTTGTGTTTCTGTTTTCAACCACCGTCAATCTCCTTGCCAGGACAACAAATGCTTGAAATCCATTTCCGTCCAGGAAGTCTATGAAAAAGTGAGAGAAAAGCTAGAGCTGTGATTGAAAACACTTAGCTTTTAGGACATCAGATGTCGAAGAAAAAAATTTGGTTTTTTATTATTTTTGTCTTTTTGTTCTGCGTCCTTCTCTTCATCTTCAATGTCAGAGAAGACATGATCGACTTCGAAGTCAATTTTCGTTCTGCCCAAAGATTGCAGCTGGGAGAGACTCTCTACAGGCTGGACGACGAACACTTTCAATTCAAATATATGCCGATTTCAAGTTTTCTCTATCTCCCGTTGACACTTCTTCCACTCGACTTAGCTAAAATTTTCTGGTTTTTTTTCATCATCTCTTCAACTATTTATCTTGTTATTCTTTCTAATAAACTTGTGGACCCAAACGCAAATCCCTTAAAGCTTCTAAATCTTCTTCCTCCACTTATTTTGGCAAAATTTTTTTTAAGAGAAATCCAACTCGGCCAGATCAACAGCATTGTCACTTTGATTCTTGTCTTTATGACCTGGATATTAGCCAAGGATCAAGTCAAAGACCGGATCAGAAACGAGACATTATCAGGGCTGATATTGGGATTGGCTGTAGCACTCAAACCTTACGCCCTTATCTTTTTCCCATATTTCTTCATAAAGAAAAAATGGAGGTCTCTTGCTTACGCATGCGGACTGCTTGTTGTGGCCTTTCTTGTCCCAACATTCTACTATGGAATCAAGGGGAACATGATTGTCCATAGGGAATGGATATCCACTTTATTCAAATCCACTCCAACTTTGTCAACAACTCAAGATAACGTCTCTATTTTTGCATTTTTTTCAAAATGGATCAGCAGCCAAAATTTAGCTCTGCTTTTTACAGGCCTGACAATTTCCCTCCTTGCTTTCCTCATCCTCTTTCTTTTTTTAAGAGGAAAAGCTCTTCATAGAGCATCTGTGCTGGAATGCGCTGTTCTTCTCATCTGCATACCTCTCATCTCCCCTCTTGGCTGGGACTACACTTTTCTTATGTCCCTTCTCGGACTCTTTTTAATTTTAAAATATTTCCAAAATTATTCACTTCTCTGGAAGATAATCCTTATTGTAAACCTCTGTATCATTTCTTTTTCTCTCTACGATTTATTGGGTAGGGAGAATTATGCATTATTCATGTCCTGGTCCGTTCTCACCATCAACTTTCTTTTTCTTATTGGTTACCTCTCTTTCCTTAGAATAAGAAAAATTGTTTAGAGAACAAGCAGAAATGGATCAATTACTGAAATACACCTGAGAGTTTCTTTTGTCCGGCACCTTCAGTAGAGGCGGATGGAAGTCGTGTCTCTGTCTCCATACACATTCATATGTGATGGAGGCAGAACGCCCGTGAGGATCACGGGTCCGGCTCTAAAAAAAATCGCTGGTATGGAAATGCTAGCATTGGATAATAAAGATTTGACCCAAATTGTCTTTCTAGGGTATTATCATTGAGCAAAACCACAGGGATAAATGAGTCAGAATCTATGAAGGCAAAGCCCGAAACCAAGCCGTACAAAAAAAATCCTCATGGTTACATTCTCATCCAATCTGTCACTCTAGCAAGGATACCTCTTGCCATTATCTTCTCCATAGTCCTGCAGACAAGCGAATATGCCGTCTCCAGGCTCATCTGGTGTGCCGCCCTTCTTCTCCTGATTGAGGCAACAGATCTTTTGGATGGGATCTTTGCTAGAAGACACAGCCTCGTATCCGAGTATGGAGCCATGCTTGATCCCTTTGCCGACAGCTTGTCCAGGCTCATTATTTATTGGAGTTTATCCACTCAAGGTCTGGTTCTGTATTTAGTCCCTTTGTGTATGGCCATCCGCGATATCACTGTCGCCTACGCAAGAATTCTTCTGGCAAAAAAGAGTCAATCTGTTTCTGCCCGGAGCAGCGGAAAAATAAAAGCGACTGTACAAGCTGTTGGTTCTTTTTTGTTGCTGTTCGGACCCATCTACTGGAATATTACAGGAGATTGGACGATCAATGTTTTATCCGCAATTATCATCACCGTAACTCTGCTCTCAGCCGTGGAATATGTGAGAGATGCTATTCTCTCCGTTAGGGATTAAATTCTATGACATCCTTGGCCAGAACATTCCAGAATAAAAAAATTATTTTCCTGGACATGGACGGCACAATCTATCTCGGAGAGAAACTCATCCAGGGTACCGAAGTTTTTTTATCTGCCCTAAAGAAAAAGGGGATTAAATACTATTATCTTTCGAACAACTCCTCTCGTTCTAAAACCGACTATGTGGACAAGCTGGAGCGTTTGGGAATACAGGCCAGCACAGAAGATATCATATTGTCTACTGATGGAGTCATCGACTTTCTCCACAGCCGGAAAATAGATAAAACATATGTTGTCGGAACTATGTCTATGAAGGATATGTTTTTACAGGCAGGAATTGAGGTCGATTCTCAAAATCCAACCTATATTATCCTGGGCTTTGACACTGAACTTAATTATAGGAAAATCAAGACTGCAGCGCTTTTTCTCCAAAAGGGCATCCCCATGCTGGCCACGCACAAAGATCTGGTCTGTCCTACACAGGATGGTCCAATTCCCGATGTTGGAGCCATGCTGGCACTTTTTAAAAAAGCCACCGGGAAGACACCGGAAAAGATATTTGGCAAGCCTAACAAAGAAATGCTGGACTATATCATCAAGAGATATGCAGTAACTCCTGATGAATTGGTGATTATAGGAGACCGGATCTACACAGATATGGAAATGGCCAACCGAATCGGCTGCGATTTCATCCTCGTGCTGAGCGGTGAGACTCAAAAAGCAGACCTCCCCCAGCTCAAATCCCAACCCGCCCTGATCGTAGACAACCTCAGCCAACTCTTAATAGATTGATCCATTCTGAAATTTTATGATCGATTTCTGTAAAGTAATGAGAAACCACGTTTCGTTTTCCCCGTGAATCGCCGGCGCATCCTGCTCCATCTTCGTCGAAGACCCAACCCACCGCACCACCATGCTCCTCAGATGCACGGAGGGATGCCGCCGGGCATCTCTTTCCCTTTACCTTTGGTTAAGTCGGATGGACGTCGTATCTCTGTCTCCATGCACATTCGTATGTGATGGAGGCAGAATACGTAAGGGTTCCTGTCCGACTTAAAATAAATTGGAGGAACCACGCCCGCTCGTCCTCCAAACGGATTTCTCCATCGTCTTCCCAGAAATCGATCATAAAAATTCAGAATTGATCATTCTTTATAGTTCAGAGAGGACTGAGTTTGTCTTCTCAAGAGACTCCATGTCTTCGACATTTAATACGGCTGGCAATTTCTGCCAGCCCCTGGCAATTCTTTTT
Organism: uncultured Eubacteriales bacterium; assembly: GCA_964633715.1. Taxonomy (GTDB): domain Bacteria; phylum Acidobacteriota; class Aminicenantia; order Aminicenantales; family Aminicenantaceae; genus JAUWVG01. Next base: position 37,626 of record CAZWHQ010000008.1, read on the forward strand.
GCAAGTCCTGAAAGGACCTTTCCTGCTCCGAGTTCAACAAAGACATCGATATCCATCTTTCCTATCACTTCCATTGAATTGAACCACAGAACTGTTCGAGTCACCTGTCGCTTCAGCGAATCTCTCGCCTGATCTCCCTCCAGAATAATTTTTGCATCGACATTTGTGATAACAGGAAATTTGAGGTTCTTGAATTCAATCTGACTAAGATCATAAGAGAGCTTCTCTTCAGCGCTCTCCATTAGACGGCAGTGAAAGGGGGCACTGACTGGGAGCATTACAGATCGTGGAGGATTAAGAAGAGACAGAGCTTCTTTAACAGCCGAATTATCACCTGCAATGACAATCTGCTCTTTACTGTTCCAATTGGCCACCTCGACAATCCCGCTCTTGACACTTTGAACAACCTCCTCGATTTTCTCGTACGAAACTCCCAAAACTGCTGCCATCACCCCAGCATCAACAGGGACAGCCTCCTGCATGTACGTACCCCTTTTATGAACAAGACAGACAGCATCCTCAAAAGACAGGGCTCCTGCTGCAACGAGTGCAGAATATTCTCCCAGGCTGTGACCAGCCGCGATTTGTGGTTCTCGGCCAAAAAGTTCATATGCAATTGTACTGACTGTCAGCAGTGCCGGCTGTGTGTTTTGAGTAAGCTTGAGTTCAGCCTCTGGTCCTTCTAAACATAATTCAGTTATGGAATAGCCTAAGGACTCATCGGCTCTAGAAAATATTTCTCTTGCTAAAGAATACGATTCGAAAAATCCCTTACCCATTCCCACGGACTGAGAACCCTGCCCGGGAAATAAAAAGGCCATCTGGTTCATGATCCCTCCTCTTTGAGTAGAATATGAATGTCCGCTTCACGTCGCAGGTTGATCAACCACTCCTCTACAAGAGTGCTGACCTTGTTCTTTTTAATCGCTGATTCAATTTCTTCTAAAACCTCCATCATAGGCGGAGAATCTATATTTTTTGCTTTCTGTGCGGGTACAAATTTGTCTATGTAGTAGTCTTCAATTTCTTTTAAACTGACTCTAACAGCAAGCCCAAATCTATCTTCGATAATCCTTTGATAAAGAATTTTTTCAAACAAATAGACCAGCAGGTCTTCTTTCTGCAATCCGAACTTATCGAGCTTTGTTTGGACCTCTTCATGCCCCAGTTTATTGAGCAGAGATTGATAGGCCCTTTCAACGGCTTCAGGACCGACGGGCAGGCTCTCCTGAGTTAATCCTATGACCAATTTTTGATTGATGAGCCGATCGAGAATGCCCAGAAAATTTTCATCCTGCGATTCATTTTCCTCATCATAGAGAAAAAAAGAGGCCGCAATTTTCACATCCGACAGAGTGATAACATAATCATTCACTACAGCGGCAATCCGATCTATGACTTCCTGTGATCCACAAAAAGAGACGGGAGTAAAGGACATGAAAAAAAGCAAAGACAGGAGCAGGCACACGGCCTGTCTTAAACAAATCCGAACCGAATCTATTGTATTAAAAAACATTGCCAATAGTGATGAAGGCGAGTGGTTTTCGTTCTCCCGGCGGCGCATTGAGATTCCATCCCAGTTCAAAACGGATCGGGCCCAGGGGAGTCCGATACCGGAGTCCAAATCCGACAGCATTCTGAAAATTGATAAAACTCACCTGTTTACGCCTTTCAAAAACATTGCCCGTATCAAAAAAAACATTTCCGAATAAATTTTCCATTTTTGTAAGGAGCGGAAATGTCATTTCAAAATTAAAGAGAACAATAGCTTTTCCTCCAATGGGATTGTTTGAATTCGGATCCTGAGGTCCCAGCTCATCGAATCCCACGCCACGGAAAGAATTGCTCCCACCCGCAAAAAATCTTTCGTGAATAGGCATTCTCCCTCGACCCAAACCCAGTCGAGTCGTGGTTGTAAAGGTCACTCCCGGGAAAATAGGAATATAGTGCTGATATTTTGTAAATGTCCTCTGATAATCAGATTCTACATTAAACAGCGGATAGGCCCACTCCAATACAGAGCTTAAAAAGAATCCGCTTTCCGGATTAAAGGGATCATTCCTCCTATCCCAGACAAAGGTTCCCGATATCGAGGTCGTAGAAAATGGAAAATGTTGCCGGTCTACTTCGGATTCAGACACCCAGAGTTCATATAAGATCGTCCGTGCATATTTCAGTGTGGCTAATAAAACCATTTCCTCTTTTTCTGAAAGGGAGTAGAACGTTGATAGGCTAAAGCCGCGTCGCTCAAAACTGTAGCTCTCTCTCTCCTCCCTTTCCAACCAGGCATTCATAATCATTTGGCCCGGGATCCCAAGAAAATAGGGCTGTTCCCAGGAAGCGACAGCCCTCTGTTCTCGAAGACTGAATTGCCCAACTAGACTGAATTGAGCTGCTGAACCAAAAATATTACTTCGGATGAACTCAGCCGTCCCTCTCGGCCTGACCACATAATCCCATACAGCAAAGGACTTGGGCACATTTTTTGTCTCTAAACCCAAACCTAAACTGGCGTAATTTCTTTGCCCTTCGATTAAACTGATGATGAGATTGATGTGCTCCGATGACACTGGAATTTCTTCAATCTTGACTTGAGTAAAAACTCCAAGTCCTTCAAGCCTTCGCTTTGTGGTCATAATTGAATCAAAAAATGCAAAGTCTCCCTCTTTAATTTGAAGTTCTCTTAAAATAATATTTCTTTGAGTGACCTCATTCCCAGAAATGATGATGTTATCAACAATAACTTTCTGCCCCTCATTAATTTGGAAACGGATAATGTAATTCGCTGCCTCTTCTTGCTGGACAACAGCCCTGATCAAAGTATCTCTAAATCCCTGATTCAAATAAAAATTTTCAAGTCTGTCCACATCCCTCTGAATGTTGGGTTGAAAGAAGGCACCTCCTTCTGAGCTTCCGATCTCTTGGAGCAATTCTTCATTTGGAAAAGAATGGGATCCTTCGATGGTTATCAAATCTATAATTTCTTGTTGGCCTTCTTCAATAAATATGATTGGTTTAATGCCCTTCTCTAGCTTCATAAAGTTCAGAACAACATTGGTCTCTGAAAATCCTCTTGTTCGGTACAGGAACTCTATCTCTCTCTGGAGTTCATACAGTCTGGCTCCATTAACTTTTTTTAAAAATGTGACTTTTTCAGGAATTCCCAGCTCTTCCCGGATTTGGGAAGGAGAAAAAAATGTCGCCCCTTCTATCTCTATATCCAAAATTCTTGCTTTCTCACCAAGAATGACTTTATAAGTGATATATAGGTTTCCGTTTTCACTTTTTATCGAGGATGTCACATTGGGAAATAAATAATTTTTCTCCCTTAGATAATTGATAATCTTGGCTCTTCCTTCAGATAAACTCCATTCCTCAAAAACTCTTGCCTCCCAAATAGGTTTCAGAAGTTCCAGAGGAACATCCGCTCCTTCGACAATGATTTCGATTTTCTCATAGGGAGTCACATTTAAAAGAAAGGACACTCGGGCGGTCTCCTCATCAAATCGTTTCTCAATTATCTCCACTTCAACCCTCTGGTAATCCATCTCCAAGTAGATTTCTCTAATGCTCTTTAGATCCTCCTGCAGAACGGCAGGAATATATTCCTTCCCCGTTTCCGTCTGCATTTTCTTTTTCAAAGTGGCTTCTGAGACAAGGATTTCACCTTCGAATACAATCTCTCCTACAATATATTTTCTGGCCGAACGAATATCAAAAAGGATATCCACCTGTGAATTCAACCTATCTATATCTGTTGAGACATCAATAACCGGGCTAAAAAAACCTTCATTTTCCAGCACATTTCTAAGCTCATCTAAAGCTCCAGATAACTTCTCGCTGGTGAAAGAATGTCCCTCTTGAAGTACAAACAGATTTTCTCTTAATTTTTTTCGGGATACATCCTCATAACCTTTAAACTGGATATTCCGTATGAACAGGTTTTTTGTAAGAGAGAAAGTCAGGTCCAATTTAGGACCATCTCCAATAGAAACCTGGACATCCGAAAAAAGCCCCGACTGATAAATATTTTTGACAACATCTCTTATGACCTTCAAGGAAAAAATGTCTCCAGGAGTGATAGGGATAAGCTCTTCTAGTTCCCCCTTCCTAGTTTCACCGTCTATCAATACAAAAATGTTGTTTATAAGTCTATTTTCAACTTTGACCTGGCTGAATATATGGAAAGGTTTGATAGAGAAGAGCAGGACCAAAAGACATAAGATCATGAAAAAGCGACTTTTTCTTTCCATGTTAGAATCTTTTATGAATTTTGATATCGATACTGATCCTGCCCTTCTCGTCCCGTGTACCCACAATAGACAGGTCATTAGTCAACTCCCATTCTATTCTTACAATCTCCTCTCTTTGAGTTGTCAGATTCGTCGAGTAGAGAATGAAAAAGTTCCTGGAAATTCTTTTTCCAAGAGTTAGTCTGGCTGCGATTTCCGATGAAGAACCCAAAACAAAAGGATCAATCCTAAAACGATCAAGACGGAAAAGTTTGTCCGCACTCTTTTTGGCCTGTTCTGAAAGTTGAAAGCTCACCAAAGACGCAGTGCTCTGTTGTGTACTTCTGTCATAGCGGTAAGTGCGCCGAAATGATTCTCCCAAAGCCAATAGGGCCAGTACATCCTCTGGAGGAAGAGGTGGAGAAGAGCTGAACTCAGGATTAAGTTTATCCAGCAGGCCATCTAATGAAAAAGTGACCCTAAAGTCTTTGACATATGTCTCTCCGGTAAAACTCAAGTAGGGTTCAATAGTTACAGGATTCGAAAAGCTGACTCTCCCTCGAACGATGTCAAATTTTCTGTCTTGGAAAAAAACATGACCTTCCAAAGCATCGATATCCCCAAGCACAATTGGCAGCCTCACATTCCCAGAAACGGTTAAATCAAACCTGCCTCTAATCCTGCCCAACGTATTTTCCATCCAAGCATTGTCATCCGCATGAAGGCGGATATTTAAATTGAGATCATCAAAAAAGCTTTCCGCTCTATCAAATTGAAAATAAGGAGTGGAATAAAAAACAAATCTTTCATCAAACTCCCGCTGCCAGGACAATCTTTGGATATCAAAATCTCCGTTTAGAACAAAACGGTCTGAATCCTTGATTAAATTCAAGCTCCCTTCAACAACCGCTTGTGTCCTTTCAAGAGGAGAAAGGAGAAGATTTTTTCCTTCCATTCTCAGATCGATCATCTCAACTCCGTTTTTCCCTAACTGCAAAATCCCTTCTCCCTGAACATCTCCTCCCCCCATTTTCCCCTGCAGCGACCGGAGAGTCAGCGTTTTATTTTCAACAAAAATGAGTCCGGAATAATCACGCAATGCATGGGCAAACTTGGGAATGGGAAAAACAGAGCCTTGAAAATCAATGGCTCCCTTTACCTCAAGAGAATGAGCATAATTTTTTAGTTCTCCAAGATAATTGATGCGGCCTTCAGCTCCTTGCCATGGCATAATAAGGTCTAATTTACTGAAAAAACCTCGAATCTCACCTGTGACAATCTCCGAAGATAAAGGAATATTCAGTGCAACATGAAAATCATTTTCTCCTGGAAGAAAGGTTCCATCAAGAGACACCTGGATCTTTTCTTCGGAGAAACCCAGCGTGACCTCGCCTTCTGCTTCTGTCTCCTGGAATGGTTCTAGTCGCAGAGGTTTTATGACAAATTTTCCAGAGGAAAAATCTTGACCGAAAATTCCTTCTCCTTTGAGATCCAACGAGAGAATTCCCTCAGCAGACGGAAAGATTGAAGTCAAATTGATGTTTTCTGTCAAAATATCAATTTTGAATTGTTTTTGTAAAAACGCCAGTGAAGTCGATCCCTTTACATGGCCCCCATGAAGCTGGCATTCAAGATCTGAGAAAGAGAGAGTGTTATCCTCCCAATCTACTCGTCCCTGGAGTTGAGTTAAGAGCTGGCCAATAAAATCCACAGACAGGCTTGAAAAACTTCCATGGACATGGATATGGCTATCTTCTCCAAGAAGTTTGAATTCTCCTGTTGCAAGTCCTTGAATGGGGAGATTAACATTAAGTAAAGGGAGAAGGTGTTCTACATCTCCCCTCTCAACATAAATATTCCCTTCAACCTTTTTGTCTTTTGCTGATACTTGGATATGTCCTTGTGCTGACGGATCGTCAAAAGCGAAATTTCCGTAGAATTCATTCCCGCTAAATTCACCATCTCCTGTAACAGATTGTAAATCAAATTGTGCAAATCCCGCCGGAGATAATGAAAAATCTCCGCGTACATCAGGAGCCTCTATTTCTCCAAAAATATAGATATTTGTCTCCCCGGATCCCCTGATCTCAGGAAATACGAATTCCTGATTCAATATTTGTGACGTGAATTCACGTGCCTGTTTGACATCGGAAACATTTCCCTTGAGTTTAATATCAAGAGTTTGTCCGAGTCGAACATAGGCCTGGGCTTCCAACTCGGCAAAATGAGTGACAAGGTTCTCTGAGGAGACAACCACATCATTCCGGCCATTCCAATTCACATGCACTCGCCCTTGAAGAGGATATTCAGAAGGTTTTATTTCTTGGATATCATCCTTGAATTCTGCATCAACCGTTAAAGTTTTATTTTCAACGGTAAAATTCCCCCATGTCCCCGAAGACACTGGCCAAGGTAATAAAAGAAACTTCATAACGGGATCAACATGAACGCCTGTTGCCACACCCTGAACTTTTTTATCCTTAAATCTGATCTCCAATTGTTCTGGTGTATACCCACGTCTTCGTATATTGATCCCCACTCGGCCGCCAGCCGTACTATCAAAGTTGACCGTCCCGTCGATCCTTCCCATATTTACACTGTTTAAGTTAATGGTGTGACTGGAAAAATTTGCATCAAAATGAATATTATTGTCTTTGCGAACAATATTCCCCTTCCCATCTGCCTCTCCTTCCCATACAAAAGGGAGGTTGAGTGAACGGGCAATCAAATCCGATTTGACATTAAAGGAGCTTGTCAAGTTGAACTCTGGATTCAAAGGATTTGTCAGGCGCCCCTGAGCCCGGAAAATCACAGATGGACCGTTGATTCGCAGCTTTTTGATATTGACGTTCTCTCCCTGTCCTTCAAGAGAAAGGCTTAAAGTCCCTTCGATAGGATTCTGATTTACATTGGAGTAATAAACAGCTTCACTGCTCTCTACCAAAAGAGAATACAAATCTCTTTTTTGACTAAGTTTCGCATTGATTTTTTTGGCCTGCAACCGCTCTTTTTTTCCCCAGTAATACAGCTCTCCATTTCTAATCCACCCTTTTTCTAAAGCAAAAGGCAGGTTGAATTGAAAAGGTAACTGTTCCTGGCTTTCTCTCTCTATGGACGACTCATAAAACCTGAAAGTGGGATTTTCAATAAACACCTGAAATGGTTTTTCTCTCGACAAAAGAGCTTGAAAAGATATCCGAACAGAAATTTTGCTGGCTGAAAAAAATGGGGAAGACGATGTTGACCGCGCATCATCGATGATCAATGTAGGAGGAAAAATGTTGAGATGAAGGTGGGCATAGTCAAAACTGGCTTGAATTTGTTTTTTTACCTGGCGGAGAAATATGCTCTTTACGACTAGACCTGCCCCAATAAGAATAAAAAGAATGACACCTAATATGATCAGGGATTTAAACGTCCTTTTCCGTTTCCTTCTCATAAGATTATTCTTATTTGTGGATGGGGATTTTTTTTCACTCCACAGAAAAAAGGAGTGCCCCGGTTTCCACGGATTCTCCCGCGTGGGGAAAAATGCGGACAATCTGTCCTTTTTGAGGAGATTTTATTTCATTCTGCATCTTCATGGCCTCAAGAATTAAAACGGCTTGGCCTTCTTGAACATTTTCCCCTTCTTGGGCCAACACCTTTATAATTTTTCCAGGCATAGATGTTTTGACATCTCTTTTTTTTTGCTCAGTGTTTCGATCTCTTAAAATTTGATGAGTTGACTTCTTTTTTACCTTAAAACTCTTCCCGTTAATGAATACAGAAAAAGAGTTCAACTTCGAATTAAATACGACTGAGTAAATCTTTCCATCTATGCTTAAAAGAACCTCATTTTCATCCAAAAACTCGAACGACACTTGATGATCCTTTTTTCCAAGAGAGACGAGGAGTTCGTTCTTATCCTGTTTTACAAGTTCCAACATGTATTCTTTATCTTCAATCCATAAAAAGATATTCATATTAAAGCCTGTTTGAAAAGTTTAACAACCGCCCTTGAAATTTCCAATTGCTTTTTCGTTTAAATTTATTGGAGGACAGGATGGCCTGACTCTCTTGATAGCTTTTTATTCCTGCTGCAATCAAGGCAACAGTTTTTTCTTCTGCATCATGATCTTCAGCCACATTCTCCAGGTTGGCAATAAAATGTGTGTTGTAGTCCCCAGAAATAAAATTTGGATGTTGGAGAATTCGTTTGAAAAAAGGAATAGTGGTTTTGATCCCATAGACATGGTATTCAGAAAGTGCTCTTCTCATTCTGGTTATGGCTTCTTCTCTGGAACGCCCCCAGCTGATAAGCTTGGAAAGAAGTGGATCATATTCAAGAGGAACACGGTAGCCTTCATAAATTCCTGAATCCAAGCGGACACCTAAACCTCCTGAAGGAATCCTTAAATGTTCAATTTTTCCAGGAGATGGCATAAATTCTTGCTCAGGATCTTCTGCATAGATTCGGCATTCCATAGAATGGCCTCTTTGCTGAATCTCTTCCTGAGTAAAATCTAAGGGCCATCCAGAAGCAATTTTGATTTGGCTTTTGACCAAATCAATACCTGTCACCATTTCTGTAATGGGATGCTCCACCTGCAGCCTTGTATTCATTTCTAAAAAAAAGATATTTTTGTCTTTGTCCACGACAAACTCAACTGTTCCAGCATTCCGGTATCCAACTGCGGCTGCAGCTTGTACGGCTATCTGTCCCATCTTATTCCTTTTTTCCTCATTGAGAAAAGGCGATGGTGTTTCTTCAATTACTTTCTGATAACGTCTTTGAATCGAACACTCTCTTTCGCCAAGATGGACAATATTTCCCAAATGGTCAGCTAGGATCTGAATCTCGATATGATGGGGCTCTTGGATGTATTTTTCTACATAGATTGAAGAATCATTAAAACTCGATAACGCTTCAGATTGGGCAAGCTCGAAGGCTGGCATAAGATCTGTGCTATCCTGAACACGCCTCAACCCCTTTCCTCCACCTCCTGCTGCAGCTTTCAACAGCACAGGAAAACCAATGGAATCTACCGCGGACTCAAGTTCCCTCTTATCCTTTACGGATTTCAAAACTCCTGGAATAATGGGAATCCCGGCATCAGCCATCATTTGACGTGAAGCAACCTTGTTGCCCATCAGTCTCATCGGTTCTTGAGGAGGTCCAATGAAGACAATCCCTTCCTTTTCACAGCGCTTGACGATCTCTGGATTTTCGGCAAGAAAACCGTATCCGGGATGGATGGCCTGCGCCTTGCATTTCTGAGCTACGGAAATAATTTTGTCTATATTGAGATAACTTTCTACCGGCTTGGCTTCACCTATAAAATAGGCTTCATCCGCCAGTTTGACATGGAGGGCCATCCTGTCAACTTGGGAAAAAACAACGGCAGGAATAATCCCCATCTCCCGGCAAGCTCGGATAATTCTGACTGCAATCTCCCCTCTATTGACGATCAGGATTTTCTTGAATAATTTCGGCATAAGAAACTCAAAGAGGGATGTTCCCGTGTTTTTTCGGAGGATTAGAATCTCGTTTATTTTCAAGCATACTCAAAGCGGCAATAAGTTTAGGCCGGGTATATTTAGGTTCAATCACTTCATCGAGATAACCTTTTTCACAGGCTATATAGGGATTGGCAAATTTTTCCCTAAATTCTTCGATTTTCCTCTGTCTGAATTCTTCAGGATTTTTTGCCCTTCCAAGTTCTTTTCGATACACAATTTTTACAGCTCCCTCAGGGCCCATCACGGCGATCTCCGCAGTCGGGTAGGCATAATTGATATCGGCTCTTATGTGTTTGGACGCCATCACACAATAGGCTCCACCGTAGGCCTTACGTGTAATGAGGGTAATTTTTGGGACAGTTGCCTCAGAAAAAGCATAGAGGAGTTTTGCTCCATGACGGATGATGCCTCCATGCTCCTGTGAAACACCGGGAAGAAATCCAGGCACATCTTCCAGTGTGATCAACGGAATATTGAACGCATCACAGAATCGAACGAATCGGGCCCCTTTATCAGATGAATTGATATCTAACACGCCTGCTAAATGTTCTGGCTGATTGGCCGTAATGCCTACAGATCTGCCTCCAAGCCGGCCAAATCCGATCACAATATTTTTGGCAAAATTTTTATGGACCTCAAAAAAATAATTGTCATCCAGCACATTCTTGATGATCTCCCGGATATCATAGGGCAAATTGGGATCATCAGGAACGACAAAATTCAGTTCTTCACATAGCCGATCTACAGGATCGGATGTCTCCCTGAATGGCGGATCCTCCATATTGTTATCCGGGATAAAAGACAAGAGCTCTCTGATTAAGGCCATAGTTTGCTCTTCATCCTCGGCAGAAAAATGAGCCACTCCGCTCAAAGTGTTGTGTGTGTCGGCACCGCCAAGTTCTTCCATTGTGACATCCTCATGTGTAACTTCTTTGATAACTTCCGGTCCTGTGATAAACATCCGGCTGATTCCCTGTGTCATGATGACAAAATCTGTGATAGCCGGAGAGTACACCGCACCTCCGGCACAAGGCCCCATTATTGCGGAAATTTGTGGGATGACACCCGAAGCCAGAGTATTTCGTAGAAAAATATCCGCATAACCCGCAAGACTGGCAACTCCCTCTTGTATACGGGCACCCCCAGAATCATTGAGTCCAATCATAGGAGCGCCTGCCTTCATGGCTAAATCCATGATCTTACAGACTTTCTTGCCATACGATTCACTCAAGGACCCTCCAAATACCGTGAAATCCTGTGCAAATAAGAATACCGTTCGGCCTTCAATCGTTCCATATCCTGTAACAACTCCATCTCCATAAAACTTTTTTTTGTCCATCTTAAAATCCTGGCACTGGTGGACAACAAGCTTATCCATTTCCTGGAACGAGCCTTCATCAAGAAGAAGATTGATCCTCTCTCGAGCCGTAAGTTTACCAGACTTATGCTGTGCCTGAATTCGCACTTTTCCCCCCCCCATTTCAGCTAAGCCGGCTTTTTGCTGTAAAACTTTGAGTTTTTTTTCGATAGTCATTTTACTTAAGAAAAATTTTAAACTTTTTTAACTTTTTTCCAGTCCTTCAGAAATTTATCCATTCCGATATCCGTTAAGGGGTGTTTCACCAATTTCTCTAAAATGGAAAACGGAACGGTGGCTATATCTGCTCCCATCATCGCAGATTCGATAAAATGGAGAGGATGTCTGATGCTGGCCACTATCACTTCACTGTCAAAACCATAGTTATTCACAATCGTGACAATTTGGTCGACCAGATCCAAACCATCAAAAGAAATGTCATCCAACCTGCCAACAAATGGGCTGAGATACCGAGAACCGGATTTGGCTGCAAGCAAAGCCTGAGACGATGAAAAAATCAAAGTCGTATTGACCGGAATCCCTTCCGCAGCAAGGACTTTTGTCGCTTTGAGTCCTTCCAAGCAAATAGGGATTTTCACGACAACGTTGTCTGCTATCTTGGCGAGTCGCCTCGCTTCCTTAATAATAGCTTCAGCCTTGGTGGAAACACTTTCAACACTGACAGGTCCAGGGACAAGATTGCATATTTTTTTTATCAAGACATCAAATTTCTGATTTTCTTTTGAGACAAGCGTGGGATTGGTTGTGACTCCATCGACAAGTCCCCAGCTGGCCGCTTCTTTGATGTGTTCCAAGTTAGCTGTATCCAGGAAAATTTTCATAATCACCTCCGATTGTATATATAAATAAACTCAATCGTTCTGACTATTCGATTGTATTATTTCTTGATGGACATCACAACATTCGAAAGGGTTCCAATCCCCGTGATCTGGACATCCACTCGATCTCCTGGAATCATGGGCCCTACACCAGATGGTGTCCCTGTCGTGATGATGTCACCCGGATTGAGGGTCATAATATTCGAAACAAACCGAATGCAGTATGGAATTGAAAATATAAGGTTCTTTGTATTGCCTGACTGCCGAAGTTTTCCATTGAGAAATGTCTTCACTTTCAGCTGTGAAGGATCTATGTCGGTCGCGATACAAGGACCGAACGCCGCAAATGTGTCAAAGGATTTGGCACGAGTAAATTGGCCGTCCTTCTCCTGGAGGTCGCGTGCGGTCACATCATTGAAGCAGGTGTACCCCAGGATATACTTGTCCACATCATCTTCCTTCGATAAAAGAGAGGCTTGCTTTTTAATAACAACAGCCAATTCTCCCTCATAATCGACGCGCTTAGCCATCTTGGGGTAAACGATGATGTCATTAGGACCGCAAACGGCAGAGGACGGCATTAAAAAAACCAAAGGCTCTTTGGGTAGGGCCTTTCCGCGTTCCATCGCATGATCTTTGTAATTAACTCCAATGGCAACGATCTTTGAAGGTTTGACCGGAGGACAAAGTATCACCTCACCAATAGGGATACTTGTGTTTTTCACCTTAAAGGATCTGAAGGGTGAACCTTCTAAAGGATAGAGACCTTCTTCCTCTAAGATTCCATAGGAAATTTTCTTTTTGAATTTATATCGGTAGATTTTCATGAAAATCCATCCCTAATAATTTCTGAAATAATATTTGATTTCTGGCTCTCATTTCCGGTCTTATCCATTGAAGTAACAGCATAATAATATCTTATATTCTTTTCAACTGCGCTGTCCGTGTAGGTATTTTCCAAGAAGGGTTCTTCCATCAGAACCACAAATTCGGATTCCCCTTCAGCTCTTTTCCAAATCCTGTACCCTCCAAGATCATTTTCAAGGTTGGCATCCCAACTTAACGAGAGGATATCCGGCCCCGTTACTAAAACAACTCCTTTTGGAGGAGCAGGAGGAAAAATGTCTTTGGGAGTTACGACGAGAACTTCGGAATCCTCACTTTCTAAAAAGGGAGAATATTCATTGGCTGAAGCCCTGACGAAATAAGTGTAGGTCGTTCCAAATTCAAAAGAATTGTCTTCATAACTCTGTCCCTTAATCAAAGCTGAATTTAGCCGGACAGCTTTGGATTTTTCCGCGCCTCGAAATACATTATATCCCACAAATAGAGGAGGGATTGACAAATCAATGTTTTCAACTGGGGGATCCCATTTAATTACAATTTTGTCCGCAAAAACTTCAGCATTAAAATTTAGAGGTGGCCGAGATAAAATTTTAGCCTCAAAAGAGATGGGTGTGGAAAAGAGGGATTTCCTTTGTCTGCTATCCTTCACTCTTATACTGAACAGGTATTGTTTTGACATAAAGTCTTCTCCCAGAGGAAAAACGACCTGCATCACTGGATTCTCAGGTTCATCGTCAAAGACATAGTCCAACAGTCTCTCTTTTGAAATAGTCAACAAAAGATGTCCGCCTTTTTTAAACTCTTTTTCCCAATTGGGTTCGACCGGTTCACTCATTTCAGTCAATTCGGGTGTTTCTAGCTCTTCCCAAGGTTTTTCCAAAAGCCATATCTCCACTTCAGAAAGCCCATTTATCGGATTTCCATCGATATAATTAACCGGATTATTCCATCTCAACAAGACTTTGTCTCCCCTTTGAATGAGTGCCACAATTTCCACCGTTTTTGGGATTCGTACGATGGGTGGTTGAAGAGGCCCCTTTTTTCCGCAGGAGAAAAAAATTACCAGGAGGATAAAGGAGAGAAGGAATAGCAGGTATCTCTTCATTAGAGAATGAATCGGCTCAAATCTTCGTCCTTGACAATGTCCTTCAACTGTTTTTGGACATATTTCCTGTCAATGGTTATTTTTTTCTTTCTTATATTGGGAGCCTGGAAGGAAATTTCTTCCATCACCTTTTCCATGACGGTGTGGAGTCTTCTGGCCCCAATATTTTCTGTCATTTCATTGACTTTTTCGGCAATCTCAGCAATTTCATCAATGGCATCCTCTGTGAATTCAATGCGGAAGCCCTCGGTGCCGAGAAGAGCTATATACTGTTTTATCAAGGCATTTTCCGGCTCAGTCAGGATTTGGATAAAGTCCATTTTATCTAGAGAAGTGAGTTCAACTCTGATTGGAAACCTTCCCTGGAGTTCAGGGATAAGATCCGATGGTTTGGCCACATGGAACGCACCGGCACCAATAAATAGAATATGATCGGTTCGGACTAATCCCGAACGTGTGTTAACGGTAGTCCCCTCAATAATTGGAAGCAAATCTCTTTGTACGCCTTCCCGGCTGACTTCGGGACCATGACCCGCCTCACGGCCGGACACCTTGTCCACTTCATCAAGAAAAATAATCCCCGAATGTTCCACCTTTTCAATAGCCAACCGGTTTACCTGTTCCTTATCGACCAATTTTTTTTGTTCCTCTTCCATGAGGAGTTCACGAGCTTCGCTGATTTTCACTTTCCGCCGTTTAGTCTTTCCTCCACCAAAACCAGGAATGAATTCCTGAATTTGAATTCCAATCTCTTCGACACCCGCATTAGAAAAAATCTCAAAGGGAGAAGACATCTTTTCTTTGACCTCGATATCGATTTTTCTCTCATCGAGGAGGCCTTCTCTCAGCTGAACTCTGAATTTTTCACGAGTTGCCTGGAATTTTGCCGGATCGTCCTGTTCAAGACCGTCCGGTTTTTTCTTTAGCGGAGGGAGTAAACAATCCAGAATTTTTTCTTCAATATTCTGTTGGGCCTTCTCTAAGATCTCTCCAATTTTTTCTGATTTGATCATATCCACGGAGATTCGGACCAGATCTCGGATCATCGATTCTACATCCCTTCCAACATAACCAACTTCTGTAAATTTGCTCGCTTCAATCTTGAGAAACGGAGAAGAGGTAAGTTTGGCTAGGCGACGGGAGACTTCGGTTTTTCCTACTCCTGTAGGACCTATCATAAGAATATTTTTTGGTGCGATTTCATCTGCCAGATCTGGGGGGAGTTTTCTCCTCCTGTAGCGATTTCGCAGCGCAATGGCCACTGCCTTTTTAGCTTCCTTCTGGCCAATAATATACTTATCCAGCTCAGAAACGATCTCTTTAGGAGTGAGTTCGATCTCTGCAGATTTTATTTTTTTCTTTTGTAAATTTTCGGGCAAAACAATTGTCATCTACAATTCCTTAACTGTAATTTGATCATTAGTGTAGATACATATTTCAGAACTGATTTTTAGGGCTTCTCTAGCAATTTTTTTTGGAGGGAAATCCGCAAACCTGAGGAGAGCTCGTGCAGAGGCAAGCGCGTACGCTCCTCCTGAACCGATTGCAATAATGCCATCATCGGGTTCGATAACGTCTCCGGTCCCTGAAATGAGGAATGAATTGTCTTTATCAGCGACGATAAGAAGTGCTTCCAACCTGCGAAGAGCCCTATCCAAACGCCACTCCTTGGCCAATTCAATGGCTGCTCTTGGCAAATTTCCTCTAAATTCCTCCAGTTTGGCCTCAAATCGCGAAAAAAGAGCAAAGGCATCCGATGTCGCTCCAGAAAATCCGGCTAAAACTTCTCCTTTATAAAGAGTTCTTACCTTGCTGGCTTTTTCTTTGAGAACAGTGTGTCCCATTGAGACCTGACCGTCTCCTGCGATGGCCACCTGCCCTTTATGACGCACACAAATGATCGTTGTTGCATGAAATTTAAGACTCATTTTTGATCCTATAAAATACTTTTTATATGATATCGGATGTGGAAAAGAATTACAATGCATGGAGGAAGCCAGAACAGCTCATTTCCTATTACGAAATAGAGTGATGTAAAGATGATTGACAAATCTGCACGGGGAGGACGAGCGGGCATGGTTCCTCCATATCCATTTTAAGTCGGACAGGAACCCTTACGTATTCTGCCTCCATCACATACGAATGTGGATGGAGACAGAGATACGACGTCCATCCGACTAACTAAAGGTTGTGGTCATAGCCTGGGGAAAACACAGCGTGATTTCTAGTCACTTCACAGAACTTTTTTTCATACAGGATTTGAGCTGTTTTATGGAAGAGATTGATAATTTTCGGGAAATTGTTATGATGGGAGAGATTGGAGGCAATCAAGAGATGAGCGATAGAGAAACAGAAAACAAGGATACAAAGAACTCCGAAACCTCCTCCAAGGATTTCATCCGGACCATTATTGATAAAGACCGAGCTGCAGGTAAAAACGAAGGGAGGGTTCACACACGCTTCCCCCCCGAACCCAACGGCTACCTGCATATTGGCCACGCTAAGTCCATCTGCCTCAACTTTGGGATTGCAGCCGAGTACAACGGCCTCTGTAATCTTCGCTTCGATGACACTAATCCTATCAAAGAAGAGATCGAGTACATCCAATCGATTAAAGACGATATCCGCTGGCTGGGTTTTGACTGGGAAGAACGTGAGTACTATGCCTCTGATTACTTCGAACAGCTCTATGAATGGGCAAAGCTCTTGATAAAAAAAGGAAAAGCTTTTGTTTGTGATTTGAGTGCGGATGAGATCCGGGAACATCGAGGAACCCTTACTCAACCAGGAAAAAACAGCCCTTTTCGCAACCGCTCCATCGAAGAAAACCTGGATCTGTTCACCAGAATGAAGGACGGTGAGTTTCCGGATGGATCCCGTACGCTTCGTGCCAAAATCGATATGGCCTCTCCCAATTTGAACATGAGGGATCCTGTGATGTACCGGATTCTTAGGGCTTCCCATCACAGGACTGGGGATGATTGGTGCATCTATCCAACCTATGATTGGGCTCACGGTCAATCTGATTCCATCGAGGGGATTACACACTCAATTTGCACGCTCGAATTCGAGGATCACCGTCCCCTTTATGACTGGTATCTCAAGGAACTTTCCGCATTTCACTCTCAACAAATCGAGTTTGCCCGGCTTAATCTCACATACACCGTGATGAGCAAGAGAAAGCTTCTCGAATTGGTCGAGTTGAATCATGTCAGGAGCTGGAATGATCCCAGAATGCCCACGATTTCTGGAATGAAACGCAGAGGATATACACCAAAAGCTATTCGCGATTTCTGTGATCGGATTGGGATAGCAAAAAACGAGAGTACGGCAGATATTGCACTTCTCGAACACTGTCTGCGAGAGGACCTGAACTTGAGGGCACCTCGGGTGATGGCCGTTCTGCGTCCCCTAAAAGTATTTATCGACAATTTTCCTGAAAAGGAAGTGGAATGGCTCGATGCCGAAAACAATCCAGAAGATTCGAGGATGGGATCCAGGAAAATTCCTTTCACTGGAATTCTTTATATCGAACAGGAAGATTTTTTAGAAGATCCTCCAAAAAAATTTTTCCGATTAGCTCCTGGAAGGGAAGTCAGACTCAAACATGCCTATTACATCACCTGCACGGAAATCGTTAAAGACAATAAATCAGGAGAAATTAAAGAGCTGCACTGCACGTATGATCCAGAAACAAGGGGAGGCTGGTCCAAAGATGGCCGGAGAGTGATGGGGACTCTGCATTGGGTTTCTGCTGAACATGCAATAAACGCCGAAGTCAGGCTCTATAATCATCTCTTCACAAAAGAAAATCCTCTAGAGAACACAGAAGGTGCAGATTTAAGCGACTTCCTCAATCCAGAATCTTTAAAAATATTATCAAATTGTCAGCTTGAACCAAGTCTAAAGGAAGCTCAACCCGGAAGCCGTTTTCAATTCTTAAGGCAGGGATATTTCTGTGTGGATTCCGAGGATTCCTCAAAAGACAAACTTGTTTTCAACCGGACCGTTCCCCTTAGGGACACCTGGGCCAAAATCCAAAAAGCGCAAAAAATCTGAATAATCTCTCATGCAATAGATCAAGTCTTATCTTTCCAGGTTTTGTACTTGTTGATGTAGTCATCCGTCACTTTTTTTGGATTGAGCGACAGATACTTTGCATAGCTCCAAATATGTCCTCTCAAGTAGATCTCCTGGGGAAGGTTCTCAAATCTCTCGAGTTCGATATCCTTGAGAATCTCTTTTCGAATTTTTGTTTCCAGGGAAACATCAAAGAGCTGAATACCAAGCTTTCTCCTAATATCCTTCAGCATCCGTCCATTAAAAACTGTCCCCGGTAAAGAACGATCCAAAGAACTTCCCGCCCCAGACGGTTTGACTTTCTGTTTTTTTATAGACTGTTCGTACTCATCCTGGGCAGAGAGTTTTTTATAAGCATCCTCCAAATCTCTAATGACCTTTTGTTTCTTCCTTTTTGAAAAGTCCCCCGATATTGAAGATATGATGGAAGTCTCCGATGAATATAATCTCAACAAGCGTTTATAAACCCGCTTGATCTCAATAAAAGTGGCTTCAGAGCTCAGCCCAAGGATTTTTAAGTATTTTTCCTTTTCTTCTGTCGTTAGGGTTGTCTTCATTTCAAACCTTTTGTTCCCTCCCATGAATAAGATTATCCACAGTGCTCCTTACTTCCAGCGCCACTGAAGACGAAGAATCAAATTGCATAAAAGGTTCCTGCTGAGCAATAGATTTGACCACATTCTCATCATATTCCACATATCCTGAAAAGTGTGTCTCCAGACCCAGAAATCTCGTAAAACCGCTCTTGATGAAGGACCCGAGCACTATATCCTGTCGGTTGGATATTTTATTCAAGATAAAATGAATCTTGAAATTCGAAAGCTCTTCATCCAAAATCTCATTGATGTAAGGAAAATTATCTTTCATCCAGGCAATCAGTTGCCAGAGGTTGCTTATCTTGTAATTCTCTTTATTCCTCCAGATTTGTTCGACGAATTCTTTGAATCCATAGGGTCTTAAAATCATCTTCAGTTTTCGAAAAAGGGCATTTTTGATGAAATGATAGAGATTCTCAACAGACAACACCTCGGGCAGCAGCACAGCCAGCATCTTATCGGCAATGAGGAACGTGTCGATAACATTGTTATGACTTCCCGCTCCAACATCTACAATCACATATTCTGAGTTCAACATCCTGATATGTCTAAACAACTTCAGTTTTTGTGAATAGAGGACGCCGTCTGAAGCCAAAGATTTGACATCTCCTGGGATAAAGCTGAGATTTTTAATGCCAGATCTAATTTTCAGCTCAACAAGAGGCCTTTTTTTCTCGAAAAATTCAGTGAGGGTCACTCGAGGACGCGTCATGCCAAAATAGGAATGCAGATTGGCCCCACCGATATCCGCATCAATCAGAGTTACTCTGTGTCCGGATTGAGCTAGATGAATGGCCATGCTGGAAGCCATAAAGCTTTTCCCTGTACCCCCCTTTCCACCACCAATGCTCCAAACTTCAGGGGCCCTTCCCTTGTAGGGAGATATCTTTTTTTCTTCCATATGTCTTTTTATAATAAAATATAGAATTTTCACCATGCCGTCAATCCTGTTCCATCGAGAGGCTCCTAAGCAAAAGAGATTAAATTTTACCTTTTGTCCTTTATATCCTTAATATTTGACCGTAAAATACAACTGTGGTATAAGCAGAAAAGAACTTGATATATAAAAGGATCAACAGTATGGAAAAATTCAAGCCTTTGATTTGGGTGTTTCTTTTTGGTTCTCTATGGGGAATCAGTGAGGCTGTTGGTGGAGGAGCTCTGTATGCGGCCAATATCCCCCTTGCCTCTGTCTGGCTGTCCTCCTGGGCCCTGTTTCTGCTGGCATTTGCACGTGCTCAAAACAATAAGCCTGGAACTTCATCGGCCATCGGAGGAATCGCTGTCCTGTTCCGACTAGTCAATGCAGCACCATTTATCTGTCATCTCCTTGGTATCTTTTTGTTGGGTGTAGCTTTTGATTTAGCGGCCACGTTTTTATTGAAACGCAAAGAAAAAGCACTCCTCCGTGGAGGATTGACCGGAATTTTGGGGGCCTACGGTGGATATGTCTCTTTTGCCCTGATCATCACCTATATTGTCCAGTACAAAACCTGGGTGGCCGGAGGCTGGCCTAAAATGGCAGAGCACATATTTTTGAATGGAAGTTTGACAGCTTTTGTATCGGCTTTTTTGGTCCCTCTTGGTTACTGGCTCAGCCAAAGGGAAAATACATTCAAAGCCTTCCATTCCAGATGGGCCACGAGCAGCGCTCTGGTCCTCATCTTCTTTCTATGGATACTTGGACGGCTTACAGGATACTAAAGCCAGCCAGTTCTAATATCTTTTATCTCGATATTTTTATAAAGGGAAATTTCACCTCGTAAAGCAATGTGTTCAGTTTGGGAATATCTTTATTTTGTATTTCAGCGGCTTTTTCGAGCAGGGGAGTAACTTTAGATTTGATATCGTTATACTGATCGATCTGAGTCTGAGTTGGAGCGCCCTGATAGCGGCTGATCGATCCCCTCAAACGGGATATCTGCTCCGGGAGAGTTCCTCCTCTTAAGGCAACGATTACAGGCCTTCGGTAACCTGTGGCTCCTTCCACACTGTAGGAATAGGATTCCTGGATTTGATCCACTTTTGATATAATTTCTTTCAGCATATCCCTCAAACCTGAATGTTTCACATTCTCTACTTTGATTCGCCTATCTAGATTTTGCAGTTGTTCCATAAGTGCTGTCATCGAGGAAATGAGAGCCGCGCCTTGACTGACCAGACTGCCAATTTCTGCAACAAACTTCTGATTCAACCTCCTCTCCTCAAGAGAAAAATTGTGCTTTTCATAAGCCTTGACAGTAACAGGTTTTTCAATTTTTTTATCATTGAGCTGGAGAACAACTGAATAATCTCCTGGGAGAACAAAAGAACCTCCAGAAGAACCTCTTCCCCGGCCTCCTCTGGACTGGGCAGCTTCTGGCGGCAGCGATCTCTGCTCTCTTAAATTCCAGTAAATCCGGTTGAGCCCGATATTTCTTGTGGCTCTCAGCACACTGACCTCTTGACCTTCAGCATTGAGAACAGACATTTTGAATTGTGCGCCGGCTTTGGGTTGTTCTTTAAGATAATAGGTAATACCCGCTCCAAATGGAGGATTGGGCGCAGAATACTCATGAGGTCCGGAATACATCGAAGAACTCTTTGACGAATAAAGCGTAGCCGGACGGATATCAAAAAGAGCAAAAGGGGAATTTAGAACTTCAGGTATCATTTTTTCTAATGGGGTAATGTCGTCCAATATCCAGAGCCCACGTCCATGCGTACCAATGAGAAGGTCTTTTTCCCGGGGATGAATCTGGATATCCCTGACCGCCACTGTGGGAAAATCATTTTTGTAGGCCACCCAATTTTTCCCTCCGTCAAAGCTCAAGAAAAAGCCGAATTCACTCCCCACAAAGAGGAGATTTTTATTCTCCAGGTCCTCGCGGATAACATGTAGATAGCCAATTGGAGGAAGATTTGCACTCAAAGATGTCCATGTCTTTCCAAAATTATCGGTTTTGTAAACATAAGGATTGTAATCATCCACACGGTGTCTATCGAATGTGACATAAGCTGTGCTTTCATCAAAATGGGAAGCTTCCACTCGAGTAACCCAGCCATTTGGAGGAAGATCTTTGATATTTTCCGTCACATTTGTCCAGGTCATCCCGCCATCAGTAGTTACTTGAACAAGTCCGTCGTCCGTTCCGGTCCAGATCACTCCTTCCTTTACAAAGGATTCTGCAATAGTGTAGATTGTGCAGTGGATTTCGGCACCTGTATTGTCTGCAGTGATGCCTCCTGAATCTTTCTGTTTCTCTGGATCATCGGTACTCAAATCAGGGCTCACCTTTTCCCATGATTTCCCTCTATTTGTTGTTTTAAATAAAAAGTTTCCTCCGAAGTAGACCACATTCCTGTTGTGAGGAGACATCAGGATTGGAGAGTTCCAGTTGAACCTATAGGGTTCCTCATCCAACTTGGCCACAGGTTTAATATCCTGGGAATCACCTGTTTTAACATCAAATCTTGTGATTCCTCCCATGTGAGCATTCCGGTAGATTGTGGAATAATCTTCTGGATCGATCTGGATATAAAATCCGTCTCCCCCCCCAATAGGATACCAGTGAAAGTTCATAATGCCGTTGGAATCCAAAGAGTTTATGGGGCAGCCCCAGCTTCCATTATCCTGTAATCCAACATAGGCATAATACGGTGTCCTCATGTCAAATCCAACCTGATAGATTTCAGACCAGGCCCCGGCACGCACACCCCGCCAAGATTGACCTCCATCAAAAGAAATATCGATCCCTCCATCGTTTCCGTCTAATAGATGAAGGGAATTATTCGGATCGACCCATATGGCATGATGGTCGGGATGAGTTCCTCTGGAGATAGTTGCAAATGTCTTCCCTCCATCCCTGGACACATAGGAGGATCCTGAGTAGACATAGACAACCAAATCATTGTTGGGATCGACCGTGATCTTACTGTAGTAAAACGGACGGAAATTGATTCGGTCATGAGTCTGGCTGTCACACATCCTGATCCAGTTTTCCCCTTTATCTTCCGACCTGAAAATCCCACTATTTTTGTGTTCCACGACGGCATAGAGCACATTGGGATTGCTGAAACACACATCCAGCCCTATACGTCCATATTCACCTGCTGGAAGGCCGTTGATAATTTTTTTCCACGTTTCTCCTCCATCTGTAGTCTTAAAGATACCGCTTCCCTTTCCACCACTGCGGAAAAAATAAGGTTTTCTCCGAAAATCCCACATGGCCGCATACACAATTTTATTGTTGGATGGATCACTCGCAAGATCGGCGATTCCAGTATTCTCATCAAAATAGAGAACTTTTTCCCAGGTCTTCCCCCCATCGATTGTTCGAAACACTCCTCTCTCCTCATTGGGCCCCCACTCATGCCCCAGAGCTCCTACAAAAACAATATCTGGATTTGTCCGGTCAACAATTATCTTGGCAATATGTCGCGTGTTTTCCAGCCCCATATTTGTCCAAGTTCGGCCGCCATCTTCGGATTTGTAGATTCCATCGCCAATGCCCACACTGTTGCGGGCCGTGGCTTCTCCTGATCCTACCCATACAATGTCGGGATTGCTCTGAGAAACAGCCACTGCACCCACCGCCACCGATTCCTCCTTATCAAAAACTGGAAACCAGGTGATCCCGTTATTTTCCGATTTCCAAACTCCACTCGGTCCGACAGCCGCATAAATTATTGACGTGTTACTCTCCACAACAGCAAAATCGACAGTTCTCCCCCCCATAATTGCCGGTCCAATGTTTCTGAGTTCCAAAGATTCCAAAAGAGACGCATAGTCATCTTGGTCTGCATAGGAAACAACAGAAAAGAAAAAGACAAAAAGTCCCAAAATAAATAATACTGGCTTTCGTTGAATCATGATCCCTCCAAAAAATTTAAGTGTATAAACCTGACAGATATTTTGAGTTAGCAAAACTATGTATGTATGTCAATCTAAAATATCTTCAAGTAAATTCTTTTTCTCTTATGCTGCCTGGAATCATAGTATTTCCAGAAATTCTGGATCTTTTTGTTTTCCTCCAGTTCACTGTTAGTTTCCGCATAAAGGATATTGTTGTCGATAGCCGTTTGGGTCAAGTCCTTCATAAAAAGCGCATTGATACCTTTATTTTGATATTCGGGAAGGATGCCTACAATATACAGATCAAGGACCTTCGGATTTCTTGCAGCTGATAAAAAATGTATAAATCCAAAGGGATACAACCTCCCTCTGGCCTTTTGGAAAGCCGCGGAGAGAGAGGGCATAGTAATCTGGAATGCAATGACTCTGTCATTCTGATCTACAATAAGAAGAATATACTTTGCCTTGACCAAAGAGGTATACTTTTTGATGAATCGATTCATCTGTTTATCGTTCAGCTCAACAAAATAGTAAAGAGGCTTATAGGTTTCATTGATAACGTGAAACAGCTGTTTTGCATAAGAAAGCAGTTTTCTCTTCGATTTGCTTTTTATGAGTTTCAGTTTTTCCCTCTTCATTACGATATTTGCAATCCTGATTGCTTTTTCAGGAATTTTTTTGGGGACATTGATTTGAAATTCAAGATAATCGACTTCTTTTTTGCAGCCCAATCTTTCTAGATGAACCGGATAATAATCGTAATTATATACTGAGGCCGACGTGGGCATTTCTTCAAATCCCTCTATCAACAGCGCCTGATGATCAAATGTCGTAAATCCCAAAGGACCATGAACCCCCTCCATACCTTTTGATTTAGCCCAGGCTTCAACCCTGTAAAAAAGAGCTTTGGACACATCTTGTTCATCTATGAAATCAAACCGGCTAAAACTGGCGTATTTATTCTTCCACTTTTCGATATATTTTTTGTTGTAGATTCCTGCAATGCGGCCCACTATTAAATTATCTTTATACGCCAGCCAGTATTTCGCTTCACAATACTCAAAATCAGGATTTCTTTTCGCATCAAGAAGCTTCATCTCATTTTTTATGATGGGAGGGACCCAATATTTATTGTCTTTATAGAGATAAAAAGGGAAACGGACAAACCTTTTTAAATCACTTCTGTTTTTGACTTCTTTTATCTCAACCGACATAGCATTACTTACTGGAATTTAATTAAAACAAAATAAAATGTTCCTTTCCTGTTCTAAAGGTGTTAGAGCAAAAAACAAACACAAAGTAATATTGGCTAGTTTAGGCCTCTCTTTTTCAGGAGCGGCTCAACTTTAGGTTCGGCTCCGCGAAATCTTTTATAAAGGGTCATCGGATCCTCGGTGCCTCCAGCAGCCAGGATGTTTCTTCTGAAGGAGTCGGCCGTAGCCTTATCGAAAAGGCTCGTCTCTTTAAACGCTTCGAAAGCATCGGCATCCAGAACTTCGGCCCAGATGTAGCTGTAGTATCCCGAGGAATACCCTCCTGAAAAGATATGGTTGAAGTAGTAGCTTTTGTATCTGGAAATAATTTCCGGAATCAAACCAATCCTATCCAGCGATGTTTTCTCAAACTCCAAAACATCCCTCTCTTCAGAATCAGTCAGCGTGTGCCAGTCCATATCCAGGAATGACGCAGCCAGGTACTCAACGGTTATGAATCCCTGGTTGAAATGCCCGGCATTTTTGATTTTATCGATCAGTTCCTGGGGAATGGATTCTCCGGTTTCATAGTGTTTGGCGTATATTTTGAGGACATCTGGATGCAGAGCCCAGTTTTCCATAATCTGGGAGGGGAGTTCTACAAAATCCCTGGGCACCGACGTACCTGAGAGCGACTCATAGGTACAGTCAGACAGAAGTCCGTGAAGGGCATGACCGAATTCATGAAACATCGTTCCGACTTGTTCCAAAGAAATCAAAGAGGGTTTATCCCCTGTGGGTTTAGCAAAGTTTCCTATGTTGTAAATGACAGGTGTGATGTTTTTTCTCTTTATCCTGGACTGCTTCCTTAATGCGTTCATCCAGGCCCCTCCCCTTTTACTAGGACGGGGAAAATAATCGGTATAAAGAATCCCCACATGTGAACCGTCTGCCTCTTTGACCTCGAATACTTTGACATCGTCATGGTATTTGGGGATGTCAAATCGTTCTTCGAACTGAAGTCCATAAAGGTTTGCGGCCACAGTGAACACACCGTCGATGACATTTTCGAGTTTAAAATATGGCCGGATCTGTTCATCATCCAGAGCATACTTGGCCTTTTTGAGTTTTTCAGCGTAGTACCACCAGTCCCAGCTGGCCAGTTTAAAATTCTTTCCCTCGGCATCAATAATAGCCTGCATCTCTGCAGCTTCTTTTTTGGCCATTTCCAAGGCGGGTTCCCAGAGTTGATTGAGCAGGTCATAGACATTCTGCGGCTCCTTAGCCATGTTCTCTTCGAGCACAAAATGGGCATGGGTTTCATAACCCAAAAGATGAGCTTTCTTGACACGAAGCGCAGCGATTTTAGACGCGATGGCCTTGTTGTCGAATTCATTGCCGTTATTGCCTCGGTTGTAATATGCCCTGTAAATCTTTTCTCTCAGATCTCTCTTCTCAGAGTACTGGAGAAAAGGGATCCAACTAGGTTTGTGCAGTGTAAAGGTCCATTTTCCATCGTGTCCCAAGGCAGCAGCTGCTTCAGCCGCACCGGCAATGACGGCCTCTGGAAGACCGGCCAAGTCTGCTGGATTCTCAATAACTAGCTGGAAAGCGTTGTCCTCCTTCAAAATATTCTGTCCGAATTTGAGCGTCAGGTTGGACAGTTCTTCATTGATAACTCTCAACTCAGCTTTTTTGTCCTCATCCAGATTGGCTCCGCCTCTCACAAACACCTTGTAGGTTTCATCCAGCAGTTTACTCTTCTCGACATTTAGATTGAGCCTATCCTTTTTTTCGTAAACAGCTTTTACTCTTTCGAACAAGGCGGCATTAAGGAGTATATCATCCCGATGTTTGGAGAGAAGGGGTGTGACATCTCGGTCTATCTGCTGGATTTGTTCATTGGTATTCGCTCCGCTGAGACATCCAAAGACGTTCCCCACTTTGGTCAGCAGAGCCCCGCTTCGGTCCAGTGCCTCTATCGTATTTTTAAAATTCGGCTTTTTTTTGTTCTCCGTAATGAGGACTATTTCTGCTTTATGCACATCGATCCCCGCTTTAAAGGCAGGCATAAAGTCCGCTTCCTTGATGACATCAAAAGGAGGCGTTTCAAAGGGGGTCGCCCATTTGATAAAGAAGGGATTATCCCCCTCAGGTGGAGGAACGGATTGTTGGGCGCATGCCCAAAACAAAACACCCACACAGATTGAAAAGAACATTATTTTTTTCATGAGTTCGGCCTCCTTGTAATAATGTTATATAAATGTCTTTTTCAGTCCTATCACTATATTAAAATAGACTTCAAATTCCAAACTATTTGATCCCTAAAAATCCGAAACATTTGTAGATATAATTTTCTCTTGCTTTATATGCTCCGGCTCTCTGGGTCACAACCGTCTCAGGGCCTTCGATGAGTTCAAACAAAAAGCTTTCCTGCGGAGGGAGAGAATAGCGGTTTGTGCAAATATAAACGGCATTCCTGCCAATAAGATCTTTTGTGTCCTGCCAGAAATCAAACTGATCGGACAAAACGGACAGGCAAAAAACATTTGATGTGTCTTTGAGGGCAAAACTCAGCTGTGACGCGATATTATAATGATAGCTGAAGACAAACGGCACGTTCCCCTCTTCCGTCATTTTCGTACGTATAAGCCTCACTCTCTCCGCCACCTCTTCCCATCCAAAGAGATCACTTGTGGCATCATACGTCCCGACTTCCCACCCAGTTATTTCTGAGGGATTGTTTATGCTGGAGAAAACAGGTCTGTATAATGGATAAAATAACTGAATATTCATCAATATAATAAAAATAAGAGGAATTACAAGAGCCGCTCCCACAAACAATTTGAAGGCAGAAGGCCCTTTTACCCACATCCTTAAAAAACCCAAAACCGAATATTTTCTCCATGAAAACCGGACATTCAAGTTCCTTTTTCTTACCAAGTATTCGGGAAACAACCAAACCGCACCAATCAACAGTGGAACATAACCAAACCCGGGCCAGTGGGGTTCGGCATCGTTTGTTAGGCACATAACGATATAGAAAAAGACAAGAGTGGGAGCCGAAGTCAAGACAATGAACTTATCCCGAATATCCCCTCCCGCTCTAAAGCCCCGTTTCACGAAGACAAATAGAGTGGCCATAAAACAAAATAGTAAAAGAGGTGTCAAAACCCCAAGCTGTCCGATAACCAGTGTCCACAGATTATCCCAAAAAACACCTCCCTCATGCCGGGTGCTCAGATGATAGACAAAACTCGCCCACCCTTCTCTGATGTTCCAAAAAATTATTGGGCTGGCCACCAAACCAGAAAGAATAAGGGCAGCATAGGGGTGAGGAGATTTTAAATGAGGTCTCAATTTTTTATCGGAAAGAAGGAAAAACAGAGTTGAAGGAATAAGCAGGACTGCAAAATATTTGGAGAGAAGAGCCAGACCAAGGACAATTCCCATCAAATACCAATGCCACCAGGAGACACCCTTTACAATTCTGAACAACAGGAAAAGATAGAGGAGCCAACAGACAGCTAAAGGCGCATCCGGAACCGAAAGGATGCCAATTAAAAAGAAAAGTGGAATAATATTCGCCAGGCTAAGAGCGTAAAAAGCCGTCTTCCTGCTATTGGAAATGTCGAATGCAAGAAGGTAAATTAAAAGAGATGTGAGACAAAAGAGCAGAACTGTCCCCATTCTCAAAAAGAACACCGAATCACCCCCAATCGCAGTCGTCAGGGCTATCATATAGGCCACCATTGGAGGATGATCGAAGTAGCTGAGGTCTAGGTGTTTGGACCATGTCCAGTAGTAGGCTTCATTGTCACCTGGCCCCACAGCTCCAATGATCAGAAGATGATAGAGAGCGACAACACCAACAAGGAGTATAGCGTAATACCGATATTTTCTATTCTCGGATGTCAAAGATATCTCCTTGAAAGAACGACCAACTTATATCACAGCCAATTTCACCGGTCAAAAACCACTTGCAATATCAATCCGACCTGGAAATAATGGAGACGATTTTTCTATTATCACATGAGTAGCCAGGACTCTCTTCAGACAAAAAGCGCGGCTTCCTCATTCCAGCGCATCGCAACTCTCGATGGCTGTAGGGGTGTTGCCATATTTTTGATGACATTTTTCCACAGCCTGTATCACGTCGTCAACTATGAGGCCATTGCTGAAGATCCCAACCGTTTGTTCGAATATCCCAAAATAGTACTTGGAACACTTGGATTTTTGCTCTATTTGGGAACATGGAACACATTTTTCCTCCTCATCTCTTCGGTTGTCAACACCTATGTGATGGCTAAAAACGTATCGAAAGGAGCGAATCTAAAAATTCTTCTGTGGAAAAGAGTCATCACAGGTGTTGTCCTGCTCTTTGTTGACCATCTTATAGAAGGATTGGGATACTGGGGATTTATTGGAGAAGGCATCAGGACAGGAGTCTGGACACATTCAGATAAAATCTGGCACCCCTTTTTTATGATCCAGACCCTCGAGATGATCGCCTGGGGAATCATTATCACATCAATTATCAATTACTTCCTCCTGCGCAGACAGGGATATAAACGACACAACCGCAATAGAAAGATTTATCTCGTTTTGACTTTGATCGTTTTGCTTCTGACACCTTTGATGCACACATGGGTGGATGCAAGGCCCTGGTCCATTCCCGAAAGCCTCTCGGAAAATCCGGATCTATTTGATACAGCTGGATGGCCTGACACTCAAATCCAGACTTCAAATCCTTCAATCCTGACCTGGTTTCTTGTTATTCTTGCCGGTGATTTCGAACCTCTTTTCCCCTGCCTTTCAACCGCATTTGTCGGAGCTATCATCGGCTTATTTTTAGCTCATCCACAATCCTCAAAAAAATTCTTCCAAATCGGATTTTTTGCAGCCACTGGAAGCCTGGCAACCGGCGCTTTGCTTATTGCAGCGGGAATGACTTTTTCCGCCTTTCACAGGCCGGCTCTCACCAATCACCTCCTCCAACTGGGTGGACAACTTTTTGCCGTTCTCATTCCCCTTCGGTTGGTCGAATTCAGAGGGCGGGCACAGAAAGCCGCCAACACAAAGTTCATCAGGTTTATGAGGAGATGGGCCATGGTGGCCCTGACAGTGTATGCATTGGAAATCTATGATATTTTTCCTGAATGGACCCTCAATCTTTTTCTTGGAAAAATAGCCGGCTTAAATTTTTTTGAAAGGATCTTCACTTTTGATCAACTCCCTCTGGCCCTAGCGGTGGCGGTTTATTCGGTGTTCTGGTATTATATTCTCCTACTTTTGTGGGGAAAGGTTAACTATAAAGGTTCCCTTGAATGGCTTCTTATCCAGATCCAGGGCATGGTGTCCAAGCAAAAATCACAGAGGCTCAATGTAAATTTAATGTTGAAGCGTGTCGAATGGATGAACTTTAAATTGGAATAAGTATGTTTACTCACTTGTATGGTATTTTATTTTGAACTGAAGTAAAATTGGATAGCCTTTTAACTATAACAAAATACCTAATTTGGAGAAAAAAATGAAACCCACAGAAAAACCAACCAATCCCTGTTTCTCTTCAGGCCCCTGCGCCAAACATCCAGGATATTCCATCGACGAACTCCGGGATGCTCCTTTTGGACGGTCACACAGGAGCAGTCTGGGGAAAGGCAAACTGGCAGAATCCATAGACAAAACAAAAATAATTTTAGGACTCCCAGAAGATTACCTTGTCGGAATCGTCCCTGCATCAGACACGGGAGCTTTTGAGATGGCCATGTGGTCTTTGCTTGGTCCACGCGGAGTAGATGTCTTTGTTTGGGAATCATTCAGTAAAGGCTGGGCAACAGATATTACAAAACAACTGAAGCTCGACAACACACGCATCTTCGAAGCAGATTATGGAAAACTTCCCAATCTTTCTCAGGCCGACTTCAATAATGATATTGTTTTTGCATGGAATGGAACAACAAGCGGTGTCAAAGTACCCAACGGAGATTGGATACCTGATAATAGAGAAGGACTCGTTCTATGTGATGCCACATCGGCGATCTTCGCCATGGATCTTCCGTACAAAAAACTCGATGTTATCACTTATTCTTGGCAGAAAGTCCTTGGAGGTGAAGCCGCTCACGGTATCCTGATTCTATCGCCACGCGCAGTAGAGCGCCTGTTAAGCTATACTCCCCCCTGGCCTCTTCCTAAAATTTTCCGGATGACCAAAGGTGGCAAACTGATCGAAGGTATTTTTAAGGGTTCGACGATCAACACGCCCTCAATGCTGGCCAATGAGGACTATCTTTCCGCACTCAAATGGTCCGAATCCGTAGGAGGACTCGAGGGATTAATCCAGCGAAGCAATGAAAACCTCGCCGTCTGGGAGAATTTCGTCGCCAGTCATGATTGGATAGATTTCCTTGCGGAAAGCAAAGATATCCGCTCCAACACGAGCGTCTGCTTTAAGGTCGATCTCCCTGAAGACCAACTCAAAACTCTTGTCAAACTGCTTGCTGAGGAAGAGGTCGCATTCGATTGTGGCTCCTATAGGGATGCACCTCCCGGCCTCCGTTTCTGGTGCGGTGCTACAGTGGATAAATCCGATTTGGAAATCGTGGTACAATGGCTGGATTGGGCCTATAACGAAGTGAAATAAAATCAATCTGTAATTCGAGTTGAAAAAGCACGAAATCCAAACTTTCTCTGGGCTTTGTCAAATATGCGTTGGAGAGTCTATCCAAAATTTAAAAGACTACCTGGGAAGCGGAAAAAATGTTGTGATCACAGATGCCAATGTCCGCCGCTGTCACGGTTTTCACTTTTCAAATTATGACACCATAGAAATCGATCCCGGTGAACAGTACAAAACCATAAAAACAGTCGAAAAAATCTACAAGAATTTTATAGAGCGAAAACTGGACCGATCTTCTTTTATCATTGCAATTGGCGGAGGAGTTGTCTGCGATATAACCGGATTCACGGCTTCTACCTACATGTGTGGAATAGACTTCGGTTTTGTCCCTACTACTCTGCTTGCTCAGGTCGATGCCAGCATCGGCGGAAAAAATGGAGTCAACTTCCACGGACACAAAAATCTGATAGGGGGCTTCCATCAACCACAGTTTGTACTCTGTGATACAAATATCTTGTATACTCTTTCCGAGAAAGAGCTGGCATGCGGATTGGCTGAAGTCGTCAAATACGCCGTGATCAGAAGTGCCTCTTTGTTTGAGTTCCTTGAACAGGAGCAGGCTTCCCTTCTCTCTCTCCAAAAAGAGGCACTCGAAAAAGTCATCAACGATTCGGTCCTGATCAAGTCATGGATTGTGCAATCCGATGCTCTGGGAAAAGACAAAAGGAAAAAACTTAATTTTGGCCATACCCTTGGCCACACTATCGAAAAAGATGGACAAAAATCTCATGGGGAAGCGATCAGTATTGGTATGGTATTAGCATCCAAAATATCTGCCGCCAAGGGAATGCTCTCCCAAGATGAAGTCGATCATATCGTGTCTCTGCTTAAGAATTTAAAACTGCCCACAGAAATTTCATCCAGCAGAGAGATCCTCCTCAATGCCATACATAGGGACAAAAATTCTCAAGGCGATAACATCCACTTTGTCCTGTTGTCAGAAATTGGAAAAGCTGAAGTGGTTCCCATGACCTGCATTGAGCTGGAGGAACATATTCAAAATCTATGTTGATCCGGCAGAGAGATCCTTACAATTTTAAGGTCAGCCTGTACCTATAGCCCAAATCCTTTATCTTGAATTTGAAAGACTTAATGACCTTAATTTCAGGAGAGTTCCACTTTGCTATGCAGGCATAAACTTCCTTATAACCTTGTGATTTTGCATATTCCAACGTTTTTTTATGGAGTTCCTTTGAAATCCCCTTATTTCTGTACGGTTTTGAAACAAAGGTGATCTGCAGAAAAAACTCCGCAGGAGCCCATTTGGCGGATACAGGGAGTATGTCAAACATGTTATCCACTTCTGGTGCACCCAGAGACGGATATCCCATGAGAAATCCCACAACTTTTTTATTGACAAGAGCGACAAACATCTTATATTTATTCCCCCGTTTGAGAAAACGATTCGTATAATTATCGATTCCAGATTTTATGGTGACATCCGGAAACTTCTCAGCGAGTTCAGATTCCATTTCGCGGACAAGCGACAAAATCTGTTTCATATCCCTTGGTTTGTATTCCCGAATTTTAACTTCAGTATCCATCCTCTTGTCCCAAAAAAGATAAAATAAAACTTATTGTTCCTATAATATCAAAAATCTATTTTTTTTTCTCCTTTCTTATTCTATATGAAGAAGCATTCTCATTTCTGTGATTTTATTTTAAAGTTCTGGGAACTAGGAAGGCAAAATGGAGAAATCCGCACGGGGAGGACGAGTGGGCATGGTTCCTCCCCCGGAGGAGAGCGAGGACGGAAATCGAGCAAGTTTTTCTCGCTGGGAAAAACGAAGCGTGATTTCTAGTCACTTTACAGAACTCATCCTAGAAATCACAGGAATGGGGATGCTTCCGATGCACCGGTCTTATTTGCTTTTGGCCTCCTCTTGATGTAAAAATGAGAACAAGAATAAATCATTCTTTAATGAAATGAATTTGGAGTCAAACATGAAATATTCAAAAACACATTTTGTGCTGTCCTTCGTTTTTTTCTGTTTATTTTTTATAGGCTCACTGTTTCCAGCCCAGACCGTATCCCCATATGACATCCTATTTATCAATGGCATAGTCATGGATGGAACGGGCAATCCGGGCTTTTATGCAGATGTGGCCCTAAAAGATGGAAAGATTGCAGCTGTTGGCCGGCTGAAAGGCAAAATTGAAGCCAGACGTGTGATCGATATCAAGGGAAAAATCATCGCCCCAGGATTTATCGATCTCCATTCTCATGCATTCGACACTATAGACGACGAAAGTGATTGGAAGGGGGAGGAAAAAAGATTCGCCGCGCCCAATTACGTCACTCAGGGCGTTACGACTCTTGTGTCCAACCAGTGCGGCAACTCACCGCTATCCATTAAACAGCAAAGAGATGTTCTAACTAAAAAGGGCATCGGTTTAAACACGCTCCTCTTAATTGGACATAACGATGTTCGCCGGCATGTGATGCAGAATGATTTTCAGAGACCAGCTACACAGGATGAGATCGATCAGATGAAGACCATAATCCGGCAAGCGATGGAAGATGGTGCGGCAGGAATCTCTTCAGGTCTTGAATATGTCCCAAGCATTTGGAGCACAACCGAGGAATTGGTTGCCCTTGTTGAAGTGATTGCACCTTATGGCGGTTTTTTCCAGGCACACGAGCGCGCTGCAGGATTAACCCCCATGTGGTACGTACCCAGCCAAGACGAACCTGGACCACCCTCCATGCTGGGAAACATAGTGGAATTGATCGAAGTGGCAAAAAGAACCGGCGCAAAAGTTATTGCTACCCATATCAAAGCCAGAGGAGTCGATTTTTGGGGTGGAAGCCGGGCTATCATTCGTCTGATCAACGATGCTCGGGAAAAGGGCGTCGATATCTGGGCCGATGCTTATCCTTACAACTCATCAGGCTCCGATGGAAGTGTCGTATTGATTCCTGGCTGGGCTCTGGGCAGAAACTTTACTGAAACACTCAGGGAAGTACTCAAAGATCCGGAGAAGAAAGATGATCTCTATAGAGACATCAAACACGCTTTTAACTGGAGAGGAAATGCCGAAAACATTATCGTTATGGATTATCCAGATAAATCCTATATCGGGAAAAACATTGCCGCGCTTGCCGAAGACAACGGAATTTCAGATATCGAGATGGTGATTAAACTTCAGCTCGAAGGATTCTCCAATCAAAGAGGAGGGGCCAGATTGAGGAGTTTTTCCATGTCTGAAATAGACATCGAGGCTTTTTATGCCCAACCTTGGACAGCCACGTGCACAGATGGACGTATCGCTCTTCCAACTGATGGCCCCGTCCATGCCAGGTATTACGGAACATTTCCGAGAAAGATCAGACACTATGCAATGGACAGAAAAGTCCTCACAGTGGAAAATGCCGTAAGATCTTCAACGTCTCTTCCAGCACAAATCCTCGGTCTCAGGGATCGGGGAATGATCCAAGAAGGGCGTTTTGCCGATATCGTTGTCTTCGATTCTGAGAGAATAAAAGACACAGCCACATTTTTTGAGCCCCATCAATACGCTGAGGGGATCGATTTTGTCCTGGTAAATGGCATTTTTGTGGTCGAGGAAGGAGAACTCACCTGGAAAAAACCTGGAATCGTGATCACCAAGTCAAACTAGGAGAGAAAACTGTGAATAAACTGTATCAAGCGGCAGAAAGGGCGATTTGCCAGTCACTCAGGATTAGAAAAGGAGAAAATTATCTTCTCATCACAGACAAGCAGAAGATGGACATTGCGGAAGCCATGGGCCACTGGGCCAAAAAAACAGGGGCGGAAACAACGACATACCTCATGACTGAATCCCTTCGTCCCATTACCGAACCCACACAACTTTTTAAAGACATGATAGGAGAGGCAAATGTTGTCACTTATATGCTCGATGCCAGGATTGAAGAAAAACCATTCAGAGGATTTATGGTTAAGGAAGGGATAAACAACAGCAGGATCTGCATGATGCCTGGAATCACCGTGGACATGATGGAGCGTTTGGTCAATATCGACTTTACGAAAATGGATGCCTTTACCCAAAAAGTCATAAATGCAATGGATGATGCCGATGATGTCGTGGTCGAGAATCCGAACGGTACATATTTGGAATGCAGTGTGAAGGGAAGGACATGGAAAGCCGATAACGGAGACATCAGCCAGGTTGGGGATCACGGGAACCTTCCATCAGGAGAGTGTTTTACTGCGCCAGTCGAAGAAAGTTTCTCAGGGAAGCTGGTCATCAGCCTCATCGATGACAAGTTGGGCCGGGGAGAGATGATCTTCGAAAAAGGAAGACTTATCGAATACAGCGGTGAGGGTGTAGGGGAGATCGTTAAAAACATCGGTGATGATGCGACCGGTAAAATTATCGGTGAGTTCGGCATAGGGACTAATCCCGGCGCCAAAATATGTCCAAATATGTTGGAAGCCGAAAAGGCTTTTGGAACAGCGCATTTTGCCATTGGCGATTCGTATGGGATCGGGACAAATTCCAGCCCTCACCACTATGATGCCCTGGTGGATAAGATCACGATCAAAGCCAAAGGCCAGACGATCGCCAAAGACGGACACTTTCTCATATAAAAAAAGAAAATAGTTTTAATTTTCAATCAATTCTAGAGTCGAATCCGTGACTCTCACGGGCATTCTGTCTCCATCTCATAGGAATGAGGATGGAAACAGACATGACGACATCCATTTGATTCTCTGAAGCAAAATATTTAATGTCGTTCGGTTGTCTTTTTTTTCTATTCGTAGCGGAGGGAGTTGACAGGGTTGGAGAGGGCTGTTTTTATGGACTGCACGCTGACTGTCAGAAGGGACAGAAGAAGCATCGAAACTCCTGAGATGATAAAAATTCCCAGATTTATTCCAGCACGGTAGGCAAAATTGTTTAACCATCTGTTCATCACCAAGTAAGTTAACGGCCAAGCAAGGACATTCGCTACAATCACCCAGATAGTGAATTCTTTTAACAAAAGGAGGAGGATGTTCGGAGTTGTGGCTCCCAGAATTTTCCGAATACCAATTTCCTTAGTCCTCTGTTCTGCAGTAAAGGAGGACAGACCGACAAGCCCAAGACATGATATAAAGACGGCCAATACTGTAAATACAAAGGCAAGCCGGCCAACCTTTTCCTCAGATCCATACTGTCGATTAAAATCCTCATCCAAAAAGAAATAGCTGTAGAGATGGCCCAATCCAAGCTCATTCCATTTATTTTCAATGAAGACGAGAGTGTCCTGGAGAGATTCAGTATGTACAGTCAGGCTGAGATTTACAAAATAATCGGGGCGGAACTGCAAAACAAGAGGTTCGACTTTGCTCTGAAGCCCTTCAAAATGAAAATCCTGAGTGACTCCAATGATTGTCCCTACATTCCCAGAGCCTCCTTCATACATTTGTTTCCCCAAAGCATCATCCGGAAATTCAAAACCAAAAGCCTTTGCCGCGGTCTCATTCAGCACAAAAGTATCTTCCACATCAGATGGAGATTCTTTTTGGAAAGCTCTTCCAGCGGCCATTTTGATCTTATAAGCGGGAATGAAATCCGGATCCACATAGATAAAATTCATACTCTGAACCAAATCGGCGGCTTCCCCTACAAGTCTGGCTTCTATAATATTCGTTGTCCTCCCTGGCACACTCCAGCAGGCCGCAGCCTCAGAAATGGACGGATATTTTAAAAATTCATCCTTTACAGATTCATAATTGTTGTTGAACTGCACAGGAATAATAAGTTTCTGTTCTTTTTCAAATCCTAGGTACTTGTTCTTCATATACTGGATCTGCCGGAACACCAGAAGGCTTCCGATGACAAGAAAAATTGTAATCGTAAACTGACCAAGCACAAGGATTTTTCGGAGTTTATTTCCTCCAGCATGAACACACAAAGGGCTCTTCAAAATCCCAACCAGCTTAAAAATTGAAAGAAGAAACGCGGGGTAGCTTCCTCCCGACAGCCCCACAAATAGAGTCAAACTCAGAAGTGCAAGAAAAAGATCTGGCTGAAGTATGTATTGAGGAGTAAAGCTTTTCCCTGTGAGGTTATTGAATAGCGGCAGGGCCATGAAGACAAGAAGTACTGATCCTGCCATGGAGAAAAAAACCGTTAAAAAACTCTCCCCGATAAACTGACGGGCCAGCTGACCCTGCTGCGCTCCAACAACCTTGCGTATACCTACCTCCTTAGACCTGTGTGAGGACCGTGCTGTTGTCAAGTTGACATAGTTAATGATGGATAAGAGAAGAATGAGAAATCCAATGGCAAAAAAAATGAAGAGATAGCCCAAATTTCCAGGGGCCTCCACTTCTGCTGTAAGATTCGAATGGAGATGAATCTTGGTTAAGGGCTGCAGGTAATAATCGAACGTCTGTCCCCATTCATTTAATTTTTCCGGAATATACAAGTTAGCAATATTTTGGATTTTTCTCTCGAAAACGTACGGATTTACACCCTTCCTTAATTTAAGATAGGTATAAAATCCAGTCCAGCCCCAGTTGTCCAGATTCCAGGTCCTCTCAAATCCATTGAGAGATAGGATGAATCCATATTTTACATGGGTATTTTCTGGAGCTGTGGAGACCACCCCGGTAATTTCGAAAGGCCTGTCCCAGATATCTATCATCTCTCCCATTGGATTCATTTGACCAAAATATTTCCCTGCCATGTCTAAAGAGACAACAACCGTTCCAGGTCTAGTTAATGCATTTTCTGGATCTCCCCGTAGAAACGGGATTGAGAGGATATTAAAAATGCTGTCATCTGCAACCATTACTCTGCTTTCATAAAACCTTAAGTCCCCACGAGCGACCAGATTTCGTCTCCAATCCATAGTTTGAAACCGAGTCGCATACTCAACCTCAGGAAAATTTTCTCTTAACGCAGGAACCAGCGGCGTGGACACCCGGGCCGTCTCGAGTTCTGCCGAATCTCGCGAAATTTAAAATAGAAAGGTTGGCCGCAAATAAAAAAAAGAACTTGAGAAAATAAGAACAATAAGTAAAATAGTTCATATCGGAGGACGACATGAAAAAATATTTATCTGTTCTTGTCGTTATGATGTGCCTTGTTGTCTTCTCTTGCTCAACGGGTGATAAAAGCGTAGAAACCGGGGCCACTGGTATCGCTTTTGTTGAGAAGAGCCTGGATGATGTCATCGTTCAAGCTAAAGAAGAGAACAAGCTCATTATGATCGACTTCTTCTCACCCACGTGAGGGAGCTGCGTAGCGCTGGACAAGTTTGTCTGGCAAGATACCGAAGTCGGAGAATTCGTCAACAAAACCTACGTCCCTCTCAGAGTCCAAACCCAAGATCCCAACAGCGGGTATGCCCAGTACCGTAAAGATTTTAACGTTCCGGGCACCCCAACTGTCATTTTTCTCGATGCCGACGGCAAAGAAATCGACCGTTTTGTCGGTTTTGGCGGAGAGGAATCCAGGGATGAAACCTTCCAAAAAGTTAAGGACTTTGCCGCAGGAATCAACACCCTTCCTGCACTGCTTCTAGACCTGGAAGACAATCCCGACGATGTGGATCTGAATTTTAAGTTGGCGGAAAAATACCAGGACCGCTATGAAAGGGATAAAACCATTCCCTATTTTGAAAAGGTTCTGGAACTCGATCCCAACAATGAAAAGGGCCACAAGGTCGAAGCCACTTACCAGGTGGCGCTTTTTCACGCTAGTTCCAATCAGGATGTTGAGCCTTTAAAAAGCTTTATCGCTTCAGATCCGGGCCAAGATTATCTGGTCAATGCCTATTCCATCCTGGCATCGACCTACTCTAGAAAAAAAGATACAGACAATATGGTCGCCACCTATGAAGAAGCTCTCAACGCCCTTCCTGATAATGCCCGCATAATGTATTCCTATTCCAGCGCAATCTTTCGCGGAAAGATGGAAGATCTTTATGATAAGGGCCTGGAGATGAACGAAAAGGTCAAAGCCCTTGATCCCGAAATGGAAATCTCCACAATCCTCAATCTGGTAACCTACTATACGAACTTAGATGATAAAGACAAAATCATCGAGATTTTTGAAAATGCTATTGCTGCAAATCCAGATAATGCTGGACTAAAAAGCATATATGCCTCCACCATCAACAGTTTGGAGATTGATTCCAAATACGAAATGGGTATTGAAATCATGGAGAATGCTATAGAAGAGGATCCAGATGCAGTCTATATGAACTACACTCTAGGCCTCCTTTACCATAAGAATGGCGAACTTGAAAAAGCGATTGCTGCTGTGAAAAAAGTTGTAGAGAAATACCCCACACGAAAAGTTTATACAGACGCTTTGGCCAAATTGGAAAAAGAGCTCGAAGATTCAAAATAAGTTTTTTTTGATAAATAAAAGAGGCCTGTTCTTGAGCAGGTCTCTTTTTTTTCATTTAACCATACTTTTCCTAAAAAAAAGAGCTTGAGAAAACTCATACAATAAGTAAAATAGTTTTATTGGAGGACGACATGAAAAAATATTTTATTGTTCTTGTCGTTTTAATGTGCCTTGTTGTCTTCGCCTGCTCAACGGGTGATAAGAGCGTAGAAACCGGAGCCACTGGTGTCGCTTTTATCCAGAAAAGCCTGGATGAGGTTTTAGTCCAGGCCAAGGAAGAGAACAAGCCCATTCTGATCGACTTTTTCTCACCTGGTTGAGGGGGCTGCATATCGCTGGACAAGTTTGTCTGGCAAGATAAAGAAGTCGGAGAATTCGTCAACAAAACTTATGTCCCTCTCAGAGTCCTAACCCAAGATCCCGAAAGTGAGTGGTCCTATTTTCGAGAAAACTTCAATACGCGAGCCACTCCTACCGTCCTTTTCCTCAATGCCGATGGCACAGAAATCGACAGATTCGTCGGTTATGGAGGAGAAGAAGATAGGGATGATACCTTCCAAAAGCTCAAGGATTACGCCAAGGGAATTAATACCGTTGGCGTGCTCTTGGCCGATTTGGAAAAAAATCCCGATGATGTGGATTTGAATTTTAAATTAGCCAAAAAGTACGATGACCGTTATGAACCGGATCAAACCATGCCTTACTACCAGAAGGTTCTGGAGCTGGATCCCAACAATGAAAAAGGGCACAAGGTCGAAGCCACATATGAAGTGGCCATCTTTAAGGCGCGCAATGAACAGGACGTTGAACAACTCAAAGCCTTTATCGCCACAGAACCTGATGAAGAATTTTTAGTCAATTCTTATTCGACACTTGCTTCAACCTACTCCAGAAAAAAAGAAATGGATAATATGGTTGCTACCTATGAAGAAGCACTCGCAAAATTTCCCGATAATGTACAATTGAACTTTTTCTATGCCAACGAAATTTTCTACCAGAAGATGGAAGATCTGTATGAAAAAGGGCTAGCACTGAACGAACGGGTAAAAACTCTTGATCCCGAATGGGAAATCAACGCGATCTATAACCTGATCACCTATTACGCTAACATCGGCGACAAAGAAAAAATTATCGAAACCTTCGAAAACGCCATCGCCGATAATCCCGATAGTGCCGGATTAAAAAGCAGCTACGCATCGCGTATCAACAGCCTTGAAATCGAATCCAAATATGACTATGGAATCGAACTCATGGAAAATGCACTTGCAGCAGATCCTGATTCCCTCCGTCCGAACTACACCCTGGGCCTCCTTCTCCAAAAGAAAGGAGATCTCGAAAAAGCAGTGGCCGCACTTAAGATTGTCTCTGAGAAATACCCAACAGTGAAAGTTTATGCGGATGCGCTGGCCAAAGCGGAAAAAGAACTGGAAGAAAACAAATAGGATAGCGTATCAACTAAATATAAAAGGCCTGCTCTCTGGGTGGGCCTTTTTTTCTCTGTTTATCCTTAAAAGAACTCAATTCCAGCAAGCACGAGCGGTTTCAGTTTTCCCGAACTAATGGAGTCATCTGTATTAAACGCGTAACTGCCGCCGGCACCCAGCACCAGAGATAAGCCATATGTTAAAGGAACATCCAGTAACACACGCCCTTCAAACATAAATTGATCCGGATTTAAAAATGTTCGCCGAAACAGCCTTTTGTTGTCTCTGAATCGATATCCCAAATCCGCTCCTAAAGATAGATCGCCGACAGGAAACGCAGCTCCATAGTGGAAACCATAAGTCAACGATTCACCAATATTGTCATCAAGATTGCCGTATCCTATGGATAATATTGAATACAGTCTATGAACAGAAAACTTTGCTCCGGCAGTTGCGGCAACTGTATTCCCTCCCCATAAGGTCCCTCGAATGCGCCCATTCGCGGCCAGATTTACCAGTCCAAACGGAACCCCTGTATTTTCTTCTTGTGTGTAGTTGACAACGCCGATCTGAACTCCTTCTGAAGTTCCCGCAACATTGACAACACCAACTTGAAGACCTTCTGAATGGGCTGCAACATTAAACGGAGCCGTTTGAAGACCTCTGAGCACATTGCCTGTCACATTAAATACTCCAGATGCCTGGAGACCAAAACAACTCTCCCCTGCCACACTAAAGACACCTGCGGTTTGAACTCCTTTAAATTCTTCTCCGGTGACACTAAAAACACCGCTGGCCTGAATGCCTTTGAAATTTTCACCGGCAACACTTGCTAATCCGGACAGCTGCAAGCCAGTTCCATCCCCACCAGATACATTCAACAAACCAGTGCTCTGGATACCTTTAAAATCGTCACCTACAACATTGATCAAACCCGAACCCTGAACGCCGTAAAAACTGTCCCCGTCCACATTGATTAAACCTGAGAGCTGTATCCCTCGACCCGTATCGCCTACGACTCCCAAAAGGCCGCAAAGTTGAATGCCCAAAAGATTTTCGTTGATGGCTGATCCCCCCACGCTTATATCCAGACCTCTGACACTGCCGACCTTTCCATAGGCCAGCGACAGGTTGAAGTTAACGCTGTCATACTCAGACTGATTCAAACTGATGGGATAATAGAGGGAAAAATTGACCACATAATGCTTTCCAGCTCTATCCTCTTCATCATTCTGGGCAAAGGCAGGGGCTCCAAGTCCCATAAATATCAAAATCAAAAGAATAACTATAAATCTCTGTTTCATGACACACCTCTAATATCCTGAAAAGTACAGGTTATCTATAAATGACTGCCATATCTAAATACGCTGATAGTGCATCGAAAGTTCCCTTGCATTTCAATATCCGGCTTCTCTCAATTAACGCCAATCCTAAAACTTCTTTTCAACACCCTCGACTTTCCATACAATTCAACACTTGATCAGGCCAAAAATGTCACCGTAATAGGCTGATAGGTTTACTGTGCTGACTTGGCTATAAAAGGTATTGCCTCATCCCAAGTGGAGGCGTAAGATAAAAGCAGTAAAAGGAGCTTTAATCATGAGTAAAATTAAAGAATTGAAAGAAGAAATTGAGAAAATGAAAGAAGACATCAGTCAGATAAAAAAGGAGCTTAAAGAGGTGAAAGAAACTGCGGAGTGGGCCGACTCTAAAGCAGACGATGTAGAACTTGATTTGGAAGAAGAGAGGAGAGAGCGCATAGATTCTTTAAATCCTGAAGAAGAAGCCGAAGAAGAAGACGAAGAAAATATGCAGCCATAAAACAGTATAATCAGCATTGAAAACGGTTTAATCAACATTTCTATACTTTCTCTGAAGCCTTTTCTAAAAACGGCTCAAAACGAAGACTTCTAATTCCCCATCAGCTCCAATATCCTATTCTCTGGAAATTTCTTGAGTTTCAAAATTCTAACGGTCATTTGACCGCATTTTGTCGCTGATTTTCTTCCGGTAGAAATGGAGATTGTACCGTTTGCTTTTTTATTTCTGTATGGATAGAATCAGGTTATAATTGGATTTTTGGGGATATGATGAAATCTAAAACCATCTCAATCTTGCTACTGATTTCTCTAATAGTGATTACTTCCTCTTGCAGCCAAAATAAAACTGATAAGTTGCATGCTGACTTATCTTTGTATATTGCCTGGAGGTTTTGATGGAAGATAAGAAAGAGTCTAAACCAAAGTCGGAAGTGTGAGAACATAATTATTGAGAGGAGTTTTCGATGAGAAATGTTTATATTCTGATTCAATTACTTGGTCTTGTGGTTCTATTTTTTTATTTTCCAATTGGGATTATTGTAGGACTGATTTTAATCACTGGCGCAGGCATCGGCTATAGGAGGGAAACAAAAAAATTAAAAGAAGAGAAGTCTTTAGTCAAATGTCCCTACTGTGCGGAAATGATCAAACCAGAAGCTATTGTCTGTAAGCTCTGTGGTAAGGATATTATGAAGAAATAGAATATGAGTTTAGAATGTGAAGAAAGATAATAAGTGGAAAATTAATCAATAAAATCAGAGATTATGTAGACCAACCAGATACATGGCCCCAGGATTACTCCCATAATAGCCCAGGCCTTCCCTTTAATAATTCCATTGCTTTGTTTTATCGAGATGAGCGCAATGACTCCAAGAGCTAACGCAAGAGCTCCTGTAAAAAATGGAAATCCTATGATGAATAGAAATCCTAATGCTTTCCCTAATATACTGATTTCCCAGAGCAAGAGAGTGGCTCCGCACAATACCAGAGGTGTAATCCCAGCCACAAAGGATCCAATGGCGATTTTACTAGTTTTGATTTTCATGTTGTCTTTCATCATTTCGTTTTCTTTTAATAATTTTTTCGACTATTTTTCTTAGAAGCATACCAAGATATCCAGAAGGGAATACGACAGCAAAGGCATAGGAGCCAGTTATTAGAATTTCGAACGGCATTAAATTATGCGAAGTCGGATCTTTAATGCTGTCAATAATAATAACTATGAATCTAAAAATACATACAGAAGAGATCA
Source organism: uncultured Eubacteriales bacterium (assembly GCA_964633715.1). Taxonomy (GTDB): domain Bacteria; phylum Acidobacteriota; class Aminicenantia; order Aminicenantales; family Aminicenantaceae; genus JAUWVG01. Next base: position 81,716 of record CAZWHQ010000008.1, read on the forward strand.
TGAAGATTGCCTGAATCCAAGTTTGTCGTGCATGAAAAATACCAAGGATAAAACTTGAGACTCCCAGAAAGATCAGTGGAATCGCATAGTAGAGCTCAAGCGAATCAGCGGGAGTTGATGGAATCCAAACCGAAGCCACAGCCAAAACCGCAGCTAGTAACCACCAAAATGTGTCCTTGTTGAGCAGTTTTGAACTAAAGATTTTTAAAATTGACATTCTTTTTCTCTTAGAGGAATCATGATGAGATTATTTTATGTAACGCATATAAAGGGTAAAAGCCAGGGCCAAAAAAAGTATTATGCCCAAAATATAATCCATAATTTTACTATTTTTTTGTCCGAATCTTATCATCAAACGTTCCTTGAACGCATCTAACATAAAGTACAGACCCACAAAAAAGGGAAAATAAAAGACTCCTTCTTTGTCAAAAAGAATTCCTGTTATACCTCCGATTAAAGAGAGTATCCCGAAAATTAATGAAGTTGTTTTCAAGGGTGCTCGAGTTTTACCCATTAAGGATCTGTTATTTTCCATTAAATCTCCTAAATATGGTCTCTATTGCTTTTATATTTCTGCTAAAGGGATTTGTCAAATTGCAAGGAACACAATTTGACATCAATTTTCTCTTGATATACAAGAAACATTAGAGAGAGAAATGCTCGATCGTTTAATTGGGGTGCTTAGCTTTAATGGAACAAAATATCAAGAAATAGCCAAAGATAAATCCGCAACTACACAAGCTGGAATCATTATTGCCTTGGCTCTGCTCATCGAAGGCTTTATCTCTGGATTCATTGAAGTCAACGATTTGGCAGGTACGACTAGCGCAAATATGGTCTTGGGGATAGGTAGAGCCGCGGCGGTTCTTGTTTCAGGGCTGATTGCCTGGGCCATCGCAGCCTGGGTGATTGCTTTTGTCGCTAAATTGCTCGGAGGTAACTGGTCCCTCATATCTCCCGAACAGGGGCTTCAAGACAGAGCTTCCGGGACCTATCTGGTTCCCCGTTATAGATTGGGAGATAACTTAAAAATCTTCTCCAAAGGACTCACATGAAAGAATCACTTAAGGTCAGGACAAGCAAGTTCGCCACTGCTTCCTTTGTGGCAGGGATCTCAACATTGGTTTTTTATGGAGCCTCGTACAAATTCTGGGATTCTGGAGTGTTTGGGATAGTGTTGACAGTATTAACAGTAGCGGCTTTTCCACTCATGTTGAGCGCACTTGGGTTGATTCTTGGGATTGTGGCAATCATCGAGATCAAAAGAAGAAAAGGAACGGTCAAAGGAAAAGCTTGGGCCATTGTTGGAATAATCTTGGGTCCGATTGTATGGCTGTTGTACCTGATCTCTGAATTTTCTTAGATGATAATTGGCATATTTTCGTGCCGGAAAATGGTCTTGTCCCTAGTGTTTTGTTTTCTGGAACAGCGGTTTACTTTTTCAACGGACGGGATTTCCACTTGTTGTAGAGGGCTTCCCACCAGTTAGCGCGGTCAAGATTCTTATTCCTCGTCGAGATAATTTATATGAAGTAATTCTTTATAGGTTCCGTTTAAAATGCAACTCTGAAATAGACGGCATTTTCCATCTGTGGTAAAAACAGAGCATTATGAAGGAAGACAAACTGGAATCTATATCGTTTATAAAAAAATATACCTTGAATTTGATCTTGAAGAATTTTTCAGATATTTCAAAATACAGCACGAAGAAAGACCAAAATACGATGAAAATACTGCTCCTGAGGATAAATATCAGAAAACTTCCAGCAAGTTTTATATTCATCTAGAGCCATGATGGAGTGGACTTGTCAAAGATGTGGAGTTAATTTGGAATACGATAAAGAATTTCTAGATACGCATCATAAAAATGGGATATTGATATTTCATATCCTAAAACCCTTATTAAAGTACAAGCATAGATGGTTTGTCTTATCTATTATTATTGTTATAGCATGACTTGGAGTAGGCGCGCAGAATGAGATTGTTGAATTCATCGCAACGGCAATCATGCCCGAAACAGATGTGGGAGGTTATGAGAATACATCATTAGACTTGGTAGCAGACTTTATAGGTGCAATATTGGCCTTGATTTATATCAGACGAAAAAAAAAAGATGAATTACTGACAATCTAAATTAATATTCAATTTGACAATATTTCGACTGTATGTCGTTAAATAATTTTGACATCCGCCTGATTTCTCTCCCGTCGGTTGCGAACCTCCCGACTCCGATCCAGGAAATGCACGAATAAGGCTATTGTGGCAGCCTTATTTTTTTTTGTGACAACGTTTGAAGTCCCTCCTATTGGAGAGAGCTTTCTTCTTTTTCCATTTATAGTTCAACATATCGGAGCTGTTCTGCCTCTGTTTGGATTTTTTTCCGACCTGGATCAGTGTCCAGGGCTTGACTGATTAAGTTACTTCTTAACGGCTTCACAACTCTGTCCTATACATCCAGTTTAGCAGAAAAAGAACGCCAACCAGAAACAATGGTCCGGATATTATTAAATATGTAGTCCAAGTGAATCTTCCCTAGGTCTGTATTAGATATAACACCGAAAGAGCATTAAATAAGATTGCCCCAATCCATTCCCTCCTCCATGAAAAGATTAATACGATTACAATGATGCCTGTCGGAATTAGATGGATCAGCAGCGCAAGAATGGTCTTTGGTAAGCTATATCCTGCAGAGAAGACATCAAGGGCAAAGAGACCTATAAAAAGTGCAAACACAAAACAAACTATCCTCGGCGCTCAGAAAAGAAATCGCTTTGTTATTTTATTCATATTGCTGCTCCTATTTTAAACAAGATCTAAGCCAATCCCTCAACCCAGCCAGCCTCGTCCTTGCATCGTCAACTCCAGGAAGGCGAAACTCCTGCCTTGCTCATCTTTCCGCTGTGAGCATTGGCATAAAGCACATTATAACGAATCAACACCTGGACCCTTATAGGGAAAATGGGAATAACTCTGGCGATGAAATCCAGATAATTCATCCGCTTAAGTCCTGAACTGTTTTTACTATATGGATAGCAAACTTTACCTTCAGCCTCATCAATAGAGAGCAGCTTGAGAGAAAGCAGAGGTTTTATCATATATTTTTGCCTGCTTTTCAACTTAAAATTATAACCATTGCTAACGCTTCACTTCCGGAATAGGTGACCAAGAGGCCAATGTGTCTACAGCTTGATGGTTGGTGAGTCTTGAGATTTTTGTCCCGTCTGAATTCATAATGTAAATTTCTGAATTGCCATCTCTATCTGACACAAAGACTATCTGCGTTCCATCCGGAGACCAATCGGTACCCACATTCTGTCCATCATAATCGTTTAATTTTATCTGATTTTCCCCAGATTTATTGACGATAACGATATCAGAATTCATAGGCGAGGTTCCTTTTCTACTTCCTATTCCAGTGAATAAAAGACTCTCTCCATCAGGTGACCAAATTGGAGAAAGATGGACCAGGAATGTTTGATCACTCTCCTCGGGGAAAAAAGGATGAACATTACTTCCGTCGGCATCCATGATAAAAATTTGAGGTATTTGACCACGGTTAAGAGCGAATTGTTGACCATCAGGAGACCAAGAAGGAGCCATTGCCTGAACGAGAAGTTCCTTAGGATTACTTCCATCAATGTTTACTACATAAATTGCCGCTTCTCTCCCAATATCGGTTGTATATGCGATCTGCATTCCAGTTGGAGACCACGTTGGCATATTTTGTTCTCCTTTATGGTCGGTCAATCTGTGTACCTCTGTCCCATCAGGTTTCATAATGTAGATGTTGGAACTTCCATCTCTGTCAGAAACAAAAGCAATAGAGGATGCATCAGGAGACCAAACAGGAAATGTGTCCTCAAAAGAATTGTTGGTCAACCTTATCAATTCCGATCCATTTGGATTGATTGTATAAATTTCAGAATTGCCATCACGCTTTGAAACAAAAGCAATCTTACTAGTCGGAGAGGATAAGGATTCAGAGGCATCTTGGCTGCGCACTGGAGAAGTCAATACAACTAATAGAAAAAAGCTCAAAAGATAAAATGTTTGGTTCTTTTTCACAATTCCCTCCTCATGATTATGTTTTTTTACTCAACTTTTCGTTTATAAAGAAGTCAAAATTAGGGGATTATCCACTAATCTCAATTCTAAAGGCAGTTAACTTGATGTTTCGTTTGATAATTTTTGTTCCTTCATATTATTTTCAAGAATCATGTTAGGTGATTTGCATTTTGGACATGCTTTGTAACTAGATGCAGATGTTGATCTCCAACGTGAGTCCGCCGTCCCTGGAACAATAAAGCATAACCTAAGTGAAACTCCCAATAAAAAAGAACCTCTCCCATGTATTTTAGACTTTCCAACAAAACCACAGTTGGAACAAACATAATTTTTCATTCTGCCTTCCCCTCCTTATTGTCAATCCAAATCCCTTTTTATCCTCCCTACCTCTATTCCTCTTCTTCTTTATTGGTTTCTTTATCATGATCTAGATTTTGGTCATAATCCAAATGTTTATCGAATCCCATAGAAAACAAAACGGCTATCACTTTTCTTAATCTTATCAGAATCTTTTTATGATCCATTTATTTCTTCAATCCACCCAGCTTCTTCTTCGCATCATCAACTTCAGGCAGACCGAGATCGGTGTCTTTCCAATGGAAGCATGATTTTTCATAGTGCTCCATTTATTTGAAATTAGGGCCAATCAGCTCGGCTCAACGGGGGACAAGAAAGGTACCGGCAATCCTGTCTTGAATTCCGCGTTCGGGAGTGATAAGAGTAAAAATCACACCAAGAACAAAAACACCTATTAAAGGAGAAATATCCCACCAAGGAAGAGGAATTTCACTTATACTTGGATATGAAGCAGGAAAATTCCCCAAATTAGGAAAAAGGAGAAATATTCCTCTCCACAAAAATGCAGGAGACCATGCGATTAGATTTCTAAAGAAAATCCGAGACTTTGAGGCAGGAGAGCCATCACCTACAACAATAGATAAACCAGATGCCTTAAATAGAAATCCTTCTCTTAAAAAAAGGACAGAAAGTGAACTCCAAATTCCCACATATCCAAGAAACACACCTATCATGAAAAAGAATTGTCGACTTGGAAGCCCTTCTTTTATAAACAAATAAATAATCATTATTAAACTTACTAGAATTATTATAGAAGCCACCAGACGAAATCGTATAATTGGAGTGACAATAGAGCTCTTTTTAAGAAGAGTTTTCAGATTTTCGATAAGCGCTTTCAGATCTGTTTTTTGATGATCCCCAAGATCCGATAAGAAAGTACGCAAAGGAATTGAAAGAGGTATTTTTGGAGTTTGTTGTTTTATGCTCTCTTTACTCTTTAGATCACCTTCCATAGAAGATAATGCCACTTGTTTTATAAAAAGCGCATACGAACTGGAATCCAATGGATTTTCCAGAGGTCCAGGATTATGAAGAGTGCTGTCAAGATAAGGTGTTTGAAAATCAAGGATTTTCACCTTGCTTTCAGATGTGATCCATACACGATCTAATCCAAAGTATTTAGGAAGGGATTTCTCCTTCAATTCACTCTGAATTTCCTTAGTAAGATCGAGTAACCAATGTCCGACTTCTTCCCATGCGTGTTTTTTAGAGATCTTTTTTAAAAGAGGTTCCCCTTCCAATGCTTCGTACACATCCCAACACTCTTTAGGAGTTCGTTTCCTATTTATCCATCGAATTCTCTCAAATCGGTTGATATTTTGCCTTATTTCTGAAACTGCAGGAGATCCAATCTCCTGGACATAAATCCAGACTTTTCGCTTTAATTTCTCATCATATCCAAGAACAAGTTTATCTGTAATGGTATCTCTTAAGTATTCCAGCACTAAATAAGGCCCAATATAATTTTTAGAATCAGCACTTGATGAATCACCTTCAGAAACCTGAGGAAGAGATTGAATTATTGGCGGCCTTTTTCGAACCACTCGAGTTTTTGTAATCAGTTCATGGAGGCCTGCATATTCATTTCCCTGTCTGGAAGTTGAGAAAAGTATAAGACCAAAAATGATGGCGAAGGCAAAGTCGAAATTGCCCTCAAGATTTGAAGTAGGTTGATATTCGAATCCTAAAATATTTGGGATTTGTGAAACAAAAAAATAAGAAAGTCCATGTATTGTTCCTGAGAATATCAATGATCTAGAGAAAATCCTAAGAATACCGACTGATTTTCTAAATGGCCCTACGACTCTTAGCTTAAGCATGGCTTTACCCAAAGAAGCGCCAAAAAAACCTTCGCTAACTGTAAAATATACGATGAGTATCCATAATATATGATTATGTTTTATGATATCAGGCAAATTCAGATTCAGCTTCAGTATCAAAGGTAAGGCAGGAAAAGAAATAGCCAAACAAATGAAGTAATCGATTATTCCAGCCATGAACCTATATTTAAATGCCACTGGTCTGGAAGCTGAAGAACTGTACAAATGTAATGACTTTTTCAAATCGGCGTAGGATGAAAAACGCGCGGATCGTTTCTTTTCCAGGCAACGAAGGATTGTGTCTGCGAGACCTTTTGAAACCTCAGAGCAAATCTTATGGGGAGACTCTGGCTCTTCCTTCTGAATCAGTTCCATAAGTTTGATTGAGCTTGATTCGTCAAAAAGAAATTTCCCTGTAAGGAGGAAATACAGAGTCGCACCAACCGAGAATATGTCTGACCGAACATCGAGCTTCTCTCCCCTTATCTGCTCGGGAGAAGAAAAAGATGGGGTTCCCACAAAAGAACCATCTGCTTCTGAGTGAGCCTCAGTTCTGGCTAGCGTGGATAAAGAAAGCCCAAAATCTCCAATTTTTGTCGTGCCATCTATGTCGACAAAGCAGTTTGACGGCTTGATGTCGCGGTGGAGAATCCCAACCGACTGAGCGGCCTCAAGACCTTCGATAACTTGTAATATCACATCTACTGCTTCAACCGGAGGGAAAGGCCCCTCTTTTTTAACACGATCTTTGAGTGTTCCACCTGGAAGCAGTTCCATGGAGATAACAGGATTTTGTTCGATCTCTTCTGTGCCAAAGATATAAACACTATTCGGATGATTGAGAGAAGCGGCGATACGGCCTTCGCTCAGAAAACGTTTGCGGTCTTCCAAGCTGGTAAGAGCCTGATTCAGAATTTTTAGGGCCACCCGGCGAACGTTTTCAACATGCTCGGCCTCATAGACCTCCCCCATTCCCCCCCTGCCCAAGGGACGAATGATCACATAAGGGCCGAATTTCTGTCCAGCTTTTAAGGAGAATCCAAGTTGCTGCTTAAAAGGGGCACTTTTAGTCTTGGTGGGCGAAGCTGTCAGTGTAGGGTCATCGATTGGCATCTTCCCTCCTAGGCTTCAAATTCAGGCTAACATCTCTTTAAGTCATCTGTTTTATCGGATATCTCAAATTGGAATAAAGGACATTCCTGCATCAACTTCCCTCTTACAACGTGAAATAAGCATATTTATCTACAAAACAGATGTCAAATTGATCCGGATTCCCCCTGTGTCGCAGTTATGCAACAAATACTGTTGAATAGCTCATTCATCAAAAACTAGAAATATATTTTCCTCCTCTGAAAAATAATATCATTTTTTTTTCTGCGCCTTTTTCCTTTTTTGTTATCGTGGAGATTTGTTTTTTTGATGTCTGCCAATGAAAAAAATAGAGGATAGCACCAACTATAGGAAGTAAAAGAACGATAATCACCCACACAATTTTATTTGAACCTAAAAATTCACTTCTCACTATATCAACCAATGCGATAATCCATGGAAGGAAAAAGCCCAACAAGAGACATAAGATTAATTCCGTGGGACCGACTGGACCTATTAAAAACATAATCCCTCCTTTGCTCTAAATATAATCAAACATTATTTTTTGTCAAAGTGAGTGCATAATTTCGCCTAAAACCGTATCAGATCCCCAATCGACATTGCGGAAGGTTCAATTTTTTCCAATAAAAAACCGATTAAGCCAAGGCCGAATATTACAATAGCTGCCGGGATCCAAGTCGTTCGCAGCGCTCCCCCGATGGATTCGATTGCTCCGCGATGTTTGATACGGTGCCACAATCCCGTTACCAGCAGGCCGTCCAGCAATACCTCGGCCAAGAGCATTGGAGCAGCAATGAGGATCACCACCACGGCCGCTACCATTATCAAGCCAATCAAGATCAAAAGAAACACCGGGGCATCGTCAATCCAAACCAGCATTTCTAAAAGATCGAACAAGGTCAAGGGCAATCGAGGTTTCCGTTTGTTGTTCTCATCCGGCTTCGCCGCATGGCGGGAGAGATCAGAGGCAAGCTCCGGGCGGTTCAACTGATGTTCTGCCCATAAACGCAGAGTGAATAAAAATGCCAGGTAGGCGAGAAACGCTGCCACAGGATAGCGAACCCACATGTGGCTAAGTCCTATCCGCAGTTGAATGTACGATAGCAGCACGCCAATGGCTGCGGTCAAGAAGAGAATCAGGAAAAGTTGTGTTTGAGGCCGTTTGTAGCGGCGCAGGTATTGCGCCACATGTCTCACGGCTTCTTTTCTGTCGTCTGGTAGGTCGGTCATCTCTTATTCTCCTTATAGTTCGCCCTATGTTCTAGTGCTTCACTATGGCTCTTGAGATTTTTTCTATCGGTATCACTCCTGCTAAGGCAGCTCCCACAAACGTTAAAACAAGCAGTGAAACGCGGATACCGAATAAGGCTCCACCTCCCAATCCTTTCAGAGCAAGGAGAGCTAAACCGATACATACGAAGACAGCTCCAATTACTAAACGCCCACTATTGATTGAATTTTGTGGTGTCTTCAATCGCTCGAATCTGCCGAAAAGGCTCCAAAATAAAAGGAGCACCGCGGTAAGAACTCCGATCCAGACAGGTCGTGCTAACCACCATACCCCGCTGCCTGGTTCCAGGGTGATACCGAAGCCACCCAAAGAGAGTGATAAACCGAGGATCAGGATCATAGCTGAAAGATGCCACAAAAAGATCGTCATAATCGAACTGTTTATGAGAATGGTTATCGTCCAGGGTACTTTTTTCTTGAGCCAGCGGCGCATCGGGGCTTCGATGGAGAGGAGAATTCCAAACTGGAATATACCTAGTACAAGTAATGGAAGTTTTGGAGGAAATGAGTTGCTGATTCCTTCTCCAGGAACAGTGATCATGCTGATTGGGTATGGTCCAAACTTGACAAGGCCTATGAGTGCCACCAATCCACCAAAAGCAAGAGGCAGTGTCTTCTTTAGTCCGATGAAGCGTTTGTCTCTCCATGCATACCCTAGTTGATGTACAGCCAGCCAAATGAATCCATAGTTAGGCCAACCAAAAACTTGGCGGCCTGCTGCAAAGAACACAACATCTACTAGAGCTGTGGCCAGGACAAGTATCCAAAATGAACCGAGCCCAAAACGTTCCCACACTGCAAGTGTAGCAGGTACACACATGACCACCATGATATAGACAGCAAGGAACCAGACAGGAATAAAGGCCACTTTTGAACCGAGACTAACTAAATCGGTATCGACTTTCAGCGCATAGGCAGAAATGACTACCAATGTCCAGACGATCAAAAGCGGCAGAACCGGTCCCACAAGGCGCTGCAGTCTAGATTGAAGCCACTCATTATAGCTTCGGTTGGCACGTTGTGCGGCCCGCCACGAAGCACAGTTTGCGTACCCACCTACGATGAAAAACACAGGCATCACTTGGAAAATCCAGGTGAGCCACTGGGTCCATGTTTGGTATTCCAACAATTTGCTGGCACTGAGCACGCTTTCTTCCATAAACGGGGCTGCGACTAGCCAGTGGCCGAAAATGACAGCTCCTATTGAAACAGCCCTGAGAAAATCCACGAATCGATTTCTCGAATCAGGAGTTATCCCCGCTAGTTCAGATGCTTTAGACCAGAAGTTCCGTTTAGAATAGGTATTTGACACAAAAACGAACATATCACATGATTAAGAATAAAAAAAACTCTTTGATTGGGAAAACGTAAATAAATTTATATTGAAATCCTTTTAAACCAAAATGGAGGAAACATGAAAAGAAGAATTTTTATTCTATTTATAGCTTTTTTATTCGTGCTTCTTTTTGTTCAGCAGAATGTCACTGCCCAGACTGAGACGGAAACTCGGCTCGCTCAATTAGAAAAAGATGTAAAGTCGCTAAAATCCAACGTAAGAAGTCTCTTTTCAAGAGTGGATGATTTAGTTAAACCTGGATTTATCATGTACTTTTTTGGAATTTTTTGTGCCCTTTGGGCTCAAAACACAGGGAGAAATCCGTGGGCTTGGTTTTTTCTCGGTTTGTTCTTTAGCATCATAACGGTACTCGTCTTACTTTCCATTAATTCGAATGATTTGAAAAAGCGCCAAGAAATATAGTCGTTTTAAGGTGAGTAGACCGGGGAATTTCACCACCAGCCCCTCTCAGAACGGTACGTGAACCTCTCGACTCATACCGCTCCCGCCATCCAAATCTCATGGCCTAACTCCAAAACGCCAATGGGCAAACAGATCGGGATTAATCTTGTATACATTCTTTAACCACAACTTTGCAGCCCTAATTCTGTACCGGAGCGCTTTATACTTGTTCCGTATCCACTTCAGCAGTCTAACGTTCAGTCGGTGCAGAAAGTGCTTAAGGCTTATTCGCCTGAACTTCCCATAATAGTATATCCAACCTTTTAATTTCGGATTCAACATCTTAGCAATCTCTTCAATACTCATATCTACCCTGCGATGTATCCTCAGCCCTTTTATCTCGCTAATCATTTTCTTCAACGCCTCTTCGCTTACTGCAGGCGAAAAACTTTTAAATCTCCTGCCTTTCGGCGATCTTGCCGGTCTGGCCCGGAAGGTATAGCCCAAAAAGGTAAACTCCGTGTACTTGAATTCAGCTTTCCTGTTACTGTCTTTGCAGTATACGCTTTTCCAGCAGTACTGCCTGGCCTTCTCAATCGCATCGTGGGCGCTTCGCCCTGGCCTATATCCGTAGGAATTCCTGTGAAAAGCTGGTTCCACCTGGGGCTCCAACGCATCTCTAACTACCATCTGGGCAATCCTATCCCCTACTGTCGGTATCCCTAATTTCCTGATCCTACCGTCTTTCTTCGGGATTTCCACCTCCAGCACAGAGGGCGGATAGTAACTACCTGATGCCATCCGGTTCCACAATTTGTAGAGATTGTCTTTAAGCTTCAACTCATAAGCCTTTACAGACTCAGGCATACCTCCAATAAAGCAGTATATTTTTAATTCGCTCAGAATAAGTTTATGAATGGGTGGAGACACAGATTGTGGCTCTGACATGATAATTTTTACAGCCTCATCTCTCCCTATAGCCAAAAGAAATTCTGCAAAGTTAAGAGGAAACATTTCAAGAAATTGGACTCGGCCTACAGGAAAAGGAATCTCAAACAATGAAAAATCGAGGAGAGAACCCGCAGCTATAACATGTAATTCAGGTACTTGTTCATAAAAATATCTGAGTGCCATTATTGCCCAGGGGCAGCTTTGTATTTCATCAAGAAATAGAAGTGTACTTCCTGGAGTTATTTTTACATTAAGGAAAATTTCCAATTCTGCTAAAATTTTCCTTGCGTCCAGATTGCCGGAAAAGATGGAGTGCCAATCTCTGTTTTTTCCAGATCAACCATAACCAAGTTGTTAAAGAACTCGTTTCCGAATTTATTAATGGAATATGTCTTACCGACTTGTCTGGCACCTCTCACTATCAACGGTTTGCGTCGAGAAGATTCTTTCCATTTCAACAAATCGTTTTCTATAAATCTCTTCACAGGAATCTCCTTTTCTTCTTCTGTTATTAAAAAAAGGGATTTTCAATTTACAAGGTATATTTGAAAATATGAATTTCATATAACAAGGCATTGAAAAAAAATACTGCCTGAAAACAATCGCCTCACATGAAAGACATCGGCTCCGGTTTTGCGCATCTTTCCCCTGTGGGCATTGGCGTTCAATCCGTAATAACGAATCATCACCTGTCCATATATTCGAAAATTTGTGATAAAAGCTTCGACCACCACGAGGGAAAATGTTATTACCCACTCCAGAGTCGATTTGTCTATGAGAGAATAACTTCAGTTGTCCATGGAAGCATCTCCATTTCCGTGATTTATTGAGAGTTCTGGGAAGATGATGGAGATGCTCCTTTAGTTGACCCGCTTATTTTGAGTAGTGTAAACTGAATCAAAATGTCATCTGAAATCCTATCTCTTCTAGGAATAAAACCCTCTGTTGAGTCAAAGGATTATATCCACAATAAAAAACCATTCCAGCTTCACACTCTTCTGACCGAACAAAGGCATCCAAAAACCATGAATTTGAGCCATGTGATAAAAGAAAATGTTTCAGAGGGTTTAAGACAGATTTTTTCCATTGATGAGGATATCTCGAGCAAATTCAAATTAATGTCCCAGAACATTACTCTTCTTACCCAGGCCGTCCATGCAGTCAGCATGGCCGTAAGAGAAAAGAAAAAAATATATATCTACGGCTGTGGTTCAACAGGCAGACTGTCAAAGCAGATGGAAAGCGCCATCTGGCGTCCATTCTGGATGAAGGTTAAAAAGCAACAATTTTGGATAAAGCTAAAATCGTCACTGCCTGAAGACATCGAAAACCGTCTCATCGGCGAAATGACCGGAGGAGACAGGGCCCTCATCAGCTCTTTGGAGGGTTTTGAAGATCTGGAACTTATGGGACAACTCCAGCTTCAAGATAGAGGTATTGAAAAAGGTGACACCGTTTTCTGTATCACAGAAGGAGGAGAAACATCATCCGTAATTGGAACGGTTTTTGCCGCACTCGATCTCTATGGATCCCTTACCGAAGAGACAATAAAAGAAGCAAAAAATCATCTCTATTTTATCTATAACAATCCCGATGAATTACTCATTCCTTTTGAAAGAAGCCGCAAAGTGCTTGAACATCCGGCAATCACAAAAATTTGCCTGGCCACAGGTCCACAGGCTATTGCAGGATCCACGAGGATGCAGGCCACGACATCGGAGACATATGTTATGGGCCTCATCCTGGAAGCCGGGATCTATGACATCCTCAAAGACCTTTTATCCCCAAAAGAGCTGGAACAGCTTGGCTTTTCCCAGGCCCCAAAAATAATGCAGCGGCTCCTGGAGTTCAAAAAGATTCAAATACTCTTCATGTCTAAGATCGCGGATATCGCCAAATTTACAGCTTTAGAATCAGAGGTCTACAAGAACAAAGGTTTTGTCACTTATTTTGCCAAAAGAGCATTGATCACAGTGTTTATCGATTGTACCGAGAGAAGCCCGACCTTTCATCTCTTTCCGCTCGATACCATCCAAAAAAAGAAGAGAAAATGCTGGATTCAAGTCTGGACGGAGGCGAATGGAAGCCAGCAGGCCTGGAAAAATTTCCTGGGACGAAGCTTTAGAGGATTGGACAAAGAATTCTACAGGGAATCTTTTGAAAGAGAAATTCACGATCCTTATCTCAAGAAAACCGCTCTAAACAGCCTGGTCAATGCTGGAAGAGACCAGGAAAAACTCTATGATTTTTCGTTCTCATTGGATAATCGTACACAAAGAGGGCCCCGGGAGGGCGACCTGGGAGTTCTTGTGTGTGTGAATGAGGAAATTGATGAACTTGCCGATCCAAATTCACAATTTCGGCAGTTTATCAGCCTCTTTAAGGAAAAAGGAGCCAGGATCGCGCTTGTATTAGTTGGGGAAAGATCCCCAAAAGACCTAGAGTTTTTCCGGCATCAGCTTTCCCTGGAAGAGAACAAGGATGTCGTCCTTTGTTTAAGAACAGATCATGATGGAGATCCCCTGAATTTAAAACGAGAAATACTCCTTAAAATTCTCTTGAATGCCCATTCCACCGGAGTTATGTCTATTTTGGGAAAAGTCGTAGGAAATACTATGACCAACGTCAACCCCAGCAACCTCAAACTTATCGGGCGGGCAACCCATTTGATATTCAGCCATGTTAATGACCATGTGCCCATCACCTATGCTGAAGCCAATGCGGTGCTGTTCGATGCGATAGATTTTCTGGCAGACAGGGAGGGGCAGACAGGTGAAGTGGAACTGTCTATCATTCGCATTCTGGAAACATTCAGAAGAAAATGTGGAATCAGCTGGGACAGCGCTCTGACCATTGCTGAAACCGAAGGACTCGAACAGTATTTAGAAGAATACAATCCGGCACTTCAATAGTGTTTTATGGAAGGATGCACATTTCCATGATTTTTTTAGAGTTCTTGAAGATGAAAAGAACACCGACGTCCACGTGTGCCTCAATTAAATGTAGAGGGAGAGGTCAACCGGCATCCCTGTCCATCTGAGGAGAATGGTGGTGCGGTGGGAGGGTCTTCGACGAAGATGGAGCAGGATGCGCCTAGGCCTCAAGTGGAAAATGAGATATGGCTTTCATCGCTTTTTTGAAATCGTTCTTCATAGCACGGAAATGGAAATGATTTGTGAATCTTTTGTTGAATTTGTATACTCTTGACGATTGAGGCAGACACTTGGGTTTTACATTTATCGATTACCTGGTCCTTCTCCTGTATTTTTGTGGAGTCGCCTTTTTCGGTATTATTCTGTCCGGACGACAAAAGAACACTTCAGATTATTTCCTGGGAGGACATCAGATTCCATGGTGGGCCGTGCTGTTTTCGGTTGTGGCCACAGAGACAAGCACGTTGACTTTTATCAGCATCCCGGCAGTGGCTTACGGAGGAAACTTGACCTTCCTGCAGATTGTATTCGGTTACATCTTGGGCCGGACAGTTGTCAGCTTCCTGTTTCTTCCAAAATACCATCAAGGACAACTTTTTACCGCCTACCAGTTCCTTGACCAGCGGTTCGGCAGCAAAATGCGCAGCATCACCAGCACGACTTTTATGGTCACGAGGCTGCTGGCCGATGGAGTGCGTCTCTTTGCCTCGGCCATCCCGATCGCTATCATCTTCAGGCTAGCAGGAACACGGATTTCTGACCTGAATATCTATTTGATTTCGATTTTGATGATTTCCACAGTGACAGTCATATATACTTTTTTAGGTGGGATTAAGGCCGTGGTATGGATGGACGTTATACAGATGGGAGTTTACATTGGAGGCGCTCTGCTCGCTGTTTGGATTTTGCTCTCCCGTTTGTCCCCAGACCTCTCCAGTGTGGCCGGCATGGCAAGGGAGGCAGGGAAACTCAAGTTTATCGATTTCGGATGGGGGATGAACTTTAAGAATTTTATAACTCAACCTTACACTTTTCTTACAGCTCTCTTTGGAGGCGCCGTTTTCTCCATAGCCTCACACGGCACCGACCAGCTCATTGTCCAAAGGCTGCTCACCACAAAAAATCTACGGTCCAGCCAAAAAGCTCTTATTGGAAGTGGACTCGTCGTATTCCTTCAGTTCGCTCTTTTTATGTTTATTGGACTTCTGCTCTTTGGATTCTACAGCGGTTTAACACCTGGCCAACTTGGACTGGCCACGGCAGATGAAATCTTTGCCAAATTTATTGTTGAAGAAATCCCAGCAGGACTATCTGGACTGATTATAGCGGCCATTCTGGCTGCTGCCATGAGTACACTGTCCTCATCTATCAACTCGCTGGCTTCATCGACAACCTTGGATATCTATAAGCCCTATTGGGGGAAAACCAGTTCTCCGGAAAAGGACCTGAAAATATCCCGGAAAATCACCATTTTTTGGGGTATTGTGATTACAGGATCCGCTTTTTTCTTCGCCGCTCTTCAACTGAATTCCACAGGAGAACGCCCGGCAGTAGTGGAATTGGGATTGAGTATCGCATCCTACACCTACGGGGGTCTGTTGGGGGTATTTTTATTGGGCGTCCTCTCTCGAAAAATAAGACAGACTGATGCACTTTTTGGCTTTTTTTCAGGGCTGACGGCACTCCTTTTTCTGGTGAAGGGACCAATTCAAAACCTTCTTCCGGGCCAGGGATTAAATTTAGCCTGGCCGCTGTATACGGTCGTGGGAGCGGCAATCGTTATCCTTGTCGGCAACCTTTCCTCTTGGTTTCGGAATCCCTGATCCATTCTCAAACCTTTTTTTTATATCCATGGCAAATTTTTTCAAAAAAAAGACAACTATTTATACAAGAATCCAGTATATATACATAGAGGTTAAATTTATGAATGAAATGAACCTACTCAGCAGATGGGAAGAGATTTACCTACTCTCTATTTTGGAACTCGACGATAACGCCTATGGAGTCTCCATAAAAAAAATGGTGTCAAAAAAAACCGGGAAAGTGCTGTCGTATGGAGGATTGTACTTTTCTCTTGGACAACTCGTCAAAAAAGGTTTTGTTGAAAAAAAAGCCGGTGAACCGACCAGCAAAAGAGGTGGACGGCGGAAATATTACTACACACTCACAGAGGAAGGAAAAGAGGCTCTCCAGGCAACATATGAACACCAAAAATCTCTGTGGAAGGGAAAAGCTGCCCCCATTTCAGACTGATGAGAACTTTTTTGAGTTCTAGAAAATCCGCCCCCCCAAAATTCGCGGTCTGGTTATTCCAACACCTCGCCAATCCAGATGACTCGATCTGCCTCCTAGGAGATTCAGAAGAGGAATATCTGGATGTCATCCGAGAGAAAGGAAGATTTAAAGCAGAGTGTTGGTACTGGCTGCAGGTTCTGATATCCCTGCCTTCATTTTTTAAATCCTATCTCTATTGGAGTGTCATTATGATTAAAAACTATCTTAAAATCGCATTAAGAACAATCAAGAAACACAAGGTGTATTCTTTCATCAACATCGCTGGCCTGGCCGTTGGAATAACCTGCTGTGTGTTCATTCTGTTATGGGTACAAGATGAACTCAGCTATGACAGATTTCATGAGAACTCTAAGGATATCTACCGAACGGTTCTTAGCGTTCAAGACAATTGGTGGACGTCCAGTCCCTGGGCCCTCGGTCCAACTCTCAAGAAAGATTTTCCGGAAATCCGAACGTTCACAAGATATGGAGAGATCCAGCGACTGATCAAGTACGAGGACAAAAGCTATAATGAAAACATAGCCTTTGCTGACCCAGAATTTTTTGACATGTTCACGTTTCCCTTTGTCAACGCCAGGCCAGAGCCTGTCTTCCCCACCCTCCACTCAATTGTAATGACTGAAAAAACAGCCAGGAAATATTTTGGAAATGAGAATCCTATCGGAAAGATTATAAATTTCAATGACCAAATTGAATTGACTGTGACCGGTCTCATAGAAGAAGTCCCCGCCAATTCTCACATGCAGTTTGATGTGGTCATACCTGTTCTCCTCTTTGGCGAACAGATCAACACCGAATGGTCTATTGAATCCCGGTGTTATGTTCACTTGCAGGAGAACATTGATCTTGAATCCTTTCGAGAAAAAATATCTGGAATTGTCATGAAATATGACCAGAGGACAGACCAGACCATTATCCTGGACCTCCAACCCCTATCCAGGATCCATCTCTATTCCCTAAGAGGTGGAGGCAATATCATCTATATCTATATTTTCTCTTTTATAGCCGTCATCATCCTGCTCATCGCATGCATAAACTTCATGAACCTGTCTACAGCCCGGGGAGGCGCACGGGCCAAAGAGGTCGGGATGCGAAAATTGGTCGGAGCCAGACGCTCGCATGTCATCAAACAGTTTTATGGTGAATCACTTCTTCTAGCTGCTATTGCTCTGGCTGTGGCCATCGGGCTTGTCTTTCTCTTCCTGCCTAGTTTCAACAAACTGTCTCAGAAAACTCTTTCCTTTAATATAGGAGACAATCTGACTATGCTTCTGGGATTGATTATCATCACACTGTTTACGGGAATCGTCTCCGGCAGCTACCCCGCTCTTTTAATCTCCAGTTTTCATCCTGCCAAAGTCATCAAAGGTGGTCTTTCTGCAGGTTCGAGCAGATCCACTTTGAGAAAAGTTCTGGTTGTCTGCCAGTTCACTATCGCCATCGTGCTTATCATAGGTACTCTGGTTGTCTATAAACAGCTCCATTATATACGGAACCAGGATTTAGGATTTAGCAGAGATCAAGTTCTTTCCCTTTATATGAGCCAGTCCATCCGCCACTCCTATCCATCAATCAAAGAGGATTTCCTCCAGCTTCCCTCAGTTCTACAGGTTACGGCCGCATCAAACCAGCCAACTCAGGTTGGAAACATCAATCCCGTCTACTGGGAAGGCAGAGGACCTGAACAGTATGAAACATGGAATTTTGTGTCCACTGATTTTGACTACATCAAAACTTTTGAAATGGAGATTGTAGCAGGTAGAGATTTCTCGCGGGAGTTTGAGACAGACCGGCAGAACTATATCATCAACGAAGAAGGCGCCAAACGTATAGGAATCGAAGATCCGATAGGAAAACTCTTCTCCATCTGGCAATATGAAGGGCAAATTATTGGAGTTGTCAAAAACTTCCATATGACATCACTCCATAACGAAATCCAACCCGTAGTCATCACACTTTCCGACAATTGGCCGGCCAGTTTTCTTTTTATAAAGATCAGGCCGGAAAATATCCAGTCCACAATCAAAGATTTGGAAAAATCCTGGAAAAAGTTCGTTCCGAATTTTCCATTTGAGTTTCAATTCCTGGATGAATCCTTTGAAGCTCAGTACAGAACGGACCAGAGGACGGGATCTCTCTTTAAGACTTTTGCTTTTCTTGCAATTTTCATTTCTTGTATGGGCATTTTCGGGCTAGCCGCTTTTATGGCTGAACGAAGAACCAAAGAGATCGGTGTTCGGAAGATTCTAGGAGCCTCAATTCCCAATATCATGAGGCTCATCTCCAAAGAGTTTATGATCCTTTTAACTATTTCTAATGTGATCGCCTGGCCTGCTGCCTTTTTCCTAGCCAAAGGGATGCTGAACAATTATGCCTACAGGACAAACATCGGTCTCTGGGTGTTTCTTATAGCCGGAGTTTTGGCCTTCACGATTGCTTTATTCACTGTCAGTTTTCAGGCCTTCAAAGCCGCTCGTACTGATCCCGCTAAAGCACTCCGATACGAATAATGGAGAGAGTTTCTCACCAATCAAAGAGCCGGATCAATTAAGGCTGAAATTTGATTGTAGATATGGACGTTTAGATCTTCCTTTGATAATTTTTCAATTTTTTCAGGTGAAACGGCTTTTCCGAACCTTATGGCGATTGGTCTTGGCTGAATCACCCATGAACCTTTGTTTTTAAGTTGAAAAAGTCCAGAAAGGCCAATTGGGATTATAGGGACTTTGGCTTGTTTAGCAAGATGAAAGGGAAGCTTTTTAAAGGGACGGAGCCGTCCATCGAGCGTCCGGTGCCCCTCAGGAAGAATGGCTATAGATTTTCCCTTCTTGAGGACATGTTCTGTTCTTTTTATGCTCCGGATGGACGCATGGATATTTTTTCTATCAATGGGGATATTGCCCAACCGGCGGATCGCCCAGCCATAGACTGGCCACTTAAACTGACGTAAAGCTTCAACTGCCCGGACAAAAGTAGGGATATATGCAGCCAAAAGCGGAATGTCAAAGAGACTAACATGGTTGGCCATAAAAAGGTAGGTCTGGTTTGGATCCACATTCTCCTCTCCTTCAACACTCACCTTTACAAAAATGATCTTAAACAGCAGCTTAAAACTAATTTTTAAAAAGGGATCAATTGTCTCTGACTTGAGAAAAAAAGTCAGGACTATAGTGATAAAACAAAGACAGACAAAATAAAGTCCCCCTACGATCCAGATATAAAGAGAGACAAAATATTTCATTTCCAGAAAACGGGAACATCTTGATGAAAACAGTCTACTGAGATCGGAGTGATGCCGACGAGTTCGCCGTCAGGAGCTAAAACTTTGGGTATATCTGTTTTGATCTTGATATTTTTTGCCTTGAACTGCTCAACTTCCTCAAATTGAAGATGTTCTCCAGTGAAGATTTTTGGAAAACACTTGATCAGCCTTCGTCTTGTGATCTTGCCCAGTAGGGTCACATCCAGCAATCCATCGTCGATCTCAGCATTCGGAGCCATTAAAAAATTGGCCGTGTACCGCGTGTTGGAAATCTCGACAAAAATATTTTCTCTTTCTATGGTTTTGCCGTCGGCCTCCATCGTCAATTGAAAGGTTTTAAGAAAGGCGGTTTGATAGAGAACCCCATATGTATAGGATATATTGCCAAAAATTTTTAGCTTGTGAGCCGTCTTTCCGACATCGGCGACAAATCCAAGGCCCAAAATATTGAGAAAGTAATATTCCTGACCATGCGTCCGGAAAACACCAACATCAACATGTCTTGGTTTTTCCATAGCGATGATGTCGACGGCCTCCTCCCAGCGTGATGAATGGAGTTCGAGATCTCTGGCAAACGCATTTCCGGTTCCAACCGGAACAATCCCCATCGGGATCGTTTTTTTGGCCGGATTCTGATAGTAGCCGTTGATCACTTCGAAAAGAGTGCCATCCCCTCCTGCAGCCACGACGCCATCATACAAAGAGAAATCCGATTCACGGACAATATCTACGGCATGTTCGGGATAATCAGTCAACCTCAGATCAAATGATATGTTTTTCTCACTAAATTTAGATTCCACATCAGGGAGGATTTTTTTTGCCCGCTTGTGGCCGGCTTTAGTATTGTAAACGAGTAAAACTTTCATTGTGCCCCTTATCCAACCATTTTGAACGTTTTTGTGTCAAGACAATCCATCTCTTGTTTTAAAAAGAAAATTCTAGGATATTTATCGCAACTTCAAAATATGAGTTTTGTAGCACTTGGAACACCAAGGCTTTCCCTGTTCATAAACAGGAGGTCCTTTTAGAGTTCGGTGACAGCCAGTACAGGAAGCAAATCTCCACCCTGATGTTTTTCTTCTCTCCATTTGTGATTTTTTTGAAGCCTCTTTTTTCCTTTTAATGTTTTCGTCGATCCATTTCTTTGCCTTTTTATAGATCGATCCCCCAAAGAAGATGGCTATGAGTTCTAATAAAATATCCAATATTTTGCTTTCTTATTATACTAGCTCTATCTCTATCAAAACATTCGGCTGTTTTCAATCAGAAAATGAGTTCCCTCTGTAAAACTTGACAGGTCTTTTCTCCATACGTTATAAATTCCTTTAGCTTTATACAAATGAAATTTTTTCATAAAAGGAATAATCATGAAAACATTCGAATCTATTGCCCTTGGTATCCCGAATCTACTATTGCCCAAAGCAGGACATGACCTGTCCAAGTGGGCTGTCATCGCCTGCGACCAGTTCACGTCTGATAAGGAATACTGGAGAAAGGTCAATGAATTAGTTGGCAATGCCCCCTCCGCCCTACACCTCATATTTCCCGAAGTCTATCTGGGGGAAGAAGATGCCGAGACAAGAATCGCCCGCATTAGAGGACACATGCAAAAATACCTGGAAGAAAACATCTTTGAAGAGAGAGATGGCCTTGTGTATGTCGAACGTCAAACCGGTTCGCACACACGAAAGGGGCTTGTCACATGCCTAGATCTGGATCAATATGATTTTAACAAAGGCGCAACAAGTCTGATCCGCGCCACAGAAGGAACCATTATAGACAGGCTGCCTCCACGGGTTAAAATCCGGGAAGGTGCACCTCTGGAAATCCCCCATATTATGGTGTTGATCGATGATCCGGACAATACTGTATTAGGTCCGATCACAGAAAATAAAGAGAGGTTGGAAAAACTCTATGACATCGAACTCATGATGGGCTCTGGACATCTAAGTGGATTCCGGGTGATAGATTCCAGTCAAGAAGAAGGCATTGTCAATGCCCTTAAAGCCCTGGCCGACCCAACTGCTTTTGCAGAAAAATACGGTTTGCCTTCTGATACTCCAGTCATCCTCTATGCCATGGGGGACGGAAACCACTCATTCGCTACGGCTAAAACCATTTGGGAAAAAACTAAGGAAAATGCAGAGGATAAAATCGCTGTTATGAATTCACCTCTGCGCTTCGGTCTTGTTGAACTGGTCAACCTCCATGATGAGGCGCTCATATTCGAACCAATCCATAGAGTTTTGTTCAAACTGTCTCAGGATCGAAAGGCCTTAGAAGAGATGAAAAGATACTATCCAAACCAATGCCGCCTAGTTAATGTGGATTCCCTCGAAGAAATGCTGGCTGCCGTTGATGAGCAAAAAGGAAGCCCTCATAAAATCGGCGTGGTCTCTCCATCTGGATTTACTGTCTTAGAAGTGTCCAATCCAGAGGCCAACCTCCCAGCAGCCACACTTCAGAATTTCCTTAACACCTTTATGGAGAATGGAGGAGCTAAGGAAGTCGACTATATTCATGGAACAGATTCACTCGTCAAGCTCGGAGAGAAGCAAGGCAACATCGGATTTTACTTACCGGCAATGGATAAATTTTCACTATTTAAATCAGTGATTCTGGATGGAGCCACACCCCGGAAGACTTTCTCCCTTGGTGAAGCATCGGAAAAACGCTTCTATATGGAAGCCCGAAAGCTCTTTTAAGACAGACTCATCCACCTCTAAAACAGACTTCTCCTAAGGAGGAGAAATCAGTTGGAATTAAACTTTATGCGGTTAGGATATAATTAGTAGCGTCTTCCGCCGCCTCCACCACCGAAACCACCACCACCACCGGGTCGGCGATTTTCTGTGCGGGGTCGGGCTTCATTAACTTTGATTGCACGTCCCTTAAGATCTTTTTCATTCAATCCAGAAATGGCTGCTGTGCCTTCTTCTTTGTTAGGCATCTCTACGAAACCAAAACCACGTGATCGACCAGAGAATTTATCTGTGATGATTTTTGCAGTTTCCACTTCACCAAAAGCGGCAAAGGCTTCGCGTAAGTCTTCCTCAGTGAGGTCCCAGGGCAAATTGCCCACATAGATATTCATAGTAACTCCTTAAAAAAAATAAACACCAAAAAAGGACACGGGGATGTCAGATAAAATCTGTTTTCCCCCATCCTTTCACCTAATACAAAAAAAACCCGGCAACGACCTACTCTCCCACTTGGCGCCCCAAGCAGTACCATCGGCACTAAAGGGCTTTACTTCCGTGTTCGGAATGGGAACGGGTGTTTCCCCTTTGTTATGGTTGCCGGGAAGTTGTCTTATCATTATATTTAGTAAATGTCTTTCATTCGATTTTACCTTGAAGAAACTTTATGGTCAAGCCTCACGGTCTATTAGTACTGGTTAGCTTAATCCATTACTGGACTTACACACCCAGCCTATCAACCTTGTGGTCTACAAGGGACCTTTAGCCCTATTGGGAGGGAAATCTAATCTTGGGACGAGTTTCCCGCTTATATGCTTTCAGCGGTTATCTCAACCAAACGTAGCTACCCAGCGATGCCCCTGGCGGGACAACTGGTACACTAGAGGTTTGTCCATCCCGGTCCTTTCGTACTAGGGACAGGCCCTCTCAAATTTCCTACGCCTACCGTGGATAGGGACCGAACTGTCTCGCGACGTTCTAAACCCAGCTCACGTACCGCTTTAATGGGCGAACAGCCCAACCCTTGGGACCGGCTTCAGCCCCAGGATGCGATGAGCCGACATCGAGGTGCCAAACAGGGCCGTCGATATGAGCTCTTGGGCCCTATTAGCCTGTTATCCCCGGCGTACCTTTTATCCGTTGAGCGACGGCCCTTCCATACGGGACCGCCGGATCACTAAGCCCTAGTTTCCTACCTGCTCGACTTGTAGGTCTCGCAGTCAAGCTCCCTTATGCCTTTATACTCTTCGACTGATTTCCAAACAGTCTGAGGGAACCTT
>CAZWHQ010000009.1:0-97989 GCA_964633715.1 uncultured Eubacteriales bacterium
ATTTGAAAATTAATGGAAATCTATCCTGTTGACAATAGCCTTCTAATGGGCGACTTAGCTGAAGGTTGTCGAAATAACTGGGGAAAACGAAGCATGATTTCTAATTACTTCCCAGAATCTTTAGAATCATGGCATAAGAATACCAAATATCTTTACGATTGCCCCAACCATATGATAATATAATTAAAAATGAACGCCAGAGCAGTCATTCTGGTTCAAGGAAGAGTTCAGGGTGTTTTTTTTCGTGACCATACCCAAAAATGGGCCTCTTCTCTTGGTATCTGCGGATGGGTGAAAAATCTGGCCAATGGACAAGTTGAAATTCTGGCTGAGGGTGAAAGAGACAGGATTGAAGACCTGATCGGACTTGTCAGAAAAGGGCCGCCCCTGTCTCGAGTCGAGAATTTGGATATCGAATGGGCTGCTTATGAAGGAAGTTGTAAAGATTTTCGGATCACTTGGTGAATTCACTCCTGACAGTCTATAAAGGCGCGAAAAGATAAACAGAGGAGTTGACAATGAGTGAAAAGAGGATGGATGGAAAACTGGAATTTTGGAGGAAATAAGATGTACAAGATTGCAAAAGAAGATCAACCAGAGGTCGAAATGTTCGATGGTGCAGTCCGACGGACTTTAGCATGTGGAAGAGATATTTTGTTGGCGAGATTCGAGTACAAAAAGGACTCAAAAGTCCCCCCACATAAACACGCCTATGAACAGGTCACCACTATTCTTGAGGGCTCACAGAGGATTATCATTAGAAAAAATGAAAACATCGAAGACAGTGTTCTTCAAGCTGGAGATGCCTACATTGTGCCGCCAAACACCGAACATGAACAGATCAATTTAGAAGACAGTATAACTATTGATGCCTGGAATTTAGCTCCCTGAATTATTTCTTGAATGGTCTGTTTTATTTGTTGATCTTTCGAAATTGTTTTTGGCATTCCTTGGAACAAAAAAAATATTCTTTTCCTCCCCTTAACTCTCTTATAGCATCTTCTTTTGGGAGATAAGTTTGGCAGATGTCATCTTTGACCATCATTCCTGAAATTTTTTTTGCGGGACGTTCTGCAGAGGAAATAGATTTTTTCCCTATAGTCAGGATAAAACGAAATACTTTTAGGACAAAATAGGCAAAGATTGAGTAGAAGATAAGTCGAAGCAGTCCTGGTAACATAATTTTAATGTAGACGATTTCCCGTTTTCTGTCAATCGAGATGCCATACCCCTTGATTCTTCATAATCTAAAAAGTAATATTAAAGGGTTCTAAATTTACATACAATAATAATATTTTATATCCAAGGTGTGAAAATGGACTTTTTATTTTCTCAAGAACAAAATATTTTAAGGGAAGCTGTCAGAAGCTTTGTTCAAAAGGAAATCCAACCTCTTGTCAAAGAAAGCGATGATAAAGGTGTCTGGCCAGAAATTTTTACAAAAAAGCTGGCAGAAATGGGATTGCTGGGTATTATTATCCCTCCTGAATACAATGGATCAGGTTATTCGAATGTGGATTATGTCATTATTCTTGAAGAGCTGTCGAAAGTTGATCCTTCAGTAGGGCTCACAGTGGCCGCCCACAATTCTCTTTGTTCCAACCATCTGAATCTTTTTGCCAGTGAAGAACAGAAACAGAAATACCTTACTCGTACCGCATCTGGTCAAACTCTGGGAGCTTGGGGGCTGACCGAACCCGAAGCGGGATCAGACGCGGCTTCGATGACTACAAGAGCAACAAAGAATGGAACGAACTGGATTCTCAATGGGACAAAACGTTTTATCACCAATGCAACATTGGCTGAAATATCTGTCGTTCTGGCAAAAACAGATCCTGAAAAGGGTCGTCACGGGATTTCCGCTTTTATTTTAGAAAAAGGGATGGAGGGGTACAAGATAGGGAAGAAAGAAGATAAATTGGGAATCAGGGCCGCCGATACTGCGGAACTGATTTTTGAGGATCTTAAAGTTCCGGATGAAAATTTAATCGGTGAAGAAAATAAGGGATACCGTCAAGCTATGGCCATTTTAGATGGTGGACGGGTGAGTATCGCTGGATTTTCCCTTGGAGTTGCTGCAGGAGCGCTTGAAGCCAGCCTCAAATATGCCAAAGAGCGGATTCAATTCAAACAACCGATAGCCAATTTTCAAGCTATCCAGTGGATGCTTGCCGATGGATTCACAGAGTTGGAAGCCGCACGGCTTTTGACATACAAAGCGGCCTTCTTAGAAGATAAGGGAAATAAAATTGTAAAAGAATCTGCAATGGCAAAACTTTTTGCCAGCGAGTTGGCCGTCAAAGCTTCATCTCTGGCCGTCCAAATTCACGGCGGGTATGGATTTACCAAGGACTATCCAGTGGAGAAATTCTACAGAGATTCCAAGCTGGGAACCATTGGAGAGGGGACATCTGAGATCCAGCGATGGATCATTGCCCAAAAAGTGCTGTCTGAGTATTGAATGACCAAAATCGCTCAAGAGATACTCAAAGGAAATTCCCGGGCTATCGCCAAGGGGATTTCTCTTGTTGAAAATAAACATCCGGATGCTCAGGAAATCCTCAAGGATATATTCCCCTATACAGGAAATTCAGTCATTATAGGGATTACGGGTTCCCCCGGTTCCGGAAAAAGCACACTCGTTGACCAGCTCATTGGATCTTTTAAAGAGAAAGGGAAAAATATCGGGATTATCGCTGTCGATCCCTCCAGCCCCTTCACTGGAGGTGCAATCCTCGGAGACAGGATCCGAATGATGCGCCACAGTACAGATCACAATGTTTATATCCGGAGTATGGCGACGCGTGGGCATCTTGGGGGCCTGGCCAAAGCCTCTGGTGAGGCCATTTCTATCCTTGAGGCTTCAGGGAAAGATGTCATTATTTTGGAAACAGTCGGTGTTGGACAGGATGAAGTGGAGGTCGTTAAACTTGCTGATATTGTACTTGTTGTGTTGATAGCGGGAGTGGGGGATGATATTCAGGCGTTTAAGGCTGGTATCATGGAGATTGCCGATATTTTTATTCTGAACAAGGCCGATTCTCCAGAATCTGATAGAACGGAAAGGCAGATTAAGGCTATGCTTGACCTCGGTCTCGAAAAAGAAAAAAATCCACCTGTTATCAAAACGATTGCTACAAAAGGCGAGGGAATAGATTCTCTTATTGAAGAAATTGAAATTCTATCTCACTTCCATGACCAAAAAGTTCGTGCGATAAGGAAAAGAAGGCTTCTATCCGGTATCTTGAAAGACATTATTGCAGATAAGATATATCAAGTGATTGCTGAACACATTCAATCTGAGGAATTCGAAAGCTTTGTCGATAGAATCAATAAGAAAGAGATCGATCCCTATACTTTAGCGGATGAAATTGTCGATAGATTAAAAAAAGGAAACAGATGATCAAGACGATTGACCATATCGGGATTGCTGTGAAAGACCTTGAAAAGAGCCTTAATTTTTGGAAGAAGACCTTTGGCCTTCAGGATTTTGGAATCGAAAAATTAAAAAAACGTGGAGTTCAAGTCGTTCGAATGGAAGGAGAAGAAGGTCCATCTATCGAACTGGTCTCTTCCCTTGGGAAAGGATCGCCGATTGATAAGTTTTTAGAAGATCGAGGTGAAGGAATTCACCATATTTGTTTTAAGGTTCTCGATATCCATGCGGCCATGGATTCTCTTCAAAGAAAAGGAGTGAAATTTGTAGAGGAAGAGCCTCGAGAGGGGGGGGAGGGGAGTCTGGTCATATTTATACATCCACACAGCTTCAATGGTGTACTCATTGAATTGAAAGAAGAAAAAAAACGGATATTTGAGTCAGATTTTAATTAACGAGGGGAACAGGGGAAAACCCTCATTTTTGTGCAAAAAGAGTTTGCACCCATTTGGCAAAAGATCTGGCATCGGCAAGATCATGCTCAGTAGGGTGGATGTGAGCAGATGCTGCCATCGCAGCCCATGCCTTGTGCTCCGGAGATTTGCTGAAGACATCCATCGCCTGCATAGACACCTTGCCGCGACATGAAAATGTTCCCAGTATTAGGGTATGTGAGCCGACAAATGCTGCATATTCCAGCGCTTCACGGGCCAGACGTCCCCCTGCCAGTGATCCATGAGTGGAAAAGAGGGCGATTTTCTTTTTGGGAGGGAGTCTTTTAATCAGCGATTCCGCTTTAAAAGAAATACTGTGTGAATGAACGGGAAAACCTATGAAGATGAGGTTGAATTTTGTCAAATCTTCATCCAGGATTTCCTCTACAGGTTTAATGGATTTTTCGCCTTCGACAGCGGCATAGATGGCTTCTGCAATGGTTTTTGTGTTGCCTGTCTGACTGACATATGTTACAAGAGTCTTTGACATTCCTTTATCCTCTACTAAAGTATAAACTTGGTCCCTACACTAAAGGAATCCCCGCATAAATTCAACTCTCCATACAAATATTGCGGTTATATTCAAATTCCGGCTTATGAATCAGATAACATGGCAGGGAGTCTGATTGTTATGGTCGTTGCCTTTTTTACTTGACTTGAAGCTTCGATAGAACCGTCATGGTCTTCAATGATTTTTCTTGCGATCGGTAGTCCAAGCCCAGTGCCCACGTCTTTTGTTGAAAAATAAGGATCGAAGATTCGATCCAGCATATCCTGGTCAATACCTGGGCCAGTGTCTTGGATGACAAGCTTTAACTCTTTGTCTTGACGCGATAGAGAGATACTTATCACTCCCTTTTTTTGAATGGCCTCAATTGCGTTTGTCAAAATATTTCGAATAGCGATTTTTATTTTAACTTTATCTCCTGCAAATCGGAAGTTTTGTCCATGTGTGTATTCTTTTATCTGAATCCTATCGGTGAGGATTTTTTTATATGGAGCGATCGTTTCATTGATGATATCTTGGAGGTCGAGGATGTCTTTTTGTTGTTCTATATCCTTCGACGTCTCCAAAAATTCGTTTGCAGTTTTTCTGAGATTTCCTACTTCATGGATGATGTATGAGGTCGATTCTTTAAGTGCGGCGTCGAAATTTTCACTCTTATCATTGTAGACATTTAATAAGTGTTCGGCCGACAGCTGGATTGGTGTAAGGGGATTCTTTATCTCATGAGCCACCTTCCTGGCCATTTCTGCCCAGGCCACCTTTTTGCTCATATCTGCCAGGTCCTGTTGGTGTTGTTTGAGGTTCCGAGTCATTGTGTTGAAACCGTCTATCAGAGTTTTCATCTCGTCATGGGTTTTATGAGGGATGGAAATTTCGAGATTACCGAGACTGACCTCTTTTGTTCCGACCAGGAGTTTTTGGATCGGTTTTATGATCATACTTCCAATTCCGCGGGCAAAAAGAAGGACGGCAGCCAGAAAAAACACAGAGATCAGCATGAAAAATTCAACGAGTTTTACTGAAACCTCAGATATTTCCTGCTGCTGGAGAGGAAGTGGAAGAGAAATAAGGAGCATCCTTCCGAGGTAAAAATAGGGAATGGTAAGAGTCTGAAAGGAATAATCGCCGATTTTCTGAGCCTGGGTGTAGAAAGGATTATTCTCGTACTGCATTTTATAATAGATTTCTCCGTTGATCAGATCAGGAAGAAGACCATAATCAAAAAATTCTCTCCGGCTTGATGAGAAAAGATAACCATTATCATAGAGATTAACGTCATTGTTGATTGTCGAGCTTATCCAGAAGACAATATCATCTGGAGGAAGAGTCAAGGAGATCTGTTCTTCGACCTGGAAATATGAATAGTCATCCATGACTCTCTGAGCAAACTCTGCATGATATTCCGCTTTTTCTTTGATCTGTTGCGTAAAAATTTGGTCAAAAAAGTTTCTTGTCAAGACCGTGAAGAGGATAAGAGGAATCAGAGCGACAACCACAAAGGAGATGTAAACTCTATTAGAGAATGACCAAAATGGATTTTGAGGTTTTTTTCTGGTTAGAGTGATAGAGATGGCCAAAAAAAGAGTCATCGAGAAAAATAGATAGAGGAAAAAAAGTTCTAAATATTCTACTAAAAAATCGAGGATATTCTCTTTTAGGAGAAAAAGAGAATAGATCTTGTTGTCTTCCTTGAAATAGAAACTGAGATAGCGTTTTTTATTTTCCCTAAAAGAAGACCATTGTGGATCGGATCGCTCTTCAATTATTTGAAGAAGACCGGGATCAATGCCTGATGAGATGTCGTATGGATTAAAAAGCAGATTTCCCTCTGAGTTGTAGACGGCAAATCCAAAGTCTAATTCATTGAGCGATGGAAGAGAACTGACTCGGAGGAGCTCAAAGTATGGATTGGCCGAATAAAGAAACGGCAGCATTTCGTAATCGAGAGACAGGTAGATGATCATCCTTCCGAGATAGATATCCCCTTCAAAATAATCCTTATAGGCGAGGAGAAAATCTTTTTCTCGTCCCAGAAATGGAATTTTATTGGGAAAAATGGTCCAATCCGAACTTTGGGGCAGATCAAATTCAATGAGTGAATATTCTGGAACATTCAGAGAAAAACGAGATATAATTTCCCCGTCGGGAGTGAGAAGTTCAAGGCTGGAGTACCAGTTAAATTTTGAAATGAGAGTTCTTCTCCACAGTGTATCGGCCAGATCTGAGGGTTCAAGACTTAGAAAAAAAGAACGAATTGGCTCCTCTCTGACATCGATCTCCAATTGGGATTGTTTGATAAGAAACATTCCCCAATTTTTTTGAGATTCAATCGTATTTTTTATCGTATTCTGTAACAGATTGCGGTGGCGCGATGTCGTGAATTCTTCAATCGATGTGAATAACAAAAAAGTACAAAAACAGATAAAGACAAACAAATATTCTTTTTTTTGTCCAGTTGTTGGTCGGTAGGACCAGAAAATACACGATAAAATGAGACAGGCTTGAAGAATCACCAAAATGGGGCCCTTGCCCTTAAAAAGAGAAAAATACAAGACAAAGTAGATGAGGAAGAAGCTTAACGGGAACAAAATATTTTGTGAAAATAAGGATGCACATTTTAAACTTGCCATACTGCCGAACAAAATGACTAGAAAAAAGAGGAGGATACTCAGATGGACCAACAAAAAGGAGGGATTAAAAGAAAAGCGGAGCAAGTTGAGGTTTGAATTATAGATAAGACGAGAAAGGGCTTCTTGAAAGAAATATAAAAAGACAAATGGAAGAAAAACAAAAACAGCATTTGAAACCAGAGTAGAAAAAAGCCGGTTTTTTATTTTTTGTTCTTTAGAAGGCCAAAAGAAAAAAATGAGAAGGTAACCAAAAATAAGGAACAGGCAAGCTGATGTAAGGAAAATATCAGCTGGAGATTTGGTGAATTCCCAGAAAGAAAAAAAACCTGCTGTTGAAGAAGAAAAGACAGGCAAAGCCTGAATCTTTTCCAGCTGGCTCAGTGGAAAAAAGATCAATCTTATGCCAATCAGGATGGGGATGACGATCAAGCTGGCGAGCGGCTTATGTCTTTGTGTGGGCGGAGAAACTTTTAAAACAAAAACTAGAGAAAATACCAGGAAAACACCTAAAAACACATAAGCAAAGAGGAGGAAATTTTCTCGTCGAAAATTGGCATTTGTGGGCATGGGAGTGGAGCTGAGTGTAACCGTTGAGATGATCCTTTCTTCTTCATTTCTAATAGGGAAAAAAAGAGTGCTGATGCTGTCGGGTGAGATCGGTTCAACAATAAATTCATTATTGTGTTTGGAGAAGAATTCCTCAAATGTTGACACATCATCTTGAAAATCTATATAGGCTATAGCGCTGTTTTTCAGAAGAGTTGTCTTCAGGAATTGATATTCGGTGAGGTAGGGAGATTTGAGTTCTGGTTGGAAGGCTAAAAGACGATGAAAAATCACGAATTTATTCGGTTGAACTTGTTCTATATTGACCAAAAAGGAGGAGGCTTTGTTTTTTACTAGACGGGATACTCGGCTTTCGGGAAGTAGCTTCAGGTCTGTGGGTGCTGCAAAAATGTTTTTAACATCAACAACATTGCCGAACCAAAGAAGAACTTCTCCTCTGTTGTTATAATATCCGACACCTTCAATCTCCGGATCTGAAACGAGTGTTTTTAGGATAGAGAAGATTTTTTTATTGTCTTCTGGAAATGGCGACGCGCGAAGCAAATTTATGCGGGACAACATTTCATCTAGGCTACTCTGGAATTCTTTTTGAATAGTCTGCTTTTTGTGTTTCAGCTGTCTAAGGCTCTTTTCTTGGTATTTTTCTGAAGCTTCTTTAGTCAGGAGAAGTGAGAGGGCTAGAAAGAGAATAGAAAGGAAGAGGCAGAAAATTGATCCAACGGCAAGAATTTTATGTTTTTTTGCACGTTCAATAACTTTCACTTTTAGCCCTTATTTCTGATATTTTCCATTCTTTTTTGATGCCGTTTTTTGTCTCATTTATGAAGTAAAAAAAGACAAGAAATTTATACATGGTGTTTTTTTTGTCTTTGAAAGACCAACTTGCTTTGATAATAAAGCTGTTATCCGATGTCGAAGAGGGCTGCTGATCGGAAAAAAATCCAGAGGTTGTATACGAGGAGAGTATCTGCCGGAAGAGAAAATATGCCTGTTGGTTGGAAAGTTGGTCAGAAAACGAAATAGGCTGGGGAAGCGAGATATTGATATTGCTTTGTGTCGTCAATAGGGAATACAGCTTTTTTGGGCTGTTTTGAAGGAAGGCCTGTTCAATGTTTTGGGCTGTTGCTGAAAAAAGAAGGGTGAGTGTTGCTACAAGAGAAATAATGAGGTTTGCCACCTCAAAAATGATAGCACAGCAAAGAGAAAACGTAAAATCTTAAAAAATCTATTTCACCGGTTTTTGACTTCCGGTTTTTCGAGGTTTTGTTTTGGATTCT
This sequence comes from uncultured Eubacteriales bacterium, assembly GCA_964633715.1. Lineage (GTDB taxonomy): Bacteria > Acidobacteriota > Aminicenantia > Aminicenantales > Aminicenantaceae > JAUWVG01. The sequence continues at coordinate 8,853 of CAZWHQ010000009.1, forward strand.
GCTTTTTCTGAGTTGCTTTTTTTAGCTTCAATTTCTTCTGAAACAATACTGGAGAGTTCCATCTTGATTTTGTCAATTTTATCAAGTTTGGCTGTGATTCTAGAGAACAGAGATTCCTGGCTGTTTATCCCTTCGTTGATAAGAAAAGCCGCACTCTCCGACCGGCTTCTGAAAATTCCGGAATCCACCAGCATATTTAGTTTTCGATTGCTTTCTTCGTCCACACGAATTGTCAGGACCGTATTTCTCGAGGATAAGGTCCGGTCTAGAACTTTTTTGATAGAATCAGCCGTTTTTGATGCAAATTTTTCAACTTGATTGCCTAGGTCTTCCAGTGTCTCTCTATGTGTTCTTTTTTTATCATCTGTATTAGGCTCATTGTCAGTTTTTTTCGTAGCCATATTATTCCTCCAAATTGTATTTTGTAACTTAAATACAAGTTACACAGTTTAAAACGTTCTGTCAAGTCCTGAAAATAGATATCTTTGGAAATCTTGTGAGGAAATGAAAAGTGGCGTAAAAAAAACGATAAGCTAGACTTTGAGTCCAGATGAATGGAAATAATTGGTGAAAATATTTGGGCTATTCTTCTTTAGCCTCTTCTGGGGCTTCTTCAGGAATGTCTTCTGTTTCATTTTCAAGTTGTTTTGTCCGCTTTGCATCTTTTATGCTGCTGATACCTGCAATCAGGGCAATAAGTCCACCAAAAAAAAGAATCGGGGGGATAAACCCAAAGACGAGTTCATAAAACTCCTGCCACCAGACAAATACAGCCAGGTAAACTCCACCGGCGACTGCAATAAGGCCAAAAAGAATTGCTAGTATTTTTCCCATTCTTTCTTCTCCCTAATTTAAAAAAAGATTATTTTTTCTGAAAAGAATTATATCAAAACAATTTTAAGTATAGCAACAGTTTTTTGATGAACGGTGGACGAAAAGAGGTCATTGGGATAAAATAACGGAAATTAGTTGAATAAAAGGAGGAGTTATCATGTGTCAAAAGACATATTTAAGGATTGCCATAGTTTTTTTGATATTTTATGGATTTAGTCTTCCACTTTTCTCTGCCCAGGATAATGGTCCATTTACCATTGGAACGATTACGGCTAAAGCTGGTGAAATTAAATCTGGCTATCTTCATGTCCCGCAAAAATCCGATCCTGGTTGTGAAATTCCAGTCACGATTATCAATGGGATAAAAAAGGGGAAAGTCTTAGCGTTGTCAGCCGGAGTTCATGGTTATGAGTATCCTCCTATTCTGGCTCTCTATCGACTGAAACAGAAAATCGATCCGACTTTATTGAGCGGCACTTTGATTCTGGTTCATGTGGCCAATCCTCCCGGATTTCAGAAGAGGATAATTTACTATAATCCATATGACTGGAAGAACTTGAACAGGGTTTTCCCCGGTGATCCCGATGGAACATCAGCGCAACGTATTGCCTATGTCCTTGTTGAGGAGGTCGTGAAAAAATGTGACTGCCTTATTGATCTTCATTGTGGCGATGGGAATGAAGCTCTTATCCCTTATTCTTATTGGATGCTGAGTGGCGACGAAAATTTTGATGATAAAACACGAGATATGGCTATTGCTTTTGGACTCAAATATATCATCATCGATTCGTCCAGAACAAAGGATATCAAGGATTCAAAGTATCTGGGAAATACAGCTGTTCTGTATGGCAAACCGGCCATCACGACCGAATCCGGTTATCTGGGAAAAACAGATGAGATATCGATCAAGCGCAATATCGATGGGATATTTAGTGTGATGAGGTTATTTGAAATGATAGATGGGCTGCCAGATCCTGTTGAGGAACCGATATGGATTGACAAGTATGAAGTTGTCTACTCAGACAGCGATGGTCTGTTTTATCCGCTCACAGAAATGGGGTATCATGTTGAGGAGGGAGAAGTCGTTGGCTATGTCTTGGATTTTTTGGGAGAAACAAAAAGAATCTTTCGAGCACCTTTCACAGGTATCCTCCTCTATGTGATCCAAACACCCCCGATCAGCAAAGGTGAACCACTTTTTGAAGTTGGACAAATAAAAAAATAGAAGTCAAAAAAGAATCTGTTTTGAAAATCAAGTGTGTCATTTTCGACATGGATGGGACTCTGATTGATGCGTCCTATGACTGGCAAAAAATCAGATCGGAGTTGGATACCCGCGGCAAACCGATTTTAACCTATATCTCGGAGTTAGAGGAGCCAGAAAGGTCTCTAAAGTGGAAGGTACTCGAAGAATATGAACATGAGGCAACAGTTAACGCCATCTGTAAAAAGGGAATCCCTGAACTTTTGGATATTCTAGAGAATTTTGGAATTTTAAGAGCCTTGGTTACGAACAACAACAGAAAGAATGTTTCCTTTCTTCTGGATAAATTCAATCTTGTATTTGACTATGTTCTCACCCGGGAAAGCGGTCTTTGGAAACCTTCAGGGGCCCCCTTTCTAGAGGTCTTAAAGACATTCAATTTAGCTCAGAATGAATGCTGCATTGTCGGAGACTCTGAGTTTGATATACAGGCGGGAGTAGATGCGGAAATATCAAAGATATTTATACTCAATCCCAGAAGAAAAAAATTTAAGCCCAATCGGTCAGAAATGTTTGTGTCAATTGAGGCTATTCAGGAAAAAATTAAAAGTTTAGTCAATGATTCATATCTGTCTTGATAAAGAACAAAGAATGGATGAGATTTGGAAACTTTACGGATTCAATTCGAGTTTAAGGAGTAGAGAGTCCAATACTTAATGGAGATGAACCATGAACATATTTAATCCCTGCAGAAAATATTTTTTTGTCGGACTGTTTTTTTTGCTATGTTTTTCATCAGCTCAAGTTTATGCCGATGGATTCATTATCCCTCAACCTCGGCGGGGAGAGCAAATCCCTCCGCTGAGTGTGAAATACCATCGTGTCGAGGTCAATATCCTGGGCCAGGTTGCGAAAACGACCATCGACCAGGTTTTTGTTAACCACCATGCCAGAGATATTGAAGGTTTGTATATATTTCCCCTTCCCAAAGATGCGTCGATATCTGAATTCTCTATGTATATTGGGGATAAAAAAGTCGATGGAGAAATTCTCGACAGAGACCAGGCCCGCCGCATTTATGAAGATATCGTGCGTAGAATGAAAGATCCAGCTTTGCTCGAATATGTGGGACAAAATATGTTCAGAGCAAGAGTGTATCCCATCCCCGCCAAAGGTGAAAAGAGAATTAAACTCTCTTACACCGAAATCCTTAAATCTGAGTCTCGCCTTGTCCGTTATCTCTATCCTTTGAATACGGAAAAATTTTCGGCTCTCCCTCTTGAAGACGTGTCTATCTCTGTGAATATCCAGACACAAATCCCAATTACCAATGTGTATTCCCCTTCTCATAAAGTATCGATCAGGAAAATCGAAAAAAACCAAACTAGAGTTGGGTATGAGGGTAAAAACATTAGACCTGAAAAAGATTTTATTCTTTATTATTCTCTCTCGGAAGACGATATTGGATTGTCATTTATAAATTGGAGTGAGAATGAGGACAATTATTTTCTGTTCATGGCCTCTCCCTCCTTTGTGAGCTCAAACACCAAGGTGATCAACAAAAATATCATTTTTGTCCTGGATAGCTCGGGCAGCATGAGCGGAAAAAAAATTATCCAGGCCAAAGAAGCGGCCCGGTTTGTCATCAATCACCTCGGTTCTGGCGATATGTTTTCTTTCATTGATTTTGATGACGGAGTGGACTTTTTCTCTCCAAAAATGGTTGCGGCATCCCCAGATAATATCGATAAGGCGCTTCAATTTGTAAACAACATCGAAGATTCAGGTGGAACGAACATAAATGAAGCTCTTTCTGAAGGATTAGCGATGATTCCTCAAGGGGACAGGCCTTCATACGTCCTCTTTTTAACAGATGGGCTTCCCACAGTCGGCGTAACTGAAACAGCCAGTATTTTAAAAAACATCAACAGTGCCAACGATAGAAAATCCCGGATATTTATTTTTGGGGTTGGTTATGATGTCAATACAGAACTCCTGGATAGGATATCTACCGAAAACCGCGGGACTTCTGTTTATGTGAGTGAGAATGACAATCTTGAAGTGGCGATTTCTCAATTTTATGAAAAAATGTCTTCTCCAGTTCTTTCCGATATTTTGGTCAAGTTTTCGGGAATCGATACTAAGGATGTCTATCCGAGAGTACTGCCTGATTTGTTCAAAGGATCACAACTTCTGATGATCGGAAAGTACAGTGGAGATGGGCCTGTTTCGGTCGAATTGTCAGGCAAAGTGGAAACAGAGACAAAACAATTTGTGCTCAATAATCAACCTCTGACCAAAGATGATTCTTATAATTTCCTGCCACGACTCTGGGGGATCCGCCGTATCGGATTCCTCTTGGAGGAAATCAGGATCCACTCAGCCAATCAAGAGCTTATCGAAGAGGTCAAAAGACTCGGGATTAAATTCGGTATCGTTACGCCATACACATCATTTCTTGTTACGGAAAAGGAACAGCGGTTGCTGGATGCCGCAGCTCCTGAAGCACAGGAGGCACTGGCAGCCAGAAAAACAACAGGCGCGGGGGCCTTCAGGATTGCCAAGGCCACTCAAACGTTCAAAGCGCAAGAACAGGCCGTTCAAGTGGAATCGCAGTTGATCCGCTACAGGTTGGGCAAAACATTTTATTTGAGAGATGAAGTCTGGGTAGACAGTGTATACGTGGAAGGGAATCCGGTTAAGGAAATAGTTTTTGGCTCGGATGACTATTTTAAGCTTCTTTCTGAAAAACCAGATATATCCACGTATCTCTCTGTTGCCGATAATGTGCTATTTGTTTTTGAGGGCAATAATTATAGAATTATTGCTGAGAAAAGAAACTGAATCGATTCACAGAAATATTATTTGGAAAGCTTTGCCTTTGACTTAAGATCTCCACAGGAGATTCCACGGGGATTAAAACATTTGTTACAGGAAATACATGCTGATTTGAAGAATCGTCCCAAGCGGAATTCCCTTACTAAAAAAGGCTGACGAATAAAAGGCCTGCTCATCGATATCATATCGGCCCGGTCTTCTAAAATGATATTCTCCATATTTGAGAATGTCCTGATTCCTCCCAGCCCAATAACGGGAATACGAACCGCCTTTTTCAATTTCTCCGCATATTCAACGAAATATCCTTCATTGCGCTCGGAGCGAAGCCCCTTCCATATAGATCCTTCACCGGATTCGCTCATTCCTCCGCTGACTTCGATGCCATGTATACCTGCATTCTCCAAAAGTATCCCTAACTGAATGCTGTCTTCAACAGTTTGCCCTCCTGGAAGAGAATCAGTGGCATTCATTTTTACGATAAGTGGGAATTGTTCGCCCAATGACTTCTTTATGCCTCTCACTATCTTTAAGACAATCCGCGCCCGGTTTGGTAAGGATCCTCCATACATATCGCTCCGTTTGTTTGTGTAGGGGGAGATAAAACTGCTTAATAGATAACCGTGAGCCACATGCAGCTGCACTCCATCAAAGCCGGTCTGTCTGGCCCTTAGAGCAGCTTGGATGAACTGTGAAATGACAGCCTCGATATCTTTTATAGTCATTTTTTTTGGAGTGATTTTAAAAACCGGTTCATAGATGGCTGAGGGAGCGAGTGGAGTACAGCCGCAAAGCTTCTCTTTTGTTTGTCGTCCGGCATGAGCAATCTGTAGAAATATCTTGGAGTCGGATTCATGAACAGCTTTGGATAATCGGCTCAGGCCCTCAATTATGTTTTCGTTATGAACTCCTATCTGGAAGGGGCTTGCTTTTCCTGTTGGGTGAATAAAAGCATGTCCAGAGATAATAAGTCCGACCTCCCCTTTCCCTAAATTTCTGTAAAGAGTGAGTTGTCTTTCAGTTATGAAGCCTTCATTTGTTGCCATAAAATCATGTGTAGCCGAGCGGACAAATCGGTTTGGAATAAAGACCTCACCAATTTTTATTGGTGTAAACAAAACAGATTCTTTTTTCATAGAAACATTATAACTTGATTTCAGTAAGATTATCGATAAAAATGAAAGCATCTCCATTTCCGTGATTTAAAGAATGAGTTTTGTAAAGTGATGAGAAACCACGTTGCGCTTTCCCCAGCGAGGAAAGCTCACTCGATCTCCGTTCCTCGCTCTCATTTCCTTTGGGAAATGAACCATGCCCGCTCGTCCTCCAAACGGGTTTCTCCATCATCTTCCCAAAACTCAAGGGGAATCACGGAAATGGAGATGCTTCCTATTAAAATGAATTTATGTGGAGAATAAATGGAAAAAGAAAAATTATTGTTGATTCCTGGGCCCTCTCCGGTCCATCCGCGTATTTTGCAAAGCCTTTCACTCCCTACCGTGTCTCATGTGAGTCCAATTTTTGTGGATGAACTGAAAGAAGCTTTGGCCAATTTGAAAAAAATTGTTTTCTGTGAGAATGGTGAGTCCTTCATCGTAGCTGGAGCCGGAACTCTGGCGATGGAAATGGCGCTTCTCAATACGGTTGAGAGAGGAGAGAGCGTTTTAGTTCTTTCTCAGGGATACTTTGGCCAGAGAATGACTTCGATAGCTCAGAGTTTTGGGATCGAGTGCGATGTTTTACAAAGTCCATGGGGAAAAGCGGTTAGCCCTTCTGAACTGCAAACAGAACTTGAAAAGAAGACCTATGCAGTGGTCTCATCCACCCATGTCGATACGGCAACCGGAGCGGCTGCACCAGTCAAGGATTATGCACGAGTATTAAAAGACCACACCAGCCTTTTTATTATTGATGGTGTCTGTGCAACCGGAGGCATGGAAGAAAAAATGACAGATTGGGGAGTAGATGTCATTCTGACGGCTGCACAAAAATGCTTTGGAGTCCCTCCCGGCCTTGCCGTTTTAGTCCTGTCTGATAGGGCGATGGCAAAAAGGAATCAGATGGTGTCAATTCCAGCTTATTATGCCGATCTGCTGCGCTGGCTGCCCATCATGAGAGATCCTTCAAAATACTTTTCAACGCCATGTGTGAATGAAATCAGGGCTTTTAACGAAAGTACAAAGATTATTCTCGAGGAAGGACTGGATATCAGGATCACCAGACATAATAAAACTGCCCGGGCCATCCGGGAAGCATTAAAAAGCCTCGGTTTCTCCTTTTTCACAGAGGAATCCTTTCTAGCGGATACGCTGTCCGTTGTTTTGTATCCGGACGGGATTGAAGATAAAGTATTCCGAAGCCGCCTTTTTGAAAACGGTGTGGTTGTTGCAGGAGGATTGGGCGAAATTGCGGGAAAAGTTTTTCGGATGGGTCATATGGGAAACCTATCCTCGTCCCAGGTTTATTTTGCCATTCAGGCAGTAGAGAAGACCCTGTCGTCAATGGAGTATTCGTTTGAGCCCAAAATTGCAGAAAATACTGCAAAAAATATCCTAGGAGGGGATTAGAGCAGGCGCATGAGTGAAAAAGTTTTTTTTATCCCTGCCTCAGGGCAGGAAAGTTCAGAAATTGTATCTAAAAAAATTGAATCTCTCTTTCTTCAGCTTGAATTGCAAAACAAAATCAAAAAAGACATGTTTGTTGCATTAAAGATTCATTTTGGAGAAAAAGATAATACAGGGTATATCAAGCCTCCCTGGCTTTCTGATTTGATCGAGCAAATAAAAAACCGGAAAGCCCGTGTGTTTTTTACAGAAACAAACACGTTGTATGTTGGACACAGATCCAATTCTGTAGATCACATCAAAATGGCAGAAAAGCATGGCTTTTCTCTGGAGAAGACCGGGATTCCCATTGTAATAGCAGATGGGCTTATCGGGCGTGATGATGATGAAATAAAGGTGAATTTTCCCCTAATTGAATCAGCCAAAGTAGGAAGTGCCATTATCAACTCGGAGATGATGATCTGTCTGAGTCATTTTACAGGGCATATCCAAACTGGAGTTGGTGCAGCGATTAAAAATTTGGGGATGGGTTGTGCTTCCAGGGCAGGGAAACTCGAGCAGCATTCTGATGTCAATGTGAGAGTAAATCCCAAAGTGTGCACGAATTGCCATGTCTGCTTCGATTATTGCCCTGCAGAGGCTATTGAAGAGCGAGAGGAGAGTGCCTATATAATTGATAAAAGATGCATCGGCTGTGGAGAATGTCTTGTTGTCTGCAATGTGGGAGCCGTTAAAATGCGTTGGGACGACGATGCGATCCGTGTACAGAAAAAGATGGCCGAATATGCCTTTGCTGTAAAAAGCATTTTTGACGGGAAAATCGGATTCATCAACGTCCTTATCAATGTGACCAAGGACTGCGACTGCATGTCAGAACAGGGCGAGATCATCGCCGATGATATTGGGATTCTTGCTTCCTTGGATCCTATAGCCTTGGACAGGGCCTCTATCGACAAAGTGATCGAAAAATGCGGAATGGATGTTTTGAAGCAAGCGAATGACCGAGATTGGGCTGTTCAGCTCAAACACGGTGAAAAAATCGGCCTAGGGAGTCAAAATTACGACCTTGTAGAGCTGGATAAATAGAACTCTTTCACCCAGAATCAAGAAACCAGGCTTGTCGAAGATCAGACAAATCTTGCCTTTTCAGTATCTTTATGTCACACATTTATCACAATAGATAAATACTGCTGAATAATTACTTGACAATATATCGCAGTATTGTTATATTGTACATTATTAGTGAGGGGTATAAAATGAAAATAAAGGAATTTTGCACTATCAGGATGGGATATGCCTTCAGAAAACGTTTGGAGCATGTGCCTGATGGTGGCGCAAAAGTCATTCAGCCGAAAAATATATCTGCTAGCGGGATTCTCTCTTTCGAAGATGGTGAGCCCTGGCAGTCGGCTGTTTCCTCCTCAAATCCGCTGAAGCCTGGGGACGTACTGCTTGTAAGCCGAGGACGTTTTGCGGCCACAGTGTTCAATTTGCATGATCCGGGCCCTTGGATAGTCCCGTCTTCTATCCTTATCCTGTCGATCAAAGACAAATCAGTGCTGCCTGAATACATCTCATTCTATTTCAACTCTCCTAACGGACAAAAACTCTTTCGCCGTCATTTGGAGAAAACAACAGTACCTTTTATAAGTGCAGGCAATCTGGCTGAAATGGACATCCCTGTTCCTCCCATGGAGAAACAGCAATCACTGGTCGATTTCGAAACAACCAATAGGAATTATGCTCAGCTATCAAGCCGAAAACTGGAATTGCTGAGACAGATTCTTAACCAGGAATTAACAAAGGCAGAAAGATCTATAAAAAGGAGTCATCCATGAGTGGACAAAAGCAGTACAGCCAGGAAGCATTGAACAGAATGTTGTGGGAGGCAGCGGACTCGTCCCGCATGAACGTAGATGGCAGCGTCTATAAAGATTATGTTCTGCTGTTCCTGTTCTATAAGTATATGAGTGATCTCCATCAGCACGAAATGGAAAAACTTGTCGAGCGATATGGTGATGACAAGGAGCGTATAGTACTGCGGCAAAAACATTTGCGGTTTGTTCTCCCTGAGGGAACAAGTTTCTCCGACCTTCTCAAAAAAAAGGATGAAGATAATATCGGCGAATTGATCAACATCGCTCTCCATGCTATCGAAGATGCGAACGGAGAACGCCTGGAAGGACTGTTCTCCATCGATTTCAATTCCGACGCTATTCTCGGCAGGACCGATCAGCGAAACAAGATGCTTCGCCACCTGCTGACCGATTTCTCTAAGATCGACCTTTTCGCGGCGGGTGACGATGTCATCGGCAATGCCTACATGTATATGATCGAAAGATTCGGATCGGATGCAGGCAAAAAAGCAGGTGAGTTTTTTACGGTCAAGTCCGTGGCCGTATTGCTTGCAAAGCTGGCAAAGCCGCAGCCCGGTTGGCGTATATGCGATCCTGCTTGTGGTTCCGGAGGCATGCTGCTGCTGGCCGGTGTGGAGATAGAGAAACAGGGCTCCAGTGATTATGCGCTTTACGGACAGGAAAGCATCGGGTCAACCTATAACCTGGCCCGAATGAACATGTTCCTGCACGGCAAGGACTCCGCCCGGCTGGAGTGGGGCGATACGCTCAATAATCCTCTGCTTAAAGAAGGCGACGCCCTTATGAAGTTCGATCTTGTCATCGCCAATCCGCCGTTTTCACTCAAAAAATGGGCGGGAGACAATATTGAAAACGACCTATACAACAGATTTTTTCGTGGAATACCACCAAAAACCAAAGGCGACTACGCTTTCATCAGCCACATGGTTGAAACGGCAAAGGTCAAAGAAGGCAAAGTGGTTGTGGTCGTTCCACATGGGGTGCTGTTTCGAGGGGCGGCCGAGGGAAAAATTCGCCAAAGCTTTCTTAAAGAAAATATTGTCGATACGGTCATCGGTCTGCCTGCCGGATTATTCCAGACAACCAGTATTCCCGTGGCCATCTTGGTCCTCGACCGCTCGCGTGAATCCGGAGGTAAAAACGAAGCCCGCAAGGATGTGTTTTTTGTCGAGGCTTCAAAGATGTTCAGATCAGGCAAGGCACAGAACTTCCTGGATGAAAAGCATATAGACAAGATTCTGGATGCAGTGGAAAACCGGCAGGATGTTGAGAAATTCTGCCGTATCGTTCAGCCGGATGAGATCGAAGAGAACGATTACAACCTCAACATCACCCGTTACGTCGACACATTTGAGGAAGAAGAGGAAATCGACATCGAAGCCAATCTCAAGGAACTGGCCGAGGTTGATGCCGAACTGGTGAAACTGGAAGCTGAGATGGCCAGGCATTTGAAGGCGCTGGGGATAAAGAATAGTGAATAGGGAATTGAGAATTAAGAATTGGGAATGAAAAACGGAATATCACAGAAGGGTACAAAGATGAACAGCATCTCAAAGAATGCAGCTATTCGGAAATTCCTAATAGCTCAGCGAAAGGCAAATGGGAACTTTATAACTAAATACATGGAATGTCACGGAAGCAGAGGATTTGAGATATGAAAAATAACTTGCTAGCAAAAGGTGAATTTCTGCTCTATCAGACCGAGGATGGACAGGTTAAAATCGATGTGCGCCTGGAAGACGAGACAATCTGGCTGACTCAGCAGATGATAGCTGACTTATTCCAAACCACGAAACAGAACATCGGGCAACATTTGAAGAATGTCTTTGTGGAGGGAGAGTTGGTCCAGGATTCAGTTGTAAAGAAATTCTTTACAACTGCTGCAGACGGCAAACAGTACAAAACCAATTTTTACAATCTGGATGCCGTTCTTTCCGTTGGCTACCGAGTGAAAAGCTTCATCGCCACCCGTTTTCGTATTTGGGCTACAGAGCGGCTCAAGGAATATATAGTCAAGGGATTTGTCTTGAACGACGAACGGCTGAAAAATCCTCCAGTTGCCGGTTCTGCGATCCCTGACTACTTCGATGAACTGCTGGCCCGTATACGCGATATCCGTGCTAGTGAACGGCGAATGTACCTGCGGGTGCGGGAGATTTTTTCAATGGCTGGCGACTATGATCTTTCACGGAGCGAGACCACTAGATTTTTCAGTATCATCCAGAACAAACTGCACTTTGCCGCCACCGGCATGACCGCCGCCGAGCTTATCCAGTCGCGTGCCAATGCCGAACTAGCAAACATGGGACTGACTAATTGGCAGAAGAGCGATGTCCGCAAAACTGATGTGACCATCGCCAAGAATTATCTTCGTGAGAATGAAATCGACGAACTGAACCGCATCGTTGTCATGTGGCTTGATTTTGCCGAAGACCAGGCACTGCGCCGCAAACAGGTTTTCATGAAGGACTGGGAAACCAGGCTGGATGAATTCCTCTCCTTCTCCGAGCGGCGCGTCCTTGACGACGCTGGAAGCATCAGTAAGAAGGGCGCGGAAACTCATGCAAAACAGGAATACGACCGTTTTGCGGCCCGCCGCCGCGAATACAAAGAACAGCTTGGCGAAGCCGAATCAATCAAGATTCTTGAGGAGGAGGCGAAGCGAATTAGTGATAAAACCAAGGAAGACAAGAAATAGCACTGAATGAAGAATTTTGAATTAGGAATTGTTAATGGACGTTAAGAATAAAAATAGGATTGGATACAAGAAGACGAAAGTCGGGTGGATTCCGAACACTTGGATTACTCAGAAGCTGAAAGAATGTTGCTTGAAAATCGGCAGTGGAATAACGCCAAAGGGCGGGGAATCAACATATCTTAATGCTGGTGTTGCACTTGTGCGAAGCCAAAATGTTCTTAACGAGGCCTTCTGTACAGATGGGTTACGGTATATCTCCAACGCTCAGCACGAGAAAATGAAAACCTCCGCATTGAGACCTAGAGACATTCTTTTCAACATCACGGGGGCTTCCATTGGGCGTTGTTGCATCTTCCCGAGTAGCGTCGGAGAAGCAAACGTGAATCAGCACGTTTGTATTATTCGCTTAACAACTAGCTTCTGTCCGGAATTTGTTGCAAGTGTGTTGAATAGCTGTATTACGAGGAAGCAGCTACATGAGAACCAAGCTGGTGGTGGGCGTGAAGGATTGAATTTCCAAAATCTTGGAGCCTTCAGAATCCCTCTCCCTCCTCTCCTCGAGCAGGAGGCGATTGCGGGGGTATTGGAGTGTTGGGATCAGGCGATTCGGAATTATGAAAAGAAGATTGAGAAAAAGCGGAATATAAAAAAAGGATTGATGCAGCGGCTTCTTTCCGGCAAACAGCGCCTGCCAGGATTTTCGGGGGAGTGGAAGGAAGTAAGGTTGGGGGATGTGTGCGAAATCATAATGGGACAATCGCCAGCCTCTTCGTTCTATAACAAAACCCAAGAAGGACTACCACTTCTCCAGGGCAACAATGATATCAAAAACGGATTTTCTTGCCCTCACTACTGGACAAGCCAGATAACAAGGTTTTGTCTTCCAGGCGATATTTTGATGACCGTTCGTGCTCCAGTTGGGGAAATTGCTCTTTCCATTCATAAAGCGTGTATTGGTCGCGGAATCTGTGCTATTCGTGGGAAAACAGCTAGTCAGAGATTCGTGTTTTACTCACTGGACAATTCAGAAAATGCATGGAAAGCATTCGGCCAAGGAAGCACTTTTACTGCAATAAACAGCAAAGATGTTAGAGATTTTCAAATTGCAGTCCCTTCTGAAGTCAAAGAACAAGAAGTAATAGCAGACCTTTTGTCTAATGCAAACGATGAAATTGCGTTCTTCGAGCAAAAGCTGTCACTCCTAAGAGATCAAAAAAGATTTTTATTGAACGATTTAGTGACAGGGACAATACGCCTGCCGCAGTTCAGAGGCGGGATGGCGAACACCAGTGCAAATGGAGATCAAGCATGAGACGTGAATACGAACTGCCTGATTTTGATGAAGCCTCGATGAGCCAGATTCCGGCTCTGCTGGAACTGGTGAACCTGGGTTTTACTTATATCCCCAGGGCTCAGATCTCGGAAAAACGTGAAAGCCCGTCTCAGTACGTCCTTCGTGAAATTGCATTCACTGCCTTGCGCGAGATCAATGGATCCAACATCTCGGACAAAAGCATTCGTGATGCGGTTTTCGAGGCAGAGCAGATCGAAATGGGCGGCGGTGTATTTCGTGCATCGGAAGATGTGTACTCGCTGATGCTGGCGGGGAGGGCGGTTTCGGAACTTGTGAACGGGAGGCGGGTATCGCCGCAGATGAGATTCATCGATTTCAAAGAGGCGCGGAATAACCATTTCCATGTGTGCGCGGAATTTGAGCTGTCTGAGGGCCAAAGCCGTCGGCCGGATATTGTCCTTTTCGTAAACGGATTCCCGTTTGCAGTGATTGAGAACAAGAAGGAATCGGTTAAGGTCGACGAGGCGGTAGCTCAAATGGTCCGCAACCAGAGCCGCAATGAAACACCAAAGTTTTTTCTTTTCCCGCAGATTCTGGTTGCCACTAACGTCCGCGAGTTGAAGTTTGGAACGATGCTGACACCGGCACGGTTTTACGCTCATTGGAAGGAGAAAGACGCTGACCAGAAAGTCTATGACGCCGAAGTCTCTGCGGTTATCAACAAACCTGTTAGTCCCGAGACAGTCAGTCAGATTGCTATGGATCTGATCCGTACAGATTATGTTCAGACACCTGATCGGGCTGTCACGAACCAGGATCGGGGCATCTACAGTCTCCTGCGGCCGGAACGGCTTCTGGATCTGACCCGCAATTTCATTCTCTATGACGGTGGAATCAAGAAGATCGCCCGCTACCCGCAGTATTTCGCCATCAAAAAGGCCTTAGAGAGGCTCAAGACGTTTGATGAATACGGACGCCGGCGCGGCGGCCTGATCTGGCATACGCAGGGTACGGGAAAGAGCCTGACGATGGTGATGCTGGTCAAGTGCCTGATCGATGATCCGGATATCGTCCTGCCGCGAGTTCTGGTTGTCACCGACCGGCGGGATCTGGATAAACAAATCAGCGACACATTCACAGCATGCAATATCAAAAAAGATGTAAAGCGTACGGCCAGTGCGAAAGAACTGCTCCGTTTGATCAAAGAGAAAGACCAGCGCGTCATCACATCACTGATTCACAAATTCGAGGCATCCAGGGCAATACGTAATTTCATTGATGATGATCCGAACGTTTTTATCCTCATCGATGAAGCGCACCGTTCTCAGGCAGGTAAGGCGAATATTGAGCTGAATTATATACTGCCCAAGGCCTGTCAGATCGGATTTACCGGTACACCGTTGATGAAACGCGAAAAAACGAGTGAGCGGAAGTTCGGCGGGATTATCGATGCCTACACAATATCCGAAGCGGAAGCGGATGGTGTCGTTCTTCCCTTGATCTATCAGCCGCGGTTTGTGGAACAACGGGTTCAGCAGAATCTTCTGGACAGGTTCTACGACCAAATCACCAGGGACCTGACAGATCATCAGAAAAAGGACCTGCAGCAGAAATTCAGTTCCTCTCAGATTGTTGAAGAGACTTCCCAGCGGATAGAGACAATAGCTCTGGATATTCTGGATCATTTCAGGGAGTACGTGGATACCGGGCTTAAGGCACAGGTTGTGGCTCCATCGAAGTATGCGGCAGTGATGTTTGTGAAGGCCTTCGAGCTGCAGGATAAGGTTTCTGTAGAGGTCATCATTTCGGAATCTTCGGATAATGAGGAAGATGATAAACTTCCCGAGCATAAGAGACTGGTGGTGGAGTGGCTGTCAGAGGAAAAGCATAAGCATGGTACCTCTCTCGAGACGCGGGAGAAAAATCTTATCAAAGACTTCAAGGAGAATCCTGAAGGCGTAAGAATGCTGATCGTAGTGGACAAGCTGCTGACCGGCTTTGATGCGCCCCGTAATGCATTTCTCTATCTGGCCAAGCAGCTCAAAGACCATAATCTTCTTCAAGCAATAGCGCGTGTGAACCGCCTGTTCGACGGAGATGAGGGGAGGGAGGCCAA
The DNA here is from genome assembly GCA_964633715.1 of uncultured Eubacteriales bacterium. GTDB lineage: Bacteria > Acidobacteriota > Aminicenantia > Aminicenantales > Aminicenantaceae > JAUWVG01. The sequence goes on from CAZWHQ010000009.1 coordinate 24,275, forward strand.
AGTAAACGGGTTTGTCATCGATTATTCGAAGAATGCAAAGAACCTGTACGATGCCATGGAGCTGTTCTCGAACTATGATCCGGAGGACATCGAGAGAGCGCTGCTGAATTCTGAGGAAAAGATCAGAGATCTTGAGAGGGTCTATCAGGAGCTGCATTCAATCTTTAATGCTGTTTCAAACAAGCAGGACACCGAAGAATATGTGCGCATTCTGGAAGATAATGTGGAGACACGTGAACGATTCTATGAACTGGTCAACGAGTTCATCAAGCAGTTCTCCACCTGTCGGATGCTCTATGATTTTACGCAGAAGTTCGATTCTGGGAAACTGCACCGCTATCAGGGAGATTTGAAGAAATTCGTAGAACTGAAGAAGATCCAGAAAATCAAGAATGCCGAGGAGGTCGATTTCTCAAAATATGAAGATCAAATCCGGCGGATTCTGGACAAGTATGTGACAGCGGAATATGTGGTGGAATTATCAAAACCGCTGTGTATAGCAGAATCCACCGCATTCAATGAATATATCGAGAATACGGAGCGCGGTTTATCGGATAAATCTAAAGCTGAGGCGATAGCGGCACAAACCCGGCGCACTATCAAAGAAAACTATGATCGTGATCCGGAGTTCTACAGCCGGTTCAGCGAGAAAATCCAAGACCTGATTGAGGAACTGAAGAATGCCAGGAAAGAGGACCTCAGGGCTCTACTGGAGCGGGCCCGTGAGTATCAGGGACAGGTCTCTGACTATGAAGACAACGATATTCCTGCCCCTATCAAGGGACGGAAGGGATATCATCCCTTTTTCCGTAATTTGCAGTCGAAGCTCAAAGCGCATTTAATACCCCCCGATTTGCTCTGTGATATGGTCAAGGCGATGTATGATCTTGTCGAGAGGCGGAAGATCGTTGACTGGGACCGCAATATTGAGGTGGAGCGCCGGGTCCGGGTTGAGATAGAAGACTATCTTTTTGATGTGGTGAAGAAAGAATACGGAATACCGTTGGGGGCGGATGAGATTGACGCCGTTGTCACACTGGTCTGGAATCTGGCTGTAAAGAACAGGGGATTGTGAATTATGAATTAGGGATGAGAATGGGGAATGGGGAATTCAGAATAGAGAATAGAGAATGGGGAAGAAATTTACATACAAGAATATCTCCTTTGATTACAGCCTGGTACTGGAGAACAGAAAGACCATATCCGCCACAGTCTTCCCAAACCGGGCATTGATTGTAAAGGCGCCGCAAGAGGCCACCGAAGATCGTATCTGCGATTTTTTACGCCGGAGATTCCGCTGGATTCTGAAACAACAACGGTACTTTGAGCAGTTCAAATCAGGAGGGGAGAAACAGTATGTCAGCGGCGAGACTTTTCAATATCGCGGGCGTTCGTATAAACTGCTTCTCCGCAAAGATTGGGGGAGCGAGCGTGTTTCACTGCAGCACGGGACCTTGACAGTTTCCACGTTTTCGCCTAAAGATCAAGCCCATACTATAAAACTTCTTGAGGAGTGGTACCTGGAGAAGGCTAACAAAGTGTTTTCGGAGCGCCTTTCCGCATGTTTCTTTTTATTTGACTACAAGGAGATGCCGACTTTGGTGATCAGGAAGTTGAGTAAGCGATGGGGCAGCTACATGCACAAGACCAACAAGATTTTCCTGAACCAGGAGCTGATCAAGGCATCAAAGAGGCATATTGATTACGTTATTATCCACGAACTTTGCCATGTGACCCACAAGCTGCACAGCCGTTCTTTTTATAATCTGCTGGAATCCAGACTCCCACAATGGAAAAAGCTCAAGACTGAGCTTGAACTGAGCCTCTTGGGCAGTCCCGCGATTCTTTCTGAGCAGATTGGAGAGTGACGAGGGGATAAAAAAAATCGGGAAGGCAAACACTATTCCTGAATACCGGCCTTTTCCCTGATCAGGTTCACCAGATCAACGGCTCTCCTGTCGTTCTTTTCGGCCGCGTCGCGGATGACATCCGTTTTTTTCGCGTCGATACCTTCCTCTTTAAGAATGGCCATCACTTTTTCAATCGGCACATTCAATTCAACAGCAATCTGTTCGATGGTTTTCCATCCTAATCCGCCGCCGCCCGCTCCCATACCTCTGCCCCCTGCATTTGAAACCTTGCTGTCAAGCTTCTGTTTGCCTTCCTCAGAAAGGCCGAAGCGAAGGAATTTATAGATTTGGGCAGGTGAGAGGTTATTTTTCTCAGCAATGTCCGCCACCTCAGCCCCAGGATCATCCACCTCAACACCCTTTGCCAGCAGGATATGGAGTGCTTCATCCAAAGGAATGTCCACCTGGCGCGTGAATTCTTGCAGAGATAAAAGCTCGGCATGCGTTACAAACGGCTGGTTGTTGTTGTCCTCCCAGGAATTTTTCAGAGATTCCCCCAGATCCATGATCGAACTGAAAGGAGGGATGCTGGCGATGGTCAACCCTGTGATAAGCAGTGTGACCAGGACGGATATTGTCATCTCCGCTCTCATGCGCAGGCCGCTATGAACCTTTTTGTTGATATAGCTGAGGATGGGTTTCCAATTGAAGTAAATATGAAGGATGGCGAATATCAAAAAGACATATCCCAGAATGGTGTGAACCGCCCCCCAGCCGTGTTAGGTCAACCCCCAGATCTTCCAGTTGGTCCAGTTAGCCACCCGCCCGGGAGGCACAATGTAGAGGACGATCCCGGATATGGTTTCCAGAACAAAGGACAACAGCATCATCATGGCCGTGAAGGCACGAATTTTGAACTGTTTCTTTTTATCGGTCATCTTTATCTCCTCCCTGCATTATAAGAGCTAGCTGCGTATGTCTTCATGAAAACTGTTGAAGCGCTGGCGGCCTATTTTATGAATAAGTCAGGTTATAAAAAGTTGAGTGCTTGCTCGAGGTCTGCAATAATATCCTCTGGATCTTCGGCTCCCACACACAGTCTTATCATCTGGGCGGGGATATCGGCCTTATCACGGAATTCCTTTCCGGGTTGGAGATGAGTGGACAGTGCGGGAAGTGTGGCCATGCTTTTGATCCGGCCTAAGTCTCCCGCTCTGAAGATGAGCTTGAGATTATCAAATACTTTTCGGGCATTCTCAGGAGGGCCCTCTACGCGAAAGCACATGAGGTGGCCGTAGCGGTTAATTTTATTGCCTTGTCCATCATCCGAATCCACTAATTTCATGTACTTTTTTCCCAGATCATAGAGAGGGGAGCTTGGCAATCCTAGGTAATCGACTTGATAGATGCGTGGATGCTGCTCAAGAAATTCTGCTACCCTTTGGCAGCTTTGACTGAGCATGTCCATCCGCGAACGAAGGGTTCGCAGGTCATTCAGAAACATAAAAGAATTCATGGGAGCTGCTGCCGGACCAGTGTCCCTAAAAGAAAGCCACTTAATGAATTCGGCAAAACTCTCTTTAAAAAAAGGATTGTCGTTTTTAAGTTTAGACACGATAGGTTTGCGGCTTATGATTGCCCCTCCTAGACCGAGTCCACTCGAGCCTATGGATTTTGTCAGGGAGTGGATAACAATATCTGCGTCATAGGCGATAGGGCGCATCAAAGCCGGGGTTGCACATGTCGCATCAATAATAAAAGGGATTTCCCATGAATGAGCCAAATTTACAACGGCTTCGATGTCGCAGAAAGCCAACTGGGGATTGCTTGGGGCTTCGGTATAGAGAAAGCGCGTGTTGTCATCGATTTTTTCCTTCCACTCATCCAAGTCCGTCTGATTGACAACAAAACGTACGTCTATTCCCCTGTCCTGTTTCTGCCTGACCGTGAATTGTTGGAAAGTGCCTCCGTAGAGTTGAAGGGAAGAAACAAAATTAATTTCTTCAGGCCCTTTTTTTTGTTTGGCAAGAAAAGCGTCAGTGGCCAACTTGATAGCGGACATTCCGGAAGCCGTCACAAGACACGAGGCCTCGCGGCCGGTCTGGTAGGCTTCGAGTAAGGAGAGAACCTGTTCCAAATACCAGACGGTAGGATTGGCATAACGTCCATAGCACCAAGAGGGGACTTTGTAGCGAAAAGCCCCTTCCCATTCATGGCTATCCTGGTAAGCCTGCGCGGCTCCCAGATAAAGGGGTTCGATCAATGCTCCCTGGTTGTAGTTTATAGCCTCTTCCACAGTATAGATGCCGTTTACAGCTATCGTGTCAAATTTGAATTTTTTAATCTGGGAAAGGACTTTCTTTTTTTGTTCTAAAGCCTCTTCTGCCGCTTGGACATATTCCTCGACTGAAGCATGCTTGCCGCGGATTGTAGGGAAGATACCCACAGGCATATCGCTTGACTCTTGAACATTCCTTTGATCACCTTGTCCGGATTTTTTCTTTTTGGCCATAAAACCTCCATTTTGCCTTAATTTTTGCTGTCGATTTTAGGTGGAAAATATAATTCAGGATAAAAAACATGTCAAGAATGGTTTGATATCGGGGCGATGGGATTCGAACCCATGACCCCAGCGTCCCGAACGCTGTGCGCTACCAGGCTGCGCTACGCCCCGATAAGAAAAAATCATTATAGCGATTAATCCGTTGAGATGAAAGGTTTAAGTTGAGATGTGAACATTCTCATTTCCGTGAATTATGTTGGAGTCCTGTGGAAATGGAATTGATCAGATATTAGATGTGCAGTTCAAGAATGTCCTCATCTTGCAGCACATAATGCTTATTGACCTTCTGCCCTTGATATTTATCCGCATTCCATATCCGCGCAAATTTCAGTTGCTTCGCAAAGTCCTTATGAATAGATTTGGCCATGTCCATGAGTGTGCTCCCCTTAGTAAAGACGAATGGCTCATTTTTATCTGCCTTTTTGCCAGGAATTTTACTGTAAACACGGAGAATATCAAGAACTGAATAGAGTTTTTCTTTCAAAACTTCGAGATCAATTTTTTTGCTTGCAGAAACGGAAATTATATCTGAATCAAAATAGATGTCTTTAAAAATTTGAAAATTTTCTTCTGCGGCCGGCAAGTCGAATCTATTTCCAACGATAAGCGTTTTTTTTCTAAAAACATTCTCTGAAGAGTCTGTGCTGTGAGGAACAGAGGAAACGAGGATTTTTTTTTCACGGAGTTTATGAACAAGAATTTGATAATCTTCCAGAAGACTTTCACTCGATAAATCAAGGATGAGCAGGACGGCATCTGCAACTTTGACCATTTCTGCAAGCCAGGTCTCCATGTGATCTGCTGTTATTGGTGGTGTATCGATAAGTTGGATTTGAATGTTTTCATAATTCATCATGGCTGGAGATGGGGCATGTGTCGTAAACGGATAGTCTGCCACCTCTGGAGAGGCGTTTGTTAAGGAATTGATGAGACAAGATTTTCCCGAATTGGGTAATCCTATCAAGATAATCTGGCCAGCTCCTGCTTTTTCAATATAAAACGTGGGACCGTGTCTGGACACAGCGTGTTTTTTATCTGACTGCTGCTTAAGTTTTGCAATTTTTGTTTTGAGAAGAGCCTGCAGTTTCTCTGTCCCTTTGTGTTTGGGAACGATGGAGAGAAGTTCTTCCAGAACAGCTCTTTTTTCTAAAGGAGTTTTAGCCGTTTTAAGTTTTTTTTCTGTTTCAAAGTATTGAGGCGGTACATTTGTCGGCATAATATCGTCTCACTTGTGTGAGTTTTTATTATATTCAAAGGAGACTTTCATTTCAAAATATAATGTTTTGCGGACTTTTCTTAAAGTTATTGAGGGATGAAGAAATTCAACGATTTTTCGATTTACAAAAGCAAGAAAAAATAGAGGATTCCATGGAAAAAAACTTTACAAAAATAGGCTTTTTTCTTTACTCTTTTCCCCATAAAATGTATAATAATTTACAGAAAAAATGCCTACTGGATTAAAAGAATATTTCCCTTTTATAATCCTTCTTTTTTTACTAACTGTGAGAAAATGACTAACAAAAAATATACGGCTGAAAGTATAAAAGTACTCAAAGGATTGGAAGCTGTCCGGAAGCGTCCGGCAATGTATATCGGGAGTACCGGATCACAAGGTTTGCACCACTTGGTTTATGAAGTGGTGGATAACAGCATCGATGAAGCGATGGCCGGTTTTTGCACACAGGTTGAGGTATTTATCCATGTCGACTGCAGCATAACCGTGATTGATAATGGTCGTGGCATTCCTGTAGAGATGCATAAAAAAGAGAAAAAAACGGCTGCTGAAGTGGTTATGACAACTCTTCATGCAGGAGGTAAATTCGATGCCAAGTCCTACCAGGTTTCTGGAGGATTGCACGGTGTGGGCGTTTCTGTCGTTAATGCTCTCTCTGAAAGCCTCGATTTGGAGATCAAAAGGGATGGGGGTGTTTATACGCAGAGTTATGAAAGAGGGAAACCTGTCTCAAAATTGAAGAAGATCGGAACGACAAGAAAAACCGGTACAAAAATCACATTCAAACCTGATAGTGAAGTTTTTAAAGATACAGAATACAGCTTTGAGATCCTGAGCCAAAGACTGAGAGAGTTGTCCTTTCTCAACCGTGGATTGAAGATCACTATTTCTGATGAACGGGTGGATAAATCCCGTGAATTTCATTACAAGGGAGGCATCAGTGAGTTTGTTCAATATTTGAACCAGAATAAAACACCGATCAATCCCAAACCCATATATTTCGAGAGCAAAAAGAATGATATGGTTGTTGAAATGGCCCTTCAGTACAACACCACTTATTCAGAAACAATTTTTTCATTTGTCAATAATATCAATACCTCAGAAGGGGGGATGCATTTAAGTGGATTTAAGACAGCCCTGACCCGAACAATCAACACCTACGCGAACGCGAATAATTTGGCCAAAGATTTGAAACAAAATCCAAGTGGTGATGACACAAGGGAAGGATTGTGTGCAGTCCTGAGTCTTAAGCTTAAAAATCCCCAATTCGAGGGACAGACCAAGACAAAGCTGGGAAACAGCGAGGTCAGAGGAATTGTTGAATCCATAGTGAATGAACAGTTGGCCATTTATTTCGAAGAAAATCCAGCTGTTGCCAAAAAGATTGTGACAAAAATTATTGATGCGGCTCGAGCCAGAGAAGCGGCGCGCAAAGCTCGAGAGCTAGCCAGGAGGAAAACTGTTCTGGAATCGACATCGCTACCCGGGAAGTTGGCTGACTGCCAGGAAAAAGATCCGGCTGAATGTGAAATTTACCTCGTCGAAGGGGACTCAGCAGGAGGATCAGCTAAGCAAGCCCGTGACCGGAGGTTTCAAGCCATTCTGCCCCTTAAGGGAAAAATTCTCAATGTGGAAAAAGCCCGGTTTGATAGGGTTCTTAAAAGCGAAGAGATAGGGATCATTATCTCCGCCTTGGGATCAGGAGTCGAACAGGCGGATTTTAATCTGGAAAAGCTGCGCTACCATAGGATTATCCTCATGACGGATGCAGATGTGGATGGCTCTCATATCCGGACGCTCCTCATGACGTTTTTTTACCGCCAGATGCCAAAATTGATTGAGGGTGGCCACCTCTATATTGCCCAACCACCTCTTTATAAGATCAGCAGAGGGAGATCATTCCAGTATATCAGGGATGAACGTTCTTATGAAAAATACATCAATAAAAAAATCTCGGAAGAATTTCAAGTTAAGATTAAGGGAAAAAAGGAACCTTTAAAAGGGGAACAGTTCAGAAAATTTTTCCAGAGAATTATAGCCAAAAAGAATTATATCCAAATTCTCGAGAGAAAGAATTTCCCGTTTTTTCTTATTGACATCCTGCTCAATAACGATGTGAGTGATATCGAATTCCTGAGAGACAAGAAAAAGATGGAGAACATCCAGAGCCTTCTCTCAGAAAGAGGGATCATCTCCACTCTGAATGAAGATGAGGAACATGGACTTTATGAACTGGTCGTTGATTATCAGATTAACGGAATGCGAATAACCTGCAAAATCAATATTGATTTGGTTAAGTCAGTTGAGTACCGGAATCTTTATAAAATCCACCTCGATCTAATCGGACTCGATCCTCCTTACACTGTCCTCAGCAATGGTGATGCCGTAAAAATAGGCAATGAGGCCAAACTTCTCGACTATCTTTTTCAAAAAGGAAAGAAAGGGATTTCTATCCAAAGATACAAAGGACTGGGAGAAATGGCGCCTCAACAGCTCTGGGAAACAACTATGGATCCCGAAGAACGGTATCTACTCCAAGTCTCCATCCAAGATGCGGTAGAGGCCGATAAAGTCTTTACGGTTCTCATGGGTGATGATGTTGAACCGAGAAGAAAATTTATTGAAGACAATGCTCTAGATACCCAGAATTTAGATGTTTGAAGGAAGATAGATGAGTATAAAGACATCTGTGGTCAGCCTTGAAGAAGAAATGAAGGGTGCTTACCTGGATTACGCCATGAGTGTGATCATCGGACGTGCCATCCCTGATATTAAAGACGGATTAAAACCCGTTCATCGCCGAACACTTTTTGCTATGCATGAAGCGGGCAACACTTGGAATCGGCCGTACAAAAAATCAGCCCGAATCGTTGGGGATGTTATTGGAAAATATCATCCCCATGGGGACACGGCTGTCTATGACACTATTGTTCGCATGGCTCAAGAGTTCAGCCTCCGTTTTCCATTGGTCGATGGTCAAGGTAATTTTGGATCCGTCGACGGGGATCCTCCAGCGGCCATGCGTTATACCGAAGTCAGAATGAAAAAGCTGACGCAAGAACTTCTGGCCGATCTGGAAAAAGACACGGTTAATTTTATTCCTAATTATGACGAAAGCCTCCAAATGCCGGAAGTTTTTCCGGCCAAGTTCCCAAATTTGCTTGTCAATGGGGGATCGGGAATTGCTGTGGGAATGGCGACCAATATTCCTCCTCATAACCTCGGAGAGGTCATCGATGGGACCATTCATCTTATCAAAAATCCGGATGCCACAGTTGAAAAAATCATGCAATTTGTTCCTGGACCAGATTTTCCAACAGGGGCGTATATTTTTGGTCGAGAAGGAATAAAAAGCGCATACAAGACAGGCAGGGGAACGATTAAATTAAGAGCCCGTGCAATGATTGAAAGAGGTCGGAAAAATGAAAGGGATCGGATTGTCATCACGGAGATTCCCTACCAGGTGAATAAATCGAGACTCCTTGAAAATATTGCCAATCTAGTCAACAGTAAAAAACTCGAAGGGATTGCCGATATCCGTGATGAGTCCGATCGTGAAGGAATGCGGGCTGTTATTGAGATCAAAAGAGGAGAACACCCTGAGGTTGTCCTCAATAACCTTTATAAACACACTCAGCTTCAGACATCTTTTGGGATTATTATGCTGGCTATAGTTGACAAACAGCCAAAAGTTCTAAGTCTTTTGGATGCCATGCGCTATTTTGTGTCTCATCGTCAGGACGTTGTGAGACGCCGGACGAGATTCGAGCTGAAGAAGGCTGAGCAAAGAGCCCATATTTTAGAGGGTCTCACTATTGCACTGGATAATCTTGATAAGGTTATAAAATTGATAAGGGGTTCCCGGACGGTCGAAGAGGCAAGAAAAGGTTTGATTTTAAAATTCCATTTAACACAAATTCAAGCCCAGGCCATTTTAGATATGCAATTGCAGAAACTGACAGGCTTAGAAAGAGAAAAGATTCAAAAAGAATATGCAGATTTACAAAAACGTATCAGAAAACTGAAGAAGATTTTGGGCAGCGATAAAATGATCCTCGATATCATTGTCGATGAGCTCAATCAAGTTAAAGCTAACTACCAAGATAAAAGAAGATCAGAACTTGTCAAGGATGATATCAATGAGCTGGAATTGGAAGATTTGATTAAAGAGGAAGATGTCGCTGTGACTTATACATCTTCCGGATATATCAAACGGACATCACTGAGTTATTATAAATTTCAAAGTCGTGGTGGGAAAGGGAGAAGAGGAATCAGCATGAAGGCTGAAGATATTGTCCAGGACCTCTTTATCTGTTCCACACACAGCTATATGTTGTTCCTAACAAACAAGGGGCATCTGTACTGGCTTAAAGCTCTCTACGTTCCTGATGTGGGAGTTGCCAGCAGGGGGAAATCTATAAAAAATCTTCTCGAACTGGGACCGGATGAAAAAGTCAGCGCTGTTGTGGCCGTGAAAGAATTTTCTGATGACCGCTATATTGTCATGCTGTGCTCGGACGGACGGATTAAAAAGTCAAAATTGAGCGATTTTAAAAATATCCGGAAAGGTGGGATTATTGCCATCTCCCTGGGCAAAAAAACAGAACTCATCGAAGCAAAATTGACAGATGGAAAAAAAGATATCCTTATCGGCACAAAACTCGGGAAAGCCATCAGGTTCAATGAAAAAGATGTTCGACCTATGGGCCGTACGGCTGCTGGAGTTAGAGGGATCAATTTGGCTCCAAAAGATAAAATTATCGGAATGGTTATTGTTGGAGATGAAGAAGAGTTTGTATTTACGGCCAGCAGTATGGGCTTTGGAAAAAAGACCAAGGTCGGTCTCTATCCCAAACACAGAAGGGGAGGAAAAGGGGTTGTTAATCTTAAATTCAATAAGAGAATCGGGAATGCCATTGGAATGATCTCTATTGTCGATCAAGAAATTCTGTTGATAACCCAGGCGGGGAAAATTATAAGAATCAAGACGGAAAAAGTCCGACCCTTAGGTAGAGCCACTCAAGGAGTCAAGATCATCAATTTGGAGAAGGGAGATCACGTTGTTTCCCTAGCGATGGTCAAAATCAGCTGATCCGAATCATTTATAAAATAAGCGATTCTTTCATACCTTCGACTTCGACTCATGGTGGAGCCATTTAAGCAAGTCCTCATCTGTTCCTATCGGGATTTTTCTGAAGTGCTTGACTTTCTGTTCTTGTCTTTTTTAAAATGAGGCCACTCTATTTGAAGGAGGATCCCATGGTTGAGACACTTGGTCAGCTATTTATCAACACCATAAAATCTTTCCCTAAAGATGACTTGATGCTCTATAAGGAAGCGGGACGTTATGTCCCCATTTCTACAGATGATGTGGCGAAAAGAGTCAAAAACTTTTGTCTGGGCCTAAGGGATCTGGATTTAGAATCCGGAGACAAACTCATCATCCTCTCTGAAAATCGACCTGATTGGGTCATGACTGATTTTTCAAATTTGTGTTTGGGAGGAATTACAGTTCCAATCTACACAACACTTGTGCCTGATCAAATTAAGTACATTATCAATAACTCCGATGCAAAAATCGTCTGTTTTTCCGATGATGAACAGTGGAACAAACTCAAGATCATCAAAGACTCTCTTCCCAATGTCCAGCACTATATCACTTTCTCTTCAGAAGCTCCTGATGGTGTTTTAACCAAAGATGAAGTGATGCGCAGGGGAGAGGCCATAGGTAAACAGGATTCAGGCCTATTTGGGCGGCTGGCTAATGCGGTAAAACCGGATGATGTGGCCTCGATTATTTATACTTCAGGGACAACGGGAATTCCTAAGGGAGTTATGCTGGCGCATCAGAATTTTGTCAGCAACATTAAATCTGTTTCGACTGTCATAGAATTTTCAGAGAAGGATACAGTGCTTTCATTTCTCCCCTTATCTCATATTTTTGAGAGGATGGTCACCTTCACCTATCTCTACCGAGGGTGTTCCATTGCCTATGCAGAGAGCATTGATACTGTCGGAGATAACCTGCCCGAGGTCAAACCTCATATCATGGTCAGCGTGCCGCGTGTTTTTGAGAAGATCTATGCAAAAGTCATCGATAACGTGCTGGCCAGTTCTTCTTTAAAACGAAAGATATTCTTCTGGGCTATAAAAGTTGGAAAAGAATATGGAAGACGAACTCTTGAAAAACAAGCGATTCCTAAGTTCCTCCAGCGTAAAAGAGCGATTGCAGAAAAACTCGTTTTTTCCAAAGTGATTGAAAAAACAGGTGGAAGAGTCCGTTTTTTTGTTTCTGGAGGAGCTCCGCTTTCTAAAGATATCGCTGATTTCTTTTATGCGCTTGGATTGGTGGTGTTGGAGGGGTATGGCTTGACAGAAACGTCTCCTGTTATTGCTGTTAATACTTTTGAAAATCTGAAGTTTGGCACAGTCGGAAAACCTATCCCTGGAGTCGACGTGAAGATTGAAGAGGATGGCGAAATTTTATCCAAAGGACCTCATATCATGAAGGGATACTACCGTATGGATGTGGAAACCCAAGAAGCGATAAAGGATGGTTGGTTTTATACAGGAGATATTGGCCATATCGATGAGGATGGATTTCTGGTTATCACTGACAGAAAAAAAGATATTATTGTCACTTCTGGCGGAAAGAATGTCGCTCCTCAACCCATAGAAAATTTATTGAAAACAAATCCCTATATTTCCAATGCTGTGGTGATAGGAGATAGGCGAAAATTTATTTCTGCTCTTATCATTCCGGATTTTGAAAAGCTGGAAGGTTACGCCAAGTCCAATAACATTTCCTTTTCTGGATTGAACGACCTGATTAAAAATGAAAAAATCACCAGTTTTATCGAGAATGAAATCGACAAAATGACAGCTCATTTTTCCTCCTACGAAAAAGTGAAAAAAATCAGGCTCCTCGAAAGAGATTTTGAGATAGAAAAGAATGAATTAACTCCGTCTCTGAAGGTCAAAAGAAATATAGTTGGAGATAAACATAAGAATATCATAGATGATATGTACACTGAAGATTGATACGTGGTATCGATTTGAGTTGAAGTTAGCAGTGAAGGATCCTTCCGCAGTTTTCACAGAGGATAATACTGTTTTCAGCTTTTAGTTCGTTGAGGACCTGGGGTCGAACTCTCATGTGGCACTTCGAACAAAACTCTCCTGTGACCGGTGACAATGCGATCCCACTACACTTGGCTGAAATTTTATTATAAAGAGTGATCTGGTCTGAAGGGATATTGGGAATAAGGGCCTCTTTTTCCTTTAATAAATTTGTTTTGAGTTCTTCTTGTTCGGACTTTTTTTTGAGCAAAATTTCTTTTTCTTTTGTAAGTTTTGCCTTAGCCTCTTCTGCTTTTCGCGTTGCTGATTTGATTTCTTCTTCGATGTCATCGGCTTTCAGCATCTCACTAATAATTTCTTCCTCAAGACTGTCTCCTGTTTTTTCCGTTTCTGCTATCTCATGAAGAAGTGAAGTGTATTCTTTGTTGGTTCTAACATCAGTAAGCTGTCTTTTATATTTTGATATGAGAGCTTTGGAATCCTGGACTTCGGATTCTACATTTCGTCTTCTTTTCTGATTTTCTGCCAGCTTGTCCTCGGCATTAGTGACGATTTGAAAACTGGCTTCTATTTGTTTGTCGATGCTTTTAAGTTTGGAGGGGACTGCGTTTAAAAAATGAGAGACTTCTATTAATTTTTCATCTATTTTTTGGAGATTTATCAGGTTATTAAATTCGATATCCACATCTTTTCCTCAATGCTAAATGGGCCTACCAGGATTCGAACCTGGGACCAACCGGTTATGAGCCGGGGGCTCTACCGCTGAGCTATAGGCCCTCCTGACACTTATATCAAATCTGAAAATTCAAGTCAATGAAAGCTAAGCCAGGCCCAATTTCTTATTGGTCGTTGGTGAAGGATTTGAGTTTGCGGCTTCGGCTTGGATGTTTGAGTTTTCTCAGGGCTTTTGCTTCGATCTGTCGGATTCTTTCTCGAGTGACTTTAAATTGCTGTCCAACTTCTTCCAGGGTATGTTCGTTTCCATCTCCCAATCCAAATCTCATCTTCAAGACCTTGGCTTCACGTTCTGTGAGTGTTTTTAGGGCCCCGTCAATCTGCTCACGTAAGTTGATGTGTATAACCGTTTCTGGAGGAGAGGGGAGGACTTTGTCCTCAATAAAGTCACCAAGGTGACTGTCCTCTTCTTCTCCAATTGGGGTTTCGAGAGAGATAGGTTCTTGGGCGATTTTTATGATTTTCCGGACTTTATTAATAGGTAAATCCATTTTTCTGGATATTTCTTCGCTAGTCGGTTCTCTTCCGATCTCTTGGACAAGACTCCTTGAGACTCTTATGAGTTTATTGATTGTTTCGATCATATGAACAGGGATCCGAATGGTTCTGGCTTGGTCAGCGATTGCGCGGGTTATGGCTTGACGGATCCACCATGTGGCATAGGTGGAAAATTTATAGCCTCTTCGATATTCAAACTTATCCACAGCCTTCATAAGTCCCATATTTCCCTCTTGAATGAGATCAAGAAACTGGAGTCCTCTGTTGCTGTATTTTTTGGCTATAGAAACCACGAGGCGGAGATTGGCTGCGACCAGTTCTTTTTTTGCCTGCTCACTTATTTTCTTTGCTGTTGTAATAGACCTTAGGATTTTTCGGAGGCCCTGAGAGTCAAGTCCGAGTTCACGTTTGTGGGCTCTCAACGCTGACTTAGTTTCTTTGATTATTTGCTCCGATTCTTTTTTCTTTTGTTTTTTTGTGCTTTGCTCAAGCTGGATAAGCAGTTCTTCCTTGCGTTCTTCCAGTGCATTGATTTCTTGGAGCCTTTCTCTGAGTTCAATGATAATTTTTTCTCTGTAGGCAGGACGGATATTGAGGTCACGGATAATGCTGCTCATCTTGACTATGATACGACCACGGCTTCTTTCATTCCTTTTTAATTTAGGGACTTTTTTCAGTTGTATTCCCAAATTTCGAATCTGTTGGATTTGTTCGAGGATGGCTTTTTTCTTCTCGTCAAGCTTCCCTTCAACAATATCATCGTCACTTGTTTCAAACATCCTCAGGATGATTTCTTCATCTTCATCCATTTCGTCTTCAATGGCCAAGACTTTATTCAAGACAAGCTGGGTTTTCGAGAGGGATTTGATGATACTTTTTTCTCCCCTTTCAATTTCACGGGCAATTGCAATTTCCCCTTCCCTTGTAAGAAGGGAGATACTTCCCATTTCTCTTAGGTAAAGCTTTACAGGATCGGTTGTCCGTTCCAAACCCTCCAAAGAAACGATATCGCTCTTTCTTCTTTTGGGCTGATTCTTTCTTTGCTTATCCATAATCTTAATGCCGTACTTCCCGAGGGTGAGAAGAAAAGCATCAAATTGTTTGCGTTCCTCGCTTTTATCGTTAAAAGCTTTGTCCACTTCATCAAAGAGAAGATAGCCCTGTTTTCTTCCCTTTGCGATGAGCTGATGAATATCGTCTTTTTCAGTCTTTTTATCGCTTGTCAATGTTTACTCCTGACTCTTCCTCTATTTTAACAGAAATGAATTAGTTTCGTTGCGAAATTGTCGACAATTCTTCTGTAATTTCCTGCCTTATCTTTAAAATTGATGCCAATGATTCTGTCTCTCCCTTTTTTTCCATCATGGCGATTTGAGTATTGAGTTCTTCCCATTTTCTCTTTAAAGAATGTTTTTTTAAGGCTTCTACACAGTCTATCGCCTCTTCAATCGAAGGATCCTGTCCGGTTTCAACAAGAATTTCTGAGAGTGAACTGAAGAGAGATGGCGTGAGTTTTTCCATAAGCGCGGGAAAATTTACAGGCTTTTTAATTTTAATGACATCCCTTAAAACCGAGAATATCTCTTCACTCTTTAGACCACGGAAATCCTCGCTCTTTGTCATATCAAACACTTTTGCGGCAATTTGACTGTCTTCGAATATAATCTGAAGAAGCCTTTTTTCTGCAGGAAGAAAATTGCTCAACTTATGCTGAAAAACTTTTTCAGTTTTTTGCTTGACGATGGATCTGATTATTTTTTCATCGATAAAAAGGAGTTCACTGAGATCCTTTATGTAATGACTTTTTAAAATTGGATCGGTTATTTTTTCAATCTCACTGTAGATTGTCCTTATCACCTGCGCGTGCACTTCCGGTGATTTCATGTCCTTCTTAAATGTGTTGAAATCAACCAGATACTTGAGCGCTGGCCGGCTTTTTTCTTTGAGGGATTCGAATTCACTTGTGCCATGCTTTTGAATGAAACTGTCCGGATCCGATCCCTTAGGGAGTATCATGATCTTGATTTGGATGCCTTTTTCGAAACAGAGTGATATGGCGCGCAGCGCGGCCTTTCGTCCGGCTACATCTCCATCAAAACATGCAAAAATCGTGAGATCGAATCGTTTGGCTATACTCACTTGATCAGATGTCAGACTTGTGCCAAGAGAAGCTACGCAGTTCGTTATTCCTGACTGATAGAGGGATACATAATCTGTATATCCTTCGACAAGAATGATCTCACCCTTATTTCGGATATCTTCTTTACTGAAGTTGAAGCCGTACAGCAGTTTTCCCTTGGTGTACTTTGGTGTATCGGGCGAATTGAGATATTTCGGTTCGGCATCAAATAGGGTTCTCCCCCCAAAGGCTACCACCGTTCCTGTGTCTGTAAAAATAGGGAAAATAACGCGTCCCCGGAATCGGTCGTAGAAACCTTCTTTATTCTGGCGGCGGAGTGCAAGTCCGGCCTTTTCGAGGAGAGAGGGAGAAACCTTCTTCTCACTGAAATAGTTAATCAAAGAGTCCCAGGAATTGAGTGCATAACCAATTTTTAATTTTTGGATGACTTCATCAGAGATTTTTCTCTTGTGAAGGTATTCCAGAGCCTTTTGTCCTTCCTGAGTATTAAAAAGATTCTTCTTGAAAAATCCCAGGGTCAACTCGTTAATTCTGTCGATATCCTCTTTTAATTGTCTGAATTGAGGTGATAATCTTTTTTGTTCTGGAATTCTAATGTTGTATTTATCGGCTAGATGACGAAGACTTTCTGGAAAACTGAGATTTTCTTTTTCCATGACCAATGTAAAAATGTCTCCACCGGCTCCACATCCAAAACAGTGATAGAGCTGGCGTTCGATATCAAGAGTAAAAGATGGAGTTTTTTCAGAATGAAAAGGGCAGAGGCCGATATGGCTCTTTCCTCGCTTGATTATATTTGTGTACTGAGAGGCGATTTCGAGAATATTCGCTGCCTGCTTGATTTGATCGATGATTTCCATGATTTAGATAAAAGAATAGAAAAATACAACTAATAAAATATAGGAGGGAGGCTTCTAATTGTCAAGTAAACTCTTGATTTATCTATAATTTCCTGCAAACAGATACCTGAATTCTGTAATTTTTATAGAATTCATAAAGATGGCAGAATTCTTTTAAAAACACAGAATTCAGGCTACTGTCCCCCACCTATCCAAAATTTTCAAAATGTGCTAAAATGCGACCCTATGAAATCTCAGCTTAAAAGCATATTAGATCAAGTCCAGAAGGGCCAAATAACCGTCGACGATGGCGTAAAAAAATTAAAGGACTTCCCCTATCAGGATCTTGGATTTGCCAAAGTGGACCACCATCGAGAGTTGAGAAAAGGATTTCCTGAAATCATATATGGCCTTGGGAAGACCGAGGACCAGATCAAAAAAATAGCCCACGCCATTCTCGATAAAGGAAGCAATCTGCTCATCACCAAAATAGAAGAATCCGCTTATATGGGTTTAAAAAAGAATCTCCCTCAGCTTACCTACAATGAATTAGCCAAAGCCGCGTTTTTTAAGCAAAAAGAGACCCCCAGCGGCCGTGGGAAAATCGTTATCGTAACAGCCGGCACCTCAGATATCCCAATTGCTGAAGAGGCTTATGTGACCTGTGAAATCTTGGGCAATACAACGGAGAAGCTCTATGATGTGGGTGTCGCCGGCATTCACCGCTTATTTGGTGAAATGGATAAATTGAAGATGGCCAAGGTGATTATCACTGTGGCGGGAATGGAAGGTGCGCTTCCCAGTGTTATTGCAGGATTCACTAATATTCCCATCATTGCCGTGCCAACAAGTGTTGGCTATGGTGCCAGTTTTAAGGGAATGGCAGCGCTTTTAGCCATGCTTAATTCTTGTCCGGGAGGAGTCGGGGTAGTCAACATAGATAATGGTTTTGGAGCCGCATACCTGGCAAGTCTCATCAATCATCACTAGCTAAATTATCCAGGTTTGATGAGAAAAAGAACATTAAAAAAAGTAAAAGAAATCACTGGTGTGGGAGTCCATTCCGGGGAAAAAATAAATCTAACTCTCCGGCCGTCTGAAAAAGGATATATTGAATTTATCCGGACAGATCTCGAAGATTTAGCGATAAAAATAGACCCAAGAACAATTGAGGCAAAATTTTCTACCGCAGTGAAGGATAAAATCCACTCAATCCAGACCATTGAGCACTTGCTGGCTGTTTTATTTGTGTTTGGCATTGACAGTTTAAAGGTAGAGCTTGATGGAAATGAAATTCCGATATTGGACGGGAGTGCAGAACCTTTTGTTCGGCTAGTGCAGGATGGTGGAAATCGGGAGCTCTTTGAAAAAAAGAAGAACATCACGGTCCTTAAGCCGTTTAGCGTCCAAGCAGAAGGAGCATCTATTGTTGTGGAACCCGCTGTCGATTTTCATATCACATATGTTATCGAGTACGATCATCCAGTTCTGAGGAGGCAGGAGATCGATCTGTCTATCAATACAGATGTGTTTATCAAAGAAATCTCTCCTGCCCGCACTTTTGGATTTCTTAAGGATGTGCCTGCGATGAGGTCCTTGGGACTCGCACTGGGAGGATCCTTGGAGAATGCCATCGTTCTTGATGAGCAAAAGGTCATAAATGGTCCCCTTCGTTTTCCAGATGAGTTTGTCCGGCACAAAGTATTGGATTTTTTAGGGGATCTTTCCCTCCTTGGTAGTTCCATAACCGGACATTTTAGGGCATACAAGGCCGGTCATTCTCTTCATCATAAGCTGGTTCTTTTTCTTCTGGATCATCCTGAGTACTGGTCTCTGAATTATTCATAATAACTTCAGACCTGTTACTTCTCTTCAATGATATCAATCCGCCCATAAACCTCGGTTCGTGAATAATCCTGATCAATTTAGGCCGTATTTGTATCCAAATTGGTGCTTATTCTTGTAATCTCTGTATGATTCTGATATAAAAGGGGTTAACATAAATTTCAATATAAGGGAGATAAACTGTGCCAAGTGAAAAAGAGAAAGCGAGAAAAGACCTGTACCAGAAAGCTTTGACTGCATTTGAACAGGCTATGAAGGTTTTTCATAAGGGAGATTATGAAAAAGCGTCTAGTTTACTTGGCGTTTTTCTAGAAAAGCATAATTCTGAAAATGAACTTGTCGACCGTGCCAAGATGTATCTTAAAATCATTGATGGGCGCAGGAAAAAAGATAAAGGGACTTTAAAATCTTTTGATGATTATTACCAGAATGGAATCCTCAAAGCCAACGACGGAGAATATGATGAGGCTATAACAATGCTGGCTAAGGCTTCATCTCTAGAACCAAAAGAAGGGAAGGTGTTTTATCTTTTATCTTCCGTGTATTTAAATATGGACCAGCCAGAGAAATGTTTAGAGCATTTGGAGCGCGCAGTTGCCCTGGACAGTTATTTTGCCATTTTAGCTCAGAATGAAGAAGAATTTAGTTCTCTCAAAGAGGACGAAAAATTTAAACTCGTCACAGAATTGGAATGAACAAACGTCTTCACGTTTTAATTTTAGCTGCGGGGAAAGGGACCAGATTTAAATCAGAGAAAATAAAAGTTCTCCATACTCTTATGGGGAAATCCATGCTCCGGATTGTTTTGGATTCCGTTTCCCGGCTTAAACCGGAAAAAATTCACATCGTTGTCGGGTACCAAAAGGACGCTGTAGAAGCCGAAACATCAGGAGATCACATTCACTGCATTGTGCAGAAGGAGCAGAAAGGAACAGCACATGCCGTCCTTTCGGCCAAATCTGCACTTCAAAAAGAGGGGAACAAAGATCTTCTTGTAATGAATGGAGACCTTCCTCTCATTCAGACAGACACATTGAGGCCGTTTTTGAAATTTCATCAAAAAATGAAGAACTCTTTAACTTTTATGACGGCAGAACCCGAAAATCCATTTGGATTCGGTCGAGTATTTAGAACCGAAAAGAACGGTTTTTTTGTCATCGAGGAAAAGGACGCGACACCCGCGCAAAGAAAAAATAAAGAAGTCAATGTCGGCATCTATCTTTTTAATATCAAGGATCTCTACCAAACTCTGCCTAAAATATCGAACAAAAATAAAAAAGGAGAATATTACCTTACTGACATTGTAGAGATCATGTCCTCTGAAGGCATGAAAGTAGGGAAATTCAAGACCGATTTTAGAGAAGAAGTTGTGGGTGTCAATGACCGCTACGAATTGGCTCTGGCGGTGGATGTCCTGAGAAAGAGAAAAATTGAGTCCCTTTCAGCCAACGGCGTTACAGTGTATGACCCCAAGACAACCTGGATCGATTTTGATGTGAGGATTGGGAGAGACACTATTCTCTATTCATCCGTTATACTGGAAGGAAAAACGGTCATCGGCAGTGGCTGTAAAATTTATCCGTTTTCGCACATCATTGATTCCAAAATTGGCGACCGTACGAAAGTGCTGACGTCCACAGTGATCGAGAAAAGCAGACTGGAAAAAGACGTGCAAATCGGACCATTCACACATTTACGCCCAAATTCAATCGTTAAACAAGGCGCAAAGGTTGGAAATTTCGTAGAGATGAAAAATACAGTTTTTGGAAGAGGTTCTAAAGCTGGTCATCTCTCCTATCTTGGGGATTCTGAGATTGCCCAAGACGTCAATATTGGAGCAGGAACCATCTTCTGTAATTATGACGGAGAAAAAAAGAGTAAGACAGTTATCGAGGAGGGAGCATTTATAGGTTCTGGAGTGGAACTTGTTGCTCCTGTCAAAGTGGGGAAAAAAGCCTATGTGGGCGCGGGCTCTACGGTCACCAAAAATGTCTCACCAGAATCCCTGGCTGTAGAGAGGAGCAAACAGATTGAAAGGAAGGGTTGGGTTAGAAAAAGAAAAAAATAACAATGTGTGGAATCATCGGATATGTCGGGAAGCAAGATATTGTTCCCATTCTTATTGAAGGCCTAAAAAAACTCGAATACAGAGGTTACGATTCTGCCGGGATTGCTGTTCTTAATGACGATGATGTTCAAATCCGGAGGGTTGAGGGAAAAATAAAGATACTCGAGGGGAGTCTCAAAAAGGAAAAAATCATTGGGACATACGGCATAGGGCATACCCGTTGGGCGACACACGGCCGACCATCAGAGGAAAATGCCCATCCTCATTGGGACTGCACCCATTCGATTGTTGTTGTTCACAATGGAATTATCGAGAACTATCTAGAGATAAAAAAATCACTCAGAGATGAAGGTCACAAATTTGTCACGGAGACCGATACAGAGGTCATTGCCCATCTCATAGAAAAATATTTTAACACTTCCCTGGAAGAAGCTGTACAAAAAGCGGTCAAAGAACTCGAGGGCAATTTTGCTATATCCGTCGTGTGCAAAAAAGAAAAGGATAAAATCGTCACGGCCAAGGTTGGGCCACCCACAGTCATCGGTCTTGGTGAGGGAGAGAACTTTATATCTTCGGACCTCAATCCTCTTCTCATCCACACTCAAAAGATCATTTTCCTGGAAGATGGTGAGATGGCCATCGTAGAGCCAAATTCTGTCCGTTTTTCCGATTTTGAAGGAAATTCCTTAGAAAAGAATGCTGAACACATCTCCTGGTCACCACTTATGGTTGAAAAACAGGGTTACAAGCATTTTATGCTTAAAGAAATTTTCGAACAGCCCCAGGTTATCCGCGAAACTCTTTCTGGAAGACTTTCTCTGGATACTGGAAAAATTTTCCTGGAAGAAATAGGAGTATCGGAGTCAACCCTTGAGACAGTCAAACGGATTGTCATCATTGCATGCGGCACGTCTTATCATGCGGGACTCGTGGGGAAATGTTTTATAGAGACTTTAGCCGGGATCCCGGCAGATGTTGTCTATGCATCAGAATACCGGTATGGAGATTATATCCTGGAAAACAACACACTGGTTGTATCGGTTTCTCAATCTGGGGAGACAGCCGATACACTTGCAGCATTTAAGTCTGCAGTCAGGAAAAACAATCCTTCACTGGCTATCTGTAATGTGATGAATTCTTCGATTTGCCGCACGGCTGATGGCGTTCTTTTGACACATGCTGGGCCTGAAATCGGAGTTGCAGCGACAAAGACATTTTCAGCCCAGATGGCGGCCCTGGTTCTTCTGGCTATTCGCCTCGCAAAGGTTCGAGGTGCCATAACACCTGATGACAATATTAGGCTGATAAAAGATCTACAGCGTATTCCTCATAAGATGGAAGAAATTCTTATGCGAGCGAAAGAAATCGAAGAGATTTCTCAACAATTTGTATCCTATTCCAATTTCCTCTATCTAGGCCGCTGGGCCAGTTTCCCTATAGCTCTGGAGGGGGCACTCAAACTTAAAGAAATTTCCTATATCCATGCAGAAGGTTATCCGGGCGGGGAGATGAAACACGGCCCTATTGCGCTTATCGACGAGAAGATGCCGACTATGGTTATTATTCCCAGAGATAGGGTGTACGATAAGATGCTGAGCAATATTTCTGAGATTAAAACTCGAGTGGGCTATATTATTGCTGTGGCGTTTGAAGATGACCAGGAAATCCTCGATAAGGTCGATAAAGTCATTCCCATTCCTGTGACCAATCCTCTTTTTACTCCCTTTCTGACAACAATACCCCTGCAGCTTTTTGCCTATTACATTGCCTCGATACGAGGAGCAGATGTGGATCAGCCACGTAATCTGGCTAAAAGTGTGACTGTCGAGTAAAAATAAAGATAATTTTTACCACTTCAATATAATTTGGACTCTTGCCTGCCTCGGCTGCTGCCTTCCCCAAATCTGACCGAAAATGGGGATGTCCTCCTTGACATAAGAAATTGGTCTCTGGCTGTTCAGTATGTTGAGGATATCTATCCGGAGATTGAGACTCATAGTTTGGGGCAGACCAATGGAGCCTAGATTGAATGCTTTTTCGATGCCCAAGTCGACAAAAAAATGGCTGGGAGTGGTTCTAGAACCGCGCCCTTCAGGGAAAGCATAAAATCCGTCAAAGAAGGGGACATAACCCAATTTCTCCCAGTAATAGCCTGAAATCCACTCGACGGCGGAAGAGAGAACGAAACCGTATGAAGCGAAGTAGACGGTGTTGATTTTGAAATTGTGGTCAACAGAATAGGGAAGTTTGCCGTACCATCCTTCATCTCCGATCCCCCGTCCACCCAAGCCTCCCAAAAGTATGTCATACTGGTCCTTCAAGTCTTTGAACTCTGGAAGATTGGGAATAAAGATGTGGTTGCCGAAAAGTCCCATATAATTCGTACTTCCTTCTTCTTGCGACCAGGAACCTGTCTCGCTCTGGCCGGGATTTGTACCTCTAGCGGAAGCCAGACTGTAGGAAGCATTTAAATAAAATTTATCTCCAAAACTTCCCCTCAGTTCGAATTCCAATCCTCTGTAGTTTCTTCGTTTATATTCGAAGTTGTCATACAGAAACTTGTAATTCTGAGCGGCAATGTCGAGGACAGCCAGCACTTCAAGAAGATCTGTTGCGTTGGTCTGGACGTATCTGGTGATAACAGCCCATTTCTGCCCGATCTTTCTGTCAAATTCGATGAGGAAACGTGTGAGGAAATTGGGTTTTAAATTGTCTGCAATCTCGAATGGCTGAGTCTTTTGTTCGCTTTTAAAGGCCCAGTTTGTGATGTCTTCCATCTGGCTTTGATTCGGATTACTAGGTCCAGTCCATTTGTACATGCGAAAAGTCAGGCCTGCTCCGGAATTGAGCAGACCCAATGGCATGGTTGTGATGAGATCGGAGAAGCGGCCAAAACCGAGTTTAAGCACATTATTGCCGTCACCCGTGATATCGAAGGAAAGAGAGAGCCGGGGGGAGAAGAAATCTCCGATACCCCAGGACCAGAGTTTCTTTTGGTTATTGTCCAGACAGAGCTGTGTTTGGGACCGGATGCCCAACATCAAAGTCAAACGGTTTATCGTAATTTTATCTTTGACAAAAAGGCCGATACCGCTTGCACTGTTGATGAAATCAAAAACTCCATATTCTCTATAGTAAGTTGGTGTTCTGCGGCCTTCTTCCCATGAGCTGAAGGAATAACGTGTTCCGCGGTCAAAGCCATCATTTGGAAAAAGATCTTCATCTTTACCTGTGAAATCGACGGCGAATTCCGAAGAGAGAGAATAGTACTCAAATCCTAGATTGAACTCATGAAACCCAAAGGATGTTGTGTCCAAAAATTTAGTCAGTTTTATGTTAAAATCTGTCCGGTTGGTGTCGTCTGTAATATTTCCATAGGAATTATTCAAACTGCGTGCCAGGTCTTCAATAAAGTATTGGGCAGGTCCGAGATCCTGGTCAACCGGTTCTATGGACGAATCTCTTTTTACGTGTCCTAAGCCGGCCTCGACAAGAGTAGACGCATTAATTATCCCCTTGTAGTTGACCCGGAAGATAAAGTCGGAAAAACGTTTTTCTTCAAAAAGAGCTGGAATCCCGTTCCCCCCCTTTTGTCCAAGTGAGGTATGAAAAATTGTCGTCAGCGCAATATTGTGGTTGTTTGTTATTGCATAGCTGAGTTTGGCAAAAATGTTGTTATGCTGTAAAGAGAGCTTTCCGCCAGGAATAGAGAGGTAGTCGATATTGTTGTCTCTTGTCTGTGTCGAGTCGGCAAAAAAATTGTTGGATATAAAAAACCAGAGCTTGTCTTTAACAAGGGGACCTCCCAGGTTGAAATAGGCGTTGTAGTTAGAGAACTTGTCCGGTTCACTCACAACCGAAAGCTGGTCCATCCTCTCTGCCTGAAGGTTTTTATCCGAAAAAACAAGAGAAAACTCCCCTGAATATTTATTGCTTCCGCTTTTGGTCACCATATTGATGACACCGCCGTAGGCCGAGCCGAATTCCGGGCTGAAAGGATCGGAGATCACCTGGATTTCATCCAGAGAGTCATAGTTGATGTGCATACCGGAATTCTTCAGCCGCACACCGCTTATAGACAGGCCGTCAACAACCCAATTGTTGCCCTCCTCACCTTCCCCTCGAAAGCTGGGTTGTCCTTGAGTAGAGGTTCCCCGGCGAGTATCAGCC
Source organism: uncultured Eubacteriales bacterium (assembly GCA_964633715.1). Classification (GTDB taxonomy): domain Bacteria; phylum Acidobacteriota; class Aminicenantia; order Aminicenantales; family Aminicenantaceae; genus JAUWVG01. The sequence continues at coordinate 49,297 of CAZWHQ010000009.1, forward strand.
CTGACTCCTGTTATTCCTGGAGCAAATTTAATGGCATCTACGATGGTGCGGTTTTGGACAGGAATTTTGGTCAAATCATCGCTTGTGATGTGGTAGCTTGTATCTGTTGATGTGATATCGACAAGAGGTGTGGGTGCAATAACGATGATCTCCTCTTTGATTTCTGAGAGCTGCATTGTAGCCTTAATAGTCGTCACTTGACCCAAATGGACAATGACTTTCTCCTGTATAAGGGGATTAAATCCTCCCAAATTATATGTGAGAGTGTATTGACCCACTGGGAGAAGAGGGAATTGGAAAGTCCCTTCTTCAGTGGTTATAACAGTGCGTGTTCCTTGGAGGTTTGGACTTTTAGCCTCGATCCTTACCCCAGGCAGGCTTTCCCTGCTTTTATCTACAACACGGCCTTGAATTTTCCCTGTCTCGTTGGAAAATACGTAGAAGGGAAAAAGAAAAAGCATGAAAAATGCGGCCAGACACAGAGGAACGATAGATTTTTTTATCATGGTCTTCCTCTTTTTTTAAGGTTATTAATTTGTTTTTATGCTCTGTCCGAATTTTTTTATGAACTTTTCAGTGAGGATATGAGCTTCCGGATCCGTATATTGTTTAGGTGGAGATTTCATGAAATAGGCAGAAGGGGCGAAGAGAGTGCCAGAGAGTCCATTGTCTAACCCTAATTTAGCACAGCGAATGGTATCGATAACCACTCCAGCGGAGTTGGGTGAATCTTCTACAGATAGTCGACAATCCATATAGGTGGGTACATCTCCAAAATGCCTGCTTTCGATGCGGATAAAGCAGACTTTATTGTCTTTTTGCCAAGGCACATAATCACTGGGGCCGACATGGATATTTTTTGCTGCAATGTCTTGATCCCTGGCCTTGATCTGTGAGGTGACAGCATTGGTCTTGGATTTTTTCTTCGAATCCAGACGCTCTCTTTCCAGCATATTGAGAAAATCCGTATTTCCGCCCGTATTCAGCTGGTAAGTCCTATCTATGGGCATTCCCCGGTCCATATAGAGGTTAACGAGAGTTCTGTGAAGGATAGTTGCGCCCACCTGGGATTTGATGTCGTCACCGATAATAGGGAGTTTTTTGTTTTTAAATCGTTTCTGCCAGTACGATTCGCTTGCGATAAATACAGGCATACAGTTTATAAAGGCACAGCCGGCTTCCAGAACCTGTTCAATATACCATTTGGTCGCTTCTTCACTGCCTACAGGAAGATAATTGATGACGATGTCAGTTTTGCTGTCTTTAAGAATGCCAACAACATCGGCCGTTGTACCGGGGGCTTTTTGGATAATCTGAGAGAGATATTTGCCGATCCCGTCATGCGTCATCCCCCGTTGCACTTTGACGCCGAGGTGGGGGACATCAGAAAATTTTGTGGTGTTATTTGGGGGACTGAAGATAGCCTGGCTGAGGTCTTTCCCCACTTTGTTTCTGTCGATATCAAAAGCCGCTACAAAGTTGATATCTCTGATGTGATATCCTCCTAAATTGACATGCATAACGCCAGGGACTGTATCTGAATTTTTTGAGTTTTTATAGTACTGTACTCCTTGGATGAGAGAGGAAGCACAGTTGCCCACACCAATAATAGCGACGTTTATCTTGCTCATGGATGGTTTCTCCTTGGGCTCTCAAGAGTGATGGAAATATTTTATCATGATCAGGAATCAAGTCAACACAAGAGGGATTGACTTCAGCTTTATACAATGATAAATCTAGATATCTTTAAAGGAGGACGGATGGCTGGATTTGAAGGTGTCAAATGGGCGCCAAGACAGATGCGCTACATCCTTGGCGAAAAAAAGTATGCGCTGCTGGAACCGGATTCCAAAGTATTTGCTGTTTCTCGTTCTATCCATTACGGGCTTTTTTTGTCTTTTGAGGGCATCCGCTTTTTCTGCAGACGCAAAAATTCGGGTCAAATCGAAGTTGTGTTTTTTAACTGGTTCAAGAACCTGCAGAGATTTCAGAAAGGGATTGCCTTTAACTTATCAAGCAAACAACAGGATTTGGTCCCAACTGTTGAAGAGTTGGTTGATGTTTTTATCCATAAATTTTTTAGTGAACCAAGCCTGCGTCCCTTTTTTAAGGAAATGGCCGAACTTGGAGCTCAAGGCTACCTCCGGCCGTTTACGATTGATGAGGAACAATCCATTGGTGTTACATTTCCCGGCCGGCCGGGTATTAGAGCTGTCGTCTGCCGTTACGACCGGTATTTGGGCGAACCGTTTTCAGGAGTGGTTGTGCCGCATTTGGTCCGAGCCGTGGATATCAACCAGATGGGGTGTTTGAAACTGGGTGTGAATTATCTTATCAGTGTTAAAGCGGTTGATGAAGCAAGAAAAATCGATCCCCAAGCCGGTGCGGCATTATTTTTAGATGATAAACCGCACTTGGAGTTGGAGGACCGGTTGATCTCTGAATGGGATTCCTCCTGCTGCCTTTTTGCCCTTCAAGATGGGACTGTTATAAAAATCCCCGAGAGCAACCTGATTCTCCCGTCGGTCACCATTCAGGGCATTGTTGCGATCCTTAAAGAAATGGATGTGCCGGTTATTGAAAGGCATCTATCCTATGGGGAGTTGATCACAAAGGCTAAATCAAATGAATTGGTGGCCGTTGGCAGCGTGGGTACGGCAGGGATACTGAACCGCTGTGAAAAGCTGCTGCTGGTTGATGAAGAAAGGAGGACAATAGCTGTGCATGTCCCAAAAAAGGACCATCCTCTCTATGACAAGCTCGGTGAAGCAAGAACATATTTCTGGAATGTCTATCAAGAAAAAGTCAAAGTTCCTGAAGGAAAAACACTCAATAAATATAGTTTGTGATCCTCAAAAAACTCCATCTATCCGGCGTTGAATCTATCCAAACTTGTTGGCTTATTATGGTTGTGATATAATTTGCAATCTGCTGCCGGGGTGGCGGAATTGGTAGACGCAAGGGACTTAAAATCCAAAAAGAGGCTTTATAGCCTTCACGAGTACATCCAATAATTCCCTTATTTTTCAATAAGTTCTCTTATTTTTGTGTTCCTTTGAGTTCTGATATGTTCCCATAAAATATTCACAATTTATTCACATAAGTTTTTCGGTGCTATATTCTGTTTAAGTGCAATACAATAATCTGATAAGATGTCCATCACAGGGACTAAAAAGATGGCAGGGACTCTTTTTACCAAGGTTCCACATTTTCTCGATGAAAAAGGCGAGCTGCCGGTGGATCTTTCCGGTCCAGGCAAAAAAATCCAGGATGTGCTTGATGAGCTTTGTGATGGCCTGTCGGCACTTTTGGAGTTTTACCTAGACAGAGAGAATGACACGGATGCTGGAGAAGACAATTGAAAGAAATAAACAGAAGCGTTCTCATTGTGCGGGCAAAAGAGCCTTTTCGTCAATGGCTGAATTCACTACCGGATCCTGGTGATTACACACTCGAAGAAATCAACGAGGATCAATCTACATTCCTATTACCTGTATATGAAGATGATCACAGAAAAGACAATATCCTCAAGAAGTATTTAACGCGGATTTTTGAAGAACAGCTTAATGGTTGTTGAATGGATATACTTAAGAGTATAATACTTAAGAGTATAATTATTGATCATTAAAGGAGGATGCTGTGTTCGTCAATAGAGAAAAAGAACTCACATTTCTTGAGCGGAAATGGAAGGAGCCGAAGGCCCAGATGATCGTACTCTGGGGGAAAAGGAGAATCGGGAAAACAGAGACGACCAAGCAGTTTTTACAAGATAAGCCGCATATCTATTATCTCGCGGACAGTACCCATGAAAAGGAACAGCTGAGGAGATTTTCTTCGGCAGTAGGAGAGTTTTTTAATGAACCACTGCTTTTAACAAGGGGTTTTAGCAGTTGGGATGAGAGTTTTCGTTACCTGAAGGAAAAGAAGAAGAGATTTGTTCTCGTTATTGATGAGTTCCCCTATCTCATTCAATCCAATTCAGCTGTGCCCAGTCTTTTCCAGAAGGGATGGGATGAATTCCTGACTCAGAGTCGGATATATGTCATTTTACTCGGCTCCAGCATTGCGATGATGGAGTCGGAGGTGCTTGGCTATAAAGCTCCTCTTTACGGAAGAAGGACAGGGCAGTGGAAGATTCAGGCAATGCCTTTTTCAGCCGTTAAGGCTTTCAGGCCGCGCGCCTCTTTTGAAAATCAGATTATGCATTTTTCTGTATGCGGTGGGACTCCGGCTTATTGGCTGTGGTTTTCGGATAGACACAACTTTTTTCAAAATCTTAAAATTCATGTTCTAAAGAAGGGTGAGCCTCTCTATGAAGAAGTGATTTTTATTTTAAGAGAGGAACTACGTGAACCTCGCTATTATTTCTCTTTATTGCAGGCAATTGCTCAGGGGAAAAGAAGGCTTTCCGAAATAGTTAACGCGACAGGGATTCAACAGCCGACGGCAAACAAATATCTCGGAGTTCTTTCCGACCTTGATATTGTTGAGCGAGAGGTGCCAGTAACAGAAGATAAACCCATCAAAAGCAAAAAAGGCTTATACAGAATCAAGGATGAATATTTTCAATTCTGGTTCCGGTTTGTCTTTCCCAAAAGGACAGAACTCGAGATAGACAACACACAAAAAGTCATTGGCGATATAAAAAAAGAGATATCAGATTACATTTCTTTTATTTATGAGAAGGTGGCTCGAGAAATTATCTTAGACAATTCTGATTTGTTTTTTCCCTTTGAACGTTTGGGGAGATGGTGGGATAGACATCGTGAAATTGATATCGTCGGGATTAGCAGAGAGTCCAACGCCGTTCTGCTGGGAGAAGTCAAGTGGAGGGGTAAGAGGGTGGGCAAAAATATCTTTTTTGAACTCAAATCAAAGGCAGAAGCCATTCCATGGGGTGATGAAAAAACCAAACGTTTCTATGTTCTTTTCTCGAAAAACGGATTTACCGATGACATGCTTGCTTTAGCGAAAGAGGAAAAAGTTCATTTATTCCAAAATGATCAAAGAGTCACTTAATGATGAATCAGGATTTCTTTACATAAGGAAAATGATAGCTGTTGACGATCATGTTGATAATCTGATTCATATGATATAATCTTACTTTTAAAGCCAGCAACTTACTGAAAAATCAATCAGTTAGAGAGAAGGTGGGAGAAGTGTATTATATGGAGTAATTGTATAGAAGGTATAGAACTGCACCAGCAGGTGACACAGTAGGTCTTATGCTTTGGGTTTAAAGATTATTTTTGGTGTATTGTTTTAGAAAAAAAATAATTGCTTTTAAGAATTTTTTATATATATAATACCTATATAGTTCTGTTAAATATGTGAAAAAATGAAAGAATTAACAGGAAAATATAGGAAGGGATTAAGTAAGAGGGAATCTCTATTACTGTCAGAATTAGCAAAAGAAAATAAACCTATCTTTACAGTCGAGCAAGCAAAAAAAATACTTACTGAAGATCCCTATTCAATTCTGCATTTTTTGAGCAAGAAAAAGTGGATTCTGCCTTTAAAAGGTGGTTTATATGCAATCGTTCCTTTGGATATCGGAGTCAGAGGTGCTGAAGACTTCATAGTACATGATTTTATAATCGCTTCATATTTAACTAGACCTTATTATATAGCTTTTTGGTCTGCTTTAAACTATCACGGTTTGTCAGATCAAATTCCAAAATCTGTATTTGTTGCTTCAAAAAAAGCAAAAAAAAGTTTATCTGTTCTAAATACAGGATTTGTTTTTGTTCAGCTTAAAAATAGCAGTTTCATTGGAATAGAAAAGATTGAAATCGAAAGTCAGAAAATCAATATATCAAATCTGAACAAGACTTTGGCAGATTGCTTGGATCACCCTGAACATTCTGGGGGTATTGAAGAAGTCGCCAAAGCCATTTTCTTTAATCATGAAGAACTGGATTTCAACAAAGTAAAATCCTATGCACTAAAAATGAATAATGTCACGATTCTGAAAAGATTAGGTTATATTCTGGAAAAAACAGGTTTGCTGGAAGAACACGAAGATGTGTTTAAAAATATTCAATTGACTAAAGGATATTCAAAGTTTGATACCATTAGCAGAAAAAAAGGCAGGTATAACGAAAAATGGAAGCTGAAGATTAATGTAGACATCGATCTTAATAGGTGGATGTATTGATAGATAGAAGAGAGCTTTTGGCAAAAGCGAGAGAAAAAAAACTTAATCTAAATATTGTTGAAAAAGACTACGTTTTAGGCTGGCTCTTGTTTGGCTTTTCTCAGGTAAATTCTCTTGTGTTTAAAGGAGGGACAGCTTTATCGAAGATATATTTTCCTGAAATCTGGAGATTATCAGAGGATTTGCATTTCAGTTTTTTGGATAATGATTTTGAGGTTGTTTATGAAAAAATTGATGAGTTATTTCAGCTAGTCGAGAAAAAATCTGGAATTAAATGTCATCTAAAAAGCAGATATTTAAATCCTGATTACATGCAATTAAAGATTCAATATTATGGAGTGATAGGCAGAAACTGGATTAAAGCAGATTTTATGAAAAACGATTTAGTTGCCGAGCCTGTTGAAAAATTTCCAAAGAGAGAATACTCCGACTATAGGAAATTTAAAATTAAGCTTGAATCGTTAGAAGAAATATTTTGTTCTAAGCTTAGGACAGTTATAGAGCGAAAAAAATGCAGAGATTATTTTGATATGTGGAAACTGTCGAAATTATCTGTTGATATGAGCAAGGTAGAAAAGATCATAGGGAAAAAGCTTGATATTAAAGGCATTACATTGAGCTCTATGAATCAAATCTTTCCTGATGATTTAAATGAAACTCTATTTCCTTATTGGGATCGAGAATTAGGAAGGCTAGTCAATCCTTTACCAGAATTAGAATCGGTTTTAAAAGAATTGAGAATATCAATCAGTAGAAATTTTTTCAATAAGAGATAAAGGGAACTATAATTATGCTTTAATTCTAGCTTGGCCTGAATATAGGATGACAGTTCTCGCAGAGATAATCGCTTCCATCAATTGTATAAGCTTCATATCCAAGTGATATTATTCGACTACACTTTGCACATCTCGTAGGTTCAAATTCAGGAGGATTATCAAGTTTTTCAAAATTGTATTCATTTGTTCCATAATAGACATACATCTCTGTTTCAAAATCATTTTTGCACTTTTGGCACTCTTTCCAATTTCCCTTGTGATTTTCATGGTGGTGATAAGTACAAAGTGTGTATCGGTCGTGGTTTCTGTAGCAGCTGTTATGCGCATACGAAAAAAGAACGTATTCATCAGAATCATCACAGATCCAGTTTCCGCAGCATTCAGTCTTCGTTATATTTTTTGTTTTTCCACACAATCCACATTTTGGTCTTTCTATCCGGGGTGACACTTTACTTTTTGGGATTTGCGGTGTTTTTTTTGTTTTCGGCATATTAAGCATTTTGAATTGTATATAGATCACTGTCAAAAGGAAATCATTTATTCTAATTTGCTTAATGATCATGGTTAGGTTATTGAGAGTGCAACGGGAAATTGTTTGCTTTTCAACGTTGTGATATAATCTCGAGCTAATAAGGACACAATGGTGAACTAGCTGGAACAAAGTTGCGTGTTTTGAAATAAATAAGTTGTTGATTCTAAATGTGCTGGGGTGGCGGAATTGGTAGACGCAAGGGACTTAAAATCCAAAAAAAAGCTTTTGAGCCATCCCAAGTGAATCCTGTAATTCCCATATTTTTCAACGATTTCTTTTGTTTTTGTGTTCCTTTATGTTCCTTTATATTCCGTTATTTACCTATTAAACATTCACAATTGAAAATTGTGCATATGTTGGCAATCTGCGAAAAGGCTAAAAATTAATGAACACCCCAAATGAAACACGTCTCAAAAAGCGGGTTTGTTTTAAGAGAAAGTCTAACACTGAAAAGCTCTTTTTGTTTTTCTCGCCGGCATTCTACAAAACCGAAGTACTCACAAAATCTTTCCAGGAAGCGGATGGAAAAGCAGCGGGTGAGGTACTCAAATTCACTGGTGTACAATGAATCGATTTCGAAAATGGCTTCGGGAAAAGCTTTGATGAAGAATTTGGCCAAGGCTGCATCTTCCGTATATTTTTTGGCTTTCTCATGAAGCAGAAACAAAGAAAAGAGCCAGCTGCGTTGGATGATCGGGAGAGGTGGGTATCTGTCCTGAAAAGCCCAGTTGAATTTTACAGCGAAGGTATTCAATAGACGATAGAAATGCGGTTCTGTGAAACCGTCAGTCAGCACATTATGCCCTCTTCTGGTCAACTTGAACTGCTTCTTTTCTTTTTTAATCCAGCCTCCCAGTTTAAGGATGTGCCTGAGGGTCAGAACCGTTGGTGAATTCTCTTCGGATCTAAAGCTGATGTATTCTTTGAACCTTGACTCCTCAATTTGATCGAAAAGCGGCTTGGCGAACCGGACGGGAAGATTGCCCTTAGCGGTTGAATTTAAAGGTTCCGCCTCCGCAAGCGCAGCGAGGAAGAGTCGAGTATTTCTCACGATCGGAACCATTTCGTACATGTTTGGTGAAATATCCTTGTTGATCCGGACAATATCGGAGTTGCGTTCAAGGGGATGATAAAGCAGGCGAGCTATTTGCTCGGATGAAAACCCGAGAAAATCCGCGTCGGGCTCTCGGTTGTATCCCTCCATCATATCGTCGGAGAAAGCCTGAAATTCTTCCTCCGAAGTGAAGACCTTTTCTTCGGCTGCATCCTTAAGGTGAGAGAAGGCCTCTGTCGATTTTTCTTTTTTAGCCCACAAGGCGTCGCGCACCCAGCAGCAGTGGAGATAGGATTTTCCTGAGCCGCACGAGCAGGGATCTTCATCCTTTATGGTTTTTGAAGGATCCCATGAGTGTCCTGTGTATCCACACTCGCCGGTTCTCGGTGAGTTTACGATGGGGAGGAACATTTCTTTATCACATCCATGCCTCTCGGCACACAGATCACAGAACCAGCTTTCATCCGTCCAACTGCAGCTCGTGCAAATGAGCGTCGCTTTTCTCCGTCCGCAGTCGTCACATAGGATCAATGGCGGATTATTCCGGGCTAATAGTACAATCCGTTCCCCTCTTCCTTTCCTCTCAAAATAGGAGATAACCCTGAGTGTGAGCTCCGTGGGAGTTCCAAAATCGTATTCATGGTGAAATATGATCCCCGGCCTGAGCGCCTGATGCAGTTCGACATCCATGTCGGTTACTTCGATTCTTGTTCGCCACGGAGGTGAGAGGTCTTCAAAGAGTTCGGAGTGGTATCGTTTTTGATCTATGGTGAATTCACTCAAATGCCCACAGCATTCCAGCCAGATCGATCTGAGGAACTGGTCCAGGTCACGGAGTGTGGCATCGGAATGAATTTCGAGATGCATCCAGTAGGCGTTTTGAAAGCGGCCTTCCACAAAAAGATGATAGATTCCGGTATTATCGGAGTCTGGTTTTTCCGAAAGCTTTTGCAGATAGGCTTTTTTCTGTGGGCAGGCTTTGAGATGCCGGTGCATGTCGCCATAGGCAAAATTTTCCTTACAAAAACTGCATTTCCCAGTTGACAAATCTTTTTCCATCGTTCTCTTGTGTCACCTGCTGGAAGATTTCTTTCGCACTCTTTCCAGCTCATCCAGCCTTTCGAGGAGATCATCATTATCTTTCAGATTTTTTCCCAAGGCCATTTTATAAATTTGCTTGGCCTTGTCATAATTAGGTACGTTTGCCTCATAAATGGACATCAAATACATGTCGCCCCATCCTATGTAACCCCAGATATTTTCTGGATATTCTTCTATCAACTTCGAAAAGGCTTCGTCTCCTTTAGCGGGATCACCGATTCCAAAATAGGATTCTGCAGCAGCCCTTTTCATATTGTGAAGAATCAGACCGGATGTTTCAGGAAACAAAGTAATGAACTCATTACAGTATTCAAGTCTTTTTTCGTGGAATGAGCTGTTGTCAATCGCCGCGTTTCCCAGCTCTGCCTCAAGATCCTGACACCAGTTAAACAGGTTTTGTTGGCCAATAAAAATTCGCTCGGCATCTTTTATGGATTTCATATCGGGAGTAAACTTGCTTTTCAGCCGGCTCCAGACTTCCAACCAGTTTTTACAGGCTTCTCCACTCTGATTGTTTTCCGCAAGAACATACCCTTTCTGCATAAGCTCATCCAGGTTATCGGAATCATTGTTTTCCAGCTGTCTTTGCTTTCCCAAACAGCATTTTTTGTATTTCTTTCCGCTTCCACAGGGACAGGGTTCGTTTCGTCCGATTTTCACAGCAGTGATTTGAAAAGCACCCGGATTCAACAATCGATCGAGGTCGGTTATATCTTCAGGCATATCGGGTTCAAGTCCAATAATGAATTTCCATCCGTGTTTTTCAAAGATAGAAGCAATCTCTTGCATTCTCTCTTCTGTCTGAACCCGAACAATGGCGGGCCTCTTTTCGGTCCCTAATCTTGCCATGGATTTTCCTTTTTGTTTATTATGTTGAAAGTTTTAATCACCTTGTAAACACAGTTTATGAAGATGTTTAAAAGGGAATTAGGAAATAACGCATACATTGGAAAATTCTTCTATCTTAAGCAGAAAATCCATACTTTTCTGGATCTATTAGAATTTTTTTCACATAAGTTCTGAATTCAGTGAAGTCATCCAGATGATTTTTTACGATTTCATAAATCTCTTCTGGACTTATTCTGTGATAAAAATGGGTTATCCTGTTTCTGTAGCCCGCCATTCTTACAAGCTTATTTTCGACGAATTTTCTTGGAATTAGCTTCTTTTCTGCTAAAAAAAGAGCGATATCTTTGTAAGATTGCACCTTTTTCCCTGGCAACCGGGAGAGCAAGTGAGCTCCAATATCGAGTGTCGCTTCGAGGGCCGTATACAGATCATAATAAACGATTCGGTAATTGTCATGGTTGCTTATAAATTCTTCAAGAGGAATCTCCACGAATCTCTCCAGGCTTTCACAAGAGGATTCAATAAAATGTAATCTCTCTTCGACGAGGTCTCTATTTAGAGGAAGTTTTTTCATTATTGACGTTCTAGCAAAGCTGATGAAAAGGTTTTTTGAATAGGATTAAAATCTAAATATTCTCTTATGGTTTTTTCCTCGTAATTTGCCCGAAAAATCGGATCAATCTCAAAGATAACCTTTCCTTCCAATATAACGTGATGCTGAATAGAAAGTGATGTTTCTTGTAGATAAACGATATCCAGGTCATTATCTAAAAAAATATCAAATTCATCCACCAATATTTCATAGAGTAGAGGATGGATTTCCGTTAAATTCATAAGCTGAAGACTTTCACAAAACACGATCCCTATATCGAAATCGCTAAGAGATGTTATATTTCCTTTGGAACGGGAGCCAAAAAAATAGACAACTCCTACTCCTAATGATTTAATCTTATCGATAGTGTTCTTTTTCAACTTCATTATCGGCTATAAATATAGCATAAATAACGATTGAAAAGAACTATACAGACATATGTTCCACAAGGATTAAAATATTCCAAACGAAATACTGCGTACTTTGGATTCTGAAAAATAGGATGAAAATGGCGAGGGGGCCGTATTCAAAATTCCACTCGCTTTAACTCAATTGTAATCATGAAAGTTGGCACTTCTTGAAGTCGTAATATAATTGTTCCACCCATAAGGTTATGATATAATTTCAATCTGTAAAGGGCAGAATAGTGACACAGTCGGAAAAAAGTTGCGTGTTACAAAATTGCTAAGTTGTTGATTCTAAACGTGCCGGGGTGGCGGAATTGGTAGACGCAAGGGACTTAAAATCCCTCGGAGGTTATCCTCTGTGCGGGTTCGAGTCCCGCCCCCGGCACTTCTTTTGTCTCTATTTTATCCCTAAATCAGATGAGGGCTCTGGCCTCAAAATCCAGATCACTGGGCGGTGAGTGTGGGTTTGACTCCCTCCACCGGCACTAGTTTTCCCCTATAACTTACTGGATTTACACAGGTTCGTGATTTCACCTCTGATACCGTTTAGCCAACGCTTTTAACAATTTTTTGGCTCGGATTTGGCACGAGAGGAGATGTGCATGAGATTTTTTCTGTTCTTTTATTATGCTATATTAGATGCAATTCATACAGGAGGACAAAATGACTGATGATCTATATGCAGAATTTAGAAAATTGAGCCCAAAAGTAACAGGCGGGCTTGTTAGAATGAGAGAGGACACATTTAAAGACGCCTCAGTCCCTGCCAAATATAAAATCTTAGCTGCCCTGGTTGCTGTGGTAGTTACAAAATGTGAGCCCTGTTTACGAGCTTACACCAAGATGGCTTATCAAGCTGGAGCGACTCTGGACGAGTTAGTGGAATTTCTCAATGTTGCCATCACGGAAGGAGGATGTCCAGGAGAAACATGGGCACTTAAATCTTTCCAGACTTACAAGGAATTAGAACAGGGAAAAGAGATAAAAGAGGAATTGTGTTGTAAATCTGAATAAATTTTCCTTGGATGTTGAGATAAACAGAAATGTGATTCAATAATTCTTTGTGAGGATAGAATGCTGAGTATAAAACCAGAATCGACCGAGCGAACGAAGAGAATTTTTCAAGAAGCTTGTTATACTGAGAATATGGAAGCCAAATTTGGTAGGACTCTTACGAATGATGAAAATGTTGTAAGAAAATATATATTGAGACAAACTCCTATCCTTGGCAGAGTGCCTTCTGCAGTTGAGATATGCGAAGGATTCAACCATTTCAAAAAAGGAAAAATTAAGGAAATATTGAATGAGCTGGATAGATTCGATGCTATTCACTTAGATGAGATCAAATCGAACATTGTCGCGGCATACCCATTTTCCAGCGTTGCCACCTCTCATAAGGTTTCTTTTAAAAGGAAAGAATTTAAAAGAGTTTTCGCTATGTGTGCGATTGATGCACTGGGAATAAATTTTATGTTTGATACGGATGTTTCTATAGGATCGCTATGTTTCCATTGTGACGAGAAAATTGAAATCGATGTACAAGATGAGGAGATAATATCACTGAGCCCAAAGAGTACGGTAGTTTGGTGCGATATGGAATATTCGAAGTGTGCTGCAACATCTCTCTGCAGAAATATCAATTTTTTCTCCTCTGAAGAACATTTTGAGAAGTGGCAGATAGAAAAACCTAAAAGAAAAGGATATTTGCTGAAAATACAAGAAGCCTTCTATCTAGGAAAACTATTTTTTGAAAACAGATTGAAGTAGATCAGCTGATATCTTTATAATGCTGGAACAATAAGCCTAAATTAAAAGAAAAGAAAATCCTATCCATATAAACAAAAAACCAGCAATTCTGTTTAATGTCTTTTCCTTTAGAATTTTTGATATATAAATTGATAGAAAAATCGCTGCGGATGAGACTATTGTTAAAGCAAGTATAACTCCAATGAAAACCATAAAACCATTGTATTTTGTAGCAAATAGTGCAGAAGCAATTTGTGTCTTATCTCCCCACTCCGCCAGAAATACTAATCCAAATCCAAGATAGAATGGATTGTTTATCTGAAAGTTTCTTTTTTTCCTTTCTCTATCAAATAGCAAAATGAAGATGCCAACAATTATGAAAATAACGGCTGCAAATACTTTTACAATTTTTTCAGGTACAATATTAGCAAGCCATTCTCCTGCTAAGATTGCAGCTCCATCAACGATAATGAAGGCTAAAATTATTCCCACTAAAAGGTGTCCATACTTTTTGGTTTTTGAGGCTAATAATAAAATGGATAGTTGTGTTTTATCCCCCAGTTCAGATATGACTATAAAGACTAGAGGGATAAATATATCGTCGATCATAGTTCTCCAAATATTACCATAATATTTCTAGATATTTTAAAACCTAGTGAAATTTTGTTTACGCTTAATTTCTTGATTTTGCCATAACAGAGGCTGGATGTCTGGGAGAGATGTGGGCACTTAAATCTTTCCAGGCTTACAAGGGATTAGAGAAGAGTAAAGAGATAAAAGAGGAATTGTGCTGCATAGTGGAAAATGATGAGTGCTATATCACGCCGTTATTTCGAATTCTTCTGCGATCCAATCCTTTATTTCATCTCTTATGCGCCTGAATACTGACAGCGTATCTGCTGAACTGCCGTTATAAGAAGCCGGATCTTCAAAGCTTCGATGCAAGCACTTCATGCCTCCTGGAAAGAACGGACATGTCTCATTGGCGTGGTCGCAGACTGTAATCACATAATCGAATTTTTGCTCCAAGAACTCATTTATGCTCTTTGATCGATATTTTGAGATGTCGATGCCGATTTCGGACATAACTTAAACAGCATAAGGATTGACGATGGTTGGTTTGGTTCCCGCGCTGTGCGCTTCGTATTGATTCCCGTAAAGCGAATTTAAAAGTCCTTCAGCCATTTGAGAGCGAGCCGAATTATTAGTGCAAACAAAAAGAACAGATTTCTTTTCCGATTTGAGATTTATTTCATCAAAACTTTGGCTTAAACCAGCCTTGTGTTCGCAAACAGATCCTGACAAGCATCAGCATCACCGGGACTTCAATGAGGACGCCTACGACCGTTGCTAATGCTGCTCCTGACGAGAGGCCAAAAAGCATGACTGCTGTAGCAATAGCCACCTCAAAGTGATTTGATGCTCCTATCATGGCTGAAGGAGCAGCGTCTCTGTACGATAATTTCAAGATCTTTCCGAGTCCATATGCGATCCAGAATATGAGGTTCGTCTGGATAAAAAGCGGAACAGCGATCCATAGTATAGTTAAAGGATTTGAGAGAATCACTTCGCCTTTGAAGGAAAATAAAAGAACCAGAGTGATAAGTAAGGCCACAATTGTAATAGGCGTGAGAAGATGTAAAAATTTGGTTTTAAACCAGGTTTCACCTTTTTTGACTATTAGAAGTTTACGGGAAACATACCCTGCAACGAGAGGTAGGGCGACGTATATTCCAATAGACAACAAAAGGGCTTGCCAGGGAACTGGCAGGCGTCCAATGCCAAGAAAGAATCCGCCCATTGGACCATAGAGTAACAACATTGTAAAGGAGTTGATGGCAACCATGATGAGCGTATGGCCGTCATTGCCCTTGGCAAGGTATCCCCAGACAAGAACCATTGCTGTACAGGGGGCTATTCCCAAAAGAAGACATCCTGCGAGAAAGCTCCGCCATAGAGGGATGGCCAGCATTTTTACTCCTTCGTGCATTACAACGGTTCCTACTCCATGAGTAGCTCCCACAGGCAGATCAAGCCCTAGAGGCATTTTGACAATGTCAATTGCCTCTGTTCCGATAAACGAGTTAAAAACAAAGCCAAGGAAGAAAAGGGATATGGCGTACATGGTGAACGGTTTTATCGCCCAATTGACAACTAAGGTCAAGCTCACCGGTTTGAGATTTTTACCGGCCTTGAGGACTTCCGCAAAATCGATTTTAACCATGATGGGATACATCATAAAAAAGAGACAAACGGCAATGGGAATGGAAACCACCGGGGCTTCATTGACATGAATGGCAAGGCCATCAAGAAATGTCGCGACTTTCGGTGCAAATTTCCCGAGAATGATTCCGACAACTATACATAAAATAACCCAGACGCTTAAGTACCGTTCAAATGAGCTCAAACCTTTAGGTTGCTTGTTAATACAGGCTTTCTCTTCCATTCTTTTTCCTCCTTTTCGCCCATTCGTTCAAATGATTAGATTGGACACATATATTAAATTCTACTTTTGCCGATCGGATTCGTCCCAGCGTTTTTTCTTATTCGTTTCTTGGCAGACATCTCTTTCCATTTTCTGAAAAAAGTTCTCGATTTCCGGATACCCCAGATAAAACCATAGCAAAAAAGAAAATAACAAAGTCCTGTGTTCCCACAATATTGACACATTATTTATTTTCTATCCTTGCCCCATGGAATAATCCGCTCAAAAGGCACCACTCCCATCAATTTTTTGACTTTTTGTTTAATAACATCTCTTACTAATCGTGTTTTTTTAAACTTTTCTTAAGGATGCCTACCAAAACGTGAAGGATCTGGATAGCTCCAGTGGTACTCTAGCTTCATCATTGCCCCCTCTTTTCTCCAATATCACGAAAAGGATTCGACTTCGCCCACAACAAAAGGGTCGAACTAATGACTACTGTAATACAACCTGCCTCCTGAAAAATCACTGCCAGGACTGGAGTGAGCATTCCCAAGCTTCCAAGAGCAAGTCCTATCGTGTTGTAAATAATAGAAAAGAAGATATTGAGTTTGATACGCTGGAAAACCTTTCTTGACATCCATATTAAGTCTACGATCCGCAATAGATTATCATTTATCAGGGTCACATCCGCAGTTTCAATGGCCACATCAGTCCCCCCCGCACCCATGGCAATGCCAACATCCGCTATGGCCAGAGACGGAGCATCGTTAATGCCATCGCCAATCATTCCGACAATATGCCCTTTATTTTTAAGTCTTTTAACAAACTGTTGTTTCTGTTCGGGCAGAAGGTCAGCCTGGAAATCGTCCACGCCAATCTGCTCTGAAACCGACTTTGCCACTCTGTGATTATCTCCGGTGAGCATTGTAATATTCTGGATGCCAATGTCCTTCTTCAATGACGCAATGGCTATGGAAGTTTCGGGACGAATCTCATCGGCAATAGCAACCAAACCGATGGGCTTCCTGTCGTTAACAACGAGAATAGGAGTATTGCCTCGTGCAGCCTGTTCCGCAACTTTTCGCTTGATTTCTCCAGTGATGGAGACTCTATGGTTGCGGAGAAATTCCACATTGCCGACTAAGATTTCCTTGTTATTCCATTCAGCGGCTACGCCCATTCCGGGCTCAATCTTAAACTTATCCGGGTCAGGAACTTCAATGTTGCGTTCTCTCGTAAGAGCCATGACTGCTCTGGCCAGGGGATGCTCGGAGTATTTTTCGGCTACTGCAGCTAGACGTAGAATATCTTTTTCAGGCATGCCGTCGAAGGAAACCATATCTGTTACCTTTGGCCTTCCAAAGGTGAATGTGCCCGTCTTGTCAACCAGGAGCGTGTTGAGTTTTCCAGTAAGCTCAAGGAATATTCCTCCTTTGACAAGCACAGCCTGGCGGGCCAGGTTGGAGATACCGGCAGTAACTGCTGTAGGAGTGGCTATGGCAAAGGCACAGGGACAGGCCACCAGAAGAACGGACACGGCGACTTTAATATCTCCGGACGTGAGAAAGCCTATGACTGCCAGGATCAGCACGATGGGAAGAAACCATGTAGTAAAACGGTCAGCGACATTCTGTATTGGAGCCTTTGTTTCTTGTGCTGCCTCCACGAGATGGACGATTCTGGCTAATGTAGTATCCTTACCGGTCCTGGTGGTCCGGATTTCCAGACGTCCCGATTCATTTAATGTCCCGCTGAAGACCTCGCTTCCGATAAACTTCTCAACCGGCATTGACTCCCCTGTAATGGGGGCCTGGTTAACGCTACTTGCTCCAGCCACGACAACTCCGTCCACTGAAATACGGTCCCCGGGTCTTACAATTACGACATCCCCAACGTGAACTTCACTCAAGGGGACAGAAACTTCATTTTCTCCCCGCCGGACCGTCGTCATCTTGGGAGTCAGGTCCAGAAGATTTCTGATACTCTTGCGGGTTTTGTCCAAGGTATAGGATTCCAAGGCCCCGGCTACGGCCATGATAAATACGATGATTGCTGCTGCCCTAAATTCACCAACCGCAGCAGTGGCAATGAGAGCAACCGTAACGAAAACGTTGACCGTTATTCTTCGGTTATATATATCTTTGAATCCCGCGATGAACCGCTGGAAGCCTCCGAACAATGTTGCAACCAGTGCAAGTCCTGCATTTAGAAAATACGGACCGATTCCCAAGTATGCCATCATCCAGCTTACCAGAATGAGAATCCCGACAATGCCTGGAACAGCGGCTAACACGATCACTTCTCTGTATCGAGTAAATTTTCTCGCTTGTACTTCCTCCATAATCTAAAACACTCCTTAGTAAGTAGACGTTAACTTTTCCTGAGAGCGAATGCCCCTGATGCCACTAAACTCTACTTCTTTTCGGTTTTATCAGAACCTTTAGTGCCTTCAATGGGTGCTTTATCGTTTTCTTTTTCACCACCGCAGGTCTCTCCCGGTCCGCAGCACCCGCCAGTTTTGTTCATGGATTCCTTGATCACAGCCAACAGCCCCTTTTTCTTCTTTTCGATATTAATATTAATCACCTCCTCGATGACAGATGGGGATTTCGTATCCCCATTACGCATTTTCCGTTTTCTCGCACTTCTAAGCGTTTATTTAATTTTTCATAATCTACTCTTAATGTTCGTGCTGGGATTGAAGTTATGGCTGAAAAAAAATTGGTCATAAACAAATCTTTCTTTCTTGTTAAGGAAAAATACTTCCAACGCCCCTTTTTGGTTTCCTCAACCAGTCCGGCGTTTTTCAGTACTTTAAGGTGCCTTGAAACGTTATATTGGGGTTCCTCTAAAGCATCCACGATCTCACAAACACAAATTGACTCTTTGCTTGAGATGAGCAGAGAAAGAATCCGGACTCTTGTTTCATCGCTAAGAGCCTTGAATATCTCTATAAATTGTTTCATTTTATTGCATGCATGATTGCGCTACTATGCATGTATTATAGCGTAAGAGATTATATAGTCAATTGTCAATATTTAATCTACTTAAGTTCAAATGTAAGAAATTATTTCACTTAATCAAAATTCCTGATGTCTTATTGATTTTGTACCAATCAAGAGTTTGAGGTATCTCTAGCTCAAGTTATCCCTTTCTAAAAAAATATGAAAACAAGATAATACTGGAGATAGCGAGGGTCTAGTAGGTTTATAATCAAATATATTTACTCAGAAAATGATGAACAAAAAGAAAATGGGATACTTATGTAATGCTAGAGTGAAAATTGTACAAAGTTTGTACTAAGGACATGTATTGGAATAACTCAAGAAACTGAAGAATGAAGGATTGAATTGTAGCTTTTATTGACTTTCCTGAGATTTTTTTTATAAAATCTCCAAAGGATTCATATTGATCCTATAGAAAAACTTTAAAATGAAAATAATTTGGCCTATTTTATTGCTAGGTTTCGTTGTTCTTACGACGTTTATTTCGTGTAGGGAGAATGAAGCCCAACAGTACGTTAAAGTCAATTTTTCGAAAAAATCAGAATTTCGTAATAACACTGAAGAATTCAGCGCACCTTTGCGGGCTTCTGTTTCAGCAATGATTTCCCCTGAAGAAAATTTTATCTACTTCAACGGAATCTTTGAGTATATCGCAGCGAAGGTTGGCAGAAGTTTAAAATTCGTACAAAGAAATAGCTACAATGAAGTCATTGATTTACTCCAATCTCGAGAAATAGATATTGCTTTTCTGTGTTCAGGTGCTTATATTGAAGCAAACAAAATTTTTAATGCCGAAATTATTGCCATTCCTGAAGTGGATGGGAAGTCAACATATAAATCCTATCTTGTTGTTCTGGATGATTCGGGCTTGAAGAATATTAACGGTTTAAAGGGAAAAAAAGTGGCCTTCACTGATCCCTTATCTAATACAGGATGCCTGTACCCTTCTTATTTATTAACAAAAATGGGACTCAGGCCAAAAGATTTTTTTCAGGACATTCTTTATACTTATGCTCATGATAATTCCATACAAGCTGTAAAACGCCAATTGGTGGATGGCGCATATGTCGACAGCCTCGTCTTTGATCAGTTAAAAAAGAATAATCCGTCTAGAGTATCAGGCTTGATTATCATTGATAGATCCCCTCCGTTTGGAATCCCTCCAATTGTTATGCACCCAGATATGGATCCAAATCTAAAAAGAAAAATTCAGGAGACAATGCTTTACATGGATCTGAACAGAAAGGGAAAAGAACTTTTATCCTTTGCGGGGATTGATCGTTTTGTAATTGGCAGAGACAAGGATTATGATTCAATTCGGGAGATGAAGCTTAATTTGTATCTGCCGGGTAAATGAAGACTAGATTTCCATTCTTAAAACTGCGTACAAAGTTCATTGCGGCAATTTTTGTAGTTGTTGCTGTTTTTGGTCTTCTGAATATATACGTCAACAAGCAAGGATCCAATAAAATCCTCCAGAAAGAAATAGAGAAGAGAGCCTTGCTTATCGCGCAGATACATGCTGTCTTCATTCCTCGTTTAATTCTTTTTGAGGATAAAATTTCACTTCAGCGCTTCATAAATGAAATTAAAAAGAGTGAAAACGATATTGCTTATATTTTTGTATTAGACAGTCAAAAACAAGTAATCGCAGATACCTTTGATTCAAATTTTCCAGAGGAACTTCTTGGTGCAAATCTAATACAGCTGGGCCAATCATTCTCCTGGCAAATGATCGTGGATGAACATAATAATCTATATAGAGATTTGAATTACCCGATTTTGGAAGGAAAGCTTGGATATCTTCGGCTTGGGATAAGGAATAATGTGTTTATCCAAGTCACACAAAAAATTGAAATTTTGCTAACGGCGATGGTGTTAAGTTTTTTAATCATCGGGATTGCAAGTGCAATTATTTTTGCCCGCTGGATTACCAGACCAATCTCAATGATAATTAGAGCATTTGGGACGATTGACCTGAAGGAGGAATTCAAATCAGTAAAAATTAAGACAAAAGATGAGTTTAATATTTTAGCTGATAAATTTAATGAAATGGCAATTAGGCTTCAAAGTACACATTCAAAACTACTAAAAACTCAACAGAGCCTTGCTAAATCTGATAAGTTGGCGACAGTTGGAGTGCTAGCTGCTGGATTGGCTCATGAAATCAACAATCCGTTAGCTGGGATAAAGAACTGTATAATACGAATTGAAAAGAAATACGGTCAAGATAATTATATTGATTACTTTTCATTGATGATGACCGCGATTCAGAATATTGAAAAGATCGTAGGGGAGCTTCTTAATTATTCTCGTCAAGATGATTACCATTTTAAATTTTTTGATTTACATGAATCAATTCTAAAAGCCATTAATTTAGTCGAATATAATATTAAAAAAAATGATATAACAATTGAAAAAAAATTTGATGAAAGAATTAAGTCATTTTACGGAGACAGCCTGCATCTTGAACAGGTATTTATTAACCTATTAATGAACTCCGTTGATGCAATGCCACAAGGAGGGAACATATCTGTTTTCTCCATCTTACAAAATTCTTCAATTTATTTGATCTTAAAAGATTCAGGCGAGGGTATTCCTCCTGATTGTATTGATAAAATTTTCGATCCTTTCTTTACGACAAAGGATTCTGGGAAGGGCACGGGTTTAGGGCTTTCTGTGTCGTATAATATTATTCAAATCCACGGGGGGAATATAACGGTCGAAAGTGAAGTAAACCGAGGAACGAAATTTTCTATTGTTCTTCCATATCCCACAGCGGAGTTAACTGAATGAGAGTGATTATTGTAGAGGACGAAGATATTTTACGTATTTCAATTAGAGATAACCTGGTTGATGCGGGAATGAGGGTGACTATAAGCAAATTTCCCTCTCAAGCTCTGAATTATCTTAAATACGAAAAATTTGATATAGCTCTAGTTGATTACAAGTTGCCTGAGATGAACGGAGTTGAATTGTTAAAAAGGATCATGATGCTTCAGCCCGAATGTGAAGTGATCATCATGACTGCTTTTGGTACGATTCAAACAGCGGTCACGGCCATGAAATTAGGAGCTTTTGACTATATCACGAAACCTTTTTCTAATGATGAACTTTTATTGATCTTGAGAAGGATTGCGGAAATCAAGTCTTTGAAACAAGAAAACATAGAACTCAAGGAGCAGTTAAAAGAAAGGCACAGCTATCACAAACTTATCGGTAAAAGTAAATCCATGCAGCAGATTTATGATTTGTTAGCGACTGTAGCCGATTCGAACAGCTCTGTTCTGATAACAGGCGAAACCGGCACAGGAAAAGAGATGGTTGCTGATGCTATTCACTATATGGGTGCAAGGCAGGATAATCCGTATATAAAAGTGAGTTGTGCAATGTTTTCCAAAGATGTTCTTGAAAGCGAACTTTTTGGGCATGAGATGGGAGCATTCACTGGAGCTGTTCATGAGAAAAAGGGAAGGTTTGAATTGGCAGACACCGGGACACTTTTTTTGGATGACGTGGATGATATTCCCATGGATCTTCAGGTTAAGCTCTTGAGAGTCTTACAGCATGGTGAATTTGAAAGAGTTGGTGGGACAAAAACGATCAGGCCCGATGTAAGATTCATCGCGGCATCAAAAGCAAATCTCCTTGAAAAAAGTAAAAAGGGGGAATTTCGAGAAGATCTGTATTATCGTCTCAATGTAATCCAGGTTTATCTTCCTCCTTTAAGAGAGAGGAAGGAAGACATTCCCTTGCTGATTGATTCTTTTCTGGATAGATATCCCTCCGGCAAAACCTTAAAGATTTTAAATCCTGCACTGAACTGTCTTTTGGATTATAACTGGCCTGGAAATGTAAGAGAATTGGAGAACCTGATAGAGAGATTATCACTTATTATGCCTGGAAGGAGTATTTCTTGTTCTCATCTCCCATCAGATATAACTTATCGTGAGGATTATTCAAAGGATCAATCTTTAGAAGGAGATTCCTTTATTAAAAAAATTGCATATTATGAATATAAGCTTATAAAACAGGCTTTAGATAAGACTGGAGGAAACAAGGCTAAGGCAGCAAGGATTCTCAACATAAAGTTATCTACGTTGAGAAGTAAAATCGAAAAATTCAATCTCTAGCTCTAGCGAAAATTCGCTTTTTTTAGCGAAATCTCGCGTTTTATTTTTTTATTCAGAGATATTATTTTCTTCCTAACTCATTTTTTTACAATAAATTAGACTAAAATTTGTCTGTTGGCACTTTTCTTGCTCTTTATAAAAACGAAAATTGGAATTTTTTAAACTTCTTTTTAATTGGATTTATTCATATATTTTTGAGCATAATGACAAAATTTTTTATGCAAATAAATGTGAAATCCAACACTTTCCAGTAATGGTTAGGAAGGAGAAACACGCATGCGAATACATTTTCTTTTGCTGATCGGCCTTTTATGCTGCTTAGGAGTTTCTGCCCAGGAACTGCAGCCGGCCGGATCCGAAGTATGCTTGGCATGTCACGAGGAAATTGGCACTTTCTTTAAGAAAGGACTTCATCGTCATTCGATGTTCCTTGGGGAATCAGGTCAAGGATGCGAGGCCTGTCATGGCAATGGGTCGGCACATGTCGAAAGTAATGAACCAGCCGATATCCTGGGGAGTGCAGTTCTGGCTGAGTGGTCGAATGAACAGAAAAGCAAGGCCTGTCTGAGCTGCCATGAGGGAAATATTCATGGTTGGTCCTTCGCACCCCATTCATCAGATTTGTCGTGCTGGGACTGCCATGGAGAGATGCAGCATTTCCAGCCTATTGAACAACAGAAAAGGGCGGTTTGTGCAGATTGTCACAAAGACATAGCCATGCGGACTAAACAGCAGTACCGTCACCCCGTGTCCTGTGAGGATTGTCATTCACCTCACGGAGAGGACTCGCGGGATATGTATGGTACGGACCTGTGTCTTCGCTGTCACTCAGAATATCAAGGACCGTTTGTGTTTGAACATGGAGCGGTTGACGATGGGTGCCAGGCTTGTCATGACCCGCATGGATCTCCCACGCGAAAACTTCTGAAGATGACGGGGAATGGCCTCTGTCTCCAATGTCATGTTCAGAGTACTTTTCCGGCAGTCGGGAAAAAGGTCCACAACACACTGCTTGCTGGTGGAGCGTTCTGCTTCGACTGCCACACAGATGTACATGGATCCAATACCGATCCAAACCTGATCCGGCGGTTCAGGAAGGAGGTGTCATGAAGAAGATTCTGATTCCTTTTATGCTAGTGCTGCTTTCGGTGAGTTCTTTTGCCTCTGTGAATTGGGTGAATATTGTTGCATGGGCTGTGACGACAAACATGGATGAGAACAAGTTTCTGGAGGATGAAGGGCTTAGATCAGGCCTTGGCATCTCCGATATGTGGATCGGCAGTGAGAAGTTTTCCTTCGGCGGATACTATCTGCCCAACCATAATGCAGACCTACATTTATCATTCTCTCTCTCGAATAAATGGAAATTTACTGCAGGATTCAAACAGCTTCGTAAGTGGTGGGATACATCAACAGGGCACGAAACCACCCCGGGTGGTTATTCTGTGGCAGATTGGGTGCCCAATTCGAATACAATTGAACCTTTATCCGATAAAGAACATTTGTATACCAACAGGATTAAGCATTCCGTTCAGTTGGATTTTTTGGTGACGCCCTTGCAGAAAGTGTCGCTTGGTTTTCGTCTTAAAACTCATGATGGCAATATCACTCCCTTATTTCGAGGTTTTACGTATACCGGAAATGTTCCCTATGCAGCAACAGCTGCCGTAGTTCGGAATTACAACGGTGACAGCCAGGAAGCTGATCTAAAGGGGAATTTTGCCTTCAGTGGATTCCATCTCGATTTTGGTGCCTCCGTCCAATCTTGGAAAAATCATTACACCAACACCATGGGGACTTACGGTTATTCTGCCCAAATTGGGCAGACCTTTATGATGGATGACTATGACACGAATGTTTTTCATGCCAACGTCAGGTTGAGTCGGTCATTTAAACGGGGCGAGGTGTTTGGAGCATTTATTTACTCCCAGATGAAGAGCGATCCTTCAAATTCTTTGCTGGAAACAGGAACCTTCATCTCAGGGGGGCGTGAAGGCTCCGGCTCTGTATCACTAGACTCTACGAGATGGCAGCTTGGTTTTAACTGGGAGCCTGTCAAGCGTGTTCTTCTGCATGCTGCAGCCAGTCGGTTGGATCGGTCTAAAGAGGGAAGCTATTCAGAAGTCCGCAACGATTACCTTTCTGTCTTGAATTCTGATTCTAACAGAGAAGTCTCCCTGGATCAGATTCGAACCCGTTTACGATTTTTGTTCAGGAATTTTCGAATGGATCTGTACGGTAAATATACATACCGGAAAGTAGACAGTCTGTTCACATCAGCTGTAACCAAAAGTCGGTTTGATAAAGATCTTTTGCAAGATCTGACGCAGACCAACCGGGAGTGGAGAGAAGGGATTCAGCTTTCCCTGAAAATGAAGGATCTTGCCCGTTTGTCCACTAAAGTAGAACTCTACCAGCAGGATAAAGAAACAGATCTGCGAGATTTGACCTGGGGATACTATCCCGGCGATGCCGACACAAATGGATTAGACGGCTCCTATCGTCTGTCCCATCAGCATGGAAAATTGCAGTTCTATATTCAAGGTCATGTACAGAATTGGGACCGGGACCTCGTTACTCCCTATTATGATCCGATATATGATCCTACACAGCTATTGGCGGAAACTTCAACACGAGGCCGCATTCAACAACATATCTTTACGACGGCAGCTCAAATTAAAAGTACAACACTTAATGTTCGTTTTGGTTATCTGCGAGAGAAGTTTTCAGTAAAAGATCCCTTTGTGGAATTCAACTATCAGCCTGTCGACTATGACCTGGAAGGCATGCTATATGGATTAGGTGGTGTATTCAGCGGACGGAACTGGTCTTTTGCCTGGGATGCCAGTTTCATCGATACGTCAGAAATTCAATCCCATGACCGCATCCGTGCATCTTTAGAATTTTCTAAGATGTTCGGGGAAAATCATACCTTGGTGGCCACTTACAAGTATTTTAAATTCGATGAAATGGACTTCGAATTTGACGACTACCAGGGTCACTTTTTTGCCCTCGGTTGGCGATTCCAATTTTAGGAGGAAACGACATGAAAAGAATAATATTTGTATTGTTAGCCTGCTCGTTTTTAACAGGTTTGTTTGTTTTGGCCGATTTAGCATTGTCGGACCAAAACATGATCGCACTTCACAAGAGTACATCGGACCAGTACAATTCTGATTGCCTGGCAAGCGGGTGTCATGACACGCTGCTTCAGAATGAAACATCACAGAGTCCTCAGATTGAAGCCATTCATCAGAAGATGATCCCCTATATGCCGGGTTATAATCCCAGAAAGGGTCCGAATAGTGCGACTTGTCGACACTGCCACCGTTCAGTGGATTTAATTAACAAATCAGCTGCGACTCTTAGGAAAAATGTGTCCCCCCAAAACTGCGCTGTCTGTCATTCGTTTTCGGGGCCTGGAATTCTTTTGTTTAAGTGAGGAAAAGTAATGAAGAATAATGAATTTACAAGACGAAATTTTCTCAAAGGGAGTACTGCTGCCGTAGCAGGGTTAACGCTTGCGCCGAAGTTTTTCAGCCAAGTTAGGTCGGCTCCTGCATCCATCCAGAATACCGGAAGTCCTGATACCGTCGAAACCGATGCTTCCGTAGATGTTATCAATTCCGTTTGTCTAATGTGCCACAGTGCGTGCGGCATACGCGGTAAAGTAAAGGATGGCATCCTGCTAAAAGTGGACGGAAATCCATACCATCCTAATAGTATGGAACCGGATGAACGGCTGCCCTATACAACATCGCCTGAAACTGCAAAACTAACTCCCGGCCGGTGCTGTGTCAAAGCTCAAGCAGCGCCGCAAACTCTCTATGACCCTTATCTCTTGAAGAATCCGTTGAAACGTGTTGGCGCGAGAGGAGCAGGCCAGTGGCAGGAAATTTCCTGGAAACAGGCCCTGGATGAAATTGCAGCTAAACTTGCCCCCTATTACGATACTCAAAATTACATTAATCCGGCATTTCCTGAATTCGGTAAAGTGTCTAATCAGATAGTATTTTCAGCAGGCCGAATTGAACACGGCCAGAAAGAGTACACCGACCGGATTTTTAAGAGCGGAATCGGGACCGCCAATTATCGTCATGATCACACCTCAATCTGTGAATTGTCCCATCACACAGCAGGCGACCTGGTTTCCGACAACAAAAAACATCATTGGAAACCGGATATAATCAATTCCAAGTATTTGATCTGGTTCGGCACATCCCCCCTTGAAGCGGGATTCCCGATGCAGGCCTTGGCCCGGAAAGTTGCCACTTTCCTGAAGAATGGAGGCCAGATGGTTACTGTGGACCCGCGGCTCTCAAACACAGCTGCAAAGTCTCAAACCTGGGTGCCTGTAAAACCTGGTACAGATGGTGCCTTTGCGCTCGGTATGCAGCGGCATATGATCACAAACGGACTGTATGACACGGCCTTCCTGACTAACACCAAGTCCCAGGTGAATGGGGAGAAGTGCTACACTGATGCCACCTTCCTGGTGCGTCAAGACGATGGTAAATTCATGAAGAATGCTGCCGGAAAGAACATGGTCTGGAATGGCGGTGCTGCTTATGCGGCCGATGCAGCTCCAGGTTTTAAGGGCGAGCTGGATCCGGGAATTGTTGTAGTAAACGGTGTTTCCTGCCGGACAGCATGGTCCCTTTATGTGGATCAAGTCAATGAAAAAACAGTCACAGAATATGCAAATATTTGCGGAATCGATACAGCCGTTATTATTGATGTGGCCAACTGTTTTGCCGCAGCTGGGAAGCGTGCAGTGGCCAACCCTTACCGGGGTACTGTTAAGCATACAAATGGCGTTCATGCTTTTATGGCTGTATCATGCCTGAATGCTTTAGTGGGCAACTTTGATTGGAAGGGCGGAAATTCTACTGGCGGCAGTCACTGGCATGAAGTAGGTGGTAAAAAGGCGGGTCAGGTTCCCCTCAAGACCGTCCCCGGAGGCGTTTCTCCTTCCGGTGTAGCGATAAGCCGCCATGGAAAGTTCTACGAGACGGACGCTCCCAATCTGTTTGCCCGTGACGGATATCCGGCCAAGCGGCCATGGTCACCTTTGAATACACGTTGGAACTACCAGGAAATCCTGCCCTCTATTGCAGACGAGTACCCCTATCCTATCAAGGCTCTTATACTTTACTGGAACAACATCCTGTACTCCACACCTGCAGCTAAAGAAGTTGGGGCAGCAACTCTAATGGATGAAAGCAAGATTCCGGTTCTGATCGCGTTCGACATTCTTGTGGGCGAAACTTCCGCGTATGCAGACTATTTGCTGCCGGATACAACTTGGTTGGAACGGTACTCCACCCCTCATGTGTCTCCGGCTATTTTGACCATGACTTCTGGATATCGACATCCGTTTGTCGGCAGTTCAATTACGGCTACCGTTGGTGGCAGAACACGCTCCTTCTACGTTTCACCGAGAGCGACAGGGAATGTGGCCAAAGACTTCTGGCTGGGAACAAGCGAAGCGACCGGACCTCAACTTCTGGAAGACATCATGATCGCCCTCGGCGGTCGGTTGGGTATCCCCGGTGTGGGCGCGAATGCTTTTAATACGGCCGGTGCAGCTGCTGGTTACGACTGGAGCAGCGGCCTGTATTCCGGCTCCGATTGGTTCAAAAATATCCGGAATAATTTTGCCATAGAAGCGGGAGTGACCGTTGATGATATAGAGAAAAAAGGAGGAGTGTTTGCTCCGATTACCGGATCCCCTGCGGATGAGGCTCATAGCTACAGTGGACCTTACATAAAGAATGCCTATAAAGGAATGATCCATTTTTATGTAGAGAGATTGAAAACCACAAAGGACAGTATGACTGGGAAGACGTACAACCCGCTTCCTGCCCATCTTCCTATCTGTGATTCACTGGGAAACGAACTTTCAATATCCTATTCTCACTATCCGTTTACAATAATTGCCTATAAAAATGTATACCATGCGCAGGGCCGAACTATCTGCAATCCCTGGCTTCAGCTGATCAAGCCTTCTAACTTCTTGGATATTAACAGCCAGGATGCTCGTGCCTTAGGTGTCGAAACCGGTGATAGGATCAAGATCACAAATCCGAATGGAGTGAGCGCTGAAGGCTTGGCCTTTGTCACAGAGGGCCTCCGTCCAGGCGTTGTTGCGATTAGCCACAGTTTTGGACATTGGGAAATGGGTTCTAAACCTGTGAACGGCGGAGCGTCCGATCCTGCCCGTGGACTTGGTCTAGCCCAGTCTCCTTTGAATATGTATGATCCGCATCTAAAGGACGTCTGTCTTCAGGATACAATAGGCGGATCTTCATCATTTGGAGACACCCCTGTAATGGTGGAAAAAATCTGATCGAAGGGAGGATATGATGACACAATTAGGTTGGAAAATAGACTTAACTAAATGTATAGGCTGCCACACATGTTCAGTAGCCTGTAAAGCAGAGAACAACACTTATCCCCAATCCTCACCAATCGAAGGGAGTGAGTTTGCTGCAAAAAAAGTAAACTGGCGGGATGTGATTGAAAAGGAAATCGGGATCTATCCGAGGACAAAACGGGATTTTATCACTATGTCCTGCAATCACTGCACTGAACCTTCATGTTTAAAATCCTGCCCGGTGAGTGCGATCACCAAACGGGCAGCGGATGGAGTCGTGCTGATTGATCAGGATAAGTGCATCGGCTGCCGGTACTGTGTGTGGGCGTGTCCCTATGGTGCGCCGCAGTTTAACTCCGTTACTGATAAGGTGGAAAAGTGTACATTTTGTTCTCACAGGCTCAAAGCAGGTTTGCAGCCTGCCTGTGTAACGTCTTGTGTTGGGCGGGCGCTAGAAGTAATCAACAATCCGAATTCTAATGGTGATGTCCCGGATGGTTTTGCAGATCCGACACTGACTCAACCAAACGTTACATTTGAACGGTAGGTTTTTGGGCTTAAGAGAAAAAGCGAGATTTAATGATGGCTATTGATGTTGAAAATGCAGAGATTTGTCCCGCATCCCTTCTCCTTATATCCCATTTATTGACAGAACGTCCGGTTAAAGAACGAGTTCAAGCCCTGGGCTTGGATTTTCGAGGAGATGAAGAGGAAGAATTTTCTCAACTGCTCCGGATCCCACACGGGCGATTCGTACCGCCATATCTGGCTGCACATCAGAGGTCTGTTGCTCCACAGGAATTCATGTCCAAGCTGCTGTCAGCTTATTTGGAAGGAGGATTCAAGTTTGAACAGAGTACTGGTGAACGTCCTGACCATGTTGGAGTGGTATTGGAATTTCTCGCAATGTTAGAAACTGAGAAAAAGAATCCGACCGATGAACTCCTGGTTTTAATTGCGGCTCCGCTCAAACAATTTGCCGAATCGCTGCGAAAGGCAACAAAACATCCGTTGTACCAAAAGGTGGCCGATGTCCTGTCCAATTTAGGAAAAAAAGAAATGGCCTCCAACAACTGCAGTGAGATATGAAGGATTTATTGAAGAACACAATGTTTCCAAAACCGGTTATCGAATACAACCGCTGTCTTCGAAGCAATCCAGGAAAGAGTGGATGCACAGAATGTTTGGATGTTTGTCCAATCCCTGGATTTACTCTGAAAGATGAGGCCATAACTCTTCCCAGTGAATGTGACTCCTGCCATTTCTGTACAGCTGTGTGTCCGGAAGGAGCAATTTTAGGGATGCTTCCCCCCTCCCGTCTGCTGAATCAGAAAGAGATCGTGCTGAGGTGTGAATTTGTGATCCAACCAGGAATAGCGGCAGTCGCCTGTGTTGGATCTGTGCCTAAGGCATTCCTAGAGGTGGCAGCAATTCGAAATCTGGCCATTCACCTTATCACCGGACCTTGTGAACAGTGCGAACGGCATGTTGGGCTTGACCTCTGTGAACAGCGGATTGCCCTGATTCGGAAAACTCGTTCTCTGATTTGGTCTCGCTGTGAACAACCATTCACTAAAGCTCCAGAGCGCCGGCGTCTTCTTGGATGGCTGGCAAGGTCGGTTATTCCAAATCGAATGCAGGCTTCGGAATACGGGGAAATGCTCCCTGAAGAACTCATGTCCGATGCGGACCGTGTCCGGCCCATATTTACGGACCGATGTATCGGGTGCCCTGTGTGTGAGGTTGTCTGCCCGCACCAGGTCTTTCACCGACATGAAACCGATAGGGGGGTGAGCTTTAGGATTATGGATCAGAAGTGTACGGGCTGTGGGAAGTGTGTGGACAGCTGTCCGTTACTGGGTGTAACAATAGAAGGCTCTGTGCAGCGAGGTGTGAGAGAGATTGTTATGGAGAGACAGATCTGTCCTGTATGCAAAGAGATTTTTAACGGCCTGGCCGATGCTTGTCCCCGATGCAGAATGGCTGGAGGCCGGGGATTGTTTGCGTCTTCTGAAGCCCGAAAAGGTGAAACAATCTGAGTGACAGCTGCAAAATACAAACAGAAAAAAGAGTGATTCCAGAACAACCAGTTTCCTGCATAATTCTAGCCGGTGGAGAGAATTCAAGAATTGGACAAGAAAAAGCTTCCCTTAGGATTGGAGAGAGGACTTTCATAGAAGAGCAGGTGTCATCCCTGAAAAGACTTTTTGATGAGATCATCATTGTTACGAATAACCTGAAAAATTTCAAAGATATGGATACGAAGGTTGTGACAGATATTGTTTCTCCTTCAGGTCCAATGGGTGGATTATATACAGGGCTTTCTATTTCTTCCAACATTCATTGTTTTGTGATTGGATGCGATATGCCGTTGATTAATCTTGAATTAGTGGAATTCATGATAGATGAGATTTTTGAAAATGATATCATTATTCCTCTCTCTTCAAGAGGAAAGGAAACCTTATTCGCCCTCTATTCCATTAATTGTCTTGAGACACTCAAACAGCAGATTGAATTGAAAAATCTGAAATTGATTAATATTCTAAAATATCACAAGGTAGGATATATATCTCACAAAGAAATTAAAAAGTATGATCCGAAAGAACTTTCTTTTCTCAATGTCAATAGTATAGAAGATTACGAAGATGTACTAAAATTATGGACGGAAAGATAAAAAGACAAAAGAAAAAACTGGTCGATAACTTTGGCCGGAACGTAAACTACCTTCGGCTTTCAGTTACAGATCGCTGCAATTTAAAATGTCAATATTGCCACCCTCCTCAAAAGATTGAATACTTGGACCGTTCAGACTTCTGTTCCTATAAAGAACTTCTCCAAGTAGTCAGAGTGGCTTCAAGGCTTGGTGTCGATAAAATCAGACTCACAGGAGGAGAGTTGTTCCTCCGTAAAGATATCAATGAATTCATAAGTTCCCTTTCTGATATAGAAAGTATAAAGGAGATCGTTATAACAACAAATGGCACTCTACTTCTCCCTCATCTCAAGAAATTAAAAGATATCGGCTTGAGAAGAATCAATATAAGCTTGGACACATTATCTGAGAATTTGTACCGCAAAATGACGGGTAGTTTTAAGTTTCATTCAGTCTTAGATAGCATCCACGAAGCCCTCTCAGAAGGTTTCAAGATTAAGATCAATATGGTTGTTTTGAAAGGAATTAATGAGGAAGAAATTCCAGCTTTTATTCATTATTTTCTGAAAAGATCCGCTGAAGTGAGGTTTATTGAATTCATGCCCCTATGTGGTCCCGGATGGGACAAAAAATACTTCCTCCCGTTTGAAAGAATAAAAGAAGTGATGGCCGAAAACTATCAGCTCTATCCTCTGTCCCAGTCATCCGGAGTAGCTCAAGAATTTTACTTGACACATAAAGCCGGTTTAGAGGGAAAAGTTGGTATCATCGCTCCCTTGACGCGTTCATTCTGCTCATCCTGTTCTCGGATCAGGCTTTCGGCCAATGGCGAGCTGAGACCCTGTCTTTTCTCCAGGGATTATGCTGCACTTTTACCGCTGTTGAGGAGTCCTCTGTCTCAAATTGAAAAAGAAAAAGGAATTGCAGAAATTTTTCATAAGGCTGTAAAAATGAAGCCGATCGACTATTGCAGAAAATTATCAGACAAAAATGTCTTTATTCGTAGTCTCGGAGGCTGAACATGATTGATACAAGCCGCAAATTCGAAACATTAAGAGAGGCTAGCGCTGAAGCACGGGTAAAAATGTGTGAAAACACCATAAAAGCAGTAAAAGAGGATCGCGTTCCTAAAGGAAATGTTTTGGAAATAGCACGGGCGGCTGCAGTTTTGGCTTCCAAGAAGACTTCAGAATTGATCCCTTTTTGTCATCCTCTTCCCATTGATTTTGTGGACATCGATTATACGATTCAAAAAAGTGAAATAATCATAATTTCAAAGGTGAGATCCATTTGGAAAACCGGGGTCGAAATGGAAGCCTTAACTGCTGTCTCTGTGGCTGCTCTCACAATTTATGATATGGTCAAACCCCTGGATAAGGAAGTCATAATTGAAAAGATTTTACTTCTTGAAAAAAAGGGAGGAAAAAGCGATTTTTCAGATGAGTTTTCTAGCCCTGTAAAGGCCGGAATATTAGTCATCAGTGACTCGACGTTTAAGGGGAAAAGAGAAGACAAAAGCGGAATAATCATCAGAGAAAAACTCAAAGAATATCAAGTTGTTATTGAAAAATATATTATTCTCCCTGATGACATAGAGGCCATTTCTCAGGAAATTATCAGAATGTGTGATGAGACTCAGCTCGACATTTTAATCTCAACCGGAGGAACGGGCCTTGGTCCAAGAGATGTAACGACTGAAGCGACCTCAAAAATCTTAGACAGAACAATTCCAGGCATGGCAGAGGCCGTGAGAAGCCATGGACATAAAAGAACACCTTATGCGATGCTTTCCAGGGGCTTGGCTGGAATCAGAGGAAAAACCATCATTGTCAATTTACCGGGGAGTTCCCGAGGAGCGAGAGAATCTTTGGATGCCCTGTTCCCTGGGATCCTTCATGGTCTGAAGATGATCTGGGGAGGCGGACATAATAACAAGGAAAAAAAGGGATAGAATGACAGAATATATCTGGTTGTTGATTCCAACTCTTTTCATAATCTCCCTTGTCTACACTTCTGTGGGATTAGGTGGAGGAAGTTCATACGTGGCTTTTCTTTACTTGTTTGGGATTCCCCTGGCGAGTATTCCTCCTATCGCTCTGTTTTTTAACATCACCGCATCTTCCGTTGCCTTTTACAGATTCAATAAACAAGGTTATGTGATCCCCCGAAAAATTATTCCTTTTTTGCTGACGTCTGTACCTGCAACTTTTATTGGAGCCCGATTAAATCTCAATGAAGATATTTTATCAATTATATTTGCCGCAGTCTTGGTTTCTATTTCTGTAATCCTTATGTTTCGAAAAAAAAAGAGTGAAACAAAGTTTTTTGTTTCTAAACATATGAACTTGATGGTCCCCTCTATCCTTGGAGTTGTCTTTGGTTTTTTGGCTGGATTTATGGGTATCGGAGGGGGGATATTTTTAGGGCCGATTCTTCTTTTAATCGGATATTCTTCATCGAAGTACATCGCGAGCATATGCAGTGCTTTTGTTTTGGTAAATTCATGCGTTGGTTTAACTGTTCATTATTTCAAGGGAAGAGTGGATATGTCTCCAATACTTTTACTTGGATTGGTTGTCTTTTTGGGGGCTCAGGTCGGCTCTTTTCTCGGCACAAAAAAGTTTTCTTCAATTATGGTACAGAGAATTGTTGCCGTGATCCTTATTCTTGTTTCTCTTAAACTTGGACTGGGAGTTTTGGGTTGATTCCTTTTGAAGAAGCCTTAAGGCTGATTTCTGAAAATACACACGTCCTTCCTCCAATCGAAAGAGACATCGCTGATTTGAATTTTGATGTGTTGGCAGAAGATATCCAAGCACAAAAAGATATTCCCTTTTTTTCCAACTCGGCTATGGACGGTTATGCCCTTCATTATGAAGACACACGGAATGCTCCAGTTATTTTAAAAGTTAAAGGCCTCATCCGAGCAGGCGGTTCTTCAAACTTTGAATTGGGGAAGGGGGAGGCCGTTAAGATCATGACGGGAGCGCCCCTTGTAGAAGGAGCGGATGCCGTAGTTATGGTTGAGGATACTGAAGAGCAAGAACAAAAAGTTCAGGTGAAAAAAGCTGTAAGAAAAGGTGAGAATGTGCGTCTCCAGGGCGAAGAAATAAAAAAGGATCAGGTTGGCCTAAAGAAAGGAACCGCATTAAATCCCGCGTCTGCTGGATTCTTGGCGTCAATGGGGAGACAGAAGGTCCAGGTCTATCGAAAGCCAAGGATTTCCATCCTTATGACGGGAAATGAGTTGATTTTGCCTGGACAGAAACTAGAAAGAGGCCAAATCTGGGAATCGAACTCTTTTATCCTCACAGCTGCTTTGAAAGAGGTTGGAATTAATCCGATTGTTTTGGGAAATGTCCCTGACGACCTTCATGATATAAAGAAGCGAATCCTAACAGGTTTAGATACCTCAGATATAATCTTGATCGCTGGTGGAATTTCCGTAGGCGATTATGACTTTGTCCAGGAGGCCCTCCTTAGTTTCGACGTAAAAAAAATATTTTGGCGTGTCGCCACAAAACCCGGAAAACCGACATTTTTTGGTGTAAAAGGAAATAAGTTGATATTTGGACTCCCTGGTAATCCAGCTTCGGTCCTTGTCACTTATTTAGAGTACGTCAGGCCGGCCGTGCTCAAGATGATGGGACACAGTCGTGTCTTACTTAGAGAAGCAGAGGCAATCCTTGAGGAAGAACTCAAGAAAAAACTGGACCGGGCAAACTTATTGAGAGGCATATTTCGAGAAAAAGATGGAAGAGTCTATGTTAAAACCACAGGGCCTCAGAATTCCTATATGCTTGAGTCTTTTTCAAGAGCAAACTGTTTGATTTTTCTGGAGAAAGAGAAAAAAAAATTTCATCCCGGCGAGCCAGTGAAAATCCATATTCTTCCTTGGAAAACATTATGAAGAGAGGAAAAGTTCTTTCTGTTTGTGTAAGTCCGGAAAAAGGAACTAAAAAGAATGAAGTCTGTTCAGCTCAAATTATTACTAATTGGGGGATTAAAGGGGATGCCCATGCGGGGCCCTGGCATCGGCAAGTGAGTATTCTTTCAATTGAAGATATTGAGTTAATGAAAACTTTTATGCCCACTCTAAGGCCAGGTGATTTTGCAGAAAACGTAGTCATTCAAGGATTAAATACGGATCATGCTGCAGTCGGGGATAAGATTTCCATTGGCGATGACATAATCCTGGTGGTTTCTCAGATAGGTAAAGAGTGTCACTCAGGTTGTGAAATTCAAAAGTTGACTGTATAATGCCTAAGAAAGGAATGTTTGCCATGGTTCAGAAAGGCGGGGAAATCAGAAAAAATGATAAGGTCATTTTCATAAATAGAATTCAAATGTACAAAGAACTCAAATGCCACCAGTAAATATTCAAAATTGTTTATTGTGTGATTTGATTATGTTCATTCATGAAAATAAATAATAATTCCTTGAAAAAAAAGCTAATCCTATCTCTCACAATTCTTTTATTAGTCTTGATTGTTGGCACTGTAACATCATTTATTTTAATGTCAATGAATATCACAAAGCTTAAAGATATTATTCAACTCCATGAAGTTGACCACCAAAGGATGTCTTTAATAGTTGGATTTCAAGATGTTAAAAATAAATTTCTTAATACAGAATTTCCTTTATCCAGCAATACTGATTCTATCGTCAACCAGATTAACGAGCTCGAGACAAAAACCACAAGATGCTTTTCTTGCCATCACCCTCCTGATTTTAAAAAAAAGATCGAACATATTGGGTTCCGAATTAAGGACATAAAAAAAAATGTGAGTTCAGACTTTGCTGCTTCAATGAATCATACACAGATTGATAATCTGAAATCAAATGGTGTCTTAGTGTGCAATGAGCTCATTCTTGAAATCAAAGAAATGTCACATTCTGCATATGATGTCATCGAAAAAACATCTAGTATCACTATGATGATGATAAACAGGGTTAGAATCACTATTTTCGTAACAATATTGATATCCATATTAATCGGTATCATCATTGCTTTCAATCTGACCACATCAATTACTAAGCCTATTACGAATCTTATTGCAGCAACACATCAAATTTCCTCAGGTAAATTTGGCGCAAGAGTATCTATTCAAAATCCAAGTGAGTATAGAGAGCTTGCTAATCATTTTAATAAAATGAGTGTAGCTGTTAGAGATGGGTATGAAAAAATCCAAACAGAGGTTTTACAGCATAAAAAAACAGCTAAGACGCTGCGGGAAAGTGAAGAGAAATTGCAAGCTGTTTTCGATCATATGCAAGATTTTTTCTTTCGAACAGATGAAGATGGTTATTTACTTTGGGTCTCCCCTTCAGCTGCAAATATGTTGAAATGTGATTCAATAAAAGATGTAATAGGACGAAAAATAACAGATTTTTTCTCAAATGCGAAGACTAAGGAACATTATCTTGTGAACCTTGCGAATAAGGGCAAAGTTACAAACTTTGGGATTGAGATACAGTGCTGTGATGGGAGCAATATTTTTGTGAGCAACAATTCTCGATGTTATCGTATTGGAAATGAAGGAAAAACAGGAATTGAGGGATCTTGTCGTGACATAACTGAGCTAAAGAAGGTAGAAGAAGAAAATCAAAGATTAGAAAAGCTTGAATCGGTTGGCATTCTTGCTGGAGGAATTGCTCATGACTTTAATAATGTACTTATGGCTATTTTGAGCAATATAACTTTGGCAAAAAAAAATGTGTTATCTGATGATCAATTAAATGAAATATTCACTGGAATTGAAAATGAGTGCAAAAATGCCAATAAATTGACTAGCCAGCTCCTTATCTTTGCGAAAGGTGGGGCTCCACACAAAAAAATAACGCATGTTCAAGAAATGATAAGAAATTCAGCCAGTTCTGAACTCAGAGGATCTAAGATAAAATGCAATTTCTCTTTGCCAAACGATTTATGGCGGGTTAACGTGGATAAAGGATTATTCTCGCAAGTTATTCATAATTTAGTTCTCAATGCCCGACAGTCTATGCCAAAGGGAGGAACAATTGAAATCGTTGCCAAAAATGTCCCGAAAAAAGAAGAAATTACATCAACCAGATTGGGAGGAGATTGCATTAAAATATCAATTAAAGATGAAGGAGCTGGTATTAAGAAAGAGCACCTCAAGAAAATATTTGAACCTTATTTTACCACTAAGGATCACGGAATAGGACTGGGTCTCTCGAGCGCTTTTTCTATCATTAACAAACATGATGGCTCTATTGATTTCGAAACCCAATTAGGAAAGGGAACCATTTTTAATATTTATTTGCCAGCAACTAAAAACAGAATCCAATTAGATGTGAAAAAAAAACTTATCAGGCAGAATATAGCATTAAAAATTCTCTTTATGGATGATGATAATCTGATCAGATATTCCATCCCAGAACTATTAAGAATGAATAATCATGAGGTTACAGAAGCCAAAGATGGGAATGAAGCGATCAGTCTCTTTGAACGAGCAAAAAATTCTAATCGTCCTTACGATGTCGTGATCCTTGATCTAACTGTTCGAGAAGGCATGGGTGGAAGTGATGCTATAAAAAGAATGCTTGAAATCGATCCTGAAACCAAAGCAATTGTTTCGAGTGGATACTTTGATGATCCAGTTATGTCAAACTTTAGAAAATATGGCTTCAAAGGTTCAATATCCAAACCATACAATATCGATGAATTAAATGACCTCATAAATAGCATTGAACAAAGGATTTTAGATGGAAGCAATAAACGTAGCTAAGTATATTTTAAATATGGCCAACAATGAGGGTGACCTTATTACAAACTTAAGATTACAAAAGCTGCTATACTATGCTCAAGCCTGGTATCTAGTTAATTTTGATAGGCCTCTTTTTGACGACACTATAAAGGCTTGGACTTTCGGCCCAGTCGTAGGAAGTGTTTATTATATATACAAAAAATTTAGACATACCCCTATTGATTATAAGAATAAAGAAGACATAGGGAAGCTATTTTCGGAGCAAGACAAGGAATTCCTTGCAGAATTCTATGGTGTTTACAGCAATTATTCTGCTCACGACTTACTTAATATGTCACATAATGACGCACCTTGGATAGAGGCATCTGCAACAACTTCGCAAGTAATTGACATCGATAGAATGAAAGAATTCTATACAAAAAAATATGAAGAATTAGTTGGCAAAGAAAACTAGGAAGAAAAGAAAGATTCTCGCGATTGTTCCTCAATCCAAAGAGGGGAAATTTAAAATCCCCAAAGAAAAACCTAAATATCACAATGAAAAGCCTAGGTTTGCATTCAATTACTATGTTGACCAAGACAAAAACTGGTCATTTAGATATATATCAGATTGTAAACAGTTCCATGCTTTTTTTAGAAACTTGAAACGCATGTCTTCGCTAACCTGGGGAAAGATTAAGGATGCCCATCAATTTTATGCTCATGAAATAAATTGGAATAAAAGCACATTGCCTAGCATTGTTAAAAAACTCGAAAAAAATCCAGAGATACAAGATTTGTCATTATTTCAATCTAAAGCATTTGATGAGTATAGAATTGTTGGGCTATTTAATTATGAGATAATCCAAATTTTAAAGGCGTGCAAAGAGATGGAATACCAGTTGCTGATTTCTTAGGGGTTCCAGAAGAAGAATCTAAGGTGTTCGAAATAAATAAACAACAAATTGTCATCGAGATAATGCCACATTGAGTGTCAGTGGTCCTTAGTTGGCTAGAGTTCTGAGGCGATAAGTGCGGCCCCGAGGGCAACAACCATCTGAGGTTCTTCCGGGCGCTTAATCGTCCTTCTCAACTTGTCCTCCAACAGCGCATGAAGGCAGTCATTTTTTGCGCCCCCTCCAACGAATAAAATCTCCTCTTCCAGAGGGATTTTGGCCATCATGGTATGCAGGCGTGTGGCAATAGAGACATGTAAACCCAGTGCGATTTCATCTTTAGGTTTTCCGGATGTGATGAGAGAGATCACTTCGGATTCGGCAAACACCGTGCACATGCTGTTGATTGAAACGTAATCCGATGCCTTCTGAGCAGTTTGAAAAAATTTTTCTATGTCCATGCCGAATGTCTGGGCCATTAATTCCAGAAATTTGCCTGTTCCTGCGGCACATCGGTCGTTCATCTCAAAATCGATGACTGTTCCTTTGTTGTCTAAAAAAATAAGCTTTGAATCCTGCCCCCCCACGTCGAGAACGGTCCGGCATGTTGGAAAAAGAAAATGAGTGCCTTTGGCACACGCTTTGATTTCCGTCACACGATGGGCCCCAAAATTGGTGCTAACGAGGTGCCTGCCGTATCCAGTGGCTACGATTCGGGAATTTTTAAAAGACTTGAGCGATTCTTTGACACGGGGAAGAGGATCGTGGCCTGTTTCAAAAATTTCTGAATGATGGATCTTTCCGTCAACAATCTGAATGATTTCTGTCGTTCGCGAACCTAGATCGACACCGACAAAACTGCTCATGGCGAATCCGACAAAATCTCGGCAAAGGCCTCTATCCGTGTGCGAATCTGTCCGATGTCTTCTTGGGAATAATCTGTCACGATTTTTATGGATGGAATCCCAATTTTCTTTAGGGATTTCTCTACAATTTTTGCTTCGACGTTATACGTATGACAATACTGAAGAATACTCTGGACGACTCCTTTAACATTGTAATCTTTAACAAGCTGCTGGAGGTTGTCTATACGTTCTGTATTTGGAGAAAAACAGGCGCAGTCAATCCCGAAATACCTGTCGGCCACAGCCTCAATTTGTTTATCCAGGTCATGGAGATCTTCATTGACGAGGTCACGGAAGTACCTGAGACCTGTACAGGACTCATCGGCTACAATTTGCAGCCCCGAGCTTTCAACGATATGATGAACCTTTGCATATCCCATAGGGGATGGAGAGCCCGCAAGCAGTACGCGTTGACCTTTTTCACTGTACGCTGAAATACCGTTGTCTGTCCGCTCCTGGAGTTCTTCAATGAGTGCCTGAGTGTCTTTAATAAAGGCATGAATGTCCTGATTCATGGAAACCTGAACAACCAATAGGGCATCAAGGCCTGAAATAGGGGGGGCGTCCAGTTTTCTGAATTCATCTATTTTCTTGAGGGCAGATCTTTTCAAATTGACGAGTTTAATAGCCTCCTTCAGCGCATCCGCTGTCACGGTCACTCCTGAAAGTTCTTCTACCAAATCCTTGAATTTATAAACTTCTTCAAGCCAGAGATGGCGGTCGGCTTCATTTCTTCTTTGAGGAACTTCCATGACCTTCATCCCCAGGAGATCCCAGGTTTTTTTCTTTGCGTCACAGGTCGTTTCCCCAACAGAAAAATCTTCGAGGGGGGCATATGGGCAAGTTTTGCTTAGGGCCATCCCAAATGTCGAGCGGATTAAAGGGCAGATATCACGGGGGAAAAGTTTGTCGGCATACGATACGGCCCAACCCGATCCCCCGCACAAAGGGAGAGGAAGAACTTTGGCAGCCAGTGCTATTTCATCCGGAACAAAAATACAGAAAGTTCCAATCACTTTCCCACCATTTTTGCGGAAATCGAGGATTTCTGCCACTCGCCCGGAATGACTGGAGTGAAATGAATGGTCAAAAGATTCCATGGTTTTTGGGCGGTTCTGTTGAGAAAGATGAGCTTTTTTATGGAGGTTGGACATATCCCGGATCAGCTGGTCATGTAATTCGAGGTCCATCCCGAGCTCTGTCCACATTTTTCTAAAATTGTCCATTCATCTGCTCCTTAAAGTCTCTGTTTGACTAACTTCTTACAATTGAGAATTTATACTAGAGGTTAAAGGTGATGTCAATGATACAA
This sequence comes from uncultured Eubacteriales bacterium, assembly GCA_964633715.1. Taxonomy (GTDB): domain Bacteria; phylum Acidobacteriota; class Aminicenantia; order Aminicenantales; family Aminicenantaceae; genus JAUWVG01. Next base: position 90,929 of record CAZWHQ010000009.1, read on the forward strand.
AACTGTTGGGGCTCCTCGACTTCTTGATAAAATTATATACAATGGAACTCAAAGGAGTTTTATGAAAAGCCTTCATGTCGTTCTCCATCAGCCGGAAATTCCTCAAAATACCGGCAGTATCGCAAGAACTTGTGCAGCCGTAGGTGCAAAGCTTCATCTGATTAAACCGCTCGGATTCTCTACGGACAACCGGTATTTAAAACGGGCCGGGCTCGATTACTGGCATCTTGTCGATGTGTTCTACTATGACAGTCTTTCCGAATTATTCAAACTCCATCCAAAAGGAAATTTTGTTTTTATGTCAAAATTTGCATCACAAGCTTACGATAAAATTCATTTTAACGGCGATATATTCCTCATTTTTGGGAGCGAGTCAAAAGGTCTGCCGCGGCAATTGCTGGCTCAAAACAAAGACAGGTGTTTCAGGATTCCCATGGTTCGAGAAGCACGGTCACTCAATCTTTCTAATGCCGTTGCCGTTGTCGTCTACGCAGGGCTCCAACAACATGGATTTTCAGGATTGGAAGTTTCCGGAGAAAAGATCGGATCGAAAAATTAGAGTTTGGACACGGCTTCTTTTATGGCATTTTCCAGTGCGGCCCCTCTAAGGTTTTTTGCGATGATCTTTCCGTTTGCGTCTAAAAGAAATGTTGAAGGGATAGAATCGATGGAATACCTGCGGGCCAGCTCGTTATTTCCCCCGTTCCCGTCATAGAACTGTCGCCAGGTCATATCGTTATCTTCTATGAATCTCAAGAATCTTTTTTCGTTTTGGTCGAGGCTGATACCGATAATCTCAAATCCCATGTCATGATATTTTTTATATGTCTCTACAATATTTGGCATCTCCTCAACACAAGGAGGACACCAGGTTGCCCAAAAATCGATGAGGACCACTTTGTTTTTAAACTGATCAAGGGAGAGGGATTTGCCGGTTATGTCATTCACCGAAAAATCTGGAAATTCGGCGCCGGCTTTGAGTTTTAATGAGACAAGAAGAGCGTCAGCTTCAGCAACAAAATCGGAGGAGGGGAAGTCGTTTTTCAATTGAAGAAAAGCCTTGTAAGCTGTTTCTTCATCTCTTAATACTTCCAGGAAGAGCTTGCCCTTCCAGAGCAATATTTCAGCGGCATCTTCTGAATTCAGGTTTTTGTATTTGGAATAAAGCTTATCGAATTCTAATATTTCTTCAGCCAAATCTTGTTTGGTTAGCTTCCCGTCACTTATCTTATCGTTGATTTTTTCAATGAGGGTGGAAAGATCTTCCCTAACGAGATTATTGAGGTCCTGCATGGCAAAAACCGAACCAAAAAAAAGAAAAAAAACAAAAAATAAAGGGATAATTCGAAACACTTTTTTAGACATTTATATACTCCTAATCCTATAAGATTACTGTAGTCCTAATAATAGCAGAATATGCTTATTTGAGCAACTGTTTCGTTCTAGTTTGGGCTTCAGTTAAGGTGAGAGGAAAATCCGGGCCGCAGTGTTCGATTTTAATAGAAGATACACAACTGGCAAAACATCCCGCTTCAAAAAGGTCTTCTCCATGACTCAAAGAATAAATGAAACCTGCGGCATATGTGTCTCCGGCTCCTGTTGAATCGAGGACATCTGTCTTATATGGGGGGATAATAAAGAATTCTGAACCGTCATAGATTATTGATCCCATTTCAGCCAGTGTGATGATTACGATTTCCGGTCCCCATGATTTGATAATCTTTGCCGGGCTTTTGTAGTCCTTCCTGGGATCGATTCCAGTCATCACCTTGCACTCCATTTCGTTAGGTTTAAAGACATACGAAAGCGAGGCGATTTCCTCAATGTCCTTTGTTTTTTTATGGACAATATTTCCCTCTGATAAAAACCGGATTAAACCCTGTGGATCGACAAAAAACTTGGCTTGAGTTGTGTCCTTGATGTGTTTGATATATTCGAGATCAATTTCCAAAAGGATGGGTCCAAAAAGAATCCAGTCTGAAGAGGAGAGTTCTTGGGGAAAAGAGTTGATTTTTCCTGCATCGCCCAGGAGATCAAGGGTACGGCTGCCCTTCGTATCGGTGTAAATGAGTTTAAAACCTCCCGACTGTTCCGATTCTTCCACAAAATAGCGGATGTTATAAAACTGCATTTGACTTTTGAACTGTTCAGCAAAATCTGCCCCGATACGCCCCACAAGAGTTGCGTCCATTCCTAGCTTGGAAAGTGCAAGACAGGCATTTGTCGAACATCCAGACAGCACTCTTCCATTTGATTTGATACGAAGCGTTGTGATCGAATCGAAGACGGGATTGCCGATGCACGTGATCATCAGGTGTTTTTTCGCCGTTTGAGTACTTTTTGAGCGAACAGAAGGCGTTGAAAACTGGTCATAAAAGAAAGAGCGCCAACCAAAATCAAAGCATACGTGAGAATTTTATTTCCCGGGAAGGCATATTCGAATACAGAGCCAAGAATGATGACAAACAATTTTTGCAGCCTTCCAAAAAAGCCAACGGCCATATTTTCGATTTTACCTATTGCTTCGGCAGCTTCACGTGTGTAACTGGCTATTGTCATTCCGAAGAGGGCCACAAGACACCAGACTGGATGCACAATTCCAGAGAGGGCGATGCCGATAAGAATGAGAGCTTCTCCGTAGCGGTCAAAGACATGGTCGAGGATTCCTCCAAAACTGGAGCCTAGATTTCCTGCACGGGCTGTGGCACCGTCGAGCATGTCTGTAAATATGGTCATCACGGTCATGAGGACACCGAGAAGAATATGGCCCCTCCAGAAAAAAAGTCCTGCACCTGCAGCGCAGAGAAATGAAAAGATTGTAAGAACATTCGGAGTGAGCCCCAATGTCAGACAGATCTTTCCAAAAGGGGAAGAAAAAGTTTCATAGAGATCCCTCCATCTCTGCTGTGCTTGTACCACTCGATCTTCCATTGTTTTTGAGTAATAAATTTTATATGAAATTAAGCCGCATGGCCAGCCCAATTCCTAAATAATTTCCAAAGGTTTAACCTAAAAAACTTGCTGCAAGACCTACCACAACAATCGTTTGTGCGTTACCCTCGGGGATTCTGGCAAAATCTGAGGGGCTTCAAGCTCCTTGAGACAAGCTCAAAAAATGTTTATACCATAATTATTTATTCAGAACGTTGACATAACCAACAATATGTCGTATTTTATCAGAGAAAGGTCACAAGATGTTGTGGGATATTCTAAACAGCAGAAAAAAGGTTATTTTAGCTTAAAGGAAAGATTTTATTTAATGGAGATGAGAAAAAGTAGAGGGCCTGGAGAGGAATCCTCCTATTTCCTTCCCACATTGGAGCAATAACAGCCTCTCAGTACAGGCCCTCTTCTTCTTCTCATTAGGTTGTTCACCGTACTGAGATTTTTTCACGTCTCTCTTTTATGGTCAATCACCGAAAGGGGGGGAATCCATGATGAATTCTCTTCATCGTAAAAGGTGGTATTTTTATAAAAAGCTCACCCCTCAACTATGGAGAAATGAGGAAAAATCTAAACTAGGTATTTCGCTATTTCCTTTTAAGGATTTTCCAGAGTCCGAGAGTCATCACAGGAACGATATACACAATAAGAAAACCCCAGCTCACGGTCCCGTACCCCTTTTTAATCAATGGAATCAATCCGAACGTTGAAATCCCCAATGCGATCAAGAGCAGAACCAGTGATATGACCGGTCTCTGCCACTGAGCAAGTTTCTTGCCTCTGGAAGACAGTGAAGATTGGATCCGTTCGTTGACGGCATGGATAAAACCCGTCCCTGTTTCGATAAGAGTCCCGAACAGAACAACTTGGAAGAAAATAATCAACACAGATATCCCGGTCTTTTGGAGGACAAAGATGGCCGGTATCTCTTCAGAGAGAATGACAGGATAAAAACCGGAGACAGCGATATAAAAAAGAAGTCCTGGCATAATCCCTGTTAGACCTCCCAGAAGGCCGGCCGTGACCGCTTCCTTCCGGGTCTTGATATGCTTGAGACAAAAGAGTACGGCGGGAATTATCCCCAGGTTGTATAGGGCATATTTGAATCCTCCCAGTGCCCACTTCGGCTGCACCATGCCACTTTGAAAACTCTTTTGTATGGCCGGTCCGAATTTTATAAGTGCAACCACAAGAAAGAGTCCATAGACAAGATAGAGCAGTATAGACCAGCTGGAAAGAAAGTTTTCAATAAGGGAGCTTCCCTTGAAGGTCAAAAATCCAACCGCGGCCAACATGATAAGGACTCCGACAATATAGGGGAGCCCAAAATTATCTCTGAGAAGAACTCCGGCCGCTGAACCAATAACCGCCAGAACGATAAACAGAAGGATGAAGTACAAGATTTCGAACACAAACCAGACGGGACCGAGCAGTTTTTTAAAAAATGTCCGGTAGTCATACGCATTGAATCTTCTGGCAAATTCGAATGTCACGGCCAAACAGATCGACCACATGACTGTTGTGACCAACAGCATTCCCAGAATCCCGCCGACCGGGCCGTAGTTGAGGAAGTATTCAACAAGTTCCCGTCCCGTTCCGTATCCCCCGGCGATGACAACAGATTGAAAGATAAAGCCGGGAAGGAGATATTTTTTAAAAAATGATGACTTGAGAAAACTCATGACAATTTTTGTTCATCTTATCAGAACATCTGTGAATGTCAAAGATTCGGGAAAATAGTGCACAGCCTTATCAATTCATCTATAATGTGTTTTTAAGGGAACCCAAGGAAATGAAGACCAGGATTTATCGAGCTCAGAACGACAGAGAAAAGAAAATAAGGACAATCACCTTATGGGGAAGCCTGCTCAATGCTGTGTTGCTGGCACTGAAAATAATATTCGGCCTTCTGATCAAGTCTTCAGCCCTTGTTGCCGATGGATTCCACTCTCTTTCCGACCTCGTTACGGATTTTTTTGTTCTTATTGGTACAAAACTGTCCAGCAGACCGGCCGACAAAACTCATCCCTATGGACATAAAAAATTTGAAACAATTGCGTCCCAACTCATGGCACTTATCCTTATCGCTATTGGTGTTGGTTTCATTCTGTCTTCCGGGACAGCCATCCTCCGTCATGAGATAAATTTCCCTGGTTTTGTCGTTTTGATTGTAGCGGCTGTTTCTGTTATCAGCAAAGAAGTATTGTTTTATAAGACTCGGGAAGTCTCGCGTGAAACGGAAAGTGCCGCTCTTTACGCCAATGCCTGGCATCACAGATCGGATTCCCTCTCATCGGTAGCGGTTCTCCTCGGTGGAGTCGCCGGTCTCTTTGGATGGGGGCATGGAGACCAGCTGGCAACAATAGTCGTTGGATTTATGATATCTGGAGTCGGAGCAAAAATATTCTATGAAAGTGTTATTGAGCTGGCTGACACAGCTGCTGATAAAGAATCCATTCAGACTATTTCAAAAATTCTCTCGGAACAAATCGATATTGAGACATGGCATGCCCTGCGAACCCGGAAGTTGGGCGGAGAATTATTCCTCGATGTTCATATATGTGTGGATCCGGGGCTTACTGTGCAGGAAGGACATGATATTTCAAACAGACTGGAATCTCAGATTAGAGAGAAACTGTCAAAACCTGTTAATATTCTGGTTCATATCGAACCGATACCTACTGATACCGAAGATATTTCTGTCTGACTTTTCTAAAACGTGCGATACCCGGTTCACAGGTCTTAAGTATAGATATGTAATCTTTTCCCTCAGAAATCATAGCCCTCAAGTTTTCATTTCCCCAGAGTTTATCCAGGTATTTTGTCATCCTGAAGCGTTTTGGGTAAAGTCTTTGTGCTGTGCACAGGGCGGCTACAGCCAATCTGATGGGATTGAGTCTATCGCGGTCTGTGATTTTAAAATGAAGCCCGTAGCACTCTTCGTCTTTGTATTTCGGATTGGACACAACACCTGAGATGGTTTGTGGCTGAAAAGAAATGGTGCTAACCTCAACTCCGGTGAGCGCATCTTCTGGAATCGCATCTATCCATTCTTGAGCATTGAGGTAAGGGGCGCCTATAGTTAAAAAGGGCGTTTCTGTTCCACGTCCCTCGGAAAGATTTGTTCCCTCCATTAAACACATCCCTGGATAGATGATAGCCGTCTCTAATGTGTTCATGTTGGGAGATGTGGCTGTCCAGGGGAAGCCAGTTTCATCGTACCACATATCTCGTCTATAACCGGTCATTTCTAAAACAGTTAAATCGGCATTTATAGAAAATCCTCCATAGGACTCTCCATTAAAAAGATCGGCCAGCTCGCCAACTGTCATACCATAGCGCATTGGCAGAGGCATGACTCCCACAAAACTGCTGTAAACAGGCAGCGTTATGGCTCCTTCAACTCGAGCAGCAGTGATGGGATTGGGGCGGTCCAAAACAATAACAGGAATGTCTTGCTGTTTGGCTGCTGTCATAGCCAGAAAAAGGTTGGACACAAACGTATAGAATTTTACCCCCACATCCTGGATATCGTATATCAATACTTCTACATCCCTGAGCATGTCCTCTGTGGGCGTGAGGTACTCGCCGTAAAGGCTGTAGAGCTTTATTTTTGTATGGATAGAGTCATCGATTGCAGCTCCATCTTCAACATTTCCGTAAAAGCCGTGTTCAGGTCCAAAGAGAGTCGTGATATGAGCATGGTCTGAAAGAAGGTTAACGATATGTCTTCCCTTTGCATCAAGGGATGTTTGATTGGCAAAAATCCCCACCTTTTTTCCCCGGATCAAATCCAGATGGTTCTCCAATAGATTTTCAAGTCCGGTTTTAAATGGATTCTCTATATTTTGTGTCTTGCATGTGCAGAATAAAATTACAGGAATAATCAAGAGTATTTTCCAGGAAAATTTCCTAAAAGTCATAATTGTTCTCTCCAGCCCTAGTTTTGATGTTACAATAATAATTTCCATTGAGACTGTCAAATCAAAAAAATACTGAGATGTGAACCATTCTCCTTGACTGCCAGAAACTTGACTTTATAGGGGGAAATCTGGTATTTTTGACCTCAACTCTTTGGTGGCGCTATCGTCTAGGGGACTAGGACGGGTGGTTCTCAG
>CAZWHQ010000010.1:0-97071 GCA_964633715.1 uncultured Eubacteriales bacterium
TAAGCCGTTCCGGGCAGATTGCAAAGTTGCCGGCATCTTTTTCTTTCTTCCCTATATTTTGGAGAGTGGAATAATGGATATCGTCCGGCATTGTCTGCTGCCCAAATCCAGTGATATCGGAAAGACCCAGGCCAGCTTATCCATGTTACTGCTGAAACTGATTGGCAATCGAAGGCTGAGTCATATAAAGCCGTACAATACAGATTGCGGATTCGGTGTGTTTGCCGGGTTGAACGTCCTGCCAAAGCCTGCATATATGAATTCCTATTCCTGCCGCACACAGGCCTCTGTTCTGATGGATTTTCAGACAAGACTCATAGAGAACACCCGGCGTCTTTACCCTGATTTATACCAGGGGGAAACGATTAACCTGGATTTTCATTCGATTCCCCATTATGGAGATGAGTCGGAGATGGAGAAGGTTTGGTGTGGCGCCCGGGGTAAATCGCTAAAGGGAGCAAACACCTTTTTTGCACAGGATGGGAGAAACGATCTTCTCCTCTATACACGAGCCGATATCAAACGTTCTGAATCCTCTGAAGAGATTAGAAATTTTGTCAATTATTGGGTGAGCATCAAGGGAATCGTGGATGAAACGCTGGTTTTTGACTCAAAACTGACTCGGTACAACATCCTCTATGAACTCGATAAAGATAATATAAAGTTCATCACTCTAAGAAGAAAGAGTCAAGATCTTATCGAAGAGACATTGAAGGTTCCCCCACACGATTGGGAGAAAGTTTATCTGCCGATTCCAAAACGGAAGTACAAGCACGTAAAAGTACACGAAAGCAAGGTTTCACTCATTGAAGGAGAAAAACCGTTCAGGCAATTAAGCGTTAAAGATCACGGGAGAGCCGAGCCGACTTTTATAATCAGCAACAACGAGAAGATAGAGAGGAAAGAGATATTAACGATTTATGCCAAGAGATGGCACATAGAGAATAAACTGTCTGATCTGGTAAATTTTTTCAACATTAACTCTCTATCCTCACCGATTATGATTAGGATACATTTCGACCTTCTTTGGACAGTCATCGCAGACACTCTCTATCATCTCTTTGCCAGAGACCTGAGGAGATTCGAAAGGTGTCGTGCTGAAAAGATCTTCAAGCATTTTGTTGATATGCCTGGGCAGATTGAATATGATGGAAAAACATTTACGGTCAAGATTCGCAAACGGGCCACGACTCCGATACTCTTGGGCGTTGAGAAGTTAAATAGGGAGATAATGGTCCCCTGGCTGGATGACAACCCTGTGCGGATCGTCTGGGCGCCTTAGACTCATGACGCTTAAAAGGACTGTGGAAATCGGTATTTAATAGAGATAGCAAAGGAAGACTACCAGGCTGCTTTAGACATCCTTTCCACAGCATCATTCGAAATCCTTTTCAATCCTGTAAATATTTTTCTTAAGGCCGAAGGGGAAGGAAGGATTTATGCAGCCATGGGGAAGATGGATCTTGCCCGGGCTTCCTTCGATTCTGCTCGGATTTTACTTGAGGCCGAAGTAAAAAAGTCGCCTCAAGATCCGAGAATCCGCATTCATCTCGGTTTTATTTACGCGTCACTTGATAGAAGAGAGGATGCTCTCCGAGAGGGATTAAAGGCAATGGAGATCTGCCCTGTCTCTATGGATGCTAACGCCGGACCTCAATATGTGCGTGATTTTGCGGAAATATTGGTGATATTGGGTGATTACGATGAGGCTCTTGACAAAATCGATTACCTGCTTGAGATCCCTTTTATGCATCTATCAGTAGCAAGCTTCCAAAATAGTCTAGAATGGAAACCTCTGCGCAAACACCCGAGATTTAAACAAATTGTGAGAAAGCATTCCAGATAGGATAGACGGATACATTTGTCTTGAATGACACTGATCCCGGCCTCCTTGAAATTGACGATGCGAAGAAGAGGTTGGCTGGATTGAGAGAAGAATTATATTCCTTCAAAAATGAGATTGGGTGAGTGCGTTCACGATCTTAGAACTTTTCTGAGACAAGTCAGTATGGTATTCCAACTAAAACAATTATCTCAGTTTGCATAAACTATTCAGTCTTTTTACCCATATTTCAGCCAAAGTCAATCCAATTTAGAACGTAGGGATTGATACACATATTGTTTGACACCTCCCGACCAAATTTATATCCTATTGCACCACGAATCAATTTTACCAACCAGACAGAACCTGCATGGCCTCTCCCAAGTTCACGTTCAAAGTGGAGGTCGGAAATAGTCTGGATGTCAAGACCAAACTTAAATCTTTTTTAAGGTGTATTTCTTTTATCATGCTACCGCCAATTTCATCTGAAGATAAGCCTCCAGAAGTACAGATATTTATGCTTTTTCTGCGTTCTCCCAGCTCTTTCTGTCCCAAACAAAGTTGGAACAATGGAAATTCCATCCACATTCTTTGGCAATTTTGTTCCGGCAAGTTCTGCCAGAGTTGGCATCACATCGGGGAAATACCAGAGAAAATCACTCTTTTGTCCTGATTTGATTTTCCTAGGCCCCCAAACCATCATTGGAATACGTAGTCCGCCTTCATACAGTTCCCCTTTCCCTCCGCGGAAGACTTTGCCGGTTTTGGGATTTAAATTTGGGCCAAAAAATCCCTGTGGAAAAGGAGGGGATATCGGCTTCGGTTTCGACGGATCGCCATTCAGGAAATAGGGCTGTCCCCCATTATCTATCTCTCTATTCATCTTGACGGCTCTGGGGATTTCTTCAGCAGTGTAATTTTTTTTAAATGTGGATTTATATTCATTTTTCTCCTACAAAGAAGACACTGAATTTTTTTATTTGAGGTGTGGCAACCGCTTCAGGAATAATCAACCTGATCTTTTCTGTAAGAACCGGTTCAAACTGCTGAATGCGTTTATGTCCAATACAGAGCCCTTCACAAATTGTTGTCCATTTTCCATTTTGATAGATTTGAACTAAATACTTGCGGACGAGCTCACCATTTTTAATGTTCTCCTGAATAACAATTTGATTGACAGTTTGTTTCTTTGTGAGCCTCAGTTCCAGTGTTGTCCCTTCACCGGATGTGGAAGCCAATGGATTAGAAAACCGACGTTCTATTTCTTTGCCCCAATCTGCCAACCTTTGGACATCCGGCTCGGGCAGCAGACCATTTGGATTGGGAGCTAAACCTATAATCAAGGTTGAATTTCGTCCCACAGATTTATAATACATTTCTATCAACTTCTCCAGAGGTTCGATGTGGGTTTCATCGCCCGGCTCCCAAAACCATTCATGCCGGCCATCGTGACCGCGAAGCGGGGCATCGCTCATAGCTGGCATCCAGTATTTTCCGTCAGGATCACCATGTTTTAACAATTGAATTCGTTCAGCTTGTGTATCCCCACCATGGGAATACGGATTAGGAAATGTCGCCCAACACGGGTAAGGGACCGTTCCTGATTCTGATCCTCCCCAGCGTGCTTCGGCCAACTGCAGGTTGTGATAAAATAGACAATTGGGTTGGTATCTTTTTACGATGGGCAAAACATCTGGGGCCCCATTATCAGGGTGATCGGCACCCCCATCGAACCAAATCTCGAAAAGCTCTCCATAACGGGTGCAAAGCTCCGTCACCATTCCCTCACACATTTTTCGATAATACTCTTGACGTTTTTCACGAAACTCCCCGTCACCATTGACCTGAAAATTGTGGACTCCAAAAAATGAATTCCAGCGGATTCCAACGTAGATACCAGGTTTAACATCATACTTTCTACACGACTCCACAAAATCTTTGACAATGTCACCTTTGCCGTCGCGCCATTTCACTGCTTTTAAACAATAGGGATTTGCATCGCTTTGATAAAGGGCAAAACCGGTTTCGTGAGTGACGGTGAGAATTGCAAATGTGGCCCCGGCAGTCTTGGCAGCTTGGATCCATTGGTCTGTATCCAGGTGTTTTGGTTTAAATATCTGGTAATCAGGAATTGGATGGATACGGTTGTGGCTTTGACTGTATTTTTCTCCGTCGAAAACATGAAGATCGTAGGAAAAAAGAACGCCCAGTTCGGCCTCCTGCCATAAGAGCTGACGTTCGTTGGGAACAGGAAGGGGATCGTTTTGGGATTGAGAAAAAATGTGGAGAGTTAAGACAATCACGGCCAACAACGTAAAAAAATTGCATTTCTTTTTTTTATTCATTTAAGTTTAATATAATCCGTTCTCCCGGTGATGTTTTGACTTTCAAGATCTCACCTTCTTCCAAAACTTCACCACCGATTATATCAAATTCTTTCTGAACAAATGGATTTTTCAATTGGATAATCCCCCCTTTCTCAGAGATAATTTTAATCCTTATAACTTTCCCCGCTTTTTTTTCAGCGTCGATCACGAAGGCCCCCACCGCGCGCAAGCCAGAAAAAGTCACATCCTTCCAACTTGTTGGGATTGCCGGGAAAATCCGGACCAAGCCAGAATGGCTCTGCATCAGCATTTCCTGAATTCCTGATGCAAAGGCGAAATTCCCTTCCAAAGTAAACGGCCGGTATTTAAACCTGGAATAACCTCTATTGTGCTGTTCGCCATTAACATGAAAACTATTGAGTAAACAGAAATTTTCTGCAAACACACGCAAAATTTCAGCCGCTTTATCACCCTTAAAAGCACGGGCATACAAATTTCCCAACCAGCTGAATGAGTAGCCCACCCACCAGTCGGATCCATATTTTTCGAGATCTTTAAGTGTGGATAAAATAATATCTTGCTCTTTTTTACCGTGGCTCCAATCAATAATACCTAAGGGATGCCAGCCTACTAAGTGTGAAAAATGGCGGTGTGACACCTCATAGGGATATTCGGGAGCAAAAGCTAATCCATTGCTTTCGCCAGCCAACGCCAGTTGAGGCCATTCAGCCAAAATGGACGACCATTTTTCAGATTCGTCCTGTTTACCTAATTCCATGGCCATCTCAGATGCTTTTTCGAACGTAAACCGGATAAGAGCCAAATCGAAGTTGGTTGTTTTGGTAAACCAGGCGTCGATCCGGTTATCGTTAATTTCAGGACTTGAACTTATCGGAAGCTGGCGCAGCCCGTGTTCATTTTTTATAGAAATCTCATCCAGGTAGATGGCCACATCCTTAATCCAAGGATAGGCTTTATCCTGTAAAAAAATGGTGTCTTTTGAATATATCCAGTGAAGGTAAAAATGCTGCCCCAGCCACGCCGAAACCGTAGGCCCGAACGAATACTGGATCCACCCTCCCATGGGTTCTCCTTCTAATGTTGTCACTCCTGGAACGTTCAAACCGTTCGTCCCAAAATAGTTTTGGGTGTATCTTTTGAATGTTTTGCGGTTTGCCCAAAGCCAGTTGAGAAAACCCACCTCCAAATCGAGATGGTTGCCCGAATAGGCAGGCCAATAACTCAACTGTGTGTTTAAATCGTGATGAAAATCTCCTTTCCAGGGAGGAAGTTTGCCATGATCGGCGGTCCATACGGCTTGAAGCGAAATAGGAGGAGTATTGGCCCTTGCCGCAGAACCAAATTTATATTGTTCCATATACCACTGGTTTTCCAAAATTTTATCCGGCAAGGAAACTGCTGATTTCGCCCAGAAATTATTCCACCATGTCCGATGTGATTCCAAACTGTTTCTATATCCTTTTTTCAAGCTTTCATGCACAATTTGTTCGGCTCTTTGACCTGTTAAACTTTCAGAAAACGTCGAGGAAATGGTCCAGCAGCCTTGAATGTTCTTTTTGCCGGCATTTTGCCATTCCACAGAAACTTCATATTCAAAGCCATCCCATCCCTGCTGCCGGTAACGCAATTTGTTTTGATCCTCAACAATTTCGCCCTGAGTATATCCAAGCCGCTGCAAATCTTGTCCGGTCAGTGAATTTTCTTGTTTGCTTATATCTTTCTTCTGGTACTCCGGGGGAATCAGGTAAGGTATAAACTCCTCCGGAATATTTTTAAATAAGAACCAACCCACAGGAGAATCGGCCTGCACAAAAGTCTCCAATATCGGTCCACTCTCCCATTCAACTCTACAAATTGCCTGCGCGATATCAAGCTGAACATTTTTCACCGGCCCCAAACTTGAACTGTCAAATTCAAGAGCTGCCCCGGGAATTTTTGACGGGCCTGGAAGTTGGTTATAGGGAACATCAAACAACTGCTGTACAGGTGTGTAGTCTCCCTTCAGCACCTGCTCATAAACCCAATTGTAGCTAAAAGCCGGTTTGCTAAAACTATCTATTGGTCGCAAATCCCACAAATCGGAACGATCAAGTGAAAAACGTAAAAAACCTTTCTTTTGCCAGACGAGGACGCCCAACTCCCCGTTTCCCAATGGAATGGCTTCATCCCACGTTTGTGCCAATGCGGAGAATTCCAGTCCATGTCCGGCAGCCATATTATCTAGGGGCCTGTTTTTCTCATTTGCACACGAAAAAAACATCAAAAGCAGGAATATAGCGCCCCCGGCGGTTGACATCTTCAAGAAATCTCTGCGATTAAATTTTGTCTTCATCTTTTCCTCTCTGTGCAGAATTTATATTTCACGGAATCCCGCGGTTAACCAGATCAATACTCCCTCGGTTCTCTCATTTAAAAATTCACCTCCAAATGGTTGGACTGAAATTAAAAGATTGTAATGTTCCGTTTTAGATTCTTGATGACATGTAATAATCAACAGGCTAAGTATAACCAGCTGTGAGTACTTTGTTCCCATTATTCCCAATTTATATTTAACAATTTCTTCATCACCATCAAGCCATACGTTTCCATATGACCATCATTAAACTTTTTTATCTGTGTATTTGATCCGTCAAGCTCACTTCTCAGACATTGCCCAAAATATATCAGAAATGTCGAAAAATATACAAAATTTCGAAATATTAAGAAAAGTTAATGATCTGAAAAATCATCTCTTTACAGTCCCATTCCATATATTCATCGCTGGCCTTTTTTTGTACCTCTGCGGTAGAAATGTTTGGTTCAGGTCCTTATTGTCAACCTTGCCTTTCCAAAGACACCGTCGGCAATATAAAAAAATCCCTCGGTATTATTTCTTGCGGATTCTGCGCAATACCTCTCTGGCATACATGCGCACTTCAAAATTTTCGTCCTCAAGCAGCTCGTGTGTAATATTTATCGCTCGTCATACCGATTATAAAGCATTCTTCAGCCTTATCTGAACCAAATTTTTTGAGCGCCTGTCCGACTTGAAAATAAGGAAAATTCTCCATGTCATCAATAGAGCTCTCCAGTTCCGTGGTCACAGATTTATCTCCAATTTGGCCCAGTGCTGTGGCTGCCGGAGAGGCCAGCCCACGCTGATTATCCCAGAACGCTTCAACAAGAGGACCTACCGCTTCCCGGCTGCCAATTTCTCCAAGAGCTAAGGCCGCATGGCTGCGTACGGTTCCGTTTTCATCTCTAAGTGCCTGGACAAGTGGATCCACCGCTTTTTCCGAACCGGTTTGACCCAAGGCAGAAGCTGCATTCCACCGGATAACAGGATCTGAGCTATTTAAAAAGGAGCTGAGTGCCTGAACTGCAGGCTCTCCCATCTTCCCCAGCATACCAATGGCATGCTGTCTTTCACCGGAATGGCTGTGCTCTTTCGCCGGTTTGACCAGAGTTTCGATTCGAGTCCTTTTGTTCTCGGCAGTCGGTTTCTTGGAGAACGAAACCAATCCTGTATAAAATGCCGGTCCCCGTAATCAAATACGAGAGCCCTATCCATTTATTCAAACCAGTCAATGAATAGAGGAAAGACAACCATTGAAATGGCAGGACGACAATATCTCCCAACTGCATTGCATTAAAAGACACATCCAAAAACGGCATCCATAGAAGCCTCAGGAATCCCAATCCCCCAAGAAAAAACATAGTCAGGGCAAAATGTCCGAATACTGGCAGGAAAAAGACTATTGCACCTGCTGCAGAAAGGCCGCTTTTATTCGTAAAGAATCCATAAGCCGTGGGAATTCAACAGAAGCAAAGGTCAGGCCGATGGTAAAGACCACTGCCAGTACAGCCAGCAAAAAACCATACTTTTTTTGAATCCTATTGTTTTGCATACTTATTTCTAAATACGACCCGATTCCATAGAGTGTTGCTTCAGAGAATTTTTGATATGCCCTTTTAAAATAATATTTAACTTTTTACAATTGTAAATACTTGACGACACACATGTAAATCCCTAAGATGATGGGGAACTTTAGATGACATATGGAGAAAGAAATGAAAAAATATTTCAAGATGAGTCTGATTTTATCTTTGGTCTTTTCGTTGAGTTTTCTTGCAACGATAGGTCTTTGTACTCAGGCAGAAAGCAATGCGGAACCTCTTTTAGGAACTTGGGAGGTGGAGCTAACAGAGATGCAAATGCTGATGCAATTTGTTTTCAAGATGGAAGAGGATGTTCTTACGGGATCGCTCGAGTTTGATATGGGCGGAAGTGTTATGGAAGATATTAAATTTAATGACAATAAGCTGACATTCTCTGTAACTATAGATGCCAATGGTCAGATGATGGGCATAGATGTTGAAGCCATAGTTGAAGATGATGAAATGACAGGTACGATGATTTCAGATATGGGGGAGGCCGCCTTCACCGGGAAAAAAAAGGAGAATTAAACAATATTTTACGTCCTCTATGAATATCCGAAAGACCTCGGAATCAGAATCAAAATCAGGAAGGAACTCCTGTTTCGAACTTCTTATCTTAAGATTCAGTTTATTTCGGCATCGGCATAAACTCATAAACTTCGAGCGCACAGTCTATCTCTTTATTTTCTAGGCGCATCTCTTGCTTCTGTTTCATGGCAGACATAAATGCTTGGGAGATAACCATAAATTTTTTCATAATCTTCATTCCATTTACTCAACCCTTTAAATAGGCTTTTTTAAAAAAATCAATTGTTGTGATCAGTAACTAAGACTTTAAAATACTACCGAAGTTTGATAAGTTTTATCCAATATATTATGGCCATGGAAAAAGCCGGCCTGGTGGTGATTAACGAAAAATAAAATAATATAGTCAAAACGGACCTCATCAGAAGAAAAGATTAGAGGAGGATTGTTCATGTTAAGAAGATATTTTATTTTGATCGTTCTGATTGGACTATCCCCAGGGCTTTATTCACAAGAGAGTCCACAACAGTATTACCCTGAAACAGATCCAAAAGTTTTGGAAAAACTCGAAGAGTGGCAGAATTTAAAATTCGGTCTTCTCATGCACTGGGGGCCCTACAGCCAATGGGGTATTGTCGAATCGTGGTCAATATGTTCCGAAGATGTGGGTTGGACCAGGAGGACAAAAGCAAGGCATAAAAACTATGGTTTGTACAAAATCGATTATGAAAATCTTAAAACCACATTTAATCCAAAGAAATTCAATCCCGAAAAATGGGCAAAGGCCGCCAAAGCAGCCGGAATGAAATACGTTGTTTTTACTACAAAACACCATGACGGTTTTTGCATGTTTGATTCAAAATATACGGACTATAAAATAACAGATAAGAACTGTCCTTTTAGCACAAATCCTAAATCCAATGTCACAAAAGAGATATTCACGGCCTTCAGAAAAGAGGGATTATGGACGGGAGCTTATTTCTCTAAACCCGATTGGCACAGTGAATATTATTGGTGGCCGTACTTTGCCACTCCCGATAGAAATGTCAATTACGATATACAAAAATATCCTGAGCGCTGGGAAAAATTTGTACAGTACACCCATAATCAAATTGATGAACTGATGACAAATTATGGGAAAGTGGACATATTATGGCTTGATGGCGGATGGGTTCAACCTTATACCGAACAGGAGTTATTGGCCTACAGAAAAAGAAAAGATTTCAAACAAGTTAATCTGCAGAGTCAGGATATACGAATGGAAGAAATTGTCAAAAAAGCAAGAGAAAAACAACCGGGATTGATTGTCGTTGATCGGGCTGTTTCAGGCCCTTTTCAAAATTATTTAACTCCGGAAAATCGAGTTCCCGAAAAAATGCTCCCCTATCCCTGGGAATCTTGTATCATCATGGGGGGCGGATGGTCGTACAGCTTCAATCCTGAATTTAAAACCAGCCGGGAATTGATTCACATGTTGGTGGATATCGTCTCTAAAGGCGGCAATTTACTGTTAAATATCGGGCCAAGTCCGGAAGGCACTTGGTATGATGAAGCTTATGTTCGATTGGAAGAATTGGGGAATTGGATGACTGTAAATAATGAGGCCATATATAATTCACGCCCTATAGCACCCTATAATGAGGGCCATGTCAATTTAACAAGACAAAAAGATGGAACAGTATATGCTATTTATTTAGGTAAAGAGAACGAGCCGTCACCCCCCTCCAGGATTCGGTTGTCCTCGCTTACACCTGCAAATGAAGCAAAAATATCGATGCTGGGAGTCGCTGGGACACTGAAATGGGAAAAAAAGGAAAATGGTTTTATTGTTGAAATTCCAGATTCAGTCCAAAAAAATCCCCCATGTTTATATGCCTGGACATTAAAAATTCCTGGAATTTCTAGTGATAAATAAGGACAAAATCATGAGGCCTTTGACTCTCTTTCCGTTAGTAATTTGCCTATTATTCACTTCATGTACCAATCAAGATCAGATTTTGGAATTTGAATCAGAGCTGTTTAAAATTTCAATAAATCAACACGGATTCTTAAATAAATTTGCAGACAAGAATACAGGGAAAAATTATTTAGCAGAAAATACTTCCGCTCCTCTCCTAACCATCAGACGCCAAAAAGAAATGTTGCTCCCTCTATCGGCCAATCTTGAAAAAAATAATCAAGTCATTTTATTGGGTTTCCAAAACGATATCATCGCAAAGATCAAGATTGAATCAAAAAATTCCCATCTGACTTTTGAATTGATAGATGTTTCTGATCCAGAAAATATTGAACTGATCGTATGGGGGCCCTATCCAACTATAATCAAGAAAATAATCGGGGAAACGATCGGAGTTGTCCAGGGCGAAAAATATGCCATCGGAATACAGGCTTTAAATATCAAAACGCTGGGAGGTTATCCCTGGAATGAAAATGATCATCTGCCGCAAATAAATATTTTTGAATCCGATGAGAAATACACCATAGAAAAAGGAAAAAAAGGAGTTCTTTATTCTGTGGAGGCCGCAAAACCAACTGAATATGGGAGCTCATTACAAGCCTACTGCCGAAACAGAAACAAAGACCGTATCATTAAAAATTGGGAGCATGAAAAATTTGTGGCGCCGGCGTATGAAGATAGTGGAATTATCGGTTCTAAAATTGCCCTATTTGGTTGTCCGACAAAGAACACTCTGGACACAATTGGAACCATAGAAATGGCAGAAGGTTTACCCCATCCTCAAATTGATGGGCAGTGGGGAAAAACAGCAACATCAGCGGCAGCAGCCTACATAATATTGAATTTCAGTGAAGAAAATATTGAGAAAGCATTGGCCATCACAAAACAGGCCGGATTGAGGTATCTCTATCATGGTGATCCTTTTGAAACCTGGGGACACTTCAAACTCAAAAAAGAATATTTCCCCAATGGCATAAAGAGTTTAAAACGTTGTGTTGAATTGGCAGAATCTTTGGGGATAAAAGTGGGTGTTCACACCTTATCCAATTTTATTACGACTAATGATGCCTATGTGACACCTCTTCCGGACACACGATTGGCCAAAATAGGAAGCAGTATCATCACCCAAGATATCGATCCTGAGCAGTCAGAAATATTTATAAAGGCTCCTGATTTTTTCAATCAATTCAAAAGGAATTTCCTTAAAACAGTCATTATTGACAGTGAGCTGATCCGTTACGGCGGAGTTTCAGAAAAAGCCCCCTGGACATTATTGGAATGCCAGAGGGGAGCCTTTGGAACCACTGCGTCTTCACATAAAAAGGGCAACAACATCAGCAAGCTGGCTGATCATGGATATAAGGTATTCCTGACAAATTCTGAATTGAGTATTGAAGTCGCAAAAAACATAGCCGCGTTATTTAACAAAACCGGATTGAGACAGATTTCGTTTGATGGATTAGAAGGCAATCATTCAACCGGGATGGGGAATTACGGAGAAGTTCTGTTTACAAAAACATGGTATGATTTTTTGTGTGATGAAATAAAACAGCATTACATCGCGGATGCCAGCCGGTCGGGGCATTTTTTCTGGCATATATACACGCGGATGAATTGGGGCGAACCCTGGTATGCTGGATTTCGTGAAAGCCAGACAGAATACCGTTTGCGCAACCAAAAATACTTTCAAAGAAATTTCATGCCCGGGATGCTGGGCTGGTTCAAGATGACTTCAGAAACCAGTATAGAAGATATTGAATGGATGCTGGCCCGCTCCGCTGCATTTGACGCAGGATATGCATTTTATACCGATTATAAATCGCTTGAATTAAATGGTCATACCGCAGAAATCCTGAAACTATTGGGTGAGTGGGAAAGAGCAAGAATGTCCAGAGGGTTTAGTGATAATCAAAAGTTACGTATGCAGGATATTCAAAACGAGTTCAGGTTAAAAACTCTCAATAAAAAGGAATGGGATCTCTTTCAAGTTTTTTCGTATAAATTCAAACATGAAAAAAAAGAAAAACAGCCGGGAGAACCCTTATCCTCCTTTTTTTCTTTCGAAAATCCTGTCAAACAGCAACCTATGACTTTTATCCTCACATCAGTAGGTGGAACGACTTCAGCCTTCAAATTCGAGGTCGATAATTTCAAACAATTTGAGCTGCCCATCACATTACAACCAGGACAAACCATAAAATATATGGGTGGAGACAAAGCCATCATCTACAGCAAAAACTGGCAAAAAATAAACGAAATAGAGATAGATGTTGAAGCACTCACAATCTCTAAAGGCACACATTCGCTCTCTTTTGACTGCACATATACTGAAAGCAAAGAGATTCTTGTAAAGCTCGAACTCAGATTTTTCGGAACACCAGAAAAAGTGAAAGTGGACAATTTTTGATACGTCCATTCTAACCTTCCTTCGACTTTCATTGAACTTTTGACAATACTTGTACGTATTATTAATTGGTTGTTTCTTTAATTACGACATTAAAATACCAATGGAGGAAAATATGAAAAAAATAAAATGGATTTATGTTCTCATTGCAGTGATGATGGTCAGTTTCAGCCTGTCCGCCCAGAAGCCTGCGGACCTTGTGGGAACGTGGGAAGGAGAGGGCACTCTCGAGGGGGAACCCGATCCCAATATTCTCACACTCGTTTTAAAGCTCGAGGATGGAACACTTGTGGGACACATGTCAGATCAATATGGCAGCATGGTCGAAATTCCCATTGAAGAAGTCACAGTCAAAGAAGGAGTCTTCAGTTTTTCCGTTTATGCAGATATGGATAGTCAACCAATTTCAGTAAAATTCACCATGAAGGTTGATGGCGATTCCATGGAGGGGAAACTTGAAATTCCAGATATGGGAATGACGGGTGCTTGGGAAGCTACTAAACAAAAATAGTGTTTTTTTTCGCTCGAGACAAATCATAAAATTTCGTGTTTCTCTGTACACATCCATTGTTGAATTAACGGCCTCATCAACAAAGACTGCTGTAAACTAACACTCTTAACCAAACAGAATAACTCAATCTATGCAACGTGAAGCCCCTCTTGACAACAATATTATATTTGGTTATTATGCCAAATATGAAAATGAACGATAGCCAAAAATCTCGTTATGAGACAAGAGCGGCTGTTTTAAAAGCCCTGGCTCACCCCACACGACTATTTATTGTGGAAAAGCTTGCGGAAAAATCTTACTGTGTCCAAGAGCTTACTGAAATGATTGGACTGGATGTCTCTACAGTCTCAAAGCACCTGTCGCTTCTTAAGAATGCAGGATTGGTTACAGTCGAAAAAAGGGGCAAACAGGTGTTCTACAGCCTGCGCATACGCTGCGCATTAAATTTTCTTGACTGTGTGGAGACTGTACTCAAAGAGCAGGTACAAGACCGAATGAACGCCATAAAATAATTTTTGTTTCAGATAAACCCATGAGTCAAACAAACTGGAAAAAAGAATGGAAGCCACTCTTGATTATTACCTTTGTATTCTTGGGTGTCTTTTATCTTCCTTTGGGTTTCCCCCGGTTCAACAATGCCCTTATGGAATCCCTGCACCTTGCGAAATGGTACGCTCAAGAACACGTGCTGACATGCCTTATCCCGGCTTTTTTTATTGCGGGAGCCATTGCTGTATTTATAAGTTCAGCATCCGTAATGAAATACTTCGGGGCAAAAGCAAAAAAAGTTCTCGCCTACAGCGTTGCTTCCGTATCAGGCTCCATTCTTGCCGTATGTTCATGCACAGTGCTTCCTCTGTTCGCAGGAATATACAAAATGGGAGCAGGATTAGGACCGGCCACAACCTTCTTGTACTCCGGGCCGGCAATCAATGTTCTGGCTATAATATTAACAGCCAGAGTCCTGGGGACAAAACTCGGAATCGCCCGTGCATTTGGGGCCATTTTTTTTTCTATCATTATCGGGCTTTTGATGCATTTTCTTTTCCGCAGAGAAGAAGTAGAAAAAGCTACCACCCAGATGGCCTTGCCAAATCCCACAGTGACTAGGCCTCTATGGAAAAATGCTATTTATTTTGCAGCGATGATTGGAATTCTTATCTTCGCCAATTGGGGAAAACCAGAAGTTTCATCCGGATTTTGGAATCTTGTATACTCCTCAAAATGGCTTATCACCGGCACCTTAACTCTGGGTTTAGCTGTTATTCTTGTCGCTTGGTTTGGACTTACATGGTGGAAGACCCTTTTAGCTTTTTTCCCCTCTATGGTCCTTGGATTGCTATTTCCTCAAAATCCTGCCATTTCCTTTACCGCAGGTATCCTTGGACTTTCGATTTTAGTCAGTACGAATAAAGGGGAAGCTGGAGAATGGTTCGATTCCACATGGGGATTCACCAAACAAATACTGCCGCTGCTTTTTTTTGGCGTTCTCATCGCCGGTTTACTTCTTGGACGTCCGGAGCATGAGGGGCTGATTCCTTCTGAATGGGTGAGTTCTGCAGTGGGAGGAAACTCTATTTTGTCGAATTTATTCGCTTCTGTAGCCGGAGCTTTTATGTATTTTGCAACTCTGACTGAGGTTCCCATACTCCAAGGACTTATAGGAAACGGAATGGGACAAGGACCGGCGTTAGCTCTCCTCCTTTCGGGTCCCGCCCTAAGCCTTCCCAATATGCTCGTTATTCGAAGCGTCATGGGGACAAAAAAAACGATCGTTTTTATCTCACTAGTCATTTTGCTTTCAACTATAGCCGGTTTGATATATGGAACATTTTTTTAACTTGAATAAATCATAAAAAAGAGGAAAAAAATAATGACAAAAATCCAAATCTTGGGTACAGGTTGTCCAAAATGCAAAATGCTGGCAGAAAATACGGAAAAAGCCATACGCGAACTGGGCAGCAATTACGAAATAATTAAAGTGACGGATATCAACAAAATCTCCAGTTTCGGCGTTATGATGACCCCTGCTCTGGCAGTGGATAATGAAGTCAAGAGTGTGGGAAAGGTACTAAGTCCGGAAGAAATAAAAAAAATCATCTCTTAAAACTTTTTTATAAAACTTCAGAGGAGGAAAAGATGGGAGACAACAATGAAAAAATTTGTAATGCAGCTCCAACCTTGATTTTTGCTTGTTCGGGAGCCGCAGATGTGGGCGCCCTTGCAGACATGGCAGCGAGAAGGCTTACAACCGATGGAGCCGGCAAGATGTACTGCCTCGCCGGGATAGGAGGGCATGTCCCGGGAATCATAAAAACCACACAAAAAGCAGAAAAAATTCTAGCCCTCGATGGATGCCCAATTGACTGCACCAAACTCAGTTTAGAAGAGGCCGGATTCTTTGAATTCGAGCACATAAAAGTCACAGACCTGGGATTGGAAAAGGGAAAAGTAAAATAATTTTCATAAAAGAAAGAGAATCTCCTTCGACCTAAATCTCAATCGTAAAGATTCGCTTATTATAATTTATGGATTATAATTAGAGATGATGAATAATCATAAGAATAACTCTGTGTATTTTTTCTTTAATGCTGCATTTTTCTTTTTCTTCTCACTGGTTTTTCTAGTCGGCTTTCCAAATAACTTGACAGCTGAAAAACCGCAAAATGAACTCAATGTTCTTCTCATCACTATCGATACTTTGAGGGCAGACAGGCTGAGCTGCTATAATCCAAGTTTTGTGCACACTCCCAACATCGATGCGCTGGCAGCAGATGGAGTCATGTTCACCTCTGCTTTTGCTCATAATTCCATGACTCTCCCCTCCCATACCAATATCCTCCTCGGCACAACACCTCTCTATCATGGGGTTCACACCAATACGAATTTTATAGTCGAAGACAAACATACAACTCTTGCCGAACACTTAAAAACCCATAACTAGGCAACCGGTGCGTTTGTCTCTGGAGCCACTCTTGATTCACGTTTGGGTCTCGATCAAGGTTTCGACATCTATGATGACACCTTTGATACTCCGGGCCTTCATAAGTTCGAAAAAGCGGAACGAAAAGCCGAAGATGTCACACAAGTTGCCCTGTCCTGGTTAAAATCCCAAAACGATCTCTGGTTTGCCTGGATTCATCTGTTCGATCCTCACGATCCCTATGAAGGAGAAGTGGCTTATACGGATTTTGCGCTTGGGAAAGTGTTTGATTATCTCAAAAATAACGGTCTAGACAAGAATACACTGGTCATCCTCACGTCCGACCATGGAGAATCACTTGGAGAACATGGGGAACTCACTCATGGTTTTTTTTCCTACAACTCGACCATATGGATACCATTGATTATCTCTTATCCTGGAATTCAACCGGGTACTCGGTCGGAACCAGTCGTGCATATTGATATTTTTCCTACCATTTGTGATATTCTTGGCACTCCCCAACCTTCAATCCTGCAAGGATTGTCTTTAAAAACGTCGCTCGATGGCAAAAAACTGCCGGAACGCCAACTCTATTTTGAATCTCTCGGCCCTTTTTACAGCGAGGGATGGGCTCCTCTTAAAGGATTCATTTACGAGCAAATGAAATACATCGATTCTCCCATCCCGGAACTCTATGATTTAAGCATTGATTTTAGGGAAAAGGACAATCTCGCCTCCCAAAAAGACCTAAGACGCTTTAAACAAAATCTCACATCAATCCAAGATAAATTTTCCTCGACGAAGGATATGGCACCCCAAACTAAACTGGATCAAGATATGTTGAAAAAGCTGAGAAGCCTGGGGTATGCATCCGGTTCATCTCAAGGACAGAAAGAGGAATTCGGCCCAGAGGATGATGTCAAAACCAAAATGCCGGTCTATAACGCAGTTTTGGATGCTTTTAGCCAGAAAGATCGAGGTGACATCAATCAAGGAATCACAACACTTGAGGAGATATGTAAAAATAGCAACACCCTGCCCATGGCCTTTTATTACCTGGCAGTATTGTTTAAGGAAACAGGTAAGCTCGATTTGAGTTTGGAAACTTTGCAAAAGGGAATGGCAAAATTTCCTCAACACTACGATCTTTTTGTCGAATACGTCGATTTTCTTATTGAAAAGGGCGACTTCCAATTGCTCATAAAAACCATCACGTCAACACAACTGCCGCAGATAGAACAGGATGCCTCTATCTATAATAAACTGGGATTGGCCTATTCAAAAGTCAATCAAATGGATAAAGCACTGGAAGCCCTCCAGAGGGCAGCGGTCATCGATGACGAGTATGCCGATATCTTTCAAACATGGGGAGCATACACCTGTCCAAATTCATTCTCAGTAAAAACACAGAGGAATATAAAAAAGCGGAAGAATGTTTTTCGAAAGTTCTGGCCCTCAATCCCAAACATGCAAATGCCCACAACAGCTTGGGAGCTCTTTATTTCGGAAATGGAAATGTGGATAAGGCCATAAATTCCTGGGAAAAAGCTGTCAAATTTGACGAAGAACTGGGAAAGACATACTACTACTTGGGCATGGCCTACTTTTCAAAGAAAATACTGGATAAAGCGTTCACCTATTTCTCAATCTATAAGCAAAAATATTACAAAACTTTGACCGAGCAAGAACAGTTGAACCTAGACGACTTGATAGCCCGGGCCCGAAAAAAGCAAAAATAAGAATTTATGCTTTAAAAGGTTATCTTATTCCCCCGTTAATCGGATCCGCATCCATTGCCCACATGCCACGGCCGTGAGTGGCCACAACAATGATATTATCGCGTGGATGAATAATGAGATCATGGGCATAAACCGAAGGCAGGTTGGCTCCCAAAACACTCCAGTTTTCACCGCCATCTGTGGTGATGTACACACCGACATCGGTCCCCACATACAATATGTTTTTGTTAACCGGATCTTCACGAATGACATTTACAGGACCATAAGGGATATTTGCAGAAATATCTTTCCACGTCTCTCCGTAGTTTGTCGATTTCCAGACATAAACCTGAAAATCGTCATTCCGTTTTCCGTTCTGTGTCATATAGACAGTGCCTTCATCATATTTAGAAGCGACCATTCTTGAAATCCATCTATTTTCTGCAGCCCCTTCTACAATTTCAGTCCAGTTTTCACCTCCGTTCTGAGTCACATGGGCACGTCCATCATCTGTCCCCACATAGATCAATCCGGCTTTTAACGGAGATTCTGAAACCGTAAATATGGTTTGATACTTGACATCTCCCAATTCTGCCGGATTGCCGTGTGACAGGTCAGGGCTGATCCTCTCCCAGTTTTCCCCTTGGTCAGTTGATTTGAACAGATACTGCAGGCCGTGATAAATCGTATTTGGATCATGCGGAGAGAGGGTAAATCCCGCCAGCCATTGTCCGCGCAAGGGTCCAAGGTCATCACTGACCGTCGGCATGATGGACTTTCCCCTTTCATCTGAGCTGATATCCGTTCTCGTAATATTTCCATAGAATCCGGCCGAATACACGATGTTGGGATTTGTAGGATCAATAGCATGGTTACTGCCTTCCCCGCCCGGTGCTCTTTCCCAATCCACTGCGGGGATATTATCACGCCCCTGAGAAAGATCGACAATTCCTTTCCGGCTGCCATGATCCTGGACAGAGCCATACACATGGAAGGGAGTGTCCATGTCATAGTTCACATTAAAGAACTGAACCGCAGGCAAATTATTGTAGGAACTCTTCCAGGTTTCTCCTTGATCGTGAGTGATATGCACGCCTTGATCGTTGTTCAGGATCATGTAGTTGTTATCCTCCGGATCGATCCATAAACCGTGGTTGTCCCCACCGCTGGTTCTGGCTCTTTCCCAGGATTGACCGCCATCTTCAGAGACAGCCATACTGACACCCATGATATAAAGCCGGTTTTCGTCAGTCGGATCTACGGTAATCTGCCCAAACACCCAGCCATAAGTGTTGCATAATCTCAGCAGCACCTGATCTTCCAGAGGAGTCACTCTTTCCCAAGTTTCACCCTTATTGTCTGAACGGAACACCTGTGCCCCTCGAATAAAGCCGCTTGATGGAACTCCATAGGTATCGTTGAGTTCATCTTCTGTTGGCTCACGAACCACTTCATAATCATCGATAAAGGCATAGACAACATTCGGGTTTGTTCTGGCTATATCGACACCAATTCGTCCACGGTTTGCAGGCAAAGGAAGTCCCTCAGCAATTTCTGTCCAGCTCTCGCCTCCATCTGTTGACTTGTGAATGCTACAGCCGGTGTAATGGTCCTCAGTTCTTGGATCGTTCCACCTTTTTCGGACCCTCTGCCATGTGGATGCATAAAGGGTATTGGGATCAGAAGGGTCCATATCTACATCAATGGCACCTGTCAGATCATCCTTTTGGAGAATAGGTTTCCAGGTATTTCCACCATCCGTTGTTTTGTAAACACCACGATCTGTGTTGGGTGTCCACTCGTTTCCGGAAGCCGCCACATAGACAATATCCGGATCCGTGGGATGCACCACAATTCTTGCAATGGTCCCCGTGTTTTCGAGTCCAAAATGTTTCCAGGAATTTCCACCATCCGTGGATTTATAGATACCACAGCCGGCGTGGGAACTTCTGAAAATATTGGATTCACCAGTCCCTATCCAGACGATGTTTTTGTCGGAGGGCGCAACCGCAAGGTCACCAATGGATGTGGTGATTTCATTTTCAAAGACACATTCCCAGCTGTCTCCATCATCTGTGGTTTTCCAGACGCCTCCGGAGGCACTTCCCGTGTAGAGGACTGACTTATCGGTGGATATAGCCGTGTCGGTCATTCTTCCGCTTGTATTTTTTGGCCCAAGAAATTGCCATGTATTGTCCTTGAATTCCGAACTCAGTTCCATAGCCTTATGTTGTTCAAACATGGCAAGCCTGTCCTTTCCGTCAGTGACCGGACCTTTTTTTTCAACAGCCTTGGATGAAGGCTGACATGCAACAACCATAAGTATGGCCAAAAAACAGACACTCATTCTTAAATAAATAGATTCCTTTTTAAGCATTTTGATCCCCTTTAGTTAATTTGGTTTAAACATTTATAAAAGCGTTTTTTATCCATATATGAACCGGCAGTCTTGCCGGAGAAAGCGGGCATTAAAAATCATGATTTTGAAACTGAAGTTATCTTATTTAAATCAACATGTCAAGAAACAATGCTATTTCCTCCTCCTATAAAAACTTACCGGAACGAAAATTTGCCTTAAAGTTTAAATGATTTTATAATCCTCTCAGATTAGAAAGGAGGCAAAAAATGAGATTAAGAGTCTTTCCTTTTTTTCTCGTTGTCTTTATTATCATACTCTTTGGAGTTTCAGAAGTTTATTCTGAGGATATCCCAAATCCAGAAACCTTTTTCGGGCATAAGCCCGGTGCGGATTATAAGCTGATCAGGTGGGAAAAGATCCATGAATATTTTGATATCCTGGGCGACAATTCAGACAGAATTCTTGTGCAGGAGTTGGGAAAAACAACCATGGGAAATCCCTTTCTTTTGGCTGTTATCTCCTCTCCCGAAAATTTATCCCAGCTTGACAAGTATAAAGGCATTGCAAAAAAACTTGCCAAAGGAACAATCACTGAAGAAGAAGCTGCGGAATTGGCCGTTGAGGGGAAAACCATCGCACTGGTTACCTGCAGCATGCACGCTTCGGAATGCGGTCCGACACAGATGTCCCCAGAGCTGGCCTACGTACTGGCTACGGACAGTTCAGTTCAAATACAAAACATTCTAGAAAATGTCATATTTCTTCTGGTACCCAGTTGGAATCCAGACGGCAACATCCTGACTACGGACTGGTACCGCAAGACCCTGGGCACTCCCTATGAATCGGCACCTATGCCCTGGCTTTATCACTACTATGTCGGCCATGACAACAACCGGGATGCGTTTATGTTGAACTTGGTCGAAACCCGCTATGTCAACAACATCCTCTACCATGAATGGTTTCCTCAGATCTTTATGGACATGCACCACATGGGAAACTCCGCGGCCCGGCTTTTTCTCTCTCCACTTTACGATCCCCGGCATCATTCTCTTGATCCCCTTCTCACCCGAGAGATCGAGCTGACCGGCGCATATATGAGGACAGTGCTGGAGGAGCAGGGAAAAATCGCTGTGATACACTATGCCCTCTGGAATCACTGGCGAATGTCGGCAATTCACACCTGTGCCCTGTGGCATAATGTGCCAACCATTCTCTTTGAAGCGGCGTCCACTCGAATGGCCACGCCCATCTTCCAGAAGCCGGAGGATCTCGCTCCACCGAACAGAGGAGGGCTCGGCACTTTGGGCAACACACAGACCATCAACTACCCCAGTCCATGGCCGGGTGGATGGTGGAGATTGAGAGATATTGTAGAATATGCCTACTGGTCTGCTCTCGGATTCCTGGAAACAGGAGCCAAACATAGAGATAAATACCTTTTGAACATGTACCGCATGGCCCGAAACTCTATCGAAAAAGGCAAAAATGAACCTCCCTATGCCTATGTTATCCCTCAAGACCAAAAAGACCCCAATACCGCAGCAAAGATGATCAACATCCTCATTTCAGGTGGAATAGAGGTTCATCAAGCGACACAATCCTTTCGCACACAAGAAAATGAATATCCAAAGGGGACCTACGTCGCCCTGATGTCCCAGGCCTACCGCCCCTATCTCATCGACATTCTGGGCCCGCAGATCTATCCTGACCGCCGACAGTATGAGGGCGGTCCTCCCGAGGCCACCTTTGACCTGACCGGGTGGACACTTCCCTTTCAGATGGGAGTGAAGGCACTCAAAGTGGACGCCCCCTTTGCGGCCCAGCTAAAACCGATCGATAAGGCAAATCCTCCTGCAGGAAAAGTCAGTGGGAGTTCGAAGACTTATATCCTGGATCACAATGTTTTGGACACTTATAGAGCCGTCAATCGGCTTTTAAAGGATGGAGCCAATGTGGCCTGGGCCGCACAATCTTTTACGTCAGAAGGAAAAACGTATCCTGCAGGAGCCATTTTTGTTTCCGGTAAAGGTATAGAGGAAAAGATTCAGTCTTTAGCGAAAGAATTTAGTCTCCAAATTCAAGCCGGCAGCTCTCCCCGGGAAATTTTGCCTTTGAATCCTCTCCGGCTGGGACTCTACAAACCGTGGGTGGCCAATATGGATGAGGGATGGACACGATTTATCTTTGATACATGGGAATTCCCCTATACGTCTCTTCTTGATGCGGAAATCCGCAGCGGGGGACTTAAACAAAAATACGATGTCATCGTGCTGCCCAACGTCTCCTCTTCTCGCATTATTAAGGGGCATGCAGAAGGAAGAGTTCCTCCTCAGTATGCCGGAGGAATAGGAACGCAAGGTTTAGACGCCCTGCTTCAGTTTGTCAAAGACGGAGGAACATTGATAACCCTTAATGATTCCTGCCAGCTGCCCATCGCTCATTTCAAGGTCCCCTTGCGAGATGTTTCAAGAAGCTACACTTCCTCGGAATTTTTCCTTCCGAGTGCAATCCTCAGTGTCGAAGTGGACACCACGCACCCCATCGCCTACGGGATGGAAAAAACGGCGGATATCCTCTCCTACGGAAGCCCGGTCTTTGAATTTCTCGGAGAAAACAATACAGCCACAGACGAAACATTAACACTTTTAACAGATGTCAAAGTTATAGCAAACTATCCCAACAGCAATCCGTTTAGAAGCGGCCGGCTGATTGGAGATGAGGTCCTGTACGGCAAACCTGCCCTGATCGAAGTGGGTTGTGGGGATGGAAGAATCATATTATTTGGATTCCGCCCCCAGAACAGGGCTCAAACCTATGGAACGTTTAAACTATTTTTTAATTCGCTCTATTACGGAGGGGCCTCAGCTCCAAAACAATAAAATCAAGGAGAATGGAAAATGAGGATTAGAAGAGTCATCTTATTTTTTGTTTCAATATTATGTGGTGGCCTATGCTTCGGGCTAACAGGTTCAGCTCCTTTTGATGCTCAGGAAAGTTCCACATCCCCGGAAAAACGGATGAACGCCTGGGAACACCACCTCAAACTCAAAGAGGAATCTCCTTTTAAAGATTTGAAGTGGCGAGCAGTAGGGCCAGAACTTCAGGGAGGACGGATCGAAACCATCGCCTGTTATCCTGATCAGCCCCACACCATCTATATTGGAGCAGGATCCGGAAATCTCTGGAAAACCGTCAACAACGGAACCACCTGGGATCCAATCTTTGAAAACGAGTCAACATTTACTATTGGCAGCATCGCCATCGCTCCAACCGATCCCAACATTGTGTGGGTAGGGACAGGAGAGATCCTGATGGCAAGGAGTTCATTTGCCGGTACAGGAGTTTTTAAATCCACTGATGCCGGAAAAACATGGACAAACATGGGGCTTCATGACTCACACCATATCCCAAGGGTCATCATCGATCCCAAAAATCCCGATGTCGTCTATGTCGCTGCACTTGGCCACAACTACGGATTCAATAAAGAAAGAGGCGTGTTTAAAACCACAGACGGAGGATATTCCTGGGACAAGAAACTTTTCATCTCGGACAAAGTGGGCATCGCCGAACTCGTTATGGATCCTTCGGACAACCAGACACTTTATGCCGCCGCATGGGAAAGGGACAGAAAAGCCTGGAACAATGTCATAACCGGAAAAGGGAGCGCACTGTACAAAACCATGGATGGAGGTTCGACCTGGAAACGTCTGACTAATGGCCTTCCGACGGGAGAGTTTATCGGTCGTTTTGGATTGGCGGTTTCATCTCTTGATCCCAATGTTGTCTACGCACTTGTGGATAATCACACACCCCGCCAGGAAGGACAACAGCGATATAGAGGAGAGGTTTATCGGTCAGATAACAAGGGTGAAACCTGGAACAGGACTCATGAGGGGGAAGTGCCAACAGCTATCGGTTACGATTTCTGCTTGATAAGAGTTTCTCCCGACAACACAAATGAGATCTATGTTCTGGGGAATAAGCTTATTCGCTCCCGGGACGGCGGCAAAACCTTCGAGCCGACAGGAGAGACTATCGTTCACCTGCTATCCCATGATATCCGCGTCATGCATCTGGACATGCATGAGATGTGGATCGATCCCAAAAATCCGGACCGGCTGCTTTTGGGAAACGATGGTGGTTTTTACTGCTCTTATGATCGGGGAACAACCTGGCTCCATTTTAACAATCTCCCTATCGGGGAGTTTTATGCCATCTCAGTGGATAACGCTGAACCCTACAACATCTACGGAGGTACTCAGGATGATGCCGCTCTGTTCGGCCCCAGCACACACAACCTCGAAGACCGGTTGACCAAATACGGAGTGGAGGACCCATGGACGCATGTCTATCTCGACCGCTGGGGAGGAGGTGACAGTTATTTTACAGAACGTGATCCTTCAGATCCCGACACAATCTATTATGAGCACCAGTTCGGAGAATTCAGGCGGAAGAATATGAAGACAGGGGAGACTAAATCCATAAAACCCGGCGCCGAAGAAGGAGAGCCCCGGCTGCGGCGCAACTGGATGACGCCCTATTTTATTTCCTTTTATGACCCTAAGACCGTCTATTATGGCGCCCATAAACTGTACAAATCCCTCAACCGGGGGGACAGCTGGACATGTATCAGCCCGGATCTGACCACCAATCCCGGGCCGGAGAAACAGGGCAACGTTCCTTTTGGAACCATCACGTCCCTCTCTGAATCGCGGCTCAAGAAGGGTCTGATTTATGCGGGTACGGATGATGGAAATGTTCAGGTCACCCAGGATGATGGAAAGAACTGGACAAAAATCAATTCAGGCCTTCCCCCAAAATGGGTCAGCCGAGTGATTGCTTCGCAGCATGAGGAAGGAACGGTCTATGTGTCCTTTACTGGATACAGAGAGGATGACTTTGAAGCCTACCTCTATATGTCGACAGATTTTGGCGAAACGTGGACATCTCTAGTGGGAAACCTGCCTGCGGAATCCATAAATGTCATCAGAGAAGATCCTCACAATCAAAACATTTTGTATGTGGGGACCGAGCTGAGTGTTTATGTCTCCTTAGACCGGGGGAAAAGGTGGTATTCCCTCAGCAATCACCTCCCTACAACTCCCGTACACGACTTAGTGATCCATCCCCGTGAAAATGAGATGGTCATCGGCACGCACGGACGAAGCTGTTTTGTGCTCGATGTCAAGCCTATCCAGAATTACATATCAGATAAATAGATCTAATTAATCAAGTTTAATTATATGTCCCTAGTTTGCGAGATAACCTGAGCGGTGAATGATCCTGTATTTTTGTCCTTTGATCTTGACTTTAATTCTTTTGAATTTCCCATCGGCCTTATAATCTTTTGGCGTGTAGTAGAGAAGGTAATAATTCTCAGAGGCATCGACAGCCTTTTCAAAAGAATCCGCAGCATTGGCTGTTGTTTGCGTTAAACCTCCCGTAATTTTAGATAGATCTTTAAATGTGCTGAACATTCCCCCGGCTAAATCGAGCTTGTCAAACATCGAGCCCGATGTGACAACTTTATTGTTTTTTAAATAAAGTAAATTGAACAAAATTGTCGAATCAGAAAAGGCCTTTTTGATTTGGTTAGAGACATAGCCGTAGGAGGCAATCCGGCTTAAATTCGTAAGATAATCTAGGTTTGACATCATGTCCGTAACTGAGCTGGTCCCTGTAGGCATGGCATAGTTAATCAATTCCTGCTGAAGAAAAAGAAAAACATTTTTTTGTCCGGGTAGACTCTTTAAGTATTCTGCGATATTTAATAAGTTCTCTTCATCAATATATCGCTGTCCAAAATAGACATCTTCCATATCTTTTCGGTTCATCTCACCCTCACCGAGACCATCATCGTTAAGATAATCATTCAGATTTCCCCAATCCACCGGTCTTAATAACGAATCTTTTTTTAGTCTTTTAATGAGCTGGTTGGCCATCTCCTCTCTGGACACAAATTCCCATGAATTCGGTTTAAAACTGTAAGTCTTCAAGGGAGTGCCAACGATCAATATGTCGCTGGGGACTAAAACATTGTTAAAAAAATGCCAGATCGCCTCTTCGACCTCGGGAAAAACATCTCTTATCTCAAAGATGAGAACAAATTGCCTGGACAGTTGGGGAGAAAAGATCTTTTTTTTGTCTTGGGTATCGATCCTCGATTCCCCTCTTTTTGCACTCGTCTTGTTTATCAGATACACGGCATCTATGGTTTGGAGAAAACCATTTTCATACAATTCGAAATCATCGATAGTCAAATCTCCCACAAATTTAGCTCCATCATAAACCCTCACCGGGACTTCAATGTTCACAGCAACGGCTTCATGCTGGATTTCTTGGGCAGCAATAGTCAATCCAAGTATAAGAACGGCTAAGAAGATAAAATGTTTTTTCAAGCTGAATTCCCCCTCCTGATACAAATCATCATAATTTTCTTCTGCAATCTTTGTGCCAAGCACATCCAGGGTCACAGAGAACTATTTGCCTGGATCTTTGTCCTCAGTTGATGGCAAATGTCTCCCAAATTAATATTTTATATCGGTTTCAACCGTGAAAAATTTATAGTTATCATAGATGACGGTTGTCTTGGAAAGCGTAAATCGCTGTCCTCTGGAGAAAATGTAAATTTCTTCGACATAGTATTTATTGGGGAATCTGATTTTGTTTTTCTCAAAACCAAACTCAGAGACAAATACAATTTTAGGTTTGGCTTTAAATTCTTTTGCCGTCTGTTCTATCCCTTCATAATTTCCCATGGATTTCGGATTCCACTCAATTTTCAAAATGCTAAAATCCTCTTTCCCTATCCAAATTTTCCCATATAAAGCATCAAATGCTTCCGGAAATTTTGGTGTCGCTTCAAGAATAACAGCTTGGTTCCCTTTATATTTAACGTCTTTGAGTTTCGTGTATTCATATTTTTCCTGCTGCTTCCGGCCAAGAAGACCAATTGGCCCAAAAATAATATACTTATGAAAAAAGCGCTTTGTTTTGAGCTGAGCGTTTTTTATGTAGGTGGATATGCCTTTTTGTTTTAATAATATTCTCTGCTCATCGATAACCCCTCCAAATCTTTTTAACTGATAATCATAGACATATATGTTCCTTTCATGAGGAGAAGAAACACGTCCCGACGCATTCAGCTGCATTCGTGTTATTCCAGCCCCTGTAGAAGTCAATCTGGAAGAAGGGGAATTATTGATAACCTCCGTAATTTTTTCTTCACAAACAAAATAGAGAGCTATATTATCTAGTCTTTCACAGTACTCTGCACATTTTTCTAGTATTTTTTCTAAATCGTACTCAGCTTCTTTTTTAACGAATTCTGATCTGCCGGACAAGGGATTTAGAAGAAAGACAAAAAGGAGAACAATCTTAAGGAATTTGGATATCATTCAATCTCCTTTTTATTTATTATATTCCAACCAGAATTGAAATCCAATTTTAAGATGACTAAAAAAGCATTTCCATTTCCATGATATCAAGAATGAGTTCTGGAAAGTGATCAGAAATCACGCTACGTTTTTCCCAGCCTCCACCTGTAACCTGCAGTTGAGTCGAATGGACGTCGTCATGTCTGTCTCCATGCACATTCGTATGTGATGGAGGCAGAATGCGTAAGGGTTCCGTTCGACTCTAGAATAAATACCATGCCCGCTCGTCCTCCAAACGGATTTCTCCATCATGCTGTCCTAGTTCCCAGAACTCTAAATATAATCACGGAAATGGAAATGCTTAGGATGACTCACACAAACTCAGCTGAATGAACTCTATAAGAGCAATATTCTTTACACTCAGTAAAGAAGGCTTAAAAGCCGATAACTCAGAGTTACAAAAACCAGGGAATCTTCAATTACATTTAGTCGTAACTGTAAAAGCCATTACTCCAAGTCAACACACGAAATTTGTTTGTAACTATCAGTTATTAAATCGGGAATTTGATCCTTGTCAACTCTTCGGAAATATCCCAGAGCTTTTGGGCTATCTCTTTATCATGTGAAGACTCATTCGAATTGACTTTTTTTGGATATCCCTTCTGTTCTTGCCATCCGGATGGGCCGTAATAATCATTTCCTTTGACATCAGCCGCTGTAGCGGCATAGAGTGTCGGCAGGGCTCCCATATCAATCCCCTGGGAAAAAAAATGATTGAGAAAACCCAATAGACCCACATGCCTCTGAAGATCTGTGGCCGTCCAACCGGGATGCGCAGCCACTGCGATTGTCTTCGATCCAATTTTTTCCAATTTCTCCTGCAGTGCATAGGTGAAATAAAGATTGGCGATTTTGCTGTCGCCGTAGGCCTTTGTTTTTTTGTACTTTCGCTTTTCCCAGTTGAGGTCATCAAAATCCAGCTTCCCATATCTGTGACCTGTACTACTCACTGTGACAATACGTGAATTTTCTGTCTTTAAAAGCAGGTCCAAGATTTGACCCGTCAGGGCAAAATGCCCCAGATGATTTGTCCCAAATTGGAGTTCAAATCCATCGGTGGTTTTGGAGTAGGGCGGCATCATGACACCGGCATTATTGATCAGCAAATCCAGTCGCGAATATTTTTTTTTGAATTCTTCGGCAAAAAAGCCCACCAACTTTAAGCTGGCCAGATCCAGTTCCATAACCTTTGCATCTGCATTTGGATGTGTTTCCTTTATTTTTTCTAGAGCCGCCTGACCTTTGTCCAAATTCCTGACGGCGATTACCACCGCAGCATTTTTAGCCGCAAGCACACGAGCCGTCTCGTAACCGATCCCGCTGCTGGAACCCGTGACAATGGCTACCCGACCTTTTTGATCGGGAACATCGTGGCTGTCCCATTTCTGTTGTGACATGTCACTCTCCTCTACATGTAATTTGATATTCTAATTTAAACGATCCTTTGAAAATATACTATACTTTCTAGCAGATTTCTTTCTTTCCCTAAATTTGTTGAAGGAATAAGAAGGATGAGGTAATAATAGACATGAACAAAGGGAGAAAAACCATGAGATGGCTAAAAATTGTCCTGCTCCTAACACTTTTAACGAGCAGCTGTGTTTCCAATAATCCTCCGGAACCCTACGGAACGGTCCCGACCGAACGCCAGCTTATCTGGCACAATATGAAGTACCATGCGTTTATCCACTTTGGGCCCAATACATTTACCGATATCGAATGGGGGCATGGAGACGAGTCCCCCGATGTCTTCAATCCCTCTGAATTGGACTGCCGCCAATGGGCCAAAGTCATTAAGGACGCCGGTATGAAGGGGGCCATTATCACAGCCAAACACCATGATGGATTTTGCCTCTGGCCTTCGGCGTACTCGACGCATACAGTCCGCGAGAGCCAATGGCGAAACGGAAAAGGCGATGTCCTCAAAGAACTGTCAGAAGCCTGCCGGGAGTTTGGAATAAAATTTGGCGTCTATCTCTCCCCCTGGGACAGGAACCACCCCACCTATTTCACAAATGCATACAACTCGGTGTTTAAAAAAATGCTGGAGGAGGTCCTGACCAATTACGGCGATGTGTATTATGTGTTTTTCGATGGCGCCTTCAGCGTCGGGCCAAACGGGAAACGGCAGGAATACGATTGGGCAGGTTTTACCGAGGTCGTCCGCCGATGCCAACCTAACGCTGTGATATTCAGTGATGGGGGACCCGATGTCCGCTGGATTGGAAATGAAAGAGGATACGCGTCCGAAACAAACTGGTGCACCGTAAGAAAGGACACTTTTTATCCCGGAATTGGAGGCGTCAACGACCAGCTGCTCACCGGCCATGAAGACGGCGAACTGTGGATTCCCTCTGAAGTCAATACCTCCATCCGCCCAGGCTGGTTCTATCACAAAGAGGAAGATAACAGAGTAAAATCACTGAAAAGGCTCATTGACAACTACTATCATTCAGTCGGGATGAATGGCAATTTTCTTTTAAATCTTCCGCCTGATACAAGAGGCCTCATCCATGAGAACGACATCCAGAGATTGATGGAGCTTAAGGCCTATCTGGATGAGGCTTTTTCACTCAACCTTGCTCTTGATGTCCGTGCGAATGCAACACAAACAAGAGGAAAATCCTTCAGCGCAAACAAAGCCGTCGATGGGAATCCCGATACCTATTGGGCCCCAAAGGATGATGTTTTAGAGGCGTCAATAGAGCTGGATTTTGGTTTGCCCAAAGAAATCAATGCCCTGCTTATCCAAGAATATATCCCATTGGGCCAGCGGGTGAAATCCTTTTCAGTTGAAGCCCAAATAGACGATAAATTTCAACAAATCGCCACCGGGATCACTATTGGAAACCGCAGAATAGTCAAATTCAACTCGATTTTAACACAGAAAATAAAAATAAATATCTTTGCTAAGGCCTGTCCTTTGATTAGCAACATCGAAGTCTATCATGTCCCTGAGATAGATGAGAGCCCAGCCCCTCAGAAAGAGGTGATGTAAAGTCTCTTTGTTGAAGATTGAAAATGCCCCTAAAGAGGAGAGATTTTTTAAAGCTCACGGCCGCGGGTCTGTCAGGACTAGCTCTCCCGCTCAACTTTTCCTGCAGAAACCGCAGAGGCCGTCCCAATATTCTCCTCATCTGTGTGGATGACCTGCGCCCGGAGCTGGGATGTTATGGTCAAGAGTTTATCAAGTCTCCGCACCTAGACTCTCTCGCTCAAGAAGGTATTGTTTTTTCTCGACATTTTATTCAGGCCCCGACATGCGGCCCCTCGAGGTACAGCCTTTTAACAGGTCTGCGCCCCAGGACTAAAGCGGAGCTGAATAATGCTTTTATGGAAAATAACTTTTATAAAAGACCGGAAACAGAAATTCCTGAAACTTTTATACACCATTTCAAGCGCAACGGTTACTTAACAGTAGGGATCGGCAAGATCAGCCATACTCCTGACGGCCGGATCAGAAAAGACAATTCAACATTGGAGCTGCCCTACAGTTGGGATGAGATGCTCAGTGAAAAGGGGCCTTGGGGCGGAGGATTTGACACCTTTTTTGCCTATGCCAGCGGGGAAAGCCGGGCAAGTTTGAAGTTTCAGGTTCCTCCGTATGAGTGTGCCGACGTCCCTGACGAAGGGTATCCGGACGGATTAAACGCAAATCTGGCTGTCCGGAAACTCAAGGAACTTTCCGTCAAGGACAAACCCTTTTTGCTGGCTGTGGGATTCTACAAACCCCACCTGCCTTTTAATTCTCCAAAAAAATACTGGGATCTCTATAAACGCCAAAACATATCTTTGTCTCCCAATCCTGATGTGCCAGTCAACACTTCATTGGACCTCCTGCATGACAGCCGTGAATTTTTCGGCAACTACCAAAAGGGAAAAGAATATGGAGCGAGAGGAAAAAAGATCAGCGAGGCGTATGCCCGAGAAATTCGTCATGCCTACTTTGCAGCCGTAAGCTATGTCGATGCTCAAATTGGAAAGGTTCTCGACAATTTAAAGGATCTCGAATTGGACAAGAATACCATTGTCGTCCTATGGGGAGACCACGGATGGCATTTAGGCGACCACACGATATGGGGGAAACACAGCCCATTTGAACGGTCCACCCACAGCCCGCTTATTATCAAATTCCCCGGCATGAAGAGGTCCGGAATCAGCACAAGAGCACTGACAGAAACAATCGATATCTATCCAACACTCTGCAGTCTAACAGGAATTCATCCTCCCCCCGGCCTCGAGGGAAAAAGCCTTATCAAAATTCTGGATGAGCCGCAGACAGATGGAAAACAGGCCGTCTACAGCTACCAGAATAACCGCATTTCCATGAGGACAGACCGCTTCCGACTTGTCGCCCAGTATGAAGAGGACCGCCCTTGGACATTTGCCCTGTTTGATCACCAGGCCGATCCCTATGAAACAATAAATATTGCCGAAGACCATAAAGATATCGTCGAACAATTACTGCCGCTGCTGAATGAAGGCAACACAGGGATTATCCCAAAAATTGATTTGACAAAGAATGGGGATGGATCTCAAAAAATTTGCCCCGATAATCAATCCTGTGGTATGTTCAAACCAGAATAAATTAAATTTTTGACTTAATAGAAAGGACTTTTACATAAAGGAGAATCAAAAATGGATGACAAACAGAAAAAATTTGAATGTGCCCACTGCGGCTTCACCGCTGACAACAAATTCACAGGGGATATCTGCCCCGATTGTGGATTGACATTCTGGAAATGCGGCAACTGTGGATTTCTCCATACTGCGGCTGCTCCACCCAACACATGCCCATCATGCAAACAAAAATGTGAGTTCCGAAATGTCTCATGTTACACACCTGACTGTGGGGGACCGGGCAAAGTGGATCCCCGTTTAGTCTAAATCACAACTGCAGATTGACCCCATATCTCCGGTGTGCTAACTTATCCTTCAAGCTAATTAAACCTGGAGGAAAAAAACATGGCTAAAATTGAATGGGACAACAGCTTATCCATTGGCGTGGATATAATTGATGAGCAGCACAAAATGCTCATCCAAAAATTAAAAGATCTTTCCGATGCTTTCCAGATGGGACTCGAACAGAACAAAATGCTGAAGACCATAGATTTTATGATCGATTATACCGACTTTCACTTCTGTGAGGAAGAGAACCTCATGGCTAAGCATAAGTATCCGGGATTAGAAGCACAAAAAAAACAGCACAGGGAATTTCAGGAAACACTGAGCCATATATTGGAGGACTATCAGGATGAGGGCCCAACCAAGGCTCTGGCAACGTCTATCAACGTTTTTTTGCTCAACTGGTTAATCAATCATATCAAAGGTGTTGATGTCCAAATCGGAAAATTTTTATCTGACAAAACGAGCTAGAACTCACAAAGATCCTTTGATTCGAGACAGGTCAAAAAAATGAAAGAATTAAAGCTGTTCGGTACCAAAATTATCGATGACGTCTTTACCGACGAAATTTCTTTTTTTAAGCCTAAATTTGAGGTGGATTATGACGCCTATGTGGAAAGACTCTGGAAGGCCAATCCGGAGCTCCACAAAATCCTCAAAAACGCGGATGACTTGGAGGCCGCAAGGGATGGTGTCTTTTCCTATCTGGAGCAAGCCGAACGAGAAATATTCGCTGTGGACAACGATCTCCATATTTTGGAAAAGGCTACCGTGAGGGAAGGAATCCGTGCTTTTAAAAGTATAATCGGTCCGGTCAATGAATACCGCACCGAAGTGTCTGCCCTGGATATCTTGTGGAAGTTGGCTCAGGACACAAAAGACGACATCAGAACAGAAGTTTCTGTAGGATTTTTAATGGAATTTATCAATCTGTTCCGGAGTGTCATCGGTCAATCCAATATCTATCATGAGAATGGTGAGGTCAAAAAACATATTCCCGACTTTTTAAAGCTCGAGGGACTTGCAGCAGCTCAGGCGAGAACGGACATCCTGGATGAATTGGGTTCAACTGTAAAGAAATATTTTAAAAAATATCCTTCCGGACTCGAAGACGAAGTGATTTTTTGGCGAAAAGAAAATAAGACAAAAATACTCCATTATTTTGGAGGAAAAGAGGCAGATTGGAACGATTATAAATGGCATCTCAAACATGTTATCAGTGATTCCAAACCGCTTCTGGATCTCATCGAACTGACCAAAAATCAAAAAAATGCCATCGAAAAAGCCAATCTCAACAAAATACCCTTTGGGATCACACCCTACTATCTCAGCTTGATGGATTCAAATATCTCCATCGGTTATGATCACGCTATTCGCGCACAGGTGATCCCTCCAAAAAAATACGTGGACTCGATGTCCGAACACCGGGAGGAACGGAACACCTTTTTTGATTTTATGGGAGAACATGACACCTCTCCACAGGATTTGATCACACGCCGCTATCCCTTAATTTCGATCTTAAAGCCCTTTAATACATGCGCACAGATCTGCATCTACTGCCAGCGCAACTGGGAGATCGAACGGGTATTGGATCCAAAAGCCACGGCCTCGAAAGAACAGATCGATTTAGCCCTGGACTGGTTTGATGACCACAAAAGTGTCGGAGACATTTTGATAACAGGCGGAGATCCTGTCGTGATGAAAGACAATCAATTGGAGAGGATTTTAGACATCCTAGCCAAGAAAAAACACATCTACCGCATCCGACTCGGAACAAGGACACCGGTTGTCCTTCCCATGCGCTGGACCGACGACTTGATCAAGATTGCCGCCAAATATCACGATCCTCCACGAAGAGAGATTGCCGTCGTCACACATTTTGAACATCCCTACGAAATCACCCCGGAGAGCTTGGAGGCCGTTCAAAAAATTCGAAAAACCGGGATCGGTGTCTATAACCAGGTCGTCTTCACCATGGAAAATTCCCGGCGTTTTGAACTGGCAAAGCTCCGCTGGGACTTAAAATCCATCGGCGTGGATCCTTACTACACATTCAACATGAAAGGAAAAGAGGAAACCCAACAGT
Source organism: uncultured Eubacteriales bacterium (assembly GCA_964633715.1). Taxonomy (GTDB): domain Bacteria; phylum Acidobacteriota; class Aminicenantia; order Aminicenantales; family Aminicenantaceae; genus JAUWVG01. The sequence continues at coordinate 34,913 of CAZWHQ010000010.1, forward strand.
ATATGGTCCCCATTGCACGAATTTTGCAGGAAAGGAAGGAGGAGGCCCGGCTGCTGCCCGGACTGGACCGCACAGACGAACCTGTTTTTAATGTGCCTAAATTGGGGAAGAACCATCTGCGCTCCTGGCAGGATCACCGCTTAGTGATGATTCTGCCCAATGGCTCTCGAGTCTATGAATTTCATCCTTGGGAAAAAAACATTGCTCCGGTTCCACCATATAATTATATCGATGTTCCTATCTACGATTACCTGGAAGAGTTGGCGGCCCGGGGTGAAAATATACGGGATTACCGGACAATCTGGTTTTATTATTAGCCGTATTTTTTATGCGGCTTGCAGTTCAGCCAGCAGCCCAGTAATGAGGTCTTTTACTTTGACTATCTTATTAAGGCGATAGGCATTCTGTCCACAGAAAATAAGTCCATGTTCCACATCTCCAAAATAGGAGTTGAGGAGAGCGCGGGCAATGCAGTATTTCGCTGTACTTACTTTACAGAGCGTCAGGCACCGGTAGGGGCACTTGACCTTGAGCTTCCCTTTAATATCTATGTTCTTAAGGAACTTGTTATAGATAGCCCGCCCCGGCATACCAACAGGACTTTTAATGATGGTGATGTCTTCCTCTGTGGCATCAAGGTAGGCCTGTTTAAACTCCTGAGAAACATCACACTCATCGGTGCAAACAAAACGTGTGGCCATCTGAACCCCGGAAGCACCCATTGATATCATTCGAGCAATGTCTTTTCCGGTAAATATCCCTCCGGCCGCGATGACAGGAATTTTCTTTCCCTGTTTATCTTCAAAGGGTTTGATGGTCTCCAAAATCTGAGGGAGGAGAATTTCCAGAGAATACTTTTCCGGTTCCTCAAGCTGCTCCACAGAAAAGCCAAGGTGCCCTCCTGCCAAAGGGCCCTCAAGAATCAATGCATCAGGGATTCGTCCATATCGTTTATCCCAGGATTGGAGAACAAGCCTGGCGACTCTGGCCGAGCTCACAATCGGAACAAGATTCACCGATGTATCATTGACAGTAGCAGGGAGTTTTATGGGAAGTCCGGCGCCATAAATGATAATTTTTATGCCTTCCCTTACAGCAGCCAGGATCATATCATCCACATTGGAGAGTACTCCCATAAAATTCACGGCCAAATGGCCATCTGTTTTACTTTTTGCCTTTCGAATCTCCCTGATTAGCGATTCTCTGGATTCACTCTCATAGTCTTTTATTCCGGCTTTTACGTTTCCCAGTCCAACACTCGCAATGGTTCCTATCGCTCCTGTATCAGCCACAGCTGCCGCCAGAGAAGAGAGAGACACTCGCACACCCATTCCCCCCTGTATGATCGGGATGTCAGCAGTGATCGAGCCAATTTTTAATTTCGGAATATCCACACAATCTTTCCTAAACATTTTTTTTCGCAAGGGATTTTTAATTAAATTATACGATTTTTTTTCTGAAATTCAATAGTTTTCTCGATTTTTCACGTCACTCAGAACTTATTTCCAAGCTATTGACCTTCAATACAGTAGAGATTTTTATATCCGCGCAGAAACAACTGGTTTCCGACAACAACGGGTGAAGCGTTAAAATTGTCATCCAGTTGGTTTTTTGCCAGTATGTCAAAATTGGGGCCGTGTTTGATCACAAAGGCCATTCCATTTTGTCCAAGGATGATGATTTTGTTGCTGGCCACAATGGGGGACGCGAAAATATTCCCCATTCCTTCAAGCCGCTGATTGCTGTAGAAAGCTTTCCCTGTTTTTGCATCAAAGCAGGAGAGGATACCATTATTGCTCTTGAGAAAATACAGGGAATCTTCGAAGAGCAGAGGAGAAGGTGCATAAGGTGTATCTTGATCAAATTTCCAAATGATCGCATCCGTACCGGTGATGTTCCCCTTGGCCTCGGAAAGACGAATGGCCAGAAGCGCATTTCCTCGATAACCGCTCATCAGATAGACAACCCCCTTGGCTTCCACCGGCATGGGGATGGCGTTCATTGTCATTCCGGCACATTCCCAGATCAGATCTCCGGTGGCAAGATCATAGCTCCGGATCAGTGCCGTTGCGCTGGTGATCACCTGAGGTTTTCCATTGTTTTCAACAATCAAAGGTGAAGCCCAGGAAGTTCCTTCATCGCGGTCGACTTTCCAAATGTCCTTTCCCGTCTTTTTATCGAGAGCGATGATGAACGACTGCCCCTCATGGTCCCATGTGACGACAATTTTATCGCCGTAGAGGGCAGGAGAACTGCCTTCACCAAAATTCATTCTTTTCTTCAACTGGCCAAAATCCCGATCCCATTTGACATGGCCCTCCATGTCCAGACAATACAGTCCCCGGGAACCAAAGTAGGCATAGATGTGTTCGCCGTCTGTCAGAGGAGAATTTGAGGCCCAGCTGCCGAACTGGTGCGTCCCTTCCTGAGGCCATTCTTCCTTGACTGTTGTCTGCCAGAGGATTTTCCCGTCATTCCGGTCCAGAGCCATCACAACAAACTTATGGATTTTATTCGTCCTCGATGAGGGCATCCCGCGGCCTTGTGCAGTACCTCCAGCCGGCTCTTCGGGTTGGCCCTCTTTTTCGGTCTCCACGGCCGTGGTCAGATAGATTCTATTTCCCCAGATGATAGGGGTGGAATGGCCCTTCCCAGGGATGGCGATTTTCCATTTGATATTTTTTGTCTCGCTCCACTCAGATGGGAAATTTCCATTGGGAGAGACACCGTTGTCAAGAGGACCCCGCCACTGCGGCCAGTTATTTTCGATGTCCGCCCCATTCTCATAAGCTAAAAAAAAGCTCGAACAGACGACTAAAAGACTCATCAACAAAGCAAATTTTTTCATTCTTGTGGATCTCCTTATAAATTGTGGAACTATTCTGCAATACAGTACAAATGGGTTGATGTTCGGATAAAAAGCTGTGATCCTGAGACGGCTGGGGACGCCAGTGTATAACTCCCGTCAAGCTCATTCGTTGCAAGAAGTTTGAATTCCTTCCCTACAGAAATAATGGATGTCACGGCTCTTTCATTGATGATATAGAGTTTCCCATCCGAAAGAATGGGAGAGGCGCTCACGATTGCCTCCGTAGTAGATTCCGGTCCCCATATTTGTTCTCCTGTTTTTGCGTCCAGACATGTCACAAGGCCTCTGTCATCGACCATATAAAAATATGTGCCGTCACAGACCGTGGAGGGAACATCCGGGCCGGCTGCCCCTTCATATTTCCAGACCAGATGGCTCTCCGTGATGTCTCCTGTCCCTCCGACCTTAAGAGCCAGAAGAGGTTTTTTCCGGGAGGGCGCATAGATTATTCCATCCACAACAATCGGCGTGGGAACGATGCGGTAATTTGAGCGCTTTAGAGGATTTAATCCGGCGGCCCGCCAGATCTCTTTTCCTGTCTTAAAATCATGGCCTGTGACATAATCCCCTCCCGAGATAACGATCTGCGTCTGTCCCCGGTATTGAAGGACAACGGGAGTCGTGTAAGCATCGGGGGATTCCCTTTCTGCATCCGTCGGGCGCTCCTGATGCCACAGGACTTTTCCTGACTTGGCCTCAAAGGAAACGATATAAGAGGGGTCATCCGTGCGCATCCCATGGAGGACCTCAACAATGAGGCTGCCATCGTGCAGCAGCGGTGAAGATCCATAACCCCAATTGTGACCAAAGGGACCGTAGTCTTTTTGCAGATCTTTTTTCCAGATTGATTTACCGTCCATATCAAAACAAAAGATTTTGCCCGTCCCGGTCACTACCCACACATTTTGCCCATCTGTAACAGGAGAAGGCGTAGAGTCGTTTTGTTTGTTGTGTACCTGGTTTTTATTATCCAGCTCTCTCTGCCAGAGAATCTTCCCATCCTTTTTGGAAATACAGAGTAAAAACAGTTTTGATCCTCCAGGATCCCTGCCGGGCCTCCGGCTTCTTTGAGTGCCCTGAGCTTGTTCTTTCTGTGCAGGCTTTTCGGAAGGGCCAGGTTCAGGACTGGATTCTGCTTTGGATGGAGATGTGATAAATATCCGGTTGCCCCAAATAATAGGAGTTGCCGCACTCCAAGAAGGCAGTTCTGTTTTCCAGACTATATTTTCAGTGAGACTCCACTTCATGGGAAGGTTTACGGCATCGGTGATTCCGTTATGAAGAGGTCCTCTCCAATGAGGCCAATTTTCTTCAGCCTGGAGATATCCAAAAACACCAAAAAGGGCCACTATTGAGGCCAGGGTCAAAATCAATTTCTTCATTTACCTTCTCCTGATTTTACTCACTTGGATGTTAAAAACACTTTTTATTTAGACGCAGAAAAGATCTATTCCTTTCTTAAAGCTGGAGAAAGATCTTCTTTTAAGGCCATTTTCGCCGCTAAATACGTCCACAATGCTCCATTGAGACCAACTATAATAAATACTATAAGTATAGTAGGATAAGGGATTTCAGCACCCGGTGTCAACAGGGAAGGCAGAGTCGCCATGAGTGCCGCCAAAATTCCATATAAAATGCCAGCCGCTAGAAGTGTTATATGCTCGGACAAAACGATGGCCTGAATCGATTTTTTCGAAAAACCAACAGCACGGAGCAGGGCCAATTCTCCCTGGCGTTCTTTGATATTGCGCCAAACAACAATCCCCAATCCAAAACTTCCCAGCAGCAGGCCAAAACTCCCAAGAATAAGAAATATGGACAGATAGGTGTTCTGAACGGCATTAAACTCTGCCAACCGATTCGGTGCAGACATAATATCTAATCCCAAATCCTGCATAGCCCAGGCTAGTTCATCCAAAGCTTCTCCACTATTCTCGGGTGAACTGTCAACAAGAAAAATTCTGTAGCCACTGACTGAAGGATATTTCTGGATAAAGGCCTCCTCAGAAATGATGACATTCCCCTGGAAGATTGAGTTGGATAATCCCCCGACCAATTTGATTTGGAAATTTTGCCCCCTTTCATCCACATAGGTCAGAGAGTCTCCTACGGATTTACCTAATGCCCAAACAATGACCGACAAATCTGCAACCGCCGGCACAAGGCCATCTTCCAATTGGCTATCGAGAACTGACCAAGGATTATCCGGATCGACATCCCCTGAAGTTTCGGCAAAAGTAAAGGCTCCTCTCTCTTCGAATTGTTTGGGATTGACTCCGATCAACTGTGGATTTGTGACCTGATTGAGATTCAGGCAGCTCGCGTCATCTCCCTCTTTCACCCGGAATTGTACATATCGGAGGTCTAAAGAACGAACCTTTTCCAATCCGTAAAATTGCTGACCCTTTGTGCTGTTGAGATCATAAAGGACAGGAATTGAACTTTCCCCAAAAAGCGCAAATCCTCCTGTTCCGGATTCTCTTTTGTTGGCATCTTTGAAAGAATTGAGCCGGTTGGCCCCAACTGTAAATACAATGAACAATCCGCAGGCAAGGAGCCCGATTAGAGTGACACTGCGCAGGCGTTTTCTAGCGTTGTTCCGGATCCCGATGCGCAACAGGCTGAGCCGGGAGGACTTTTTCGGTCTGCCGATCCTCAACAGCAGGGCATTTGTCAGCGCCATCCCACCTGTCAAAAGCAGCGTTCCCGAAATAAAAAACACCATAAAAGCCTTACCCCCCGTGCCAAAATTCGTAAAAAGCAAAAGGAGGCATACTGCGACCACGCAGGCCAATCCAAAAACCAAACTTTTTTTTGGTCTTTTTTTACCCAAGCTGTCAAGCTTTGTTTGGCCTCTCTGCAGTGCGGCTGCAGATTGTCTGACCTGTCTTCTGGTCACCAGCCAGATTGTCAAAAAAGCGACAACACTCCCTATCAATACACCCAATAGAATGGAAAACACTCTAAGATGAATAAAAAGCACAGATGTTCCCACAGCAGCCTGCCATACAGTTTTGAGTGCAAAAAGAACAACCTGATTGTAGATCACTCCCAAAAGAGCACCCAAAATACTGCTGACCGTGATTAGCACGGCGCCTTCAAAAAGCACCAGTCGTCTCACGCTCTTTTTCGAAAATCCCAGTGCGAGATACAGACCAATTTCTTCAGACCTTTTCTCTGTATTAAAACCAAACAGCAGTCCTGTCAGCAACAATGCGGCTAAAACTATAAAAAAGCTCAATCCTAAAAAAAGCTCGGAAAAACTTACTGATTGTGAACTCGCCTGAAGACCGGTCTCCTTGACCGCCTGAAAGACAAATCCAAGATTGGCCGGATCCAAAACTTCTCTCAGTTTGTATTCGAGATTATTTTTATCTAAATCCCGAAACCGGACAGCGGTGAAACTTCCAAACCTGTTGGTCCACATCTCTTGTGCCGCTTCCAGAGACACAAAAGCTTTTGGAGTTCCTCCGAAATTATCCCAATAGTCCTCATCCTTATCTCGGATTTTATCCAAATCAATAGGGATGCCGGGATTCCAGTCACGGCAGTTATCCTCTCCGGCCAACCCTGGAAAATCAGGAAGGAGATCTTTGTCAGCATAAGGCCCTTGAATAGAAACAACGTCTTTAACCTTGAAGGTCGACGTTTTTTCCTTCAAATCACGCCCTGGCCCCAACACATAATATGTCAACTGGATATTGTCTCCCCCTCTAGCTGAGATATCTTGGGACAGCCAATCATTTATAATAATATCATCCTCTCCCATTTCAGCCGGAACTTGAGGCATTCCAGGAGCGGAGACAAATGAGTAGGGCGCCGCTCTTGCCCCAAAGCGTATTTCATTAACAAAATAGGTTAGTACAGGTTGGGCTCCAGGAAAAAGTTGCAGGACTGTCTCCGCAATAGTGGAATCCAGAAAAATTCGATTTGATCTGAGTTCTAAAACATCAGGCTCAGAAACCTTCCGAACGTCCAGACCAGCATCATCCAGGATCCACCTCTTTTTAAAGGCCTCATTGAGAGTGAGGATATCCAGCGGGTTGTTTTTTCGTTCCCCCACAAGCAAAACATTTGCTCGATTGGGCAGACCCATTTCCTGAGACAAAAAAGAGATGGACACAAATACAGTCATAGGGGCGATCTGATCTGCCCTGAGATGAAACCGACCAAATTCTTCATCTGATGCCACCGCCTTTATCCGGAAACGTCTCGCAAGCGATGACTCAGAATCCAATGCAAGAGGAGCATCCTTTGGCATGGCATCCAGTTTTTCCGCTCGCAGAAGGATTTCATCTCCGGCCTGGACACCCAATCGATTTGCCAGTTGACGGTTGACAACCGCCTCCTCAGGAGAGAGAGCCCCATAAATATCTTGGCCGCTGCTCAATTGACTAAAACGATCATCCACACCTAAAACTTGAATGCGGTTAATCCGGCGAGCCCCCCCATCGGCAACAGCGATTCCCCTTGTTTGAAACAGAGGGGCAACAGGAGTGCCGAGATCATTCGAAAGATCATCTGCCAGTTGAGTCCGGAAAAAACGGTCACCCGAAGACAGGGCAAATTCAGTTTGTCCAAGTCTGTCCAACACGATCTGCCGGAGACTGAAGCGCACAGAATCCCCAATGACAAATGAGCCCACCAAAATGGCCGTGCTGACCATGGCTCCCAACACAACCCACCGATGACTTTTGCGATAGTGAATCAGACTGCGGAATATAAGTTTTTTAAAATTCATTTTTTCAGAGTAATTTCAGATCCCCATCCTGAAGGCTGTACACCTTGCCCATTAACCGAGCCATTTCTATTGAATGCGTGACTGTGATAAGGGCCACACCTTCCTCCTTGTTCAGATCTACAAGCAGATGGCCGAGCTTTTCCGAGGAGACTTTATCCAAGGATCCCGTTGGCTCATCAGCAAGGATCAGTTTGGGTGTATTGATAAGAGCCCTGACAACCGCCACCCTCTGCATCTCTCCTCCCGACAGCACAGCCGGAAAAAAGTCCAAACGTTCTTTTAGCCCGACTTTTTCAAGAAGGATTTTAGCCCTATTCATGACCTCTTCATCCGTTCTTTTCCCTCCGAAAGGTATCGTGGGGATGAGCACATTTTCCAAAACAGTGCATTGAGGGAGAAGATGATGGAGCTGAAATATAAATCCGATCTCCCTGTTTCTTATGGCTGACAGTTCAGCGTCATCAAGATCTGCCAGGTTTTTCCCACTAAAAAAAACTTGTCCTGATGTGGGTTTATCCAGAGCACCTATTATATTGAGGAGAGTGCTCTTCCCTGATCCTGAAGGCCCTACCACAGCAACTGATTCACCCGCTTCTATTTGAAAGGATATGTTTTCCAGGACTGTCATTGCCTTTTGATCCGATTGGCCTTCAAATGATTTTGTAATTTTTTTGAGTTCAAGCAACATCGTCATAAATCCTCGCTATATTTTTCGCCATTGAGTCTATGGAAAACTGTTCCATAACCACCCGATGCCCCTCCTCTGCCATTTTTTGGACTCTATCCGGATCGACAAGCAGAGAACCCAGGGCATCGGCCAGCCGTTCACTCGTGTTTGGATCGTAGAGGATTCCTCCGTTTGTCCTTTCGATGAATTCCGGATAGCAGCCCACATTTGGCTGCACAACCGGAACACCAGCGGCCAGCGCTTCGACCTGATAGGCCCCAAAAGCTTCACCACTGGGGACAGGAACAGAAAGAAGCGTCAAGGATTTGAGAAATTGGACACGACTAAACTTTTCAAAATCCTTGAATATCTGGACATCACTCCCAAATCCATTCTTCGAGATTTTATCCAATTGTGCGTTAACATAAAATTTGTCGTCACCCGAATATCCTCCTGTCAGGTGAAGTCGAAGGTCTTTAAAGCGATTGTCTTTTTTGAGCTGAATAAAAGCGCCCACCAGTATCCCAAGACCAAAATACTCAGACATCCTGCACATGTACCCAATGACTGGAGGATCAAAGGGAAGGGGGGATTTCACATAGCCATCCAGGCATAGGCCTCCGTAAATAACTTTGATTTTTTCTGCGGGGATTTTCAGCTGCTGTTGAGATTTCTCGGAATAAAACCGGCTGGCGGTCACAAAGAGATCGACGTCTGCTGCCTTTTTGGCCATCAGATTCCATACCTGTTCCTGATAAGGTTTTTCCATCAGGTCCACCCACTCGTTCTCATCTTGAAGGGAACACACAACGCTTACACCAAGCTCACTTTTAAGTCTATGCGCCAATCCGAGCAAGAGGGCATTGGATAAATGGACAACATCGGGAGCGATTTCATTTTCGAGATACTGGATGAGATGCTCCAACTCGGAAGCCTGCCGCCCCGTTTCTCCGTGAAGCATGGAAAGCGTCATATCCTCAAGCCCTGCTGCCCTTGTAGATCCAGACTTTTTTGCCGCGATGTTCAGCAGAATCTTAGAATCAAAAAACCGCTCCAACCATGCGGGCGCATGCCTGTAGAACGGTAGTTTTTCCTTCAAATAGACATTGATCGCCCCATAGAATACTGGAGTCCCAGTGATTTTTTCGCTGCTATCCAGATTTGTTGGGAGATACATAGGCATGCTGACAACATCATGATCCAATGAGATAAGCGATTTGAGGAGCGCCGCATCTCTAAAACAATTTTGGCAGTAGAATGTCAATCCCGATCCTGGTGTAATATACACAATTTTCATGACTGTTCTCCAAAGGCATAAACTCGGCCATCTTCTGATCCAATAACAACGAGTCCTCCGGCCACAGCAGGACTTCCGATAATGGCTCCACCGATTTCATAGGACCAGATTTTTTCCCCATCTTTGAGATTCAAGATGTACAGCCTGCCGTCAATCGATCCGAAAATGACTTTATCGCTCGAAACAACAGGGGATCCGTCTATTTCATCCAAAGTCTGAAATTCCCACAACTTTTCACCTGAATTTCTGTCCACACAGTGCAGATAACCATCACGGGAGCCAATGATCACCCTGTCTTTCGTGACAGCCGGGGAAGAAAAAAATGGACCGGGATGGTTTTTATCCTCATATGTCCACACGATTTGTTCAGCGATAAGATCAATAGCCACCAATTGATTATCATAATGGCCAAGATAGGCCAAATTGTCAACAAGAGCGGCCGACCCGGGGATATAGGAACCCGCCCAAACTTCCCCTGTTTTTGTCCCATCAGAAACAGAGATAATATGAAGGATTTCATCACATCCACCAAAGATGACATGTGTGCCATCTGTGGATGGAGCACCATTGATAAAATTTTCAGTTTCATATTCCCAGATGAGTTCTCCCGTGATTGAATTCAAACAATACATCCTATTGTCGTAGCTGCCTACGAGAATCCTTGCTTCTGGATTGTTTGGACTAATCACCCAATTGGCTGATCCATAAATAGAGCTGCCGCACTTATATCTCCAGAGCTCCTGCCCGGTGAGGGCATCCAAACAAAGGAATTCTCCACTCAAATTTCCAATATAGACCGCATCTTGAAACAGAAGTGGCGAGGCTTCGATATCATCTTCTGTGTCAAAGGTCCATATCTGGCGGCCGGTGAGAAAATCGAGTGAATAGACTTTTCCATCCGTAGATCCGATATAAACATTCCCGTTGCCGAGGACGGGAGACGAAATGATGTATGACTCTGTATTGAAGGACCAGAGAAGAGACAGCTCATCCGGGACTTGATCCTCTGCGATCCCGGTCAAGGCTGAATCCCCGCGAAAAATCGGCCAACTCACACTATCCACATCCAAAATCCTTTCCCCTACATCTTTTTTGGCACACGTGTACACCAGCAGAGGGAGGATCAAAAGAAAAAAAATATATTTAATCTTGCACATAATCTTTTCCCTCTAAGAAAACATTTGAATCCTTATAAAATAAAAATATAAGCGTAAGGGTGTACAGTGAAAAAGGTGGTATGGAGGCTGAAGCGAGCATGGTTTCCGGTCGAAGACCGGAAGAGCGAAGCCGGAATCCAGCCGTTGTTCCTCGCTGGGGAAAAACGAGCGTGCCTTTAAGCTGTATTCCCTGAGCATTATTTTTTATTTTATGAGGTCTTAAATTTTTCATTCTTTTGTTCTGTCCAGCCAGGAAAGCGCGGCCGTCGGGCAGGACGTCACGCATTCCTCGGCCACTTTTTCCAATCCTTCGCTGAGCGGTTTCCCAAACGGCGTGTCCACATGGACATCAAAACCGCGTTTTACAAACGTCAAACCGAGATGTTCTCCTGATTGTTTGGTGATCTGCACACACAAACCACATTTGATACATTTTCCCGGTTCATAGATCACAAGATCATGTTGAATAACTTTACTGAGAGTTTTTCGTTGAGAAAAATGGAACCGCCGTTGGTTTGAATCGTACTCTTCGGCATACTGCCTCAGCTTGCATGAATTGGATTTCCGGCAGTCACAGCCAAAACAGCGTGAAGACTCCAGAACGGCCTCTTCTTTTGAATACCCTATCTCGAATCCACTCCCATATGTTAATCGTTGAAGCTCTTGTGCCTCTTTGAGCAGTTCGGCTGTGTCTTCTTTGCTGATTTTTCCAAGAATGGAATTAAAATTTCTGGACGGGCCGGTTTGTCTTTCACCTTTGAGAAACCGGTTGGCGGAATCTGCTAGAAATTTTCCATGCGCCGAAGCACGGATGGCCATCCGGGATTCTGACACGGCATTCCCTCCGGCAAAAACACCGGGAATACTGGTTTCAAATGTTTTTCGATTTATAGAGATTCCCTTGTTAGACAAGGACAATGCTGACCTGCCCAACAGTTCAGGATTAAAGGTCCCAAGAGCCAATACAATCGTTTCATAATCTGATCTTAACTTGTCCCACTGCAGGTCTTTCCCAAGGGATCGTTCCAAAAAAAACTTGACTCCCAACTCGGCGATGCGTTCGATCTCAGCATCGAGTACTTTCCTGGGCAACATATCCTCTGAAACTCCGTAACGAAGTTTACCGCCGGGCAGCGGATTTTGATCATAAATATGACAGGCATGGCCATATTGAGCAAGATAATAGGCCGCAGAAAGACCTGCCGCTCCGGCCCCAAGGATAGCCACAGTTTTCCCAGAGCTGGATTTAACATATGGCCGGAAGGGAGAATTTTTAGCCAAATCCACGTCGGCCACATATCGTTTCAGAGAACATATTGAGACAGAATCATCAAAGGATTTTCTGTGGCACCCTTTTTCACATGGGGCAGAGCAAATCCGTCCCAATATTGCAGGAAGTGCAATATTTTTTTTGACGGTGATAAGAGCTTCCTCAAACTGCCCGTCTTTAATCTGCCGGATCATAAGTGGAATATTCATCTGGGCCGGACAAGCGCGAAGACAAGGGGCATCACAGTCCCCAATATGTTCGCTCAACAAAAAATCCAAGGCATCCTTTCTGGCCTCCCTTACCTTTTCGCTGTTTGTTTCGATCTTCAATCCTTCGGATAAAAGGGCCGAACAGGACGGGATCAACCGGTCCGACTGGATATCGTGAACGACACAGATCATGCACGAGGTCGTGGGATCATATCCCTTAAGATGACACAACGTAGGGATGTGAATATCCAAGCCTGCAGCCGCTTCAAGGATCGTGCTATCACTAGGGACAGACACATTCAAATTGTTGATCGTGATGTTGACGTTCTTCATAATATTTTCACAGAATCAGTCTGGCAAACCTGCTTGCATGTCCCACATTTCGTGCATTTGTTTTGGTCGATGATGTGTCTTTGGTAGGGCACCGCTTGAATAGCACTCACTGGGCATTTCTGTGCACAGATCGTACAGCCTATGCATGACTCGTCAATAGAATATGTTATAAGGGCTGCACAGCGTTTGGCCGGGCACTTACCTTCTAAGTGGGCCTCATATTCTTCTCTGAAATACTTCAGTGTCGTGAGAACCGGATTTGGTGCTGTTTTCCCCAGCCCGCAGAGACTGCCCTGTTTTGTCTTGAGGGCGATCTCTTCCAATTTTGCCAGGTCTTTCTCTTGCCCTTTTCCAATACACAGGTCCTCGAGTATCTGAAGCATGTGTTTTGTCCCAATACGGCAGTATGTGCACTTTCCACAGGACTGGCTGCAGATAAATTCCATAAAATAGCGGGCGATGTCCACCATGCAGTCCGAGTCGTCCATGACCAAAAGCCCCCCTGAACCCATCATGGCACCAACTTTTTTTAGATCCTCATAATCCACACGCGTATGAGCCAATTCGGCTGGAATGCATCCTCCAGACGGCCCCCCGATCTGTACAGCTTTAAATTCTCTGTTGCTTTCGATACCTCCTCCAATATCCTCGACAATCTCCCGGATCGAGATGCCCATGGGAACTTCGATAAGCCCTCCCCTGGCAATTTTCCCTGCCAGGGAAAAGACCTTTGTGCCTTTGCTCTGTGTTGTCCCTAATTTCGCAAATTCATCAGGTCCATTCCGGAAAATCCAGGGAACAGTGGCCAAAGTTTCACAGTTGTTAACCAGGGTCGAATGGCCCCAGAGCCCCTTTTGCGCAGGATAGGGAGGACGAAAACTTGGATTCCCCCTATGCCCTTCAATGGAGGCAATGAGTGCGGTTTCTTCCCCGCAGACAAAGGCACCAGCACCCTCCAAAATCTTTAATTCCAGAGAAAAGCCTTTCTCTAAAATATCCAGGCCCAACAGCCCTTGTTCGCGGCTTTTTTTGAGCGCCTCTCTAACGCGCCGGACAGCCAGAGGATATTCTGCACGGATATAAAAATACCCTTCATGAGCCCCAACTGCGTAGGCGGCAAAAATCATGCCTTCGATAACCCGAAAAGGATAGGACTCCAGAATCATGCGGTCCATAAATGCCCCGGGATCACCCTCATCTCCATTGCAGATGATGAATTTTTTATCGTCTTTAGATTGGCGAACGATGTCCCATTTTTGTCCTGAAGAGAATCCCGCTCCTCCACGGCCTCTTAAGCCGCTGGTTTTTACACAATTGACTATCTCTTCTGGAGAATAATTGGAAAGACACCTGTCCAGAGCTTCAAATCCTCCTTTTGTGCGATACTCTTCAAGATCAAGAGGATCGATCTGGCCAGAATTCTCTGTGGCGATGTGCTGCTGTCTCCCGAGAAAAGCTTGGATCTCCTTGTCCCGCCCATGCAGAGGATGCCGAGTGAATCCATTGGAATTTGGACTATCAAGAACATTTTCGATAAGTTGATAGGCTGCATTCTTTATGCGCTGAGGGAGAGATTTTGGTTTGTAATGTCTGAGAATGATGTTTTTGACATCTTCAGGCTGAACACTGTCATAGAGGACCGGCTCTTCACCTTGTGGACTCACTTCAAGAAGTGGTGTCCTGTGACACATGCCCACACATCCAACTCTTTTGACCTGTGTCTGAATCCCGGTTTCACGAAGGCTTTTTTCCAGCTCCTGCTGCACCCGGCTGCTGCCGCTGGCCACACAGCAGGAACCCAGCCCAATCTTTATTTCTCCTCCATTGTTCGGCTTCGATTTCCGAGGGCCAGAGCTTTTTGCAGCCTGTCCCTGATTCAGGAGGAAATCTTTGAGGATATTCCCAACCCCATCTGTTTGGACATGCCCATACGTCACATCATCGATCTGTACAACAGGAGCAATCGTACAGCAACCCAAACAGGCAATTTTTTGGACAGTAAATTGACTTTTTGGATCGGTATCTCCATCTTCAGGAATATCCAATTCGCGAAGGAACGCATCATATACCAGGCCGGATCCTTTGACATGACAGGCTGTACCTGTACACACACGGATAATATGCTGACCGACAGGGGTATGGCGGAATTGAGAATAAAACGTCGACACTCCAAAAATGTCAGCGAATGTGATGTCTGTTTTTTCGCAGACCCGCTGGAGGGCCAGCTCTGGAAGATAATTATATTCATTTTGGATGGCATGAAGAAGGGGGATGACAGCGCCATTATTGGATCCGACATCATCGACAATCCGGTCAATGAACGAATGGATGCGGTCCTTTTCCAGCTTCATGGGATTTTATTTTCCAATGCAAAACAGATGTTTTATTCCACGAATAAAGATGCGGTTAAACATGAATGCGGGAATGGTCATGGCATCTTCTCCAAGTTCATTCTGGTTGATGAGTTCGAATTCCTTCTGAGCTTTAAAGATAGACATAACACCGTCCATATCCATGCAGTATATTTTATCTCCAGCTAAAATAGGGGACGAATAGAAGCCATCATCAAAGTCGTGGAACCAATATCTCTCTCCCGTTTTTGCGTCAAAGCAGGATACCGTCCCGAAGCTGGTCGGCATAAACACCAGGTCCCCGATAGCCACGGGACTGGAGACTTCGGAGAGGTCGTCGAGGACCTCCCAGACAACTTCCGGCGTATCCCCGAGTTTTATCCCCACAAGCCTGGCGTAGTCGTTGACGGCAAACACCATACCGTCGGCATAGGCGGGTGAGGGGGCGACTTCCCCCATCATACACGCGACACGCCATAACTTCTGCCCGGTCCGTGGATCATGGGACATGACAAAGGGATTGGAGCTGAGGATCAATTCAAACCGGTTCCCCGTGTCAACAAGAATCGGCGAAGACCAGGAGATCTCCACTTCCCGAGGTTGGTCATACGCGACATCACCCGTTGCCGCCTTTAAACCCAGAACCCGGCCACCGGTGTTCTGGTCATAGGGGACGATCAGCAGATCCTGGTAGGTGATCAGTGAAGCCGAATGGCCGTAGTGGTTGTCGGGCACACCCAGATTTTTAGCCCAGATTCTCTGTCCCTCGAAGTCGAGACAGGCCACATCGCCCGTGGCGAAAAGGGCGAACACCCTCTTTCCATCCGTGGTCATAGTGGGTGCGGCGTATCCCGTGTCCTGCCCGACATCGGGTTTGCGATCGGGCGTACCGGGGATATCGTTGAGCTCCGACTGCCAGAGAATCTCCCCTGAGTCGGCATCAAAACAGATGACAACCTGAGTGTTTCTATCCGCGCCCGATAGGAAGATTTTCTTCCCCCATATAATGGGAGAATTGTACCCAGGGATAGGAATGGGTGTTGTCCAGAGGATGTTTTCCCCTGAAGTCCCGTCCCAGACGGTAGGAAAAGAGCCATCCGATGCAATTCCTATTCCTCCCGCCCCTCGAAAGCCGGGCCAGTTTGCTTTTTTCTCTTCTAAACTTGCATAGTCAGAGTCCCCGGAGCCGCCACTCCGGGCGACGCCGATTTTTTTAATTTCCGACTGGGAGAATACTCCGAGCAAAAGAGCGAGGACAAACAGACCGACCCCACCAAAAACAATGTATTTTCGGGATAACAGTTTGTTCTCCCAGGTTTTCCCGGCATCGGAATCCGAGTTCAAATCAGGCAGCTGGGGTTGAAGTGAATGCATAAACTTGAGCGACAGAAGCAGCAACAGAACAAAGGCAAAGAGAAGGTAACTTCCCGTGCGGATTTGCCATTGGTAGGTGAAATAGGCTTTCCTGGCCAGAAGATCGAGAGCGCGGATCTGCTCCTTGAGGGCCGTGTCCTGGGGATTGTCCTGAAGCTGGGCGATCAGCTGAGTGATGACCTCGCTGTTGAGAGGATCGTTGGATTTTGTCTGGAGATAGTTCGCGATCATCAGAACGCTGAGAATTCCGGCACACACCGCTGCAATCACCACAACCTTTTGGGCAATTCCATACCACAGACGTGTTGGATCTTTTTTTATGGTCTTGTCGTTTTGTCTATTCATCCCATCAAGCCCTAAACTGTTTGATTTTTTTCTCACCGGTTCCCAAAGAATCGGCCTGTTCCTGCGTGAGCAGGCCCAGACGCACCTGTTCATACGGACAGTATGAAAAGCACCGGCCACAGCTGAGACAGGAGCCCTTGTCCACGTCATATTTGAGCTGCCGTTTGCGGCTGAAGAGGCCGATAAACTTCAGACAGATGACGAAACCGATAAAGCCTCCAAGGATCCATCCCCCGGTTTTGAACTGCTTCTGGATCGCTTTGGCTTCACTAAATAGCTCCTCGGTCGGTTTCCCCGAAGTGCGGAAGGCTTTGGTTTCATCGGTCATTTCTGTGCGCTGTCCGGAATTTTCGAGTAGAATTTCCTCGGCAAGAGAGACCGTGGCGTGCTGACGCGAAAGAGGAATGTTGAGAAGAGACCCCACCCAACCGGTACCAAATACCAGAAGCGGCAGGAGAATGAAAACCAGGGCCAAGCGGCGGATGTCCACATCCTTTCCCTTGGAGGGAGGGCCCTCATCGGCTTTTTGGATGGCTCCAAAGGGACAGGATTCTTCACACAACCGGCAGTTGTTGCACTCATCGGGAGTGATCGATACATGCCGTTTCGACAGGCGGGACATCCAGCTCAAGAGAACTCCATAGGGACAGAGGAACCGGCAGTAGGGTCTGGCAATGACCGTCCCCAAAACCAGCATGGACATCCCAAAAATCACCATATTAAAATCCGCACCGAAACGGAAAAAACCGATAAAAGGATCGTACTGACAGATGATAAAACCTGTTCCTGTGACCGCAAACAGCACGGCCAACCCCAGGTAGATATAGGGCAGCAGTCCGAGCACATTTTCCAGGCCTATGGAAACTCGGACAGGTTTGAGAACGACAACGTCCTGAATGGCGCCGAGCGGACAGACCGCCGCACAAAAAGTCCGGCCGTAAAAAAGCGCCACAAAGAGCGGCAGGATAAAAAAGACGATGACAGATACAGGGATGGCATAGGCGGGATTAAACAACGCCAAACTCACATTCTGGATGGCCCCGATTGAACAGACACATCCTCTCCTGATAAAGCCAAAGTACACCAGAGAAAACACCATCAGAATAAATATGTTGCGCCGTGATCTCAACTTGTAGGCAAAATAGGTCGCCAAAAACAACGCGGCCGCCAAAACAAAAATATCGACATACTCCCATACCGTGGCCCGGGGTGAAGGAGAGAGCAGCTCAGGCCGGACATATCCCGATTCAAAATCGGGTTTGGGAAAACGCTCTTGAATCTGAGAGAGGCCGAGGAGAGGGAGAAGCAACAACATCGATCCAAGAAATACTTTCACTCTGAACTGTCGTCTATTTTTCATGGGATGGCACGTTATCCTTGGAGATAACTCTGGCTCTCGTCTCCTCTCAGAATATAGGGCCGGCTCGCCGGCACACGTTTCCACGCTTGAGAAGGACATCTCCGAGCGATCGAACATTCGTTGCAGTTTAAACAGCGGTCGTGTTTGTTCTGCAGATAGAGGGAACCGTTTCCGAAGGAGGCGCAGCCTTTCACGCATTTTCCGCAACCAATGCACAGTTCCTCGTCGAGGGTGTACTCAAAATAGGGTATTTCCACAAAGCTCCGCGTGATCGCCCCGGAGGGACAGAGCTGGCTCTCCGCCCCTGTGTCCCTGTCCTTGGCCCCAGGCTGAAGATACCCGCTGCACAAATCACAGTAGCCGCACATGGAAAAGGAGTGAACACATTTTACCGAAGATTGCGGAAGAACACAGTTGACCGCACACTTTTCACATTGAATGCAGATGTTGGGATCCAACTGCCAGACCATCTCTTCCGAAGACGACTTGCTGAACAAAATCCCTGCAAGGCCAGCGATAGTCAAACCGGTTATGGAATGAAGGCTCTTCCTGATAAAATCTCTTCGTTTTATCGGATTTTTTTGCCCAGTTCTTTTCATTTACCCCCCCCAGCTTCCGACAATTTATTCCTTGCCTTTAGGGCTGAAGGTTTCTGGCAGTCAGAGATTTTCGAACAATTCCTGCAGGGCAGATCTAAAGAACAGGATTCGCTTTTCCCGGAATTGGCCTGTCCTCTCCACCCCAGAAACAATCCCGAAAAGACGAGACCACTCAAGACAACTGCCCTCATACCATCCTTTAAAAAATCACGTCTAGTTTTCACTTTTAATTGATTCCTCATTTGAAATCTCACCTTGTTGCTTTTCCTGTTCCTGATTTTTTGTAAAAATCCGAACGAGTTTTTGTTTGGGATCCAGAATAAGTATCCTTTGGTCTGAATCCACGGCTAAATCCAGACCAACCGTGCCTTCGATAAACTTGTCAGGTCCGGCTACAACGGACACCATCTCTCCAATCTGATTATAGACCTTAACTCTGGCTATCCCTTTTTCACTTGTTACAAAGGATCCATCTTCCAGAACAATAAAATGCGATGGATTACAGCAACCGCAGAATCCACCTATGTCCATGGAGAATTCTCCCCAAGAAGTCCTGAAACCTCCGTCCAATGTATAATTTTCGAGTGAATGCCGGCCGGTGTCGGCTGCCCAGAGAAAACCATCCGGATCGACAGCCACATCGAAATACGGGCTGGGAATGATAAATCCAGGAACATCTTTGTCCTCGTCTTTCTCCCCAATTCTTTGAAGAAGGTTTCCATCTTTATCAAACTTCCAGACAATCAGATTTCCGGCATCGGCCACAAAGACAAATTTTTCCGACAGAGCTATCGAAGTGAAAATCGCGCCCGTACTCGGTGATTTCCAATTGGCTTTTTTTGTGCCGGACAAATCATAAACCTCAACAATATCATTCATCCCAACATAGACATCACGATTGTTGTCGACTGCCAGACAGTGAACGGATTCGTCCACAGAAAAAGTGGATAAATGGATTCCATCCCTGCTGAAAATGAAAAATGTATTGTCCCCAGAGACATAGATGTTGTCCTCCGGCCCGACAGCAAGTCCGTAAACATGGGGCAGTTCGAGTGGAATTCGGCCAACCTCAGAAAAATGAACAAGACTGGGATCACTCACCTTGAATCGATCTATGTCATATTCAAAAGGATTTTTCTGTTTTCTCAAAGAATTTTCACGGACAGCTCTGTAACCGAAAAAAAGAATTCCTGCCAAGGAGACAAGAATGATGATCCCCGTCAAAATCTGATTTTGTTTTGAACTGTTTCCTTTCATCGTTTTTCCTATTGCGGCCGTGCTCTCAAATCGATGCAGACCAAGTTGTGTGAATCCCTCGCCAAAAGCTGGCCGCGGACAATGGCTAGAGGCCCCCAGGCATCCACCCCATTGAGCACCTTGGCCTGCGCAAGCGGTTTGTATTCCGTGGCGCTGGCTTCGAAAACCGTCAATACGCCATCGTCACTCATGACAAAAAACTTGTCGTCGGCCACGATATAGGGGCCCAGGCCAAAACGGTGGGTTTTCCCGCTCGACCAGATAAAAGAGCTGATGTCATCGGGATTGACACAGACCATCTGGTTGCGGAGCGGCCCCGCATCTTTGGGAAGAATCGAAAAGAGATGGCCTTTGTAATAGATGGGCGTCTGTTGCTCCGAGGCCATCCCCTCCTCCGGTTTTACGGACTGAAGGGCTTCGACGCTAAAGACATCCCCTTCACGCGTTAACCTCACCATGAGGCTTCCCGCACCGTAGCCCGCCGTTAAGAATACCCTCCCGTCACCGATTGAAACAGGAGAAGGAGCAATTACGTTGTTGTTCCACAGTGTGGATTCGAACAGAACCTGACCGGCGGAATCCTCTTCCGCAGAGACGCCAATAAAACCGCCAAGGGCACAGTAGATGTACATCCTAACGCCATGGATGGTAAAGGGTAAAACCGACGAATGAGACATCCCCCATTGGTTTGGATTGGGGACTTCCCATACGATCTCCCCTGTTTCCAGATCCACTGCAATGAGGAGAGACGAGCCTCCGACTCCAATCACGGCCAGCGAACCGTCGATCAGAGGACACTGGCCGGTATACCAGAGCGGCTCTGGAGATTCATATTCTCTTTGAAGGTCAATCCCCCATTTAAAATCACCCGTAATCGCGTCTACACACATCACCTGGCATTTAGGGCCGATGGTCACCACATATTTGTCTGTCACCGCGGGAACCGTCCGCGACATCCCATGGTTTCTTTTGATGTTGATCTCATAACCCCGCCGCCAGATTTCGGATCCGTCCTCGAAGGAAAAACAGCGCAGAATATCCGCCCGTTCTTCTTCATCGTAGTCGAGCACATAAATACATCCGTTGGCCACGACAGGACCCGCGTGCCCTTCCCCAAGAGCGATGGAGTATAAAATATCCGGCCCCGACTCCCCCCAAGAGTGAGATAGAGAAACATTTTCCCTGCTGATGTTGTCGTAGAAGGCACCGCGGAATCTCGGCCAACTCCCCTGCAAAGTTGAAGGCAGACCTTCGAATGACGTAAACAGGGCTCCAATCTCTACGGCTTCCCCCAGGCTGACAAAACCTTCAGGCCGGTTGTCCCTGCCCGGAAGGCCCTCGACAAAGTCTTTGACGGGATTGTGGTAAAACCACCAGCTCAAAAGGAACAGGGCAACAAATGCTGTCGCGGTGAAGGTTATTCGTTGAAGAGTTTTTTCATTCATCTAACTAAAATTATTATAGCCCATATCCGCATCTCTTTTACACACTAATCCTATTGAATTACTTGAATAATCCAAGATGAGTAATAGCGTTTTTTTGTTCGACACTTCAAGTACGCACTCTTTATTTCAGGCTTACGGCCACCAGATTGTGCTGGGTTCTGAAGTACAACCTGCCCTCTGAAATCGCGGGTGTGGCCAGCATTTTTTCATTCATGGAATTGGTCGCAAGGATCTCGAACTCCGGGCCGCCTTTGACAACATACACATTTCCCTCCTCGCTCGTGAAATACAGGTTTCCGCCGGACGCCACTCCTGAGGCGGCAAAGGCCTCCATCTTGGCCAGTTGCTCTTTGTAGACGGATTCACCCGTTTTCGCATCGAAACAATTCAGCAGGCCGTTCCAGTTCATGTTATAGAGATATCCGTCGTAGACAAGAGGGGACGGAATGTAAGCCCCTCCCCGTTTTACACTCCAGACAATCTTATCACTGGTAGTGGTGTCGGCATCGAGCGAGATATCTCCCTTCGCATCCAGCTTTATGGCATAAATCGGCGACAGTCGCCCGTGCGCCCCGTTGATGTACACCAAATCGCCCGCCACCACGGGAGTCGGGATGGGGATGTCTCCGCCGCCTGAAATCTTCCAGATCTCCTTTCCCGTCCGGAAGTCATAACTTCCGATGTGTTTAAAACCGTTGACAATGATCTGAGTATTTTGTTCGCCGACATAAATCGTTGGGGTGCTCCATGTGGGGTAATCCTCCCGAGGGGTTCGCCAGAGTTCTTTGCCCGTGGCAGCGTCCAGAGCCGCCAGAAAGGCGGTGTTCAGGGCGTCACACTGAACCACAACCACGCCCTTGTGGATGACGGGCGAACTGGCAAATCCCCACTGGGCCGTGGGCATAGTAAAAAAAGCCGAATCCAAAAGCCCAAAATTCTTTTTCCAGAGCAGCTCCCCCTCCATGTCGTAGCAGTAGAGGCCTTCGGAGCCGAAAAAAGCCACAACGTGCTGCCCATCGGTCGCCGCCGTTGAGTTGGCGTGTGTGGCCATTGGATGGCGTTTGACTTTGGGCACTCCCTCGTACGCCGTCTTTTCCCAGAGGATCTCTCCGGAATTTTTATCCAGGCAGAAAACCTTCCATGTCTGCACGGAATTATCATAGACAGGAGTGACACTCCCATAAAGGCCAGTTTTGAGTTCGGGAGATTCATTTTCACTGACTGCGGTCGTCACAAACAACCTGTCCCCCCAGATAATCGGGCTGGAATGGGCCAACCCGGGAATGAGTGTTGTCCACAGGATGTTTTCCCCTGCCTCCCGGTTCCAGGACACAGGAAGAGGCGATCCCTCAACAAATCCGCGGGCGTAAGGGCCTCGGAAACTCGGCCAGTTTATCCCTTCATCTTTATTCTGGCCCATAGATACAAAACCAGTACACATCAGAATAAATAGGACTAACAAACATCTGTATACTCTTGACACTATTGACTCTCTCCTTTGTATAGAACTCAAATATTAGCAGAACCGGTGCGAAAGGACAAACCTCCTTCCATCATGAGTTATCCCATTTGTTGACTTAAAACCGGAAGGCCCTATAAAATTATAAGGAGGCACTTATGAAGAATTGGTTTTTGCTTATAATTATTCCTTTGGGATTTTTGTTTTTTCTTAGAGCAAGCCACGCGGTTTTGGATCCTCCAAAAACAGTCTCTTTTGTGGACTTAAATCGTTATACAGGGCTCTGGTACGAGATCTCAAAAATTCCCAACAGCTTTCAAAAAAAATGTGCGGCTGGGACTACGGCCGAATACAGCCTGAGGGAAGATGGCCGCATTCAGGCCGTCAATAAATGCTTCAAATCCGACGGAAGCCTAAAGCAGGCTACAGGTGTCGCTCGAATTGCCGATTCTGTAACCAAGGCCAAATTGGAAGTCAGTTTTGTGCGGATTCTTGGGAGAAACAGGTTTTGGGGAGATTACTGGATCATCGAGTTGGATGAAGACTATCAATGGGTGATCATCGGTCATCCAAAGCGTAAATATGGATGGATCTTGAGCCGAACGCCGGAGATATCGGCTGAACTGAGACAACAACTCAAAAAGCGATTAAGGGCTCAGGGCTATGATCCGCAAAACTTTGTGGACACACCAAAAAAGAAGACTCTTTGAGTACGCTGCAACAGATTTTAAGCTCAATTTAATGCAGCAAGGCTTTTATCTACAAGTTTTATCTGGATTTGAATCTCTTCGAGTTTGGCTTTTTCAGCTTCGACGACTTCTGTTGGGGCTCTGCTGACAAAGCTGTCATTAGCCAATCTGGCTTTGGCTTTTTCAGATTCCTTCTCGAGTTTAGTACGCTGTTTCACCAGCCGTTCTCTTTCCCTATCCGGATCCACCGCCCCAATCAGGTAGATCTCCGTATTTCCAACTACCTGAGTAGTGGCCAGAGCCGGCCTTTCCACAGTGCTTGAGACCGTGAGTGAAGACAAGTTGGCCATGTGAAGAACCAATTTTTTTAATCGGTCCAAAACTATTGTTTCTTCATTTTCTGCCTTAATAAGGGCTTCAAAGGCTTTTCGGGGTGGAATGTTGTGCCGGGACCGGATGTCCCTGATGGAACGGATCACATCCTGAACCAAAGAAAAATTTGACTCGACTGTCGAGTCCTCCCAATCCGGAAAAGCGTTCGGCCATGTCGCATTTATCAACAGATCTGAGGAAGGAAGAGGTTCAAAAAGGCCTCGAATTGGGGATTGGATTTGGAGTCTCTCCCAGAGGACTTCGGTAATGTAGGGGACAAACGGATGAAAAAGCCGGAGAACCAAATCGATGGCCAGGGATAAAACCGTCCTTGCAACGGGTGCCGAATCTTCGCTCTTAAAGCGGGGTTTAATGAATTCCAGATACCAGTCACAGAGTTCCGACCAGAAAAATTCTCTGGCTTCACCAATAGCCGCAGAAGGATTATAGGCCTTAAGTTGAAAAGTGACTTTATCAATCACACGTGACAGTCGAGAGAGAATCCATCGATCTTCGGGCTCCAGCTGGTCTGGATCCAAAGGAGAAAAAGACAGCTCTCCAAGATTGATCAAGGCAAAACGAACCGCGTTCCAAAGTTTTGTGCAAAACGCACGCCCCACATCAAATCGCTCACTGATGATTTTGGCCATGGGCATATCCGGGATAGTGCCCAAGACGTCAAACTCTTCCCCGCTTCCGGGGCAGATATACGTAAAAATTGTCTGGCCGTGTTTGGCCGTAGCAAGATCGACCATCTCTCCCGTAAAAGGTGATATGGCCTGTACTGGCAGACGGATATCCTGTGTGCCTGTCTGCATGTCACAGAGAACATATCGCATAGCATCGGCCCCATATTTTTCGACGATATCCTCAGGATCGATGCCATTTCCCTTGCTTTTGCTCATCCGCTCGCCCTTGCCGTCCTGGATGTTGGCATGGATGAAACAGTCCGTGAAGGGGACATCACCCAGCAGGTAGAGCCCCATCATTTGCATGCGGGCCACCCAGAGTGTGATAATATCGCGTGCTGTGACAAGACAAGACCCTGGATAGTAGTATTCAAGACAGTTTTTGTTGCTGCCTTTTGCACCCAATGGTCTCTGTCCCTCGTCCACTAGAGCTGTTTCTGGATTAGGCCAACCTAGCGTGCTGAACGGCCAGAGAGAGGAGCTGAACCAGGTGTCGAGCACATCCGGATCTTGTTCTAGGCCAAGAGATTCCAGCCGATCGGCAAATTGTTCTTCGGCTTGACTGTCTCTGAGAGATACGAGCAGATCATATCTCCTGGTCTTTTCCAGTTTTCCTATTTCAACTAGGCTGTAAAGTTTTCCATCAGAATCAGCAATCCAACTCTGCAGCAAATCGCTTTGCGGAAGAGTCGCAACAATCTTTTCGATCTCGTCAGCAAAAAAGCTTTTATGCCAGATGGGAATCCTGTGGCCCCACCAGAGCTGGCGGCTTATACACCAGTCCCTTTTCTCAGCAAGCCAACTGCTGTATGTGCCTCCATAACGGGTATGATCGGGATAGAACGTCAACCGCCTTCCTGATGGCGTTTTGTACTCTCTTCCAACGGCATCGATAGCAGCCTGGGCAAGGCCGGCTGCACGAAATTCATTCTCTGTTTCGGCTCCACAGAGGATACCTCCATCCACATCCCCCATATGGATAAACCACTGTTTGGAAAGATAGGGCTCTATCGGGCTTTTAGAACGGTCGGAATGACCGATTTCGATCTCTCTATCTTCTATATCCTCCATCAAACCCTGAGTTTCCAGGTCTGCAACAATTTGTGCGCGTGCGTCAAATCTGTCCAGTCCGCTGTAGGGACCTGCATTCTCATTGAGAGTTCCATCCGGATTTAATATATTGATAATGTCGATTTTATCCTTATGACGAATCCACACATCATAGTCATTAGGATCGTGAGCCGGGGTGACCTTGACACAACCAGATCCGAGTTCCGGCTTGGCCCAAATGTCGAGGATTAGAGGGAGCTCTCTTTCTAAAAGCGGGAGCCTGACGTTTCGGCCGTCTTGGGCCATCTCTCTAAGTTTTAGAAGATGCGGGAGGAGGTCTCTCTTTTTCTCCTTTATGTCCTCCAACGTTTTTTCCAACTGCACCTTGTCCTTTTTCGGGGCGGATTTTATTCGTTTTGGCAGTTCGTGAAGAAGTCTGTCCAGTTCTTCTTCAGGATTAGGATGGCAGGCTACGGCTGTATCTCCCAACATGGTTTCGGGCCGAGTTGTCGCCACTGAGATAAATTCGGGCTCATCCGGTTTTGGATCGATAACTGGATATCGAATAAGCCAAAAATAACCCTGGATTTTTTCATAAATGATTTCATCATCACTGACAGCGGTCTGCAGCTGACAATCCCAGTTGACCAAACGATCTCCACGAAAAATCAAGCCGTCACGGAACAGGCGGAAAAAAGCCTCCCTGACCGCCCTCGTACAGACCGCATCCATAGTGAAACGCACACGGCTCCAATCACATGAACTCCCGATGATCTGCAGCTGCTCAATGATCCGCTGCTGGTATTCATCCTTCCATGCCCAAATTCTTTCCACCAGCGCTTCGAGGCCAATATCATGCCGGGTTTTCTTTTCCAACTCGAAGAGCCTCTTTTCAACCACAGCTTGAGTGGCTATTCCGGCATGGTCGGTGCCCGGCATCCAAAGGGAATTATCCTTCATCATCCTATGCCAGCGAATCAAGAGGTCCTGCATAACGTTATCCATGGCATGCCCCATATGCAGGGCCCCGGTCACATTAGGCAGGGGCATCATGATGACATAAGAATTTTCCCGGCTGTCCGGAAGTGCAGCAAATGCATCGGAGTCCATCCACTTTTTATAAATTTGTTTTTCATAAGAAGAAAAATCAAAATGTATGGGAAATTTTTCTGATTTTTTTTCTGTGTCTTTTGATTCGTTATTTTTCATTTTCTCTCTGAGTATTTCAGCGCAAATGACTGCACTAAAAGCAGTTAAGTTCAGCTATCTTACAATAGCCGTTTTTTGAAGTCAATGAAGAGAAGAACAGGAGGGATCGGATGTTGAGATGCGGCTCCTCTTTTTAATATAATCATAAAGACCTCAATCATTGTTCCCCTTAGGCATCTCGATGAAAAACACAATTGGGAGAAGGCATTATGTCCTCAAACAACTACAAAATCATCAATCTGAGTGAAAATAATATCGACAAAAAGGATATCTGCTGTGGATTCTCCTAGAAAAAACTCGCTGAAGGCACACGGCTACACATTTATCCACTGCTTCTGGGTATCCGGCCGCTATAAAAGACAGGGCCTCGGAACCAGGCTTTTGGATGAATGTATAAAGGATTCAGGAGAAAAGAATGGAATTGTCTGTGTGACCTCTAAAAAAGTCATGCCTTTTCTAACTGACAAAGGTTTTTTTTTAAAAAAGGAATTTATTAAGCTCGTACAAGAAAAGATGGTCTAAAGTTCCCGTACACCCATCTGTTCAGCCTGAGGACACACAAACTTGGCATAACAGTGCAGACAGCCAATCTTGGAAAATATTATAAAGATGCGGAATATCAATAGTCCGACAAGAACCAGAAACACACAAAGGACTAGAAGAGAAAAGTGGAGAACAATGGCAGGGATCAAGGCCACAATGGGAGCAACCAATGAAAACAAGTAAAGATTATTAGGACAAAGAAGTCCTTTGGAGCGATTAGGAAATTCATCATCATTCTGTTCCCGGGCGATTTTTCGAGAAACCACATTGAGTCCCGATATACACAATCCTCCCTCCATTCTTCGATAGACACAGGAGGGACAGACTATTAGCGGCATCAGCACATACATCTCGCTAAAAGCAAACACAAGATAAAGTATTCCAAGTGAAGTGCTAACAGTTGTACGGCCGAAACCATAGATGATCCCAAATCCACTCAGCGAAAATGAAGAATTGTCGTGCCGTTGTAGATAAAAAGACTGGATAAAGGATACCTTTTATAGAGATTAGCCTTCGTTTTTTTTTGTCCGGGCATTATTCTATAAATGTAAACAGTTGATAACACCTATCCAATATGATATCTCATAGAGACACGATGATAATCTCTCAAAACACCGAGACAAGGAGGTTAAGTTGAAAAGGCAATTTATAATCCTAACAGTACTATTACTTACTCCACTCCTGGTTTTATGCGGGTATGATTTTGAAAATAAAGAATTTGCCGCACGGCGGGCCGCATTTATGGAACAAATTTCAGACGGAATCGCGATTATTCTTGGGGCCAACACCCCCACAGGAGACAGTCACTTTACTCAAACCAACGATTTTTACTATTTTACCGGAGTCGAAATTCAAAATGCGTTCCTCATCATCGATGGCCTGAACAAAGAAAGCCACATTTTTTTTGACCTCAGTGAAGATGGAGCTCGCGGTGAAGGCCTCCCTATTGAACTCGTTGACAATCCCGCTGAATTCACAGGGATTGAAAGAACCTATCCACTCGATCGTTTTTCATCCGTCCTCACACGGCTGAGTATGCAGACTCCTATTTTTTATACAGCCTTTAAACCCGGAGAGATCAGCATGGTCAATACCAATGAAAAGTTCAATTCTCTGCAGCGGACCATGACTATGAATATCTGGGATGGCCGGCTCACACGAGAGCTGCAGTTTGTTAAAAACCTCAAGGACAAATTTCCACAGATTACGGTCAAAGACTGCTCTCCTCTCATCTGGAATATGCGAAAAATCAAATCTCCCTCTGAAATCAATTTTATCCGCCGAGCAGCACAACTGGGAGTTGAGGCACACAAAGTCTTTATCGAGGCCACTGGCCCAGGGGTCAGTGAAAAAGAACTGGCTGCTTTGTTTACATACACATGTATGAGAAACGATGCCAGGGATTTGGCCTACAACGTGATCATTATGTCCGGCCCTAACCATAAATATGGTCACTACCATATATATGACCGGACGCTCGAGGATGGGGATTTTATCATTTTAGATGCGGGTCCGGATGTCGGATACTACAATGCGGACGTGTCCAGCACATTCCCCGCCAACGGCCGATTTTCACAAAAGCAAAAAGAAATCTACGTACTCGCTTATGGAATTTATGTCACCTGCCTTGAAAACTACAAGCCGGGAATAACATTCAAAGACGTAGGGAACAAAGTGCGGGAACACCTCATTAAAAACGGCTTTGATCCTGAGGAGCGAAGATTCAGGGGATTCATCCGCTACGGAGGATACAACCACTCCATCGGTATGGCCACACATGATCCCATGGGCTCGTTCGCCGGGCCAGATGAAAAACTCCAACCCGGTTTTGTCTTTGCCTGTGACATCAATATGCCCTACCCAGACCAGGAAATGGGGATTCGTATCGAGGACACCATAGTCATCACGGAAGATGGCTACGAAAACCTGTCCCAGGGGCTTCCGCGATCATTAAAAGAGATTGAAGCCTTTATGAAAAAGAAATAAATATTCCAACAAGAAAAGATTAGATATGAAAAAAAAGAGCCGCCTATGCGGCCATTAAAGAGGTCAAGGAAAGAATTTAATCTTAAGGTCTCATTAGGAGGGAAAAAATGAAAAGACGGCAGTTCATTCATTCAGTTGGAATGGGCGTGGCCGCAATGGCTTTGCCCGGATGTCTGAATAAAACAAAAACAGCTCAACAAAAACCCAATATTTTATTCATCATGACAGACGACCATGCCTCCCATGCTATCAGCAGCTACGGAAGCCGTATCAACACAACACCCAATATCGACCGCATTGCAAATGAAGGCGTGAGATTCGAAAATTGCTTCTGCACCAACGGTATCTGTGCGCCGAGCAGAGCTGTTATCCTCACCGGAAAACACAGCCATCTCAACGGACTCCGGGATAACAGCCAGGTCTTTGACGGCACACAGCAGACATTCCCCAAACTTCTTCAGCAGGCCGGATACCAGACTGTTATGCTCGGCAAGTGGCACCTCAAGAGCGATCCCACAGGCTTTGACTACTGGAATATCCTTCCCGGCCAAGGCCAGTATTACAATCCCGATCTGATCGAGATGGGAGAACGGAAAAAGCACACCGGCTATGTGACAGATCTCATTACAGATATCGCCCTAGACTATCTTGAAAATAAACGGGACAAAGAGAAACCCTTTATGATGATGCTCCACCACAAGGCTCCTCACCGTAACTGGCAGCCTGCCCCTCGGCACCTGACCATGTATGACGACGTCAAGTTTCCTGAACCGGACACACTCTTCGATGATTATTCCAACCGCTCGAAGGCAGCGGCTGAGCAGGAGATGTCGCTTCGAGACCACATGCAGGAGGCCTATGATCTGAAAATGGAACCTGCGCCTAAACGACTCAATGATGAACAGCGGGCTGCATGGGAAGCGGCCTACGGGCCCAAGAGAGAGGCCTTCGAACGGGATAATCCGCAGGGCGATGACCTCGTGCGGTGGAAATACCAACGGTATATGCAAGATTACCTGGGCTGCATAGCCGCCGTAGACGAAAATATCGGGCGCGTGCTGGACTTTCTGGAATCATCCAGTCTGGCAGAGAACACAATTGTGCTCTACACATCAGATCAGGGATTTTATTTGGGTGACCATGGCTGGTTCGACAAGCGCTTCATGTACGAAGAATCCCTCCGGATGCCTTTATTAGCCATGTCTCCAGGAAAAACAAGACCAGGATCGACCAACGCCGAACTGGTCCAAAATCTCGATTTTGCCCCAACTTTCCTCGAACTGGCCGGAGTGGATATCCCAAAAGACATGCAGGGCCTATCCCTGGCAGGTTTTCTGCAAAACAAATCCCCCGGTAGGTGGAGGGAATCCATCTATTACCACTACTACGAATACCCTGCTGTCCACATGGTGAAACGTCACTATGGCATCCGGACGAAACAATACAAACTCATGCACTATTATCACGATATCGATGCCTGGGAATTGTATGATTTAAAAAACGATCCACACGAACTCAACAATGTTTATGACAATCCAGACTATGCCGCTGTTATCACGGAGCTTAAGGCCGAACTGAAGCGGCTTCAAACAATGTATGGGGATTCAGACGAATTATCACAGAAACTCCTCGCAGAGGATATGGAAAGAAGGCGTAAGGCTCAGGAAGCCCGCAAAAAGAAATTAATTTAATCTTCTTTGGAGGAACGGTACAGAGAATAGACAAATCCTCCTATACAAACACCGAAGATTAAAATCATCGTGATTAGGGTTTCAATTTCCATTATTTTCACTAAACATTTTTTTTGTGATGACTTTATTAAAGACGATAAACACGGTTATGGCCACAGCCCACTGAAAGAGGACCGTGCCCACCGAAGTTGTAGCAAATATCTTCAACCAATTTCCCGGATTGGCAGAATAGCTGTCCCAGAACCACCAGACAAGCATGGCCACTAATTGGAGAGGCAGAAAAAACATCACGAGGTAATCAAACCATTTTCCAATCTTGATCTTTTTCTCAGAAGTGGAAATGATCTCTTCACGGAACTTCTTTGGTCCAACTTTTAATACAAGGATTATCAGGAACGCTCCACTCACCATGAGTCCAAGCCCCCACACCCAATCCTGATTGTTAAAAAAGCCGATACTGATAGCAGAAGGAAGTCCCATAAGAAAACATCCTGCACCAACAATGACCACCGCTTTTTTTCTTGTGAGACCAGAGTCGATAAAAATTCTGCTTATAAGCTCAAGCTGAGCAATCAATGAGGAAAAGGCGGCAAAACATAGAGCCAAAAAGAAAAGGGCGAGAAAAAAGGAACCCGAGGGGATTTTCGAAAAGAGAATAGGGAGCCATTTAAAGGTCAATCCTTCATTGCCTTGCTGCATGACTCCAATGACACTCTCTTTGGCCATGTTTTGACCAGCAAAAAAAGAAAAAACTGTTGGGATAACCACAAGGGCAGCCAGGAGAGAAGCGACATAGTCTCCGAATCCAAGAGTCGTAGAGGTCAAGACGGGATTTTCTTTTCTCCGGGAGTAAACTCCATAGGTCAGCATCAAACCCCATCCTGCGCCTGTGGACCAGGCAGCTTGACTCAATGCGTTCAACCAGATTTTTAGATTCCCCAGCTGCGAGAGATTTGGAGAAAAAAGAAAATTCAATCCCTGTACAGCACCCGGAAGAGTTAAAGAGCGAGCCACCGCGATCAGCAGCAGAATAAGAAGAGAAGGGATAAGAATCTTGTTGGCCCTTTCAATGCCTTTGATTACTCCAAAATAGATGATCGAACATCCGATAAAAATAGCAATAAAATGAAAGGCCACCGGTTCCCATGAAGATTGGAAGGCCTCCCAATACTGATTGGGCTCTTTTTTGATCAATCCTTGAAAACATGTGGCAAAAAAATATTTCACACACCAGCCTGTGACAACAGTGTAATAAAATGTGATAGCGGCAGTCACAAAGGTGACAAACGTCCCCATCCATGCAAAATTTTTTCCCATCAGTTTTCCAAAAGAACCAACCACTCCCATACGGGTTTTTTTCCCAATGGACAATTCAATGGTCAGCAGAGGCAGGGCCCAGACGAAAAGAAAAATAATCCAAGCGATCATGAATGCACCGCCGCCGTACTGAGAGACAATCCGAGGAAAACGCCACAGGTTCCCCGTGCCCACAGCCATTCCCAAACCCGCAAAAATGATTCCCCAGCGTGAAAAGGATTCTTTTTTACTCATGTCAAGAACTTTACTTATAGGGACATGTTCTGTCAAATAAAAATAATTCAAGGAAATTTTAGCATTACAGGGCCAGTCGTGTTATGATTCAGGATAATTGGGATAATTTCAGATTTAATTGAAGAAGGAGTGAATCGATGGATTTTAACATTCCAGTGAATGTTTCTTCCAGTCAATCACTGATTGTGGATCAAGAGCATACAGCAAAAATCCTTGGATCGGGACAGGTCGAAGTACTGGCCACTCCAATGATGATCGCACTCATGGAATCAGCAGCGCTCATTGCGGCACAAGTCTATCTTCCTCATGATTGGACAACAGTGGGCACCAAAGTCAATATCGAACACCTTCGACCAACTCCGCTGGGGAAACGGATCTCAGCCAAGGCCACTCTTGTGAAAATTGATGGGCGGAGACTCCATTTTCAGGTCGAGGCCCGCGATAATCATGGCCTCATCGGACAGGGAACGCATGAGCGTTTTGTCATTCAGAACGAAAAGTTTATGAATAAGGTCAACGGCCAAAAATAAAAATCTGCCGTTTCGTTCTATTTTTCTAATTGCCTACCTTAATATTGACTCGTTTCTTGTCCATTCCTCCATTTTTAGACTGGATAGTCAATTCCACCCAGCCCGAAGAACCGTTTATCTCAACCAAAGCACAAAATCGAAGAGTCTGCTTTCCCTGGAGCCGGAATTCGGCCGCTCCTTTGATCATCGCTTCACTTGAAGTGGTGTTATTCAGAGGATCGACAATTGTTGAACCCTTCGGGATGTCGACGACAGTGATATTGTTCGAGGAACTGAGCGTAAGTTTATCCTTGACTGCTCTTTTGAGCTGAACGGACCTATCTGAGGCAGTGGGATATACCCTGTCGTTTTTGACCTTCACTTCAATCCAGTACAAGTTTTGAGTCGCCGGTGTAACGGTCACTTCATCGATCTCGACTTTCGGAAACTGACTGGCACAGTAAAGGACATACTGAGTATTTTTGAATGTTTCCTGCTCGATGTACCTGGAGGGAGGCGTCCGCTGTGTGTGTTTTTTCTGGGATCCACCTATCCAGATCTCCCCCAAATCAGGATGGTTGAACTTGTGCGGATTGATCCATCCTTCACCTGCCAGTTCGATATCGATCCATTTGAGGGTTTCCTCATCTGTAACTCTCCCGTCACCGTTCTCGTCAGCATCAAAGGCCGGAGATCCCCACAATTCAATAAGATAGGAATAGGCTCCAAGCATGTAATAGGTTGTTGCATGGGCTTGTCCGCTGAGCCCTGCAATCGTTGCCCGGTAATTTTTCAGGATACGTGCTCCCATTGTTGCTATCTCTGTTTGAACATTCATGTCGTGCTGGTAAATGGGAGCCACCTGGCGGTCGAATAGCTGCGCGTATTTATTTGTTTGGCGCATGGCTTCCAAGCGCTGCACCATTATTTGCTGCTGGCGCTGCTGCTGCTGAGCGGTTTGGGTCCTTGCCTGTACAGCCGGAGGGGCCTGGAACATGATGATCCGACCTGTGTTGTGGTAGTGAAAACTGGCAAAAATATTGGGATGGGCCAGTTGAAATTCGACGACATTTCGGGTTTCAGGTTCAGAGAGGGGATAAAATTCACCTGCTTGAAGAGTCCAACCATACGGGGTGTTTCTGTTTGGATCAGGACCTCCTATATCATCCTCGTTGATCATCCCGTCGCCGTCATTATCAAATCCCTCAGAACCGATCCTTCGGAATCTGAGAACATCTTCCTTCTCATCTATAACCGGCACAAAACGGCGTTTATCGGGAGAAAGTTTGTAAGTTCCCTCTGGATCCTCGATGTACATGGTGGAAAGTTCACCGTCACCGTCGACATCCTCAGTCTGATCCTCATCATACAGCCCGTCCTTGTCATTGTCCTCAGGTCGATAAGGTTCCCGGGGATTATTGGGTGTATTAGGAAAGGCCACAAATGAGTCGTTGGCATCCACATTCAAACCGGGAAGGATGTAAAATGTCGTGCTGTTGACGATATCATAAACGTAAGGATCATAGTCATATCTCGTCAGCAGGTACCACATAATATAAAGCGAGCACATGACTCCATTGACCTCGTTTCCGTGTATAGCCCCATCGACCCACATCGCACGCTTGGATGCATGATCTCCCGTTGATTTGGCGGTAATGGTGATGAGGTATTGATCACGGCCCATCCGGCTCTTGCCGATGCTTTCGATATCTGCCAAATGGGGATACTTTTTCTGGATATCGTGCAAAATCTTGGTCCAATCCGCATAGGAATAATATTGCTTCCAGCTTATGGGAAAGTCCAGTTCTCCATGGTATCCGCCAGGACTTTTCTGAAGTTTCTTCTGTGCAAAAACCACTGGAGAAAAACAGATCAAAAGGAAAAGGGCTAAGGATGCGGCTGTAATGGTTTTTAAAATAGTTTTCTTGTTCATCTTGCACCTCCACTTTTAATGTCCAGTTCTTTGACTTTTGTGCCGCCCTTCTGCGAAGTAAAAACAATCTTAAGTGGTGTATCCCCCTCTACAGCAATCAGCCATTTTACAGTGCGTTTTGCGCCTGGTTGGTTGACTTGAGTCGGTTGAAATCGCGACCCAAACCGCCTCTGCATTTGCATAGGCATAGCCGGCATCATCTGCTGCATTTGAGGTTGTCCCTGGCTAGAACCTGCAGCCCCTCTCCCTGAAAAACCGGGAATACTCATGGTTCCCTCCAACACACCGAGCTGTTGAAAGGCCGTTCCCTGTAAATATGTGATTTTGTCGCGATCCCCAACAAGCCAGACCACATCCTGTCTGTTTTCAGGGATCTGGGCGCCCCTTGCAATATGAGTGGCCAATTTCCCTTTGTTCTCAATGGTTGCCGTCACTTCAACTATTTTGTACCTTCCAACTGATTTTCCTTTTTTAACTGTCACTTGATCACCTTTCTGAGCCACGTCAGCCTCACTGGCATTATTTGCCGTATAAAGTACTTTCGCCTTGGCATCACTGATGACGATATCTGGTTGAAGTCCAGCTCTAAAAAGCTCAAACTTCCAGTGATTATCACAGACGTATCGTAAAGGGTCCCCAGGCAGTGCATTGCTCTGGTATTTGGGAATCCATCCGCCAATCTCACCTTCACCCAATTCAGGATGGTTATAGGCCTTCCAGGGGACAAACAATTTGCCCCCATATTTTTCATCCTGGTATTTCATCAGAGCTCTTTGTTGACCTGTCCTGCCACTCTGGCCTTCAAGCTGGGGAAAATCCTTTATATCTTTCGCCGGATTCCAGAGTTCAGTGGTTAAAGCATAAATCCCAAGCTGCACATACATCCAATCGGTGGCCATCCCATAGGAATACCTTTGGTCGCGGTCTTCGTTGTAGCTAACCCTCCAGCCCCGGGGAAGATCATAACCGCGCATAAGGTCATATTTGTTGCTGCCCGGTGCTTTGAGTTCGGCCTTCAGCGCAGGGATCTTTGCGGGGGACTTCCAGGCTTCGGGAACCTCTTCACCAATGATTTCCAGGTACTTCTTACCCATAATAAAGTCTAAAATAGCCACATCTTTGGGATGCATGGCGGTATGCGGGGCCGTCCCCATGGGCCTGTAGGTAAATCCACCAGAAGTATGGTAGTTCTGGGCTAAAAGGATGTTCGTATGGTTCATAAAAAATTCGGCCTGGGCATGAACCTCCGGAGAAGAGGTCGGGTAAGCGCCAGAACCCCCTGGCATGGTGTCATTCCACCATCCCTCGGGATAATTGCGATTGAGATCGATTCCTCTCTCCGGATCTTCTCCGTGTTTTCCATCGCCATCGTTATCCTTATCTTCCCGAATAACAGAATACCGCTGCTTTTCAGTTTTTTCATTCTGTCCAACCCGAACCATTATACGAGGATCTTCATCATCGAGAATATAACCGCCTTCTGGATCTTTGTAGCGGAATTGTGTGATAAAACCGTCCCCATTCAAATCATCAAGGTCATCCTCATTGATCTTGCCATCTCCATCATCATCAATTTTTTGGCTGTTCTGTCTCTGCGATATTCCTCTTTCAACACTATTGTAGAGTCCATCCGGATTGACAACCGGGCAGATGTAAAATGTTTGGTTATCAATAATCCGTGTGATTTCCTGATCCGATCCGTAACCGGAAACCAGTTTATCGATGGAATAAAGGCAAACCTCTGTTCCTGTGTACTCATTCCCGTGTGTGGTTCCACAAATCCAGAAGCCAGGTTTTCCCTGGTATGGCTTCATAGGTTTAACATTTTTCACATTTTCCTTGCGCGGATTACGCAGCTGCACATGGGCATCGATTGTGGTGCCTTTGTTCATGTTAGATATGACCAGCACATAAATCGACCGCCCCATCGTGCTTTTCCCAATCTCAAGAAGAGCCGTGATGTTTGGGTAGGCCTTAGCCACATCCTTGACGTACTGCACAGTCCCGTTGTAGCCATGGTAGTCATCGAAGCTAATGGGAACTTTTTGTGCGGCAAAAACTGAGGTGGATGTCAAAATAAACACAAACATCAATGCCGCAACTGAAAAAAGCCTGAAAAATCTAGATAAGTTATACTTCATTGCAGACTCCCTCCTGTTAGATTTTGAAACGATTTATAGAATAATCCATCCTCTTAAGATGTATGATGGATTATATCGAAAAATTATCGAAAGAGGGAAGGAAAACTTTTTTATAGTGGGATGAATTCTGGAAGAATCACATTATTAGTGGGTACACAGCCGTTTGATCGCTATTGAATGAAGCGCTGCCAACGCCTGGTTGTGATATCACTTTTAACCATCTCAACCAATTCCTGTACAGGCTCTTTATCTAGGAAATCTTTGGCATTCCATTTTTTTGGAATTTTGATCTGATGCCGAAAACCGCTAGCAGGGTAATTATATAAAAAAGCAACAACATTGATGATTTGATTTTCACAGTATACCCGGATCTCGTAGTTCTTGTCTTTAAAAGGCATCTTATATTTTTTATAAAGCAGCATTTTTATCTGTTTTATGTTTCACAGAGCCTATAACTCGAATTCCTCAGACTCAGCATTCTCAAATCTCTCTTTGCATTTTCCCAATTCCTTATTGACGGCTTCCCATATTTTATTGAGTTGCTTTTCATTCCATTTGTACATACGCTTGTTTGCACATTGTGATAACTTCCTTAGACTTTCGAGGACAAGTTGAACCCGTTTTTCTGCAATGCGTTTAAAGCGCTGCTCTTTGGTTTCGCCTTTCATAGATCCTCCATTTTGAACTATAATTTATACACCATTCAATCTCTATCACTATTATAAATATAATGTTTTTTTATATAATGTCGATATATTTAATATAATGATAATCAAATGACTCACAAAACGGGAATTTCTCCTGTTCTTTGACCCAGCTTTTTTTCATATGATATATTTATTCATAGCAAATGGAGAGAGAAAAAATGAAAAAAGAATATGAAAAAGGCCTGTATTCCAAAGAGTTAATGGAAAAAATCAGGAGCCGGTTTATATATGTCGATAGGGATCCCTATTCGGTTAAACGGATTTTCTTTGAAGCCGCTTCAGGCTCCTTAAGACCAAAAACAGTCATCGAAGCAATGGAAAAAGAGACATGTCTGCCTGACCAGCAAGGAAGAGCGAATCCCGGATCCAACCACTCAGTTGAGGTCACGGCCAAAGGGATTGAAGACCTCATGATCTTTTTCGGGGCAAAATCCGGGCAAACTATTCCAGGGTGGAGCAGCAGCCATGTGATATACCGCATCACAAATGCGGTTCTCTCCACAATCCCCGGAACCAATGTTGTGACGACTGGCCTGGATCATGCTTCGGTCCGCAGCGCCATAACCCAGTTTGCCGCGAAGTATGGGAAAGAGGAGCGTATTGCCGAACCCAATCAAGAAACAGGTTCCGTCTCTCTGGATACAATTTTCGAAAAAATTGATCAGGACACCTGTTTTCTTGCTGTCATTCATGCCTCTAACGTTACCGGTGAAATCTATGATGTAAAAACCATTGTCAAAGAGGCCAGGAAGATAAAAGCTGATTTGTGCATCATGGTTGATGGAGTTCAGTATTCGCCAACCGATCTGATTGACGTCGAAGATATTGGAGCTGATGCTTATGTCATAGCGCCGTATAAGAACTATGGTGTTAAAGGATGTGGATATGCCCACGTCTCAGATCGACTGGCAAAACTTCCGCATTGGAAATACGTTTTTAAGCCCGAAACAAGTTGGGATATCGGTGGTGTAGAACATCAATCCTATGCAGCCTGGTCAGCTGTGGTGGACTATCTGTGCTGGCTTGGCGGCCATTTTACGGATTCCACAGATCGACGCGCCCTGATTGTCGCGGCCATGAAAAGCATAAAGGCCCATTCGACAGGCCTGCTATCCACACTCATTTATGGAACGGATAAAATTGAAGGCTTCAAGGATATGAAGCATGTCACCGTCTATGGAATGGGGGAAGATCTAACAAGACATGTTTGTCTAGTAGGATTTAACCTGAAGGGAATTGAATCCACTCGAGGTTGTCAACTCTACAGAGACAAGCAGCTCAGGCTTCATGCCCCGGGACAAGATCCGTTTTTTGCGGCCATGCTTAAACAGCTCGATATACAGAGCTTTATCAGATTGTCAGCATGCCATTATAATTCACCCGAGGAGATAGAGCTTTTTCTCAAGGCTACCGCAAGTTTTGCCTAACAGGAGAAAAAACGGAATGGGATCTTGGAAGAGAGGTGCAGTTGCGAAAATACTTTTTTTTCACTATAATATCTATATGATGACTCAAGTATAAAAAGGAGCCCAATGAAAAAAGCACTTATAAGCACTTGTGCAATTTTGGCAGTGACCTTTCTAGCTGCCCATGCCCTAGAAGACAAGATGCCGGGTCCCAATGCCGCAGAATTCTGGACCTATATCACCGAAACTTCTCCCTATACAGAGTGGAAGTCCTGGGATGATTTTTCAGGCATCCAGCCCAGCAACTCTCCACACGGAGCCTTTGTCAGGGTCTATGTGAACGATAACCTGTATAAAGCCGCAAGTACCCCAGTTCCCAATGGTTCTATCATTGTCAAGGAAGGCTACAACAAAGACAAAAAAATGTCAGCTCTCACGGTGATGTACAAGATCAAGGACTATAACTCCGAGGCCGGAGACTGGTATTGGGCCCGTTTTAACACAGATGGAAAAGGCGGCCCGGAGGGAAAAGTAGCCATGTGCATCGGCTGCCACAAGCCCAAAGCCAACAACGACTACATTTTTGTCCACCAGATCAAATAAAAAAACTGACATTTCAGCCCTAAACAATAAACTTCCTTCACAAGGAAGATTAACGCTTTTTTTAAGTCTAAAGGTATAAAACTGGAAATGAACAGAATGTTTTTAGAGGAGCTAATATGAAAATATTCCAAAAAAAATCTATTCCATTTTTATTAATTTCAGCCTTGTTTGTCATGTCCATATCCCTCATCAGCTATTCAACCAGGGCTCAAAATGAGGATCTCGATGCTCGAGTCAAGGAATTTCTCGACAGCCACTATTGGGGCAGAGGCAATATGAACGTGCCAAAAGTAGACGGTCAGACCTTACATGACATCATCGTCAAAAACGGATATATAAGAGCCCTTGAGATCGGAACATCGACCGGCCATTCCGGGACATGGATCGCCTGGGCACTGAGCAAGACAGGAGGCAAATTGATCACCATCGACATCGATCAACGTCGGCACAATGAAGCTCTGAAAAACTTCGAAGAAGCGGGACTTTCTGAATTCATCGATGCACGGCTCGGAGATGCTCATGAAATCGTCCCCGCTCTTGATGGCCCTTTTGACTTTGTCTTCAGCGATGCGGATAAGTACTGGTACAAAAACTATTTGATTGCCGTGCTCCCTAAACTGGAAGTCGGCGGCTGCTACACGACGCACAATGTCTCCATGAGGAGATATGGAAGAGGGGGAGGAAGCGGTGATTACATGGATTACCTGCTCAATTTGCCCAACTTGGAAACGACGGTTGACGAGCGGGGGGGAGGCCTCTCTATCAGCTACAAAAAGTCAAAATAAAGTGATTTAAATATCCTGGCTGAATTCTCTGGCTAAATCAGCTTCTGCGGCTATATATCCAAATGACGCCCAACCCTTGCTTTTAAGTATTCTTTCATAAATTTCCTTGGCCCTAGCCTTGTTTCCATTATAAAAATAGTGATTCGCCACCCCATATTCGACAGCCGCGTTCGCTGAATCAGACAAATCCTTATCAAAAATGTCTTCCTCGGACAGTTCACCTTTGTAAAATAGACAAAGGTCAAAATAGGCCATATTCTCAATAATATTCATGCCGAAACCTCCGCTGATTTGACAATCCTTACAAATCCAGTTAAGTAATAGTTGATGATATATTACATAAAAGGATAAAAAAAATGAAAAAAATTCTGATTGGTGGAGCAGGAGGTTTTATAGGGGGACACCTGGCTTCTGCTCTTTTAAAAAAAGGGCACACAGTCA
Organism: uncultured Eubacteriales bacterium; assembly: GCA_964633715.1. Taxonomy (GTDB): domain Bacteria; phylum Acidobacteriota; class Aminicenantia; order Aminicenantales; family Aminicenantaceae; genus JAUWVG01. Next base: position 75,951 of record CAZWHQ010000010.1, read on the forward strand.
GAGCTGTGGACATAAAGCCCGTTGCTGAATGGTATCAATCTTTTCCTGATGCAGAGAATCTTGTTTTAGATTTAAGGGAAAAGGAAAACTGCTACCAAGCTGCTGAAAATTGTGACGAAGTGTACAACCTCGCGGCCGATATGGGGGGGATGGGATTTATTGAAAACAACAAGGCCCTCTGCATGATCAGTGTATTGATCAACACCCATCTCTTAATGGCAGCAAGAGACAAAGGCGTCAATCGCTATTTTTATGCCTCTTCCGCCTGTGTTTACAATGCCGAAAGGCAGATGGAGACGGACAATCCCGGATTAAAAGAATCCGATGCCTATCCAGCCATGGCAGAGGACGGGTACGGTTGGGAAAAACTGTTCAGCGAAAGGATGTGCCGTCATTTCCGTGAAGATTTTGGGATAACAACACGTGTACCCCGGTTTCACAATGTCTACGGTCCTCACGGCACCTATGACGGCGGCAGGGAAAAGGCTCCGGCAGCCATCAGTCGTAAAGTGATCCAAGCCCAGTTGGACGGAAGTGATGAGATTTTTATTTGGGGGGACGGCCTTCAAACCCGAAGTTTTATGTACATCGACGACTGCATAGAAGGAATCGACAAAATCATGTACAGCGATATTGAAGAACCGATCAATCTCGGCAGCAGTGAAATGGTCAGCATCAATGAGCTAGTTGATATGGTCGAAGAAATTGCCGGCGTTAAACTTAAAAGAAATTACCAACTGGACGCCCCAAAAGGTGTCCGCGGCAGGAACAGTGACAACACCTTGATCCAGAGTTATCTCCACTGGGAACCATCCATTCCCCTGTTTGAGGGAATGAAAAAGACCTTTGAATGGATTAAAGGGGAGATGACAAAATAGAACTCAGTCACTGAAACTGCGATATTATTAAAACCTAGCTGATTTTTACTCTTCAATTATCCTCAAATACTTATAAATGGGATACACGATGGAGTGTTTTTCAGCACCAAGATCTTTGAGGTAATCATTCAATAGATTCCAGCCGACGAACCCATCTCCGATTTGGGGTTCGAGGCAGTAAAAAGCCATATTGGCCAGAGGTTGGGCTAAATCGATTTGGAATGTGCCGGCAGGAAATTCCTTGCGCTCCGATTTAAAAAAGCCACCTTCCAGCTTGGTCATGTTATAACCACCTTTTCTTATGGGCAGCAACTTGTCGATGATGAATTCTTCGCCGCTAACGGTTATGGGCTTATCGAGAACCGTTATTTTAATATTGTGAATCCGCAGTTTTTCCAAGACAAATTCCATGTCAGCCGGTATCAGATACCCTCGGGGAACCATTGCTTCTTTAGTGCCAACCGGTTTGGTGACCAGCTCCACATCATGGATCAATTCCGGCGGTTCGTTTTCGATGTGTCTCTGCCGAACGCTGGTGCCTGGAATTATTTCTGATGGGATATTTTGATAGGCGTAAATATCAAATTTTCCGTAGGATTCGTAAATGCCTTCGACATAGTTTTTTAAATGACCAGTTTCGGCTTCGGTTTGAACCTTGTTCACCACCTCTTCATCTGCCTGGAGACAAACCTGCTGCATCTCTTCCCCGTGTTGGTAACTGTATTCCAACAGTTCCCGCATATAGACATACTGGCTGTAAATTTTCTTTTCGAATGATTCATACCCCGGTGTTTCCACCAAAATCGACATGCGGTTTCGCAGGCCATAACCGCTGACCATGAATTTCCCTTCCGTTGACCAGATGGAATTATCGTGAGTGAATTCTGTGGGAGGCCAGCCGCGGTCCAGACCGGCGTGAAAATGAATCTCGATGCCGCCGTTCTCTCGGGTCATATTCCTTAGGGCGGGAAATATTTTTTCAGTGACGTAGCCGCGCGGCCCCGGATGAGCTGTTGTCACATTGGACGCGGCCTGCACAATAGCATAGCCGTGCCTCGCTCCCCCCATGCGGTGAGTATCGTGAATAATTATGGGATCCCATGTATTAAATATATTCTGATACGCACCCTGCATATTGGTGGTTTCCAGTTTAATGGCATCACGATTGACATCATATCCCTGGGCATTTTGCCGAGTCCCGGATAGTTTAGGCAAACCATCGCTGACACTTAATGTTTCACCGCCATCAAGATTAAAATTGGGACAACTCAAAATGATCAGATTATCCAGCCAGTAGTTTTTTTCTCCAAACAGGATATCCCGCATCAACATCAGCATGGCCTCCTTGCCCTCACATTCACTGGGATGAATGCCGCCCTGCAGATAAACAACCATCTTTCCAGAACGTTGAGCCTCTCGTGCCGATGTAATTCTGGGATTGGCCATAACAATGACCGGACAGCTTCTCCCCCGGTCGCTGACAAACATACTAAATACATGGACATTTTCACTCTTCCATTTGAGTGTAGTAAAATAGTCCAATATATCTTGAGTGGTGGCTGTGCGGGCAAAACTGGTCTTTTCAACCGGTGTTCTAAGATTCTCCTCCCAGTCACCATTCCACCCCATCGGAACTTCGCTGCCCCAGTAAATATTCTTCTCTTGAGCTTCGGCTAAGGGTGCCACCAAAAGACACACAACAAGCAAAACAAAACAAGCAAATGATTTTCTCACTTTAATCTCCTTCAACATCAAATAGGAATCCTTCTTCTGACGACAGGGTTCCCTTGATAAAAATTGTGCCTCTATTATTCCTGAATTTATGGTAAAAATGCAATAATCAGAAAAAATTGATACCATGAGGGAATAAATAGGATCAACCTGTTGTCTAATTGAGTGTTGAAACAGAAGGCCAAAGATCCAAGAGACATTCGAGGAGTGGACACTGAACGAACGGGAACTGCTCAACAAAGCAAGGAAGGGGGACCATACCGCCTTCAAGGAAATAGTGCTAAAAAATGAAAATCAGGTGGCAGCAACGGTGATTGGGATGCTGGGACACTGCACAGAGGCCGAAGATATCGGTCAGGAGACATTTATTAGATTTTATAAGTCATTGGACAAATTTAGAGGAGAATCCAGCATCAGCACGTATCTGATACGCATCGCCATAAATCTTTCTCTGAACGAAATCAAACGACGCCAGCGCCGCCGCAAACATATTTCTGATAATTTAGAAGATGGGATGGACAACATTCCAGGGAAAACTGTTTCAAAGAATAGGAGTGAAACAAGAGAGATTGTCAATCAGGCCATTCAAAAATTAGAGCCAAAATTCCGTTCTGTACTCGTTTTACGACTCATCCTGGGCTACACCTCGCAGGAAACTGCAAAACTTCTAAAGCTGCCAATGGGAACGGTTCTTTCCAGGCTGACCCGGGCACAGATGAAACTTAAAGATATATTGACTCCATCTTATGGGGGAGAATAAATGAAGACATCGGGGAAATCTTACAAAAAAGTCCTCAAGCTTCTCTACAGGTCTTTTGATACCGAACTAAGCAAAAAGAAAATTTTGCGACTGGAAAAAGCGCTCAATGAATTAAAAGATCTTAGAGTTGAAAAAGGGCTTATTCAATCCAGGCGACAGGCTGTTGTAGACAGTGCCAAAAGAGCCTTTAGACCTTATTTTGCCGACCGGGTGATGGCCCATGTTGCCGCAATCGGAGATAAAAAGGAACCACAAGAGTCTTTCTATGACGCTCTGATGTTTGGATTCAAACGCCTGGCTCTTGTCGGAGCCCTGGTTATGATTATTTTGCTATTTTTCAATGTTTTTCAAGGGCGAATTATTCCTGTGAATGAAGTTTTTTTTGCTTCAGATTTTACACTCGAAGAGATTTTAAATCTGCCGATTCTTTAGGGAGAGAGAAATGAATGTTAAGACAAAAACATATTTAATCATTATTTTTACACTGATTACTGGAATCGTCATCGGCGCATTGATTAACAGAGCCCTTCTGCAGGATCGCGTCCAGCGTGTCTTTTCGATGCGGAGTCCAAATGTTCTGACTCAATCCTACCTGGAGATCCTCAACCCCGATCCCGAACAGCGAGAACAAATCAAAGAGATTCTGGAGAGGAACGGCCAGGTTATGGATGACATTCGCTCAAAATCCCGCGAGGACCTGGAATCGGCCATGACTGCGATGATGGCCGAACTGGAATCTGTCCTCACCGCGGAACAGATCGAGAAGCTCAAAGAAAGATCCTCTCGAGGCCGCATGCCCTTCGGCAGGCCATTTGAAGAAGTTGAACTTGCCTTTCTTTCCTCAGAACTGGAGCTTACAGACGAGCAAGCTTCAAAACTGGCAACGATCCTTGAAGAATTCAGAATGCAGCCTCCGGACAAAAAGATCCCTGGAAGACCTGATGAAATGAGGACAAATTTCAGGGGGCGAATGGATAAAAGAGAAGAGGAAATAAAAAAGATACTGAACGATGAGCAGAAACAAAAGTACGAGGAGCTCATAAAAGAACGCCGGAAAAAACCTCCGGAGGAGTTTCGATTCTTTCCCTACTGAATTAATCAGGGAATAAAATCCCGAATCTGATTGTCTAACCTTTGTGAAACCATTACATTCGTGTTCCTATCTCCTTCTCTGTTCCTTTAGGGCCGGGATTTTCCTCCTCCACCCCGGCCTTTTTTTCACCTCTTCAAAATGAAAGAAATCAAAGTCAGTTTTGAGACGATACTCAATCTGATCTTTATTATCACGGTTTTGCTCCTCCTTTTTCTTTAGCCGGCCTCACAATTTCTTCAACTCATAGGCTCCATTGGAATAAACTCCACGGTTCAGGTGTCTAACCAATGTTATGAAGAAACACATTCAGAAAGGAGCAGAAAAATGAAAAAGAAAGTCGTATTCGGGTCAATTCTTTTACTGGTAGCAACTAGCGTTGTTTTGGGATTTGCACTTTTTCGCAACGATAAAAGCGACATTTCCCTTTTTAAGACCGAGGTCATTGAACGAGGCAATGTTGAAAACGAGGTTATCACAACAGGAACACTCAATCCTGTAATGCAGGTCGATGTCGGCAGCCAGGTTTCCGGGATCATTAAAGAAATTTATGTAGATTTTAATTCTCTTGTCACAAAAGATCAGGTTCTCGCAATATTGGATCAATCCGTTTTTTTAACAAAACTGAACCAGAACAAGGCCAACTTTCAAAGCGCTGAAGCATCTCTGGAGAAAGCCCAAATCACTCTCGAAAATCTAGAGAAAAAACACGACCGGTATGCTGAACTTTTTAAGAAAGATCTCGTGTCTTACGAAGAAATGGAAACCATAGAAACGCAGTTCTTCAATGCAAAGGCCGATCTCAAATCCACAGAAGCCAAGCTCTCCCAAGCGCAGTCACAGCTTGAAGCAAGCCAGGTCGATCTCACATACACGATCATTAAATCACCTGTCGATGGAGTGGTCATCGATAGAAAAGTTAACGTGGGACAGACGGTAGCGGCAAGCATGCAGACCCCCGTGCTCTTTCGTATTGCTCAGGACTTAAGCCAGATGCAGGTAGAATGCAGCATCGATGAGGCTGACATCGGGATCGTCAGGGAAGGACAGGATGTCCGATTCTCTGTGGATGCCTATCCCGATGAAAATTTTATCGGAACAGTCAGTCAGGTTAGATATTCACCTGTCATCACTCAGAATGTTGTCACATACACAACACTTGTTGCTGTAGAAAATCCAAATCTCAAACTCCTGCCTGGAATGACAGCTACTGTGTCCATTATAGTCGCTCAAGCCGATGACGTTCTGCTCATTCCGAATGCAGCCCTTCGGTACTCTCCCCAGTTCGATGAAAAGGATTTGGCGCAGATTAAGGAAGATCGAAGGAAAGAAGGCTCTGAATCGGATATGAGTCCCTCTAAAAAGAGGAATATTGAAGGTCCAAGTCAGAACAGAGAGGAAAGTCAACGTATATGGATTTTGGATGAAAACAACAATTTGAAACCAATCCCCGTTAAAACCGGCGTAACCGATAACTCTTACTCCGAATTGATAGAAGGACATCTGGAAGAAGGGCAGTCTATCATCACAGGAGAAGAAGTCACAAATGCTAAAACTCCAAACTCAAATTCCAGCAGCTCCATGAACCAGATGATGAGGATGATGCGCTAGAAGGAAAGACAATGAACATCACAAAAACAGCACATGTATCGCTCCATGCCCTATCACGGAATAAAATGCGTTCTTTCCTAACTGCCCTGGGAATCATCATTGGTGTCGGTGCTGTGATCGCCATGGTCAGTATTGGTCAGGGGGCAAAAGAGCAAGTGGAAAAAACATTCAGCTCGTTGGGAACAAATGTTCTTACTATCCGTCCTGGAAGTTCGTCTTTTCGAGGTGTTTCCGGAGGAACAGGAACAACCTACTCCCTAACAAACGCGGATGCCCAAGCTATCCATGATGAGTGTGAGGCCGTATTGGCCGTCTCTCCCAGTGTGTCAACACGCACACAAGTTATATACGGAAACAAAAACTGGAACACATCTATTCAAGGCACCAGTGAAGATTATCCTCTTATTAAAAATTGGGACATTTCCGAAGGCATATTCTTTGACGAATCCATGGTTAAATCCGGACAAAAAGTTTGTGTCCTAGGGCAGGATGTCAGTAAGAGCCTTTTTGAAAACTCAGATCCCATTGGGCAGATAATCCGTATAAAAAACATCCCTTTTAAAGTTCTTGGAGTTCTGGAGCAAAAAGGCGAGGCCGGGGGCTGGGGCAGTCAGGACGACATGATTCTTATCCCCTACACAACAGCTCAGCGCCGACTTCTCGGCACTGTGGATACCCTTCAATCCATAGAGCTATCAGCTATCTCAGCCGAGCTCACAAATGATGCCCAAAAACAAATTGAAGAACTCCTCAGGATCAGGCACAGAATCGCCCCTGGTTCTGAAGATGATTTTAATGTTCGGAATATGACAGATATCGCAGAAGGGGCCACAGAATCTACGAAGGTTCTTACTCTCCTTCTCGGAGGAGTGGCTTCAGTTTCACTTCTCGTTGGAGGAATCGGGATCATGAATATCATGCTGGTGTCTGTCACAGAGCGGATTAGGGAGATAGGCATCCGGATGTCTGTAGGCGCCAAAGAAAAGGATATCCTGATGCAATTTATGGCTGAAGCTATCGTTCTGAGCGTATGTGGAGGTTTCATTGGCATTATTGTAGGCCTATCTGGATCAAAACTCATTTCACAGATAGCCGGATGGCCAACCATTATTTCTATCGGAGCCATGGTTCTGGCTTTTTGCTTTTCAGCAGCTGTAGGGATCTTTTTCGGTTTTTACCCGGCCCGCAAAGCTTCAAGGCTCGATCCAATTGTAGCCTTGAAATACGAATAAAAAAAGAAGTGGATGAAGGAATAGAGGAGGAAAATAAAATCTAATTTATTGTAGGAGGACTGTACATGAGAATTGCAGCACTGACTCTTTTTTCTCTTTTTCTTCTTTTTTGTCTTAATCCGGCCTATGCCCAGACTGGAAAAATCCAAGGAACCGTTACATTGGAGGACGGAGAAGGACTGCCCGGAGTGGCCATCACCATTGAGGGGACAAAAATGGCCACTTTTACTGATACAAACGGATTCTTCTCTCTTACAGGAATAACCCAGGGAGAGGTCACGCTTGTGGCTGAGTTGGAAGGCTTTGAAAAGATGAGGCGGACAGTTTTAGTCCAAAATGCAACAACAATCGTTGTCAATTTCACAGTAGAAATGCTTAAAATTTCAGAAGAGGCCGTTGTTGTGGCTGAAAAGCCGCTGCTCAGCAATACCGAAGAAATCAGCGAAACTATCCTGACGCCCTCTCAAATTTCCACTCTTCCAAGTCTGGGGGAAAAGGACATCTTCCGGGCCTTTCAGCTTTTACCTGGGATCAGTGGAAGCAATGAAGCATCATCTGGGCTCTATGTCAGAGGTGGGACTCCTGACCAAAACTTGATTCTGTATGACGGTTTTACGATATACCATGTCGATCACCTCTTCGGCTATTTCAGCGCTTTTAATATGGAGGCAGTAGAAGCGGTCCGGCTGAACAAAGGCGGATATTCAGCCAAATACGGAGGACGCCTATCGAGTATCGTGGAGCTTTACGGAAAGACCGGAAGCCCCACGGAATTCCACTTCGGCGCTGGACTCAGCATGCTCAGCGTAAACGGTTACGCCGAAATCCCTCTTTTTAAGAAAGGATCGCTAGTGATTGCAGCACGCAGATCGTTTCAGAGCCCACTCTACAACAACATAGCCGACATGTTCGAAAATGAGCAGGGAGGAATGATGGCCAGGCAGCGTCCCGGCGGAGGACGTTTCGGTTCCACGTATGAATCCGATCCCTCTTCCTATTTCTATGATCTGAATGCAAAAGCTGAAATTCTTATCTCGTCCAAGGACACTTTCTCTCTGAGTTTCTACAACGGGAAAGATGACCTGGATAATTCCCGCACTATGACCACACCTTCGATGATGGCGGATAGAGGAATGACCATGGAAGGAGAGGTGGTTGACGTTACAGAATGGGGAAACACAGGATTGAGCTTCCAGTGGGAAAGGAGCTGGAACCAATCGTTCTACAGCCAGTTTACAGCGGCCTATTCAAATTACTTTAATAACCGTGACAGAACCAACTCCACGACCATTTCTTTTGATCCTGATTCAGGTATAGAACCACCCCCATGGATGAACACAGACCAACCCCGAAGTTTTGAACGCGGTTCGATCGAGGATAACGATCTCAGCGATCTTACCTTTCGTCTGGATAACAGTCTCGATATCGCCTCAAATAACCGTTTGGAATTCGGGATCCAGGTGACAGCAAACCACGTTACCTACGATTATGAACTAGACCAGTTTCAGGAAGAAAACGAAAACATAACAGAGAACCTTCAGCCCGGTGGCAGAAGACAACTCGTGGGCATCCTGGACCGAGAAGATGAAGGAACGCTATACGCTTTTTACCTGCAGGACAGATGGACTCTTTCTGACAAACTGACTATTACACCAGGACTGCGTGTCACTTATTTTGATTTGACAGAAGACTGGTATTACGAGCCAAGATTCTCCTTCAACCTTAAGCTGACAGATACATTCCGGTTCAAGGGGGCTTGGGGAAATTATTATCAATTCGCCAAAAAAGTGGTTAGAGAGGATATGATGCAGAGCAACAGGGAGTTTTGGGTTTTATCGGATAAAGACAACATTCCTGTGGGTGCGGCGACTCATCATATCGCCGGCGTGAGTTATGAAACCGATGAGTTCCTGATCGACATCGAGGGATATTATAAAGATCTTACTGGGCTGTCAGAGTTCGCCCTCAGGTTTACTCCAGTGTCAACCGAGGAAGACTACAATCAGTTCTTTTATGAAGGAACTGGAATCGCCAAAGGCATCGAGCTGCTGCTCCAGAAAAAATTCGGGGATTATACAGGATGGCTGGCCTACACATTGGGTCAAGTGAAGTATGAATTCCCAGATCTAGAAGATAGACCTTTCCCGGCTCTCCAGGACCAAACCCATGAATTCAAAATGGTCAACAGCTTTACACTAGGGAGCTGGACTCTGGCAGGAACATGGATTTATGCGACTGGAAAACCGTATACAGAACCTGAAGGAATCGAAAGCACAGAAATATTTTCCGGCCGGACGATAGACCGAGTGGTTATGGGAGATAAAAACGGTGCCAGGCTGCCTGCATACCATCGCATGGACCTGTCCGCCACTCTCGACTTCGAGCTGTGGGCTGGAGAGGCACAACTGGGTTTAACCGTTTTTAATGCCTATGACCGGAAGAACGTCTGGTATAAAGAATTCGATGTCATCGAAGGCGAAATAATCGAGAACAATTTTAACCTCATGGGTTTGACATTCAACCTGTTTTTCAATATTAAATTTTAAGGAGAAGAAATCATGAAGAAAGAATGTAGAAAGAATATCTTTTGCGTAAATCCCAGGGCCATTATCGGGATATGTGTCTTAGGTTTGATCGCTCTTTTTTTCACATCCTGCGCGAGTTTGGAATTGCAAAGTTCTTGGAAAAACAGCGACATTTCAATCGACGGAAAGAGCGATGACTGGGTGGGACATTTAATGTATGTGGACAACCAGAATATTTCCATTGGAGTGATGAACGACACAAACTATCTCTACGCCTGTGTGGTCGCTGAAGACCAAATTTTGATCAGCAAGATTATGAGACAGGGAATGACCCTGTGGTTCAATCCGGAAGGTGGAAAGAACAAATTTTTTGGCATCAAATACCCAAAAGGAAGAGAGGACATGCCACAAGAGGACAGGGAAAACATGAGGCCAGGCACTAAGGCCGATCCTCAAAATCGGAGGCGGGAACTCTTGGCCATCTCTAACGAAGTCGAAATCTTGCAGGAAAGAAAAGTCCCTATCCAAAGGACCACAGATAACTTAAAAGGGATCGAAGTGTTCTTAAACAGATCGACTGGATTGATTGTGTACGAAATTAAAGTTCCGCTTCAAACTGATACCGAGCATCCTTTCGCCATCAATGCTCAAGAAGGAACCGAGATTGGCATCGGAATTGAAGTGCCGAAAATGACCCTAACCATGAACAGGCCTGCAGGAGGTATGGGCGGAGGTGGCATGGGTGGCCGAGGCGGAGGCATGGGCGGTCGAGGCGGTGGTATGGGAGGTGGAGGTATGGGCGGCCGCAGTGGAGGCATGACCGGACAACGGACGAACATGCAGAAAAGCATCAAAATCTGGGCTGTAGTCGGGCTGGCCACAGCAAAATAATCACAGATTTTTATAATTCTTTGTACTAGAATGAAATAACATTGATTGAAGAGTATATAAGGGTAAGAGAACTTGGCTAATTTTTACTTTGTCGGACGGATCGCCTTTTACGAAGCCAGGCTGTTGATGCGGTCATGGGGATTCCGTTTGTTCGCAGGTCTTGTTTTGATTATCCTCGCTATCGTCAATATCGCCATTGCCACACCCGCCTTTTACACGCCTTATTTCATGAGATCTCTCTCAGGCTTCTTGCCCTTAAACAGCCTTAAACTCTTTAATGTCTTCCAGGGAATCATCGTCGCCTTTATGGCCACGGAATTTTTCAAGCGAGACAGACGGCATGACTCCGTCCAAGTGGTCTTTGCCCGTTCCTTTACCAATGTAGAATATTATCTAGGAAAAGCCCTGGGGATTTTTTCGGTGTTTCTTCTGCTCAATCTGGCCGTGCTGTTGTCAACTATTGCTATACACATCTTCTTTTCAAATACGCCTTTTATGCTGCAGCCCTATCTTTTGTACACACTGCTGATCTGTCTGCCCACGCTTATATTTATGATCGGCCTGTCTTTTTTTCTGTCCTCGCTCCTTAAAAGCCAGGTCGTGGTTTTTCTGGTGCTTCTGGCCTATTCCTTCCTTGTCCTGATCTTTTTGGGGACACCTTTTTTTGGCCTGTTGGATTCTTATGCGTTTTACCTGCCCCTTATGTGGTCGGACTTTATCGGTTTAGGGAACATCAGCGCTGTCCTGCTCATCCGCCTATCCTATGTGTTTCTGGGCTTAAGTTTTATTTTTGTCTCCCCCCTGCTTTTCAAACGGCTGAGGCAGTCAGCACTTTCAAATATCGTTGCGGGATCCCTCTCCGCCCTGTTTATGATTTTGGCTCTTGTTTTCGGCTTCAAATCCATGAGCGGTTTTTACGCCGACAGAGAATTCCGGCAGCAGCTTAAAGCTTTAAACCAGGAAATCGTGGGAATGCCGGTTTTAACGGTTTCGGATTACAACATTGAGCTGGAACATTTAGGGGAAACAATCAATGTCTCTGTGGATATGAAGATGACAAATAACACACCGGCATCTATGGATTCTTTTTGGTTAACGCTAAATCCCGGACTTGAGGTTCAATCGATAACCTGGAAAGGCAATCCGCTTAAATTCAGCCAGGATAAACATCTCATCCACATCACTCCTTCCTCTACAGTGGAACCTGGCCATTCACTCGACCTGAACATAGAATATACAGGCCAAGTCGATGAACGCTATTGTTTCCTCGATATCGACAGCAGCCGCTACGAAAACCGGTTCCGTCTCTGGCTCTACGATATCCCCAAACACTATGCCCTGGTCACATCCGACTATGTCCACCTCACGCCGGAATCCGGCTGGTATCCAGTACCCGGGCTCTCCACAGGAAAAGCCTTCCCTGCTCCAGCCGCACCTCAATTCTCTACATATTCCCTTTCAGTTTTAACCTCTGAGGGGCAAACCGTCATTTCCCAAGGAATTCGTGAAACGCGATTTGAAAACGGACAGACCTGGCACTCATTCAAATCCGAAACAAAACTGCCGCAGATTTCACTCACGATCGGTCTCTACGAAAAAAAAGAAATCCAGGTCGATGACATCCATTACTCTGTCTACGTTCATCCCGGACATGATTATTTCACACCTTTTCTGGATGAACTGGGCGAAAATCTGCCGAACATAATACGCGAACAAAAGGATGAATACGAGGTGGTTCTCGGTTTGGACTATCCCTACAAACAGATCTCTCTTGTGGAAGTGCCGATCCACATCTACAGCTATCAGCGGCTCTGGACCGTGGCCTATGAAACCGTACAGCCCCAACTTGTTTTTCTCCCGGAAATGGGAACCTTCTGCAGCAATGCAGACTTCGAGGGCCAGGCCCGCAACTGGGAGAAATGGGGAAAATTCAAGAAAGGCGGCCCTGTCCCTCTCTCAGAAGTCCAGTCCTACTTCCTCGTCCAATTTATCAGATCGAATCTGCTGAATGAAGGAAGTGAACAGCTGGGCTACATCAAAGGAGAGGGAATTGTAATCACCTTTCAGGCAGATATCGAACCGCAGTTCGAAGTCTTCCCGAACTTTGTCTCTTACTCCACATATTTTTCCTCGAGTGACTGGCCCGTGCTTAATGTGGCCTTCGAATCCTATATAAGGGAACGCTTTTCCCCGCCCCAGATAATGGGTAAACGAGGCGGCTTGGGTATCTCCAGAGAAGAGGAGACCAACCTGGATTTGAAGGATTTATCCCTGTCCGCGATGCTGGAGAATTCAGAAATTGAGGCAGCCGCCATCAATGACGCTCTCCATGCCAAGGGAAAAATGCTCCTGACTTTACTCGAAGCTCAAAGTGCAGATGTGGATTTTAATTTTTGGATGACTGATTTTCTAAAACAAAACAGATTCCGCACGATCTCTCAACAGGATTTAAGTGATTTCCTGTCGACATATTTTGAACTCAATCTTCCCGAAATTATCGATCCCTGGTACACGGACAGCCAAATCCCCGGCTATATTTTCGGGGATGTCGAGAGCTATGATGTCATCGACAGAGAAAGAACCTGGACTCAGATCAATTTCAAGGTCGCCAATCCAACCGCTGTGGATGGTGTCATAAAAATTGATTTGCGCTACCGATCGAATAAAAATTCAAAGAACGTCCAGGGGGGCCAAAGCGACTACTCCAAAGCCCTTCTTGTTCCTGCCGAGACAACGATTGACTTGGGGATATCACTTGACCAACCGCCAGCCTTGATGACCATCGACACCTTTGTGTCTCAAAATATTCCTGCACTCATCAACGTGCCTTTTTTGGGGAAACAATCTCAACGTGAGGGCGAGCCGTATGACATGGAAACGACAAAGCCCTATGATCCTTTGGATTTTATCAGCCGCAGTGAAACCATCGTCGATAATGAAGATGAGGGATTTAAAATCCTCAGTACAACTAAGAAGAGCTGGCTCAGCCGCACACTAAAGAACTTGTTCGGAACAAGAGAAGAGGAATCTCCATTCACGCTTATGAACGTGTACGATCCCCCCGCCTTCTGGTCGCTCTCGGCCAACCAGCAGTTTTACGGACAAATCATCCGTTCGGCCTATTTAAAAAAAGCCGGTGATGGAGACGATTCTGTAGCCTGGAATGTGGAACTCGAGGAAGGGGGCAGCTATGACATTTTCTTCTATAACAGCATCCCCCTCAGGATGCTTAAGGAGATTGAGATGAGTCGGGCCGGTAAAAATACGGGGAAATCAAATTCTACTTCAGGGATAAGAGGACGATTCAATCGCGGTCCCGGAAAAAGGACCTTTAAAATACCTCATCTATATGGGACGGATGAAGTGGAGATCGATCTTTTGAGTGCCGAGCAGGGTTGGAACTTTATTGGATCATTCCAGCTGGATGCCGGGCCAAACAAAGTTGAACAGACCGATAAAAACGACACTCTCTATGTTTTGGCCGATGCCATAAAATGGGTGAAAAGAAAGGAAACGGAAGAAATTTGAAAAAAGACTGTCTAAATAAATAAACCCGATCTCCAAACTGAAAAGGGAGAATTGAACATGGATATATCCATCAAGAATTTGACAAAAAAGTACAAGGGCGGGACATTTGCCCTCAAGGACATCGATCTCGATATCGGCAACGGTGTCTTTGGCCTCCTGGGGCCAAACGGCGCCGGAAAAACAACCCTGATGCGTATCCTGGTCACACTGCTCAAACCTACATCGGGCGATGTCACGATTGACGGTCTGGACCTCCAGAAAGACCGCAAAAAGATCCGGAAGATGACGGGTTACCTTCCACAGGATTTCAGCCGGTTCGAAAAGCTCAAGGTCTGGGAATTTCTCGATTATACGGCGTCCCTCAGCGAAAAGTACAAAAAAAGTAAACGAATGGACAAGGTCGATCGATTCCTCGAAGATGTCGCCTTGTTCGATGTGCGCGACCGTCGAGCTTCTAAACTCTCGGGAGGCATGAAACGCCGGCTGGGGATCTCCCAGACTCTTATTGGCGGGCCCAAATTTATGGTGATCGACGAACCCACCACCGGTCTCGATCCCGAAGAACGCGTCAAGTTCCGCAGTCTGCTATCGGATTTTTCACGGGAGGACAGGATCATTATCCTGTCCACTCACATTGTAGGCGACATCTCGTCTACGTGCAATAATCTGGCCCTTCTCAACGAAGGGAAGATCGCCTTTCGCGACACACCGGAAGAACTGATCAAGAGGGCCAAGGGCAGAGTCTGGACACTAAAAGCCTCCTATGCCGATCTCGATTCGTTAAAAGAAGAATTTACGGTGATCTCGACCGTTCCCTCCAAAGAGGGATACGAGCTGCGGGTTGTGGCTGAAGGTCTAAACGGGCGTCAGGCCATCCAGGCGGAACCCAACTTGGAAGACGCCTACGTGTACTTTATGCAGACCCTGGGTGTCAAAAAACTTCAAGAGGACGATCCCTGGGGAACCGACAATTTTGAGGGGAAAGACAATGATTAATCTCTACTTCATCGGACGCATCGCCTTCTACGAAGCCAGACTGCTGCTGCGGTCATGGGGATTCCGCATTTTCTCAGGATTGGGCTTGATCATTCTGGCCCTTATTACCGTTGTATTTGCCTCTCAAAACTTATCTACACCCTATTTTCTCAGCTCCTTGTCAGGTTCGCTTCCCCTAAACAGCCTCAAACTCTTCAATGTCTTCCAGGGACTCATTGTCGCATTTATGGCCACCGAGTTTTTTAAACGGGACAGACGGCACGATTCTGTCCAGGTGGTTTTTGCACGGTCCTTCACTAACGTTGAATATTATCTGGGAAAATCCTTGGGGATTTTTTCCGTATTTGCACTGCTGAATATACTCGTTCTGTTGGTCACTTTTATCATCCATTTCTTTTTCTCCAGCACTATTTTTGCCTTCAAGCCCTATCTCCTGTTTTTGCTATTGATCAATCTTCCAACCTTGATCTTTATGATTGGACTGGCTTTTTTTCTCTCCTCATTGCTGCGGAGTCAGGTTGTCGTCTTTATTTTTCTTCTGATCTATTCTTTACTTGTTTTGGTCTTTTTAGGGGCAGCGCTTTTCGGTTTATTCGATGTTTATGCATTTTATCTGCCTCTAATGTGGTCGGATTTTATCGGCCTCGGGAACATCCATGCAGCTCTGCTCATCCGGCTGGCCTACCTGTTTCTTGGATTGTGTTTAATTTTTATCTCCCCTCTTTTGTTTAAAAGGCTGAGGCAGTCGCCCCTGGCAAATACAATGGCCGGCTCCTTTTCTCTTGGTTGTCTAGTGCTGGCTTTGATCCTGGGAATAAGCTTCACGAGCGGTAAATTTGCCGATAGAAACTACCGCCAGCAGCTGAAGGCTTCCAGCCAGGAATTTTTAGAAACTCCCACAGCAAAAGTTCAATCTTGTGATATCCAACTCGAACACCTAGGTGAAAAAATCAATGCAAACGTCCAATTGGAGTTGGTCAATGAACACCTTGACCCTCTTGAAATCCTCCTGCTAACGCTCAATCCCGGTCTCAAGGTCGAATCCGTATCCAGCAGCAGCAATCCTCTTTTCTTTCGTCAGGATAACCACCTTCTCCATATCACACCAACAGCACCCCTCCCCCCCGGGGAATCCATCGGTTTAAAAATCTCCTACTCGGGAAAAGTCGATGAACGCTACTGTTTTCTCGATATCGACAAGTTGCGTTTCGAGAGCCATTATCGGCTCTGGCTCTATGATATCCCCAAACATTATGCTTTGGTCACACCAGACTTTGTCCACCTCACGCCTGAAAGCGGCTGGTACCCGATTTCGGGCCTTCCTCCAGATACAGCCTATCCCTCTATGACGGCACCCAGCTACTCCAAATACACACTTACAGTGACAACACCCCAAGGATTAACCGCCATCTCTCAAGGAAAATCCAAAGTAGAATTTTTGGATAAACAAGATCGATACACCTTTACTCCTGAATCTTTGCTGCCAAAAATTTCCCTCACCATCGGTTCCTATAAACATCAAGAAATCGAGGTCGACAACGTCACATATTCTCTCTACGTGCGGCCGGGCCATGACTATTTTACACCTCTATTGAATGAAATCGGAGAACAGCTCCCCGAACTCATCCAACAGCTCAAAGATAGGTATGAAGTGCAATTGGGCATGAACTATCCCTACACAAGGCTCTCGCTTGTGGAGGTGCCCATTCACATCTACAGCTACCAACGCCTCTGGACTGTGGCGCATGAAACGGTCCAGCCCCAGCTGACTTTTCTCCCGGAAATGGGCACAATTTGCACCGGTGCAGAATTACGTTTCCCTCAGCAGCAAATGCTGCGCATACAGGCAGGACGGCGGAATGTCACACCCGCACAGCTGCAAAGAAGCCTTTTGAATCGCTTTTTATCGGGAAATTTGATAGCTCCTCAGGCAGGAGCGCGCAGCATGATGCGGCGCAACAGTCTGGGCCTCAGATTCCAAGCGGATATCGAACCGCAGTTCGACATCTTCCCGAACTATGTCTCATTCACCACACAAATCATCTCCACACAGTACCCGGTTCTCAACTATGCCTTCGAATCCTACCTGAGAGAGCGTGTAGCTCCCCCCATGGCCATGTACAGACAGGCAGGCCGAGGGCTTTCCCTTGCTGAAGAGACCAATCAAGAACTCAAAAATCTATCGCTGGAGGCTATGATCGAAAATCCGGATCTTAAAGCGTCTGTCGTTCACGGGGCCATTCAGGCAAAGAGCAAGTCGCTTCTGACTCAAATCGAGTCCAAGTACACGTCTGATGACTTTGACGAAAAGGTTCTGGGTCTTTTTATCCAGAAGCAAAACCAACCCATTACTGAGCAAGATCTTGCTGATTTCCTTGCCGGCCTAGGTGACATCGATCTCGGTGAGATCGTCGAAAACTGGTACACCAGCACCCAGATTCCCGGCTATATTATCGGCAATGTCGAAAGCTATGATGTGATCGAAAGGGAAAGAACGCGAACTCAAATAAAATTCCTCATCGCAAATCCCACTCAGATGGACGGCACCACAAAGATCACACTGCGCTACAGGACAAGGGGGAGGGATATGGCTGTACGCGGCCAAGGGCAGGAAGATTACTCCCGCGCACTTTTTATCCCCTCTTTAACCACTGTAGAGGTTGGGATTATCACAGACGAACCTCCTGCAGTGATGACGGTGGAGACCTTTGTCTCACAAAACATCCCTGCCTCCATCAATGTGCCCTTTCAGGGACAGCGGCCGGTTAAAGAAGAGGAGCTGTTTGAAGGAGAAACATCCAGGCCCTATAAATCGTCGGATTTTGTACCTGCAAATGAGTATATCGTCGATAACGAAGACATGGGATTTGAAATCCAGAGCACAGCCAGACAGAACTGGCTCAGCCGAACGCTTCAAGCCCTGTTCAAAGTCAAAAAAGATGAGACAAGCTTTAGAGGAGTTAATCTCTTCAATCCTCCTGTATTCTGGTCCAAATCGATGGATCAGAATTATTACGGTTCCCTTGTCCGTTCTGCCCATGTGAAAAAATCCGGGGAAGGTGAAGACAAGGTCATTTGGAATACAGATCTAAAGGAAACAGGAGAATACGACATTTATTTTTATAACAGCATCTCTGGCAGAATGCAGCGCGGCAGGATGGAGATGGAGATGCGAATACAGGCGGCTCAATCGAGACAATCAAACGAGCGAGGCCCAAGGAGGCGTTTTTTCCGCGGCCCGGGAAAAAAGTTTTTTATCATTCCCCACCAATACGGGACGGAAGATGTCGAGATAGATCTCGAAGAGGCTGAATCCGGCTGGGTCCTTATCGGATCTTTTCAACTGGAAGCCGGACCTAACAAGGTCGAACTCACTGATAAAAACGAGGCCGGATATGTGCTGGCCGATGCGGTCAAATGGGTCAAAAAATAGGCAAAATCTGAACTATATCAAACTCACAAGAAACCTGTCTGCAGACACACCATAAATCCCATTTGAATACATGTTGATTCCTGGTTTCATTACAAGCTGATAAACATATGGAATTTTCAACCTGTCTTTGAAATAGTGCACTGACTTAGATATATTTGTATCCGAGGTCTTTGTCTCTACAGCAAACCAGGGTTTCTTGTCAATTGTCAATAAAAAATCTACTTCTTTCTTGTCTATATTTCTCAAAAAATAAAGCTCAGCCTTGTAACCTTCGAAGTCATACAAAAAATGACAGAACTTCAATAAATGTGCAGCAACCATATTTTCAAATCTAGCAGATAGGTTCTCAACTTCTGACCAATCCCAAAGATAGAGCTTTGGCTCTTTCTTGATCGATCTGACAACACTGCTGGCAAAAGGATATATTCTGAAATGATAATAAAATGTTTCGAGGATATTCAGCCAATGAGAAACCGCACGGTGGCTTACTTCTAAATCTTCACGAATCGCATTAATAGATAGAAGAGATCCGATTTTTTCTGGAAGAATATCACTCAGCAATTTCATATTTCCCAGATCCCTGATTTGTTCCACATCTGTGATGTCTTCACGAAAAAGTCTTTCAATTTTCTCGTTATGCCAACGCCGCAAAAACCGAGGATTGCTTTTTAAAAAGGATTCTGGAAATCCACCGAATTTTAGCAAGCCCTCAAATTCCTCCCAGTAGCTTTGATCTTGAACTTCTATCTCTTTGAATATTTCAGTTTTATTCTTTTTCTCCAAGACTTCTGCTAGGGAAAATGGATGAAGACGATAGTAATGGTATCTTCCTTGGAGAGAGTCACCTCCTCTTTGGTAGATATCAAGTCGTGAGCTTCCAGTGACTAAAAATTTATACTTGGCTTTGAGTTTGTCATATTCTCCCTTTATCAGGCTTTTCCATTTCTTGTATTTATGAATTTCATCCAAAATAATAAGCTCTGCGGTTCCAGGCCACTCTGACCGTATTATTCTTTTTCGATCCTCTCTATTATTCCAGTTGAAATAAGCATGGCTCTTGAACTTCTCAGCCATGAGGTCTACAGCAAAGGTGGTCTTTCCGACTTGTCGCGGACCTCCGATAAAAACCATTTTTTCATGAAGATCTTTATAAACGGATGAAATTAAATATCTCTTTTTTGTCATGAATTTATTATAAATATTTTTTTGAAAAAAATCAATTATATTTGCTTGTAAGCAAATATTATCGCGTTTTATTTTGCTTTGAGGCTAAAATACTCGCATGGGCTCTAAGATGGCGGCCAGTGCTTCTCCTATCGCACATTCGAAACCTGGGCAGGGAGATCGGATGAAGTCTTCCTCTCCAATGTCCAGTACGTCCATGAAAGCTCTTATCAATCCCTTGTTCCTTGCTCCTCCCCCGGCGCAGAGCACCGGTGGTACGATCTCCTTTCCCTTAAGGATCGTGCCTACAAAATTGCGGGCCACGGCCAGACACAAACCATAGGCGATCTCTTGTATAGGAGCGCCTTTCTGCTGAAGGTGGATCATATCCGATTTAGCGAAAACACTGCAGCGGCCGGCGATGGGCTCCCCGTCGCTGCTCGGGAAGCCAGTTTTGAAAAAGCCTTGACATCAAGCTTCAACCGGGAGGCCTGCTGTTCGATGAAAGCTCCCGAACCGGCGGCACAGCGTTCACTGATGACAAAATCTAGAAATCTCCCAGGAACTGCATCCTCAGCTTCTCTTCTCAGGTGAATCCACTGTGTGGACTGCCCTCCGACCTCTATCACAGATTGAGCCCGACCGTCTACTTGCGAGGCGCCGTACGAGAGGGCAGCAATCTCGTTGCAGGAAAAAATGTCCTCAGAAACAGACAGTCCCTCCCGGCCATATCCTGTCAATCCGATCCTGAGGCGTGAAAAAACAATTTTCGGCATACATTTTTTAAGAAGCGAAAAAATAGCATCTGCAGGTCTGCCGCGGCTTCTGGTCTCCCAACGGCCAACTATGCGGGCTTGATTATCAAGAAGAATGGCTTTGGCAATAACAGAGCCGATATCCAATCCTAAACTCTGGTCCATGAGACTATTGTCTGTGCTGGGCTGTGAAAAAGCAAAAGCCGGGATTTGAATTAAGCTTTAAGTGACTCTTTTTCGTAATTGAACGTATCGACCAAAATGTATAAAGATGAAAAAGAACATTAAAATTTTTCAAACTATTTTCAGCCGCAATTAAAAGATCTAATTTTTTCTCTTAAATTTAATTCAAATGCTGATATTGCAGTAATATTTATTTTTGAATTCAAAATTTTAGTAAGAAGGGAACCGTCCTTTTATGTCCTTTTGACCTTTACTTTTTTATGTGATAATTCTAATCTCAGTTGAAGAAAACAGCCTGTCACGAAATTCTAACTCATTATATATCAATAAGTTAGGAGAGGCAA
>CAZWHQ010000011.1:0-5320 GCA_964633715.1 uncultured Eubacteriales bacterium
TCATTTTTTCCTCCTAAAAAAAATAAATTTTAGTACCAGTTTTAAATTTTATTGTTTCCCCCATATAGGCATCACCCCCTCGTTGCTGAACGCATAAAAGAAAATAATCCGTTCTGACATAAAATCATCTTGCCCCGCTAAAGGCTCATTTTCTCAACGAGAAATTCAAATATATCTATTTAAAAATGGGATTGTCAAGCCCTATTTTTTTATTTGACAATCATTGTCATTAAACTCCGCAAAATAGTGACAATTTTTGTCATTTTGCTACAAAATTGCGAAAATAAGACAGGTTATGCAGGCCAGGCCCCGTTGACAGGGGGGAGGGTTTTGCATACAATTCTGTTTACTTAAACGGTAAAATTTTCAACATAAATAATGTACGAAGAGTACTGGGGCCTCAAAGAAAAACCATTCCAGAACACCCCCGATCCGCGCTTTGTCTATCTTTCTGAGCAGCACTTGGAAGCTGCCGCTCTTTTGATCTATGCCATTAAGGAAAACAAAGGCGCCGCCATGCTTACGGGCGAATACGGCTGCGGCAAAACAGTGATCAGCCGCCTTATTTTCGAGATCCTCCCAAGAAACATCTTTGATTTTGCCATCGTGACCAACCCGCAGCTCAATCCCGCTGAAATGCTGAGGGAAATCTGTTTTCAATTTTCAATTAAAACTTCTTCCTCGCCAAGCAAAAATGAACTCCTCGAAGCCCTCAATGATCGTTTCTACTCCAACCTCCATGGGGGCAAGCACACCATCATTATTGTCGACGAGGCCCAAACCATACTGGATCCCCTCACGTTCGAAGAGGTCCGTCTTCTTCTCAACGTTCAGCTCAATGACCGTTTCTTGACAACGCTTCTCCTCTTCGGCCAGACCCAACTCCAAGAGAAGATTAAAAATTTTAGACAGATCAACCAGAGAATCGTCCTTAAATATCACATCGACGAGCTGGGGAAAGTCGATACTGAAAAATATGTCAATTACAGGCTTCATGTCGCTGGGGCAAGAAGAAAAATTTTCACTTACGAAGCCCTCCGGCTTATTTGGGAGAGTTCAGGAGGAATCCCCCGGGTGATCAATGCCATAGCCGATTGGTGCCTGCTCCTCGGCTATTCAAGACTTAATGAACGTATTGATGAGCAGACTGCAATAAAAGCGTCTGCAGATTTAGGATATAGCATCCCAGATATTTAAACATCGGCTGTGACACAACCACAAACAACACTCATAAGAGGGGGGAGGGTTGTAACACCTCAAGAGATATCCGTTCAAGATATCCTTATTCAGGGAGAACACATCGCAGAGATAGGAAACCTTATAGATTATAAGGCCGACCGAAAATTCGACGCCCGAGGCCTCCTTGTTTTTCCCGGGGCTGTTGATACCCATGTCCATTTTAACGACTCCTTCATGAACACAGTCAGTGTCCATGACTTCTATTCAGGCACTCTGGCTGCCGCTTACGGAGGCGTTACGTCCATCATCGATTTTGCAAACCAGCAAAAAGGCCAATCCCTTCAGGAAACCCTTGTCCACAAAAAAGCTGAGGCCCAAGGACAAGCACTCGTCGACTGGGGTATTCACCCCGTGATCACCGACCCCACACCCCAAACTCTTTCAGAAATCCCGCAAATGGTCAAAGGAGGAGCCCCCACTATCAAATGCTACATGACTTACCGGCAAGAAGGACTTTTAATAGAGGATGAAAAACTCAAGCTTATTCTTGCCGCTCTTGGGAAAGCCGGTGGAAAACTTTTGGTCCATGCCGAAGACAACGAAACAATCGAAAAGAATGTCTCGGCGATCCTTAAATCAGGGCAGACAAAACCCATCTTTCATGCACAAAGCCGTCCGGTCGAAGCAGAGACACGGGCAATCGAGCGGGCTATTCACATGACCAGGGAAACGGACAGCAGGCTATTTATAGTCCATATGGCCTCAGATAAAGGCATCGAACTGGTACATCAAGCTCAAAAGGATGGACTTCATGTTCATGCCGAGACATGCACACACTATCTTATATTTACGGATTTTCAACTCGAACGAGAAGACGGCATCAAATGGATCTGCTCCCCCCCATTGAGAAATTCCCGGATACAAGATAAATTATGGGAGGGACTTAAAGACGGAAGGATTTCTATGGTCAGTTCAGATGACGCCGCCTATTCTTGGGAAGCCAAACTTATGGGCGTTTCCAGGTTTGATAAATGCCCCAATGGCATTCCTGGCATCGAGCCGCGTCTAAACATCCTCTATTCTGAAGGTGTGGTCAAAGGGAAGCTTTCTCTCCAGAGGTTCGTTGAAGTTGTGTCTGCTCAACCTGCTCGACTCTTTGGGCTGGCTCCACAAAAAGGATACTTGACCAAAGGGTCTGATGCCGATATTGTGCTCTTTGACCCCTCTAAAGTTTGGATAATGGGAAAGGCAACTCATCATATGGCTACCAACTGGTCGGCTTATGAAGGTTTTAAAATCACCGGGAAAATCGAAAAAGTTTTTTCCCGTGGAGAGTTGATTGTAGACGGTGGGTTCTGTTCTGCTCAGAAAGGAAGAGGCCGTTATCTTCACCGCAAACTCAAAGACTGACACATGAAAAAAAAGAAAGAGTCCAATCCAATATACTCAGGTGCCCCTCCCGATCTGGTAGAAAAAGATCTAAAATCCCTCGTTGATTTTCAAGAGAGAAGCATTCCGCTGGACACCCTACAAAAGCAGATCGAAAACAAACTTATCCCCCATCTGATGAACTATGACAGGCCTGAATTTCAATCCATGTTTAACGCCTTCCCGGAAGAGGGAGCTCGTTTAGGAGCTAAAATCGCTCTGGATTTTAACCAGGGTGTGACCAACTGGCAGGTCTCTCCGGGAGGAGCGATGCTGGAAGAGCTCTGCTGCCAGGCTTTATGCCGCTTATTTGATCTGGCCCCCGGATCGGATGCCACATTTATGTATTGTGGAACGTATGCCAACCAGCAGGCTCTCTACATGGCCCTGCACAGACAAGCTGAAAAAGAGGGATTTGATCTCTCTTATGATGGAATAAAAGGTTTTTATGATCCCGGGAGTCTTGCTGTATTGGCCTCAAGTGACGCCCATTTTTCCCTTCGCCACGGGGTGCGGACGCTGGGACTTGGTGATCAAAGCCTCATTCCGATCCCAGTCGATAAAAACCGTCATATGGATGTGTCCCTCCTGGAAAAAACAATCCATAACCTGAAAGATACACGGAAGATATTCTGTGTCACTGCCACAGCCGGCACAACATCCACTGGATCGGTCGATCCAATTGAAGCCATCGCCAATGTGTGTGCGGAGCATAAAATTTGGCTTCATGTCGATGGGGCCTATGGATTGGCCTACTGCCTTGTGCCGGAATGGAAACACCTCTACAAGGGAATTGAACTTGCCGATTCTGTCTCCTGGGATCCTCATAAACAGATGCGTGTAGCCATTCCCAGCTCCCTTTTTTTCGTGAGACAAGGGGACAACTTCAAAAGAATGACCATTCACGGGGACTACTTTAACAGGCAGGAGGAGTCCACCCCTTCCCCGGGATTAAAATCTCCCCCCACAACACGCCCGCTTTCAGCCCTTGCTCTTGTTTGCTCTCTCAAACACATGGGTATGAAAAAAACAATGAAGGTTTTAAAATCACCACTCCAAACAATCAAACAAATCTTCCTCTATTTGCAGGAACAAGAGGATTTTGAACTGGTGCACAAACCCGATACAGGCATCCTCTGTCTGCGTATCAGCCCCAAAGGATTCCCGCAAAAACACCTCGATGAACTACAGGATTTTGTCTACAAGCAGATTCTGGCGGATGGCCAAAGAACGATCTCTATCACACGTCTCGACAACAAAACATACCTGCGGCTTGTCGCCATTTCTCCTCATGTAACAGAAGAGGCCGTTATTGAAACTATTTCCGTCATCAGAACAACCGCTCAAAAGCTATGGAAAAAATACTGGATTACGCCTTAAGGATACGCGATATCCTCTGGGGGCCGTGGACATTGATTTTTATTGCCGCGGTTGCCGTGTATTTCACTTTCAAGACAGGTTTTTTTCAGGTGAGGCAGTTTCGTCTGATCTGGTTTAACACCTTCGGGAATATTTTCAAAAAATCGGATAAAACGGGCCGGGGAAAGATGACCCCATTCCAGGCCACAACCACGGCTCTTGCCAGTACCGTAGGCATGGGAAATATTGCCGGTGTCGCCACGGCTCTATCGGTAGGAGGTCCAGGGGCTATTTTGTGGATGTGGATCCTGGCTCTTTTAGGAATGATGACAAAAACCGCAGAGATCACACTGGCTGTCCATTACAGAGAAGTTGACGAAAAGGGAAATCTCCACGGCGGTCCCATGTTTTACATTAAAAAGGCTTTGGGATGGAGCTTTTTGGCCAAATTGTTCAGTATCGGCGTTCTGATCAATGCTCTTCTGACAGCCACTCTCATCCAAAGTCACACCGTCGGACGCGCTTTTTTATCCAGTTACACATTAAATCCCTACATCATCACAGGAATCATGGCTGTGATTACAGGAGTTGTGATCATCGGGGGCATCTCAAGTATCGGCCAATTCTGTGAAAAACTTGTTCCCCTAATGTCTGTCATCTACTTCTCAGCCGGACTGGCTATCTTTTTTATCAATTTCCAAGAAATTCCTGAAGTCTTTGCCCTTATATTTAAACACGCCTTATCCCCAGCCCCTGTGGCTGGAGGATTTGCGGGGGCTACAGTTGCCAAAGCCATACAGACGGGGATGTCGCGGGGCATGCTTTCAAATGAGGCAGGATTAGGAACAGCACCCATGGCCCATGCCACAGCCAACACTGAACATCCTTTTAAGCAGGGAATCTGGGGGGCTTTTGAAGTCTTTGTCGACACTCTGGTTATCTGTACCATCACTTCGTTTGCAATCCTCTCAACAGGAGTACTCTCCAGCGGGGAATCCGGCATTGAGCTTGTTATGGCCGCTTTTTCGGGCGTTTTTTCCCAAAACCTGGGCAATGCACTCCTCTCAATATCCATTCTGACATTCTGCCTCACCACACAGATCGGCTTTTTCATCTATTACGAAAATGCTGTCACCCACGTCTTTGGGAAAAGGGCCATAACTTATTTAAAGTGGTTTTACCTCCTACCCGGAGTGGCCTTTGCCGGCGTGGCCCATGTGGACAAACTCTGGGTTTTTGCCGATATTTCAGTTGCCGTGTGTTCTCTCCCGAATTTAATAGCCATTTTAGCTTTGAGCAGCGCTTTTTTTAAGCTGATGAAGGATTATCTGGAGGGCCGCAATCAATTCTCAAC
>CAZWHQ010000011.1:5420-95893 GCA_964633715.1 uncultured Eubacteriales bacterium
GCTAAGACAGCCGTGGATTTTGCAGGGGCGAGATATGAGGTCGTTTGCCTGCCGACACCTGGTGCTCCAGAATTTATCGAAACGTACGAGGATGTTTCCCAAACCGCTCCAGGTATGATCCGACTCCTCAGAGAAAACGAAGAGGATTTCGATGGATTCATCATTGCCTGCCACAGCGATCCCAACATAGATGTGATGAAAGAAATCACTTCAAAGCCCGTGGTCGGCATCGGAGAAGCTTCAATGAAAATCGCCTCCATGTTGGGACACAAGTTTTCAGTTATCTCCGATTCAATCCACTCCATTCCCAACAAAGAGGATCTGGCCAGAAAATATCATTTGGAAAGAGCCCTCGCCTCGGTTAGGGCGCCTCAGGAAACAAAACAAAAGGACAACGAAAAAACCATATATATTGAAGTGGCCAGAAAAGCAGTCGAAAAAGACGCTGCAGAAGTACTCGTCCTGGGATGTGCTGGATTAACTGGCCTAGATAAATCCTTACAAGCTGCAGCGGGTGCTCCTGTCTTAGATGGAATCATCTGCGCCCTTATTATTGTCTCCGGCTTAATCCAATACGGCATCTCCACCAGCAAAATCCAAAAGTACAATCCTCATGGAGATTGAGATTAAAGAAAGTAAAAACAATTATTCTAAAAATTGGAGGGAAAAATGGTTAGTAAAAGTCTAAAAGAAAATGGATTTATATTCTTATCTTTGATTATTGCGGTTTTCTTTTTAAATTCCTGTCAGAAGGGGGGACAGAATAGGGCCGCAAAATTCAGCTTCAGCCTATCCTTTTCTGAATCACTCAGTCAAGAACCTCTCGACGGCCGGATGCTTTTAATGATTTCTAAAGACGACAGCCAGGAACCGCGTTTTCAAATTGGAGATGGACCCAACACTCAGCTTATCTTTGGAATAGATGTCTATGGTCTCAAACCTGGTAATGCCGCTCTTTTTGACGAGAGTGTTTTTGGCTATCCTGTACCCCGTATCTCCGAAATCCCACCCGGCACTTACATCATTCAAGGATTATTAAACCAATACGAAACCTTCCTTCGTGCGGATGGACACACAGTCAAACTTCCTATGGATAAGGGAGAAGGGCAACACTGGAACCGGAAGCCAGGCAACTTCTACAGCACCCCACAAAAGGTCACTATAAATCCAGCTGAAGACAAGATGCTCACTGTCCTCCTCGATCAAAAAATTCCTCCCATTCCCGATCCTCCCGAGACAAAATACATCAAACACATAAAAATTCAGAGCCAACTTCTGACAGAATTTTGGGGAAGGCCTATGTTTCTTGGCGCCCACATTCTTCTTCCCGAAGGATTTGACAGGCATCCAGAATCCCGTTATCCACTGGTGATCAACCACGGACACTTCCCCTACACCTTCAGCGGCTTTCGGGAAACTCCCCCGGATCCAGATCTCGAACCAACTTACAGCGAGCGGTTCGATTGGCCGGGATATAACAAGACCGTGCAGGAATATGCCTACAAGTTCTACCAGATGTGGACGGGACCGGATTTTCCTCGCTTTCTGATCATCCAAATTCAACACGCCAATCCCTACTATGATGATTCCTATGCCGTCAATTCGGCAAATGTGGGTCCATATGGCGATGCCATCACGTATGAATTGATCCCCTATATCGAAGAACAATTTCGAGGAATTGGCGAAGGCTGGGCCCGTTTCCTCTATGGCGGATCCACTGGTGGTTGGGAAGCCCTAGCGGCTCAAGTTTTTTACCCTGACGAGTACAACGGTTGTTATGCCGCTTGCCCGGATCCGATTGATTTCCGCGCCTACACGCTCGTTAACATCTACGAAGATAAAAACGCCTATTACATCGACGGCACATGGAAAAAAACCAGACGCCCGGGGAACAGGAATTATCTGGGACAGATCAGCACCACTCTAGAAGACATGAATTTTAGAGAGCTCGTCATCGGAACTCATTCTCGATCCGGAGATCAATGGGACATCTGGCAGGCAGTTTATTCACCGGTTGGCCAAGACGGATATCCAAAACCTATCTGGAACAAGCTGACCGGTGTTATAGACAAAGACGTTGCCGAATACTGGCGAGAAAACTACGATCTTCGTTATATCCTCGAGAGAGATTGGGGGAAAATCGGCCCTAAACTCAAAGATAAAATCCATATCTATTGTG
This sequence comes from uncultured Eubacteriales bacterium, assembly GCA_964633715.1. Classification (GTDB taxonomy): domain Bacteria; phylum Acidobacteriota; class Aminicenantia; order Aminicenantales; family Aminicenantaceae; genus JAUWVG01. Next base: position 7,600 of record CAZWHQ010000011.1, read on the forward strand.
GGGACATGGATACTTACTATTTGAATAATGCTGTTTATCTGACAGAGGAATTCCTCGAGAACACAAAGGATCCCTACTATAGCGGCGAGATCGACTATGGTGACCGCGCCGAACACTGCTGGAACGGGGATCACACCCAGCCAAACGCCATTTCACGTCTGCGCTACCACCAGATGTTCGCCCCCAAGATCGTTGAGCGCATCCTCAAGTCCGCTCCCAGGGGTGCTGACCTCAATTCTTGGCGTTATTCAAAATAGGATTATTTTTTCCTCGTTAGGGGTGAGAAGGGGAATTCAAATATCACCCTTGATTTCATCTCCGGCGGCGATTGTACGGCGGGGAAGAGTCTGAGAAGATACCTCCGACACTTAACCTAAAAGGCATAACTATGGCAAAAAAAATTCCCCTTATTTCTAAAAGCATGCGCTTTAGACTTTGGGCCGTTATTTTTCTCTCTTCACTCTTCCTCATGTATTCCTCTTTGAGCGATCCATTCATCGAATTCTTAGCAAAAATGGGCATTAATCCTGGAGAAAAAGCTATTCTGGCAGTCGGTATGGTTGTCATCCTGTTCATCTCCCTCTTTGGCCTTGGTTTACTCGAAAAGGCCTACTACTCAAACAAAAGAGGCGATGAAACAAAAACAGGAGAGATGCCCAATAAGAATTCATTCGATGCCGACTCGGGTATTATTCATCAGATCCTCAATGAAAAACTTGTCAACCTGCAGGAAAAACTCGATCAGGTCCACCAGCAATCTCATTCGATGAAAGGCGATAACGAAACTCTGGCACAACTGGCAGCTAAGGATGGTCTCACGGGATTGTACAATCACGCTTATATCAAGGAAAGGTTAAAACAGGAGCTCTACCGCTGTCAGAGGTACAATCATCCACTTAGTATCCTGATGATCGACATCGACGATTTCAAATCGCTCAATGACAACTACGGACACGTTGTCGGAGATAAAGTTCTTAAAACTCTATCCATGCTGATGCAGGAAATCATCAGGCCATCCGACATCATCGGGCGCTACGGTGGAGAGGAATTTCTCGTTATCCTTCCTCAAACAAACAGTGAAAATTCATGGGCGGTGGCCGAACGCATCCGGGAGAATATCGAATATTATGAATTCGAAGTCCACCCTTCAAAAAATAGCATTTCTCAGGTTACGGTAAGTATCGGTCTCTGCGCTTTTCCCGATCATGGTCTGACTCCCGAAGATTTGATCGCCTTTGCAGACGAATCACTCTATACCGCAAAAACTGAAGGAAAGAATAGAGTCACCATTTTCCAGACTGCTGCTCCTTCATAAAGGTAAAAAGGAAGAAGAACCAGAATAAATATGATGCGTGCAGAAACACCAACTCAAAAAAAACATGATAAAAACGAAAGAATCTCTGCGCCCGAGACAATCGAAAGTGCTAAAGTTAAGGATATCATCCAGTCCTTGATTAGAGCCTATTCGGCCTTGAAAATTTATCCCATCGAGAATCCGGCTGTCATTAATACCACAACGATTTTTTCCGAAAAATTGATGGATTTCTTGAGCGAATACGAAGAAATGAAAATCCGCATTCACGAATTTTCCCTTTCTTTTAATGAAGAGATACTCCATGAAGATGGAGAAAAAAAGAAAAGTTTTCCCTTTCTTCTCTATAAGGACGGGATGCGGGAACTCTCGTTTCATGAGGGATTAGATCTCGAAGAAATCGGAGAATTTCTTGAGATGGTAAAAAAGAATGCCGACTTACCTGAAGAAGAAAGCGATATTATCCAATCGCTATGGGAAAAAGATTTTTCCCACATCCGCTATTTTGCTTTGGATGAATTTCTGGATAAGAACATAGGCAACAGCAATCCGGGGAGTGATTTATTCGCGGAGATGGACAATCTCACGACTGGCAAGATAGAACTGACACAAAAAGACAAGGATGACATCGACAAACACATGGAAATTCTCGCTATGGATCCGGGAAAAGATCTCGTTGCAGGACGGAATACAATCCGTTCGAAAGAAAACAAAGTTTCAGAAGCAGCGGCCATCACAAAAAGCGATCACCCGGAAATTGAGAAGTTGGTGGTCGATGATCGAGAAGGTTCCCGAATCCGAAAACTCATCACGCTGCTGTTCGAGGTTTTATTTCTAGAGGAGCGCAAACATCAATTTTCCGAAACTCTTAATGTGCTTGACTTGTACCTCCAGGATGCAGTCGAACACGCAAACTTTTCTCAGGCATCTCTCATCCTGAATCAGATAATTGATCTAAAGGATGTTGTTGCTGATTTGGCCAGTGATAAACTGCTGCTGCTGGATAGGATCATCAAAAAAGCCAAGGACAAGTCCGCATTTCAAGAGCTGGAAAAACTCTTTTTAGACGGAAAAGTCCAAAACTTAAATCCATTCCTCGATTACCTTCACATTTTATGCCCCGAATCTATTTCCACAGTGATAAATATTTGGGAAAAAACTGAAGATCTCAATGCCAGGAGCAGCATATCTTATCTTCTGCTTAAAATCGGTGAGACACACATAGATACACTTGTCGATTTCGCCCAGAATGGCCATGTCTCATTGGCGAGGGAAATCATTTCTATTCTGGGAAAAATTAATAAAACGCATGCTCTTTTGTATCTAAAAAGATTTGCGATCCATAGTGATAAAGCCATCAGGCTGGAAACTATTCAAGCCTTAAGAATTATTCAACACAAGGATGGGGACAAAATCCTTCTCGATTTGTTAGAGGACAATGAGGAACAAATCAGAATCGCGGCCGCCTCCAGTTTAAATCACTTTGGCAATCCTGAAACTGTAAGGCGAATTTGCGGCATCATACAAAAAAAAGATTTTGATAAAAAATGCCGGTCTGAAAAAAGGATTTTGCTAAACTATTGTGCTCAGAATCCCTGCGAAAAGATCAATCATCTGTTCCATTCCATTCTGACAAAACGAAACTTCTTTTTATCCAAAAAAGCACTCATAACCCGGCTCTGTGTGGTGGCCGCATTAGAAACTATGGGCACTCCAGAAGCCGTGACAATCCTTAAAGAGGGATCTCTTTTAAAGAAAAAACGGATTAGGAAAACTTGTAGATTAACTCTTCGAAAGCTGATTGCCCGAAAAAGCCAGTATAGAGAGATCAAGGTTTTATAGAATGTTCAACCAGGTTAAAACACAAAAGGATTATGTGACTGTAGATGGTGACAACCTGGCAAAAAAAGGTCAGGACATCCTCGTTAGGCTGACTTCGTCCATGAAGACAGCCCAGATCTATGAGCCCAATAATCTGACTTTGATAAAACAGGTTAATGTCCTGTTCACGTTTATTCAGGACGCTCTTCATAATGAAAGTGAAGCCAAACTTCAGCTTCGGGAAAACACCCTGTTCTTCAACTCGGTCAGGATCAAATATGATTTTGCTACATATGAAAGTTTCAAATTTTTAGCTGCTGAATTCAAGAAAAAAGAAATTGGAATTATCAGTTTTGATCCTAAGCTTATCGAAAATGAACTCAAAGCCTTTATTGTCTTTTTTGCCAACACGCCTGAAGCAGAAGATCACCCGTTTGAGGTCTTCCAAGAGCAGCTCAAAACCCAGAGGATGGAACATATCTTTCTGGAAAAACTCCATCCTTTTGAAAAGCTCTCCGATCTGGAAGAAAAGGATGCCAAAAAACTGGCAAAAAAGGTCTTTTTTAAAAGCATCACACATTTGAGGGAAGTCTTTGAACGAGAAAAGGAACAGAAAAGGGTTCATCTCAAAACAACACGCAGGCTCATGCAGTCTATCGTCAATCTTATCATCCAAGACGAAACCTTTATGGTTGGCCTGTCCAACATCAAAAACTACGATGAGTACACCTTGAATCATTCTATCAATGTCTGCGTCCTCTCCATGTGTCTGGGGAGGCGGCTGGGACTCGACAAACAAGAATTGATGGAACTGGGCATTGCATCCTTTTTCCATGATATCGGAAAATTGGATATCCCTAAAGAGATTCTGGATAAACCAGGCCGCTTGACCGAACAGGAAAGGGAGATCATTGAAAGACATCCCTATCTTGGTGCACAAATTCTGGTTCGCCTCAAGGAGCTGAGCTATTTGCCCGTGCGGGCCTTATATGTTGCTCTGGAACATCATTTAAAAACAGATTTATCTGGATACCCTAAAGTGTGGAAGAAAAATACCATCAATCTCTACAGTCAAATTGTCGAAATTTGCGATTTTTTTGACGCCGTAACCACCGACCGGCCTTACAGAAAAAGGCCCTTTACTAGGCATGAGGCGCTGAGCATGATGCTGGAAAAAAGTGGAGAAGAATTTAATCCTTATCTGCTAAAAGTCTTCACAAATATGGTCGGTGTGTACCCTATTGGATCACTTGTCGCACTCAGTTCAGGAGAGCTCGGGATTGTTATCGAGGCTTTTTCCGATCTGTCCTCCCTCCTTCTGCCAAAAGTCAAACTCATCACGGACAGCCAAGGGAATAAGATCGATGGAGAAACTGTAGATCTAAGGGTTTCACAATCTGACCAGATCGGATCAAAAAGACAAATCATAAAGCCCTTAAATCCACAAAAATACAATATTCGGATTTCGGATTACTTCGTTTTGGAAGCTGAAGCGCCAGCCTCCTCGAACTAATGCGGGCCCTCAACTTTTTTAACAGCATCTTCAAATATTTCTATACCTTTGAGGGCTAAATCCTCCGTCAAGATAAGAGGGGGAAGAAAACGGACCACATTGGAAAAATGGCCTCCAATCTCTACTAAAAGACCATGTTGATGGCAGATTGTCCTTAACTGACTGGCCATTTCAGGCGCCGGTTCTTTAGTGTCCTGGTTCTTGACAAGCTCTATCCCTAGCATCAAACCCTTCCCTCGCACTTCACCAATAATTTTAGAATCCTTCTCGATTTCTTTTAGCCAGGACAGCATTTTTTCTCCAAGATTGAGGGCATAGCGGGCAAGATTGTTTTCCAACATGAATTTCAACGCGGCATGGCCTGCAGCAAAAGCTAAAACATTCCCGCGGAAAGTACCGATATGCTTGCCTGGAGGCCAGGTGTCGAGATCTTTTCTATAGGCAATTCCTGAAATGGGAAGACCAACTCCACCGAGCGCTTTGCTCATAGTCATAATATCTGGGACAATTCCAAAATGTTCGAAAGCAAACATTTTTCCTGTACGGCAAAATCCGGCCTGTATTTCATCGACAATGAGAAGAACGCTGTGTTTCAAGCAGATGTCCTTAATCATCGGGAGAAATCGGTCAGGTGGCACAATAGAGCCCCCCTCCCCTTGGATAGCTTCGATGATGACGGCCACAGGTTTGGCCACTCCGGAATGTGGATTTTCCAGGATATAATCAAGATATTTGGCACAGTCGATTTCACAACTGTGTGGATTTTTCCCAAAAGCACAGCGGTAACAATAGGCGTAGGGAACAAAATGCACACCCGAGAGCAAAGGCAGAAAATCTTCTTTAAAATACCGTCCGCTGGACAGCGATAGAGCTCCTGACGTCATCCCGTGATACCCACCCTGGAAAGCAATCAAATTGGTCCTTTGGGAGTTATATTTGGCCAGTTTGACGGCCGCTTCTACGGCATCTGAACCTGTAGGACCGCCAAAGAAGACCTTCCCCAAAGCATCCGGCAACAGAGATGTGAGGACTTTGACTAAATCCATGCGAGGAGGAGAGGGGACATCGAGAGAGTGTGTAAGTCTGCCAAGCTGCCCGGACACGGCGGCCAGGACATCGGGATTGGAATATCCGACATTTAGAACACCGGCCCCGCCAAAAAAATCGATATAGATGTTTCCGTCGACATCTTCGACTGTCGCACCCCTAGCTTGACTGAGCCCCATGGGCAATCCTCTCGGATAAGAGACAGCCGAACTTTCACGGGACGATTGAAAATCAAGCATCTCTTTAGATTTTGGCCCAGGAGGAGTAATTTTAATAAGGGGAGCTTCAGGAAAGGACAGTTTGTAAAAATCCATGGTTTGCCTCTCTAATTTATTATCCTTAATTTATCACTCTCCACCTGCAGCCAGCAAGTCTTTTTCTTAGCTTGAATAAATTTAAAAATCCCAATATACTTTATTAAAACTATATATTTAGGAGTCATATAAAACCAAGTAAAAAAGGAGAGAACATTGATCAGACTTAAAATTGTTTTCGTTGGTTTAATCTGTATGTTTTATTTTATTTCATCCAATCTTCACAGCACATGTTTAACTGAAGATACCAACATCAACCAGCCGGACAAACTCCTTGTAGTCTGGACAAGTGGAGACAAGGATGTCGCAAAAAACATGGTGTTTATGTACACATATAATGCCAAACGTCAGGCATGGTGGAAAACCGTGCGGTTTCTTGTCTGGGGAGCCTCCTCTAAACTTCTCGCTGAGGATAAGGAACTCCAGGACTATCTTCTTAAAATGAAAGAAGAGGGTGTCGAGCTTTTTGCTTGTAAAGCATGTGCCGACATCTATGGTGTTGCCGATAAATTGGAAAGTTTAGGCCTGGATGTCCAATACATGGGAGTTCCTCTGACCGAAATATTGAAAAAGAGCGACTGGAGAACTATAACCTTTTAGCCTGAATTTTTTACACCAGGGAAAGATTCCGGTGGGCCAGCATCAGCAGGCCCTGAATGGGAACATTGTGTGGGCAGGCCTTTTGACAGTATCCAACACATTGGGAGCAGAGGTCCGCTTTTTGCGAAGGCATTGAGGCATATTTGACCATCGCATGTTTTTCACGCCTCTGTGCTGAGAAGTAGTGGCTGTAGCGCATGATGGTGTTTACAGGCACACCGTATGGGCACTGGGATTCACATTCTCCGCAGGCATGCCGGCAGTAGAATTCACCACAAACAGAGGTATAATCAGCCAGCATTTGGCTCTCTGTATGTGTCAATCTTTTGCCTGAAAGGGACACATAAAACTCTAAGTCATCAAAAGTCAGAATGGTGGGACACACACAGTGGACATCGGGATTGCTGATGACAAACCGGATGACCGCGCTGCGAATTTCATCGAAGGTTGAAAGATTATATTTAGTTTTAAATCCATCCATTAAATCAGACCTGGCTTTGAGTCTGGCCAATAAATCCTTTGTCCCCTGGGGCAATTCTCGGCCTGATTCTATTAATTTGTCGGCCTCTACTTTCCGTTCATCATAATTCAACACGGGATTCGACTTCATGATCGTTGTGCCTACGTTTTTTGCCTTGTAGGTTTTAAGTATCCTCTCACTCATTTCCTTCTGCACAAAGTTATAGACAAGAAGAGCCACGTCAAAACGGCCATCTTCGGCGGCAGCTCCATGAACTTTTTCCATAGTTTCTGGGACATCTCCCCACTGAGGTCCGTGGTTGGAGAGACCGCAAAACCGCACCTTGCCCTCAGCCTTCAAATCTTTCACCGCAGCATGAAAGCCCTCGGTTTTCAGAGCCTCAACAGTTGACGGCATATGGATCATGAGGCAGTCAATATAGTCTATATCCAGCCTTTCCAGACATTTTAAAGCCCTGTCTTTCAATGCTTGTTTCGACCGGTCTCTTCCTAAGCCGAACTTTGTGGAGATGAAAACAGATTTTCGGTCCCGGCCTTTCATGGCCAAACCGATCGTCCGCTCAACCTGACCTCGAACATAACTCTCTGCGGTATCGATGTAGTTAACTCCGGCATCGAGAACCGCCTTCATAAAGGCCGGGTCCGTTACACCGCTGCTGCCAAAACTGATATCAGAACACTTAAATCCCGTACGGCCGAGTGTCCGGTATTCTTTTATCTTGCCTTGGGGAGTTTCTTCCTGTCCGTCGACATGGAATAATTTGTCCTTTCCTCTCAAACCGGCAGCAGCAAAAGCTGTCAGCGACCCCCCAATAAAACTCCGCCGGCCCATTTTGTTCTTTAATATTCCTGTTTTTTGCTTCATAATTGTTTGCTGTTCCTTTTAGAAAAATATTTCCCGCTAACTGAGACTGCGCCCAAAAGCAAGTATCCTACTTATTTTCCTGCTTACGGTCAAGAAAGATCGCTTAAAAAGAAAAGCCCGCTGTAACAGCGGGCTCTTCAAATTTTGTTACGTGAGCAGATCTTTTATTTCACTTCTGTTTCCGACGTGATTTTCTCCTTTAAAATTTCGCCGATCCCGGCAATACTGCCCAACACACCTGCCGTTTCAATTGGAAGGAAGATTTTTGTGGATTTCCCATCGGCAATTTTCTGCAGCGCATCCAGGTACTTGATGGCAATAAGATCGTCTGTCGGATTCCCCCGGTGAATAGCCCCGTAAACATTTTCAATGGCTTCAGCCTCTCCTTTGGCCACAGTCAGTTTTTCATATTTATCGGCATCAGCCACTTTTTTTATCGCTTCAGCCTGACCTTCGGCTTTCAAAATGGCCGATTTTTTTGCTCCTTCTGCTTCCAGGATCACGGCACGTCTTTCACGCTCGGCCTTCATCTGACGGTGCATAGCCTCGGTGACATCCACAGGAGGCTCGATTCTCTGAAGTTCCACTCGAGTGACCTTGACACCCCACTTATCCGTGGCATCATCTAGAATCTGACGAAGCTGCGTATTGATCGTTTCTCTTGATGTAAGGGACTCATCCAATGCCATGTCACCTACCAAATTTCTTAGATTGGTTTGCGCAAGTTTCGTGACCGCCATATAAAAATTGGCCACGTTGTAGGTCACTTTTGTCGGATCTGTCACCTCGTAGTAAACAACGGCATCCACTTCGACGACGACGTTGTCCTTAGTGATCACGCCCTGTGGAGGGACATCGTGCACCTGTTCCCGCATATCGACCTTAAGGAGTCTTTCCAGAAAAGGAATGATGAGGGTGAGACCACTGCCGACCGTTCTCTGGTATTTGCCCAAACGTTCTACAAGCCCTTTTTCCCAAGGACGGACTATCTTTAATCCTGTCGCCGCGACAATAAATATGACTACGGCTAAAGTAGCAAGCAAGATTTCCATATTTATTCCTCCTCTTTTATTAATTTTACGACCAGGTGGGTACCATCCAGACGGATGACCTTAACCTGATTCTCCACAGGAATGACTTCCCCTGTATCGCTTTCCGCACGCCATTCCTCTTTTTTTAACCGAACACGTCCCGTGCTTTTGGAATTATCGATCTCTTCGAGAACAATTCCTTCCTTGCCTATAACTCGATCGGCACCGATTCCAGGCGGTTGTTTTTTAGTGAACTTTTCTGCGAACTTCCGGGAAACGACAAATAAGACGCCTGAAACAAAAACAAAAGCTCCCAACTGCCAACCAAATCCCAGGCCAAAAAGAGCGAGAACACCTGCGACAGCCGCACCAACGCCAAACCATAGGAGAAAAAATCCGGCTGTAAAGATTTCTCCAACCACAAAAAGTGCGGCAAAAATCATCCAGATATACCAAATCTTTATAGGCATTGTGTCACCTCTCTCTTAAGAAATATTATTTGGGAATTTATCGACACTGGCTTTCGCTCTTCTATACATACTCTTTTTTGAACCGGAGTATTCAATAAGGGGAATCTTTGAAAAACATTTAACAAGGTTGCTTCCCCAACCAATCGTTTTCAAACCTATCACTGCCCCCACAAAAAGTCAAAAAAAAGGGCAATAATTAATGTCCCTCTAATTATTGCCTTTCAGAATAGCGTATCTTATTTTTTCTTGATATAGACGTTTCCACTGAAGGCGTTGAGCTTGACTTCCGCACCTCCACCGTTAACACTTCCCTTGAGAGATTTTTTATCTATCTTACCTCTTACTGTGATATCAAAATCGCTGTTGATACTCCCGCTGAAGGTTCTCGCATCCAAATCAAAGGCTGCACTGGACGGAACAACAAATTCGACACGACCGCTGTGTGTTTGGAGGTGGTAGTAACCACTGGAAGAAATGTCTCCCTCATACTTGACTTTTCCACTCATGGCAATGCCCTCGATTTCATCTGCATCGGTGATATTGGTCAGCACGACGCTTCCACTGGTCGTATCTGCATCTACAGAACCTTTGACATCATTGGCGATCGCACTTCCAGATACTGTATGAAGTTTGACATCCCCGATCACATCATCGACCTCGACATTTCCGCTTGTCGTGGAGAGATAGGCGCCATTTTTTGCTCCAGTTGCAGTCACATTCCCACTGGTTGTATTGGCTTTGAGGTCACCGCTGATGTCTTCACAAGTGACATTCCCGCTGCCCGTAGTGGCATTAAGAGACGCATTTTCAGGTATCGTCAATGTGTAGTAGATGGAAACACTTAAATTTCTATTCTTTGTTTTAGGGTATTCTGTTTTGATCCGCAGAGTGCTGTTTTCCTCAGTGATCGTGATCTCGACTTTGGTTATATCTTCTTTGGCCTTTGCTAGGGTTGCGGCCCTTGAAACTTTCAGTGCATCGATCTGAACCTGTGTTCTATCCCAAGTTTTGACATCGATATTTCCAGAAATATTCCCTATGATAACCTTGCCGTTTTTAACTAGATCCAAGGTTTTCTCGAATTTTTCCTCGAACTTTACCTTTTCAGCCGCAACTACCGGATTGAAGCCGAACATCACCAAGAGTGCAAGCAACACGCCCATCGAAATCATATTTCCTTTCATTTTCATTTTTTGTTCCTCCTTAAACATTTTAATATATAGATCCCACATCCCTCTGATCGACAGGGGATGAACTGATGGTCATCATATTTTCCAGTAAATCTCTTTTTTCTCTGTAGGCAGCCAACAGAAAATTCCGAGAATCTAAATTGTTTGGCCTGCTGAGAATGGCTTCCTTACAGGCCGTAATAGAGTCATCTATGATATCGAGATTTTCTTGAAACACGACATAGAGCTGAGGATCAATATTTTCTTCTCGAACAGAAACAGCCTCCCACAACGCATCGATGGCCTTTTGATAGTAGAGTTCAGCTTCTTCCAGTTTTGAGATAACATACTGCTCTGAATTGGCGACAGGCGTAGAGAGCTTTGGCACTATCGTTAGAGCCCCGACAACAATGATCAAAAGAAGCGCTGCACTGACCACCCATCCCATCGAACTGGGAGAAAAGACAAACCTCCTCTGTCTGATGGGAGATGGACGGAGAGCTTCCTTTTGCTTTTCTTTAATTCCGGTAGCAATTTTAAACCACGTTTGTCCAGAAGGGGCAAACTCCATAAGCCCTTGGGCCCCCGTTTTAATTTTTTTAAAATCCTCGTGAAGTTTTTGACATTCTGGGCAGCTCTCTAGATGTTTCTCAACCAATTGTTTCTCGGTAGAATTGAGTTCATTGTCCACATAATCACTAATTTTTTGCAAAGCGGCTGAACATCTCATATTCGTCTCCTCATCTGAGTTGTTTCTTCTCAAGTTTTTGCCTGATCTTCATCCGAGCCTTAAAAAGCTGTGATTTGGAGGTACCAACTGTGCACCCCAAAATTTGAGCGATCTCCTTGTGTTTGAAGCCCTGAACATCATGGAGCAAAAACACACTCTTCAGCTTTGTTGGAAGGCTCTGAATGGCTTCTTCTAGCGGCTTTTCCAGCATCTTTTCTGACACATTTTGAGTGTTCTCTCCAACTGTGTACTCAATGCTGCTTAAAGGAACTGCCTGCTGCAGCACTTTTTTGTGGCTGCGCAGATAACTGAGGCAGGTGTTGACGGCTATTCGGTACATCCACCCGGCAAATGCCTCGTCCCTATCCAGGGTTTCAAGATGCGTGAATACTCGTATGAATATATCCTGCAGGAGATCTTCTGCAGATGCGGCATTGTATGTGTAGCGATAGGCCAAGCTGAACATCCGTCCTTTAAACTGTTCATAGAGCAATCCCATAGACTGGGAATCCCCTTCACGGGAACGCCTGACCAAGTTGTTTAAAAGTTCTGAATCCCCGAAATCAGTTTTGACATTTGTGTCTTCTTTTTTTCTGTGATCCATGACCAACACTTTGGGCCTTATTTTATCATAACTGCCAGCCAATAAGCTTTCTCGAATTTTTGTTTGAACGGCCGCAAAGTTTGACATTTTTTTCCTTTACCCACCATGATGCATTTCAGGGACAAAAGGTTGCCTCTGACCTCATATTTTTTATGATTTATTAGGGAAAAAGAATCAGATTTTGAGCCATTTCTCGATTTTTTGCCCAAACTTATATCGATTTGCACTTTCACATATTCTTAGAACATAAATCTTGGAGTTTCGACTGGACGTGATTTTTGCTCTCACTTTGTCCATGCATAGCCGATCTTGACAAAAAATGTGCGATCCGATTGTATAAGATCCAATCCAGTCATCCCTAAATAATTGTCTGAATATCCCAAGAAGAAAACGGTTTGAGGATTGAGCTTAAAGGAAAAAAGAAATTGTGTGAAAAAAGTTTGTGTTTTGGGAAGGACGGGAGAAAGATAAAGGTCTGGATTACGAGAAACATCGAGGTATTGGACAATCGCACGGATAAACACCTTGACACTGAAATTAAAAACAAAATGGACCTGGGACAGATTTGCTGTAAATATTTTTTCTCTTTTGAGGTCCAGCCGCTGAAACGTATGGCTGAGGTTAAAGTTTATGTGCCGGCCCAAACTCACTTCTGCGAATGGAGCTAACATCGTTTGGTTAGCCTTCCGGGCATTCGAATAATCAACAGCATGCCCAAAGACACTCGTCAATTGAAAGCGAAGTCCATTGACGGGTTTCATCTCTCCATAGAGAGTGAATCCATCTAAATCATAATATTCTTTCAAATAGAGTTCCCTATTCCGGCTGTACTGCAGCACAGCCGTGGATTGGAGAGGTCCCTGGTACATACCTTGGACACTGACTTGTTGGTCAGTCACATTCCCGTCATGATCCCAGGTCGCACGGCCGTTGACAGCAAAGTTGAGCACAGTGAACCAGTCGTCTCTCTCTCCCCAAAAAAGACGGCCAAAATTTCCGCTAACCGTCCGAACATCCACCCGGGGGACATATCCATTATCCGCCCTGAATCCTGGTACACGATCACTGTAGTCCACTCCATAACGCCAGTTTCGGCTCATGTGAAAATAATTTGTCGTGAACGCAAATCCGCTAAAAGGAGATTCATCCTGACCGAAAGTCAAAGCGATGTCTTGAGGATATTTTGTTTCGGAATGAAGATACTGAAATTGTACGGTGTCGGTTTGAGAAAGGCGGAAAAATCCATCAAAGCCCGCGACATGATTGTAATAATCATCCGCTGCACGGCCTGTATAAAGAAGGCCAATCGTAGAGTTTTCTCCCACATCACGGCGGTAGCGGACAACACCACTTGCCACCTCTTGATCCAAGGACGTTGAGAGGGATCCCTGATTTGAAGGGAAAAGGAGATTGTTGATCTGGTCATAGGCGCCAAAAAAACCAAAGGCATTTTTCCCGACTTTGCCCGTAAATTTTACTCCGCCAAAGGGGTCGGCGATCGTTCGTGTAAAGACAGCTTCAATAGGCGTAAGGAAAAAATCGGCCCCTTCAAGAAAAAAAGGCCGCTTTTCAGGATAGCGAAGAGCAAACCTTGTATTGACCTCCATCTGCGCCACATCCGCTTCGATCTGGGAGAAATCAGGATTGACCGTAGCATTTAGAATCAAATTGGGTGTTATTCCCCATCTTGCTGAAATTCCCGGATCCGCAATAATTTTCCCGGCCTTCAAGTCTCCGGCTGGGAAATTATCCCTGGAATCTGTTCTGACGGCTGTAAAGGTCGGATCCAATTCCAGATTTAGGCCTGAAGATATGCCCTGGATCCCCACAATTTTGTTAAACTGGCAAAGGAGACAGGTGATATTTCTATCCTGGCGATTGGAGTTGATCCGGTGGCGAACATTTCGAGGATAGGAACGCCCTGCCTGGAATCCCCAGGTTTGGATTTCGTCTGTTTCAGGAAACCTCAGCTGATTAAAGGGAATGGCAATCTCGACGGCGTAACCCCATTCAAAAATCTTAGCCTCGGATTTCCAAATGGCATCCCATGAAAAATCTTCATATCCTTCCAGTTCGCTGAAATTGGCGTCCGCCTGGACCCCCAGAGGATTAACTCTGAATTGAAAGCCGCGGCGTTCGTCACTAAATGTATCGATGAGCAGAGAGATGTGGTCATCCTGAATAAAGATCTCCATTGAATCCCGGTCCATAAGGTGGGCCCGGATTTTTGAAGGATCGGGATCAAAGCATCGGAAGCCGACATAGAAGTTGCGGTTGTCAAATGTGACCAGGCAATCCGTTTCTACCGGAGGCGGAACATTATCCCCCGGCATCCACTCAAAGGGAAGCTTAATGACTTCACAATCGTTCCATGCCGGATCATCCAGAATTCCATCCACTTTGATCTCTGAACTTGCTTTAGTGACAGCGTACTGGGCCGCTTCTGGTTTATCGGCTGGGTTGTCCTGAACCGCAGGTAATCCAAAAGTATAAAAAAATAGGATTCCTAAAAAACAAAAAAGAAAATAGAGATATCTCTGGAGGGACTTACTTTTAACCACACTCTTCTCCTCATAAAACACATATGATAATTAGACCAGCTCTAGATATGTTATACGTTGTATTCACAAAAATAGTCACTCATGATAAGATTCTTTTTTAACAGTAGGACAACATGAACAAACATCACAGACTCCTTTTTATTTCCGTCCTCTTATTATTTATATTTTCTTCATGGGGCTGTAAGGACAAAACGACGGATCCAGGCGATCTTGAAGTTTCTGGTCTGATCGAAGCCGTAGAAATCGAAATTCGGCCGCAAGTTTCCGGCGAGGTTGTAGACATTCTAGTCAAAGAGGGTCAGTTGGTGGAAAAAGGCCAGGTGTTGTGCCTTATCGATGACAAAAAAATCAAGATTCAAATCGACCAGCTCCATGCCGGACTGGAAGGCCTGAACGCAAAATTGAAGCTTCTCAGGAAGGGCACTAAAAAAGAGATCATAGCAGTCGCCAAAAACCAGTTGGACGCCGCCCAGGAAGAACTGGAAATGGCGCAAAAAAATCAGGAACGGATGTCACATCTTCTACAAGAGGGAGCCGTATCCGAAGTCCAGAAGGAAGAAGCTGATTTAAAGCTCAAGGCCGTCTCCGAAAAAAAGGAAATCGCAGAGGAAAATTACCAGCTGGCGCTAAGAGGGAGAGAAAAGGAAGAGATGGAGATTGTCGAGGCCGAGATAAAAAACCTCTCCGCTCAGGAAGAACTGCTTCTTGTCCAGCTGGAAGAGACCCAGATCACTTCACCAGTAAGCGGAATGATCGAAATCCGGCACATCGAATTAGGAGAACTGGCCTCCCCCCAGTTTCCTCTCTTCAGTTTGATAAATCTGGATTTGACCTATGTCAAGGCCTATGTCCCGGAAAAATATCTGGGCAATATCAAGTTGGGAAGTTCTGTGGATGTGACCTGTGATTCATTCCCTGAGAAAACCTTTCAAGGAAAAGTCGATTTTATATCAGACCAGGCCGAATTTGCGCCCAAAAATATCCAGACCAAAGAAGAGCGCCTCAAGCTCGTGTTTATGATTAAGTCCTATATAACCAACCAAGATCAGGTGCTCAAACCCGGGATGCCCGTAGATGTTAGAATTTCTGTAGAATGATCGCCGTCAAAACCGAAGATCTCACAAAAACATTTGAAAAAATCCAGGCCATCCATCAAATAAACCTCGACATAAGGAAGGGAGAACTCATAGGGATCATCGGTCCTGACGGAGCGGGAAAGACAACACTGCTGCGTCTTCTTGTCGGCCTTCTCAAGCCCACCTCTGGAAAGATCTGGATTACGGACCTCGATATGTCCAAAAACCAGAATAATATTAAAAACATCATCGGGTATATGCCGCAGCATTTCAGCCTGTACGGGGATCTCAGTGTGTCGGAGAATATGAAATTTTTTGCAGATCTCTACAAGGTGCCAAAAGCGCAGTATGAAGAAAGGAAAAAAGAGCTCCTTCAGTTCAGCGCTCTGGCTCCCTTCCAGAACCGCCTGGCCAGAAATCTTTCCGGGGGCATGCAGAAAAAACTGGCTCTTTCGTGCAATCTTTTTCACACACCGGACATTCTTTTTCTTGATGAACCCACAACCGGAGTGGATCCGGTCTCCCGGAAAGAGCTCTGGGATTTTTTATTCACACTCAAAAATCAAGGCATCACACTCATCGTCAGTACGCCCTATATGGATGAGGCGCAAAAATGTCACAGGGTCGCTCTCCTCTATAATGGAGAAGTCCTCGCCTTTGCCAAACCGGAGGAGTTAATCAAAAATTTTACAAATACGGTTTTCGAATTCACAAGTGATGTGAAAAATGCACGCACACTATTAAAAAAACTTCCTTCCCTACAGAACATCTATCCTTATGCCGAAACACTGCATCTGACATTCCCTCCAGGAATAGACGGTGTCAAAAAAATACGAGATTTTTGCCAAAAACAGAATATTCAGATCCAAAACATCAGGAGAATCGATCCCTCATTTGAGGACACTTTTCTCGATTTATTAAGCCGCCAATGAACAGTATAGACGTCCATTTGCTTACAAAAAAATTTGGCCGCTTCACGGCTGTAGACAATGTGACTTTTAACGTGGAAAAGGGAGAAATTTTTGGCTTCCTCGGGCCCAACGGGGCTGGGAAATCGACCACCATTCGCATGTTATGTGGCATTATCCAGCCGACATCGGGTTCGGCCTCAGTGGGAGGATTCGATGTCAATTCTCACCCTGAGGATATCAAAAAAATCATCGGATATATGTCCCAAAAATTCACGCTCTATTTGGATCTGACTGTCGAAGAAAATATCGATTTTTACAGCGGCATTCACAAACTGCCTTCAAAACTTAAAACGGAACGAAAAAAATGGGTTCTCCGGATGGCCGGCCTCAAGGGACGGGAAGCCACTCTCACCAGAGATCTTTCCGGAGGCTGGAAGCAACGGCTTTCGCTTGGATGTTCTATCCTGCATCAACCGGAAATTCTCTTCCTTGACGAACCCACGGCCAGCGTCGACCCCTCCTCCCGACGGGATTTTTGGGATTTGATTTACGATCTGTCCGAGCAGGGGACAACGGTTTTTGTCACGTCCCATTACATGGACGAGGTCGAGAGGTGCCACAGGATGGCCATTATCTACAATGGCATTATTATCGCCCGAGGATCCCCTAAAAAATTAAAGGAGCAGTATACAGGAAAACCGGAATCCTCTCTGGAAGATGTGTTCATCTCTGCCATAAAAAGAGAAAAAGCGAAAGAAAACGGGAAGGGGAATGAAAAGTAGAACCCTGCCTCTTTTAAAAAAAGAGACGCTTCACATCTTAAGAGATCCGCGCAGCCTCTATCTGGCTATCGGCCTGCCGATTATGCTTCTAATTCTCTTTGGTTTTGCCATCACCTTTGACGTCAAAAATGTCCCGGTGGCGGCTGTCGATTTGGATGGCACAACGCTGTCCAGGGATCTTATCTCCAGGCTCCGGGCTAGCCGATACTTTGACCTTAAGATTTTAAAAACATCGAGTACGGATGTCGAGAGTTTACTTGATAGGGGAGAGGTGCGGTTTGTCCTTGTTCTTCCATCGGGATTTTCTCGCGATCTCTCTGCGGGAAAGGAAACAGGGCTGCAACTTTTAGTCGATGGGAGCGACAGCAATTCGGCCCAGGTGGCCTTGGGTTACATGTCAGGCCTTGTTCAGACCTTTTCTGTAAACATCTTGCTCGAAAAAGTCCAAAAAATAGGAATATCCATCCCCATGCACCTGCCCCCTTTTGAGGTAGAGCCCCGGGTCTGGTACAATCCCGAGCTGCGCAGCACAAATTTTATCATTCCCGGCCTTATTGCCGTGCTGATGATGGTTATTGCAGCCATGCTGACATCCTTAACCGTATCCCGGGAATGGGAAATGGGCACAATGGAGCAGTTGATCGCCACGCCCATCCGGTCGTACGAGATGATTTTTGGGAAACTTTTTCCCTACTATGTTATAGGTTTGATCCAGACAGCCCTGGTTATTCTCGTCGGCCAGCTCCTTTTTGGCGTGCCATTCAGGGGCAATCTACTCTTTCTTTTTCTGGTCTCCAGCCTCTTTCTTATCTGCGGACTAGGGATAGGGCTTTTTATTTCGACCGTGTCAAAATCGCAGCAGCTCTCGTTTATGCTCTCTATTATCCTGACGTTTCTGCCGGCCTTTTTGCTCTCAGGATTTCTCTTTCCTGTGGATGCGATGCCTCGTTTGATCCGGATAGTCACCAACTTTGTCCCGGCCAAATACTTCCTGACCGTGCTGAGAGGAATTTTTCTCAAAGGCACAGGGCTGGCAGTCTACTGGCAGGAGGTGGCCGCGCTTTTTATCTTTGCCGTCATCATTGTCGCCGCATGTGCGAAAAAATTCAAATTGAGCCTGGAATAAAATGTTTAGCGTTATACGTCACATAATCAAAAAAGAATTTATCCAAACATTCCGTGACAAAAGAATGATTCTTCCGCTTTTTATCGCTCCCGTACTCCAACTAATTTTATTTGGCTTCGCAGCCACAACAGATGTAAAAAATATTTCTATCGGCATTCTCGACTATGACAAGAGCTCCGAAAGCCGGGCCCTTGTCAGCAATTTTCTCCATACAGAGGCCTTCCGTCTCGACCACACGATCGGCTCAACAGATGAAATCGACACTCTCATCCAAACAGGCGACATCAAAGTGGCAATAGTCATCCCCTCTTTTTTCCAAAAAAACCTCAACACCGGAAAAAAGACATCCATCCAGATTATTCTCGACGGTTCGGACGCCAATTCCGCCACCATCGTTTTGAGCTATATCACTCGGCTTCTCAATAGCCATTCTGAACAAATTCTTACCGAAGTTCTCGGCCGCAACACATTCGGGCTTCTCAAACCTCAGGAGAGGATCTGGTACAATCCCGACCTTAAAAGTTCTATCTATATGGTGCCGGGAGTTATCTGTCTCATCCTCCTTTTGACCACGCTGCTTTTAACGGCCATGGCTATTACAAAAGAGAGGGAAATAGGGACTCTGGAGACTCTTGTCGTATCCCCCATCAAACCATGGGAGCTCATGATTGGAAAAACAGCCCCATTCGTTCTGATCGGCCTCGCAGATATCATGCTGATCCTTCTGGCAGGAAAAATCATTTTTGGGCTCCCCATCAGAGGCAGCATTCTCTTTCTTCTCGGCGTATCGCTGCTCTTTATCGTCACTACCCTCAGTATCGGGCTTTTAGTCTCAACGATCTCCCGGACTCAGCAGCAGGCCATGACGAGCGTTTTGTTCTTCCTGATGCCGGCCTTGCTCCTTTCAGGAATTTTCACACCCATTGAAAGCATGCCAAAAGCCATCCAGTACCTGACCTTTCTCAATCCTCTCAGATATTTCGGGAGGGCTGTAAGAGGTATTCTCCTCAAGGGAAACGGGCCCGACGTCCTCTGGCCGGAAATTCTCGCTCTTTTTCTATTTGGACTGATAGTTTCAGGAGTCAGTTCTCTGCGCTTTCGAAAGCACCTCGAATAGAGATATCTTGTTGGAGTATTACTCTTTTTGGATTGGAGCTTTAAAATACTGAATGGATTCCTCTTTAACAAGGATGATGATCGAATAAATCCCGAGCGCCGTTCCCAGAGGAATATTCAACAGGCTGATAAAAGAGACGATCAGGGTTAGGATCCTTCCCCACTCTTTCTTTTTCAGCAAGCCAATGCCGACGATGATCTTGGGGAGCCCAAACAGTGCAAAGAAAAAAACAGCCACCGATCCCACTGTCCTCAAAATAAAGGGCGCTTCACGACCCATATCCGGGATGAAGGAAATACCAAAGAGAAGCAAAAATCCCAGAAAACCGAACAACAGCGATAATCCTCCCATTACAATCCATAAAATCCCAATGAGTTTGATATTCTGTTCCATGGCTATCCTCCTTTTTTCTTTCTTCTCTATACTATTTATACGAAATAACTCAAGATGAGGTTTAAAGAGCCCCGACACCGAGAATGAGTTTGAGAAGAAAATATATCCCAATAGAAAACACACCTGCAGCCGGAAGTGAGATCACCCATGCTGAAAAAATATTTTTGATCACATTCAGATTGATGGCCGAAATCCCTCTGGCCAGCCCCACACCAATGATATTTCCTATGGCCACATGAGTTGTGGACACAGGCATGCCCAACCGGGAACAGATCAGAACAGTCGTGGCTGTTCCGAATTCGGCAGAAAAACCGCGTGTGGGCGTGATGGTTGTGATCTTATGGCCGACCGTTTCCATCACTCGGTATCCCCAAGTGTAAACCCCAAATGCCAAACCTGCCCCTCCCATAAGCAGTAACCAGATAGGAATACCTACCGTCATTTCAACCTTATTTGTTTGGAGTACAGCTACGATAGCGGCAACAGGTCCAATGGCATTGGCCACATCGTTGGATCCATGGGAAAAAGCCTGAAAACTGGCTGAAAGCACTTGAAGGGGATTTGCCATCTGTTCAACTTGTTGATAGGGATCGCCATCTTTTCTCTTGTATCTTTTTAGGACGAAATACCCGGCCAAATATCCCAGGAGTCCGAAAAAGAATGAAATAAACATTGCTTCTACAAAATCAAGGTTTAGATGAAGATTCTTTAATCCCTTGTAGATAATCGAAAGAGAAAGGATGAACGCAACAGCCCCAATGAAATAGGGGCCTATCTTTTTGGTCCTTTCAATGGGAGTCTCCGCGCTCAGGATGAATTTTTTTATGATCGTAAATATGCAAAACGCGATAATACACCCAAACCCAGGGGATATGATCCAGCTGAGGACCACAAACAGCACAACATTCCAGTGTATTCCGGCAAAGCCCACGCTGACCAGTCCAAAACCCAAAACACCTCCGATAATCGAATGAGTCGTAGACACGGGGAGTTTAAAATATGTGGCAATATTGACCCAAAGGGCTGATCCTAAAACCGCAGCGAGCATTCCATAGACAAAAAGATCGGGTGTATCTATAAACTCAAGTGGATCGACAAGGCCTTTACGAATTGTATTGGCCACATGAGCTCCAACCAAAGTAGCCCCCAGGATGTCACATATTCCTGCAACAACGACAGCTTTTTTGATCGTCAAAGCTTTAGAGGCCACAGATGTGGCCATGGAATTAGCGACATCGTTTGCTCCGATATTGATGGCACTGTAAAGTCCGACAACAATCGCTATTATCAGTATTATCAATCCAGTATCCATGCGGATCTAATCAGGAATTATGGAGCATCGTTGCCAAATTGTCACCGGTGTTTTCAGCATGGTTGGCCAGAGCACCCAGCTCTTTAAAAACATGGGTCCACATCATAATCGAAACAGGATCTATTTCCTTTTCCATCGCAAAGAGCTTTTTGGCCACATTCATCTGTTTGATGTCGGCTTCCCACTCTTTGACTTTGATCTCTTCGATCATATCCAGGACTTTTTGGGCCTCTACCCCACCGAAGGAGGTTTCCGCCAAAAGCTTGATCTCACTGGATACTTTCATCGCCATTTCATAAGTCTCAAGGACTTTATAGACCAGAGCCTTTAGGTATTCTTTAAGACCCTCCGGTACTGTCATGGGGCGCATGGTGACCAGTGCAGCCAGATCTTCGGCCGAATCAGCTATGTTGTCCTGTTCCTTGAGAAAACGAAGAATGTCACCCCTGGCAACAGGGAGCATGATGTTTTTTGGCAGTGTGCTCCTGATCTCTTTTTTCACCAGGTCAGCCTCGTGTTCGGCCTTAAATATCTGTTTGGCAAATCCTTCCACTTTGTTCTGATCACCGTCGATAAAACTCTCCATCAACGGTTTGACCAGATCCACACACTCCTTGACTTTAAGCATATGCTGAAAGAGTGGTTCAAACGGCGATTTTCCAATAAGTTTGCTTATTATACTCATGGTTACACCTCTGCTGTTTATTGGAGGTTATCAGCGAGAGTTCATTCTATGCAACCACAAATGAGAAATCAATGAAAATATAGAGATGTTATACTGACAGGTATAAACTGGATTTCAGCTCTTTTAGAATCTTAAAATCTTTGTGATTTTCTTTTCCATATCGTTTTGGTGAGTCCCCTTCCAGAATACCCGGCCGCATACCGGACAAAGAGAAAACACATCCGCATTTTTGAAAATGAAGGGAGTGACCAAATTTTTGGCCCGCTTTTTTGGAAGGTCCTTTAATATCGTGTTGCATTCGATACAGCGGGAATTCGATTTTATCTTCTTTTTGAGATTAAACTCTTTAAGAACCTGTTGGATCTGTTCGGACCATTTTTCGCTATCGATAAACAGACACTGAATATTTTTAGATCTTTCAATCAAACCATTATCCCTTGTCAGAAGAATCCGTGATTCATTTTGAGCAAAAACAAGAAGGTCGCTATCTTCAATTTTGGTAAAATAAGCTGTATCAAAACCGAGGATTTTCAACCACTTGGCCAGCTTGCCCAGCATACAATCGGCAACAAACCTCATGGGATTCAATTTATATTTTTGAAAATTAAAGTCCAAGAAACTGAACACTGAGACCGGAGATAAATATCATGGCCCCGGCTATGGCATGCGCATATCTTTCCAGCTTCCCCAGCCGGATGAAACTGGCTCCCCAGGACATCACGGCAATGATGGTCAACATTGTCAGTAATGTGGTCAAACTAAAGGCCAAAGCAACCAAAACAACTCCCTCCGTGTTATGCTTGGCCGCGGGATACATAACCAAGGGAATCAAGGGTTCACAGGGACCAAAAACAAAGATGGTAAAAAGTATCCAGGGTGTGATGTTCTTCTTTTTCTCTTTCTCTTCATGCACATGCGCATGCTCGGATTTATGGGTGTGCTCATGTTCGTGCTCCTCTCCATCGGCGTGGAAATGGATATGTTTATGGGGTTTGTTTTTGATCGCTCGCCGCAAGCCCCAGATAAAATAGGCAAATCCAAAACCGATAAGGAGCCAGGCCGCAAGCCCACCCCGGAAAGATTCGATATTTTCCAGTTTAAAAACAGCCACGCCCAGCGCAATCCCTCCCAATCCAAGTAAAACCGAACTGAGAACATGACCCAATCCACAGAGAAATGAGATGAAAAGAGTTTTGGAAAGAGGCCACTTTCTCGCCCGGCTCATCACAATAAAAGGGAGATAGTGATCAGGCCCTAAAACCGTGTGAATCAATCCTAATGTGGCGGCTGTTCCTGCGATGACGAGTATTGGCCCTTCAAACATTTTTGGTCCTCTTCGACATTATCGTTTATTTATTGGTGGACGGTATGGGGCTCGAACCCACGACCTCGGCATTGCGAACGCCGCGCTCTCCCAACTGAGCTAACCGCCCACGGAGAGGATATTATAAATTATCGGAGGGGATTTGTCACTGAGCTGAACCTAATAGACGACCCAATTTACCAATTTTAAAATCTCCAAATAGGCAGCGACACTTTCAAGGGACACTTCTTCTTCCGTTTCCGCCGCGATGCAATCTCGTATTTTTGTTATTGAACGACGTCCGTTCACATAATTTAAAGCCGCTCTAGTCAAAGTACTGGATAATTTTAAATCCTCTATCGCCTTTGGAGAAGCCGCAATGTATTCTTTATATTTTTCGTCACCAGTGAGTGAAAATTTTTGATTTTTTACATCTGGATGAATTGAAGGAAAAACTTGCTCATATTTCTTCTCCAGGCTGCTTTTTTTTGCCTTTTTGGGAATGGCCACGTCTAACAAATCAGCTCTAATCGCCGCATATTTTAAAATCTGCGATTCTATAGACTCGGCATAGAGCTCCCATTGTTTGATTCTATTTGACAGCAGGGCTTTTGCAGATGACGATCCCGTATAGATGTCCTCAATCGATCTTAATGCATCGATTTCGCGACCAGTGGCGAATTGAGCAAGATTAAGAGCTTTCTGTGTCTCGGCGCCCAGATTATCTTTTGTCGCGGCGTCCACATACCGCAAAGCTTTTATGTGTTCACGCTCAGCAATTCTCTGATATCCGAATTCTGATGCGACAGCAAGCAGACCAGGCAGAACTTCATCAGTACAATGTGCCGCAGCATAGGCGCAGGCGGCACCGATAAAGGCCACACGTTTCATCTGGGTGGGATCAGATTTATCGGGTGTGTCTGTATCGGCGTGATACCATTGATCCGGCCAAGTGAAGAACTCAACACCCGGAACCGCCACAGATGAATTATTGAAACAGATATGATCACTGCCGCCAGTTGCAGTATGGATGAAAAATCTAAATGCATCGATGGTGCCATTTTTCTCCATCATCGGAATGGGAAAATACTGCCCCCCCGGTCTGCCGCGCGGCACATCCCGAAGATAGACAATATCGTTACTTCGCCAAACATAGTTCATAATCGATTTAGCTAAGCCATCCAGGTAGCTGGGAAGAAAATTGGGGCATTCGCTCATTGTGAACCATGAGTTGCTCTTCCTTAACGATTCACCCACCATGTCCATATTAATATTGATGCTCCATTTATCCACCAATTGGGAATTCTGTTTAATAAATTCATATGTACCACTGATCTCATTGGGCCATATAAAATAGATCGTTCTTCGCGGCTGCGGGAGAATTCCCTCTGCAATAAGCTTTGTGAGCGCCCTGAGGATTTCCAACTGAATCACGCAGCCACTCATATTATCGTTGGCCCCACGTTTTGTATAACCTTCAAATAGATGAGCAGAAAAGACCACGCCTTTTTTATCCGGCTCAGTTCCAGGTATCCAGCTGAACACAGTTTCCAATTTATTTTTATACTTTTCGACATGGGCCTTACACCTGACGACCAATTTCTTATGTGCTTCAAGGTCCTCTAGCAGCTCGGACCACTGACGCCAAGAAACCGAAAAACCGAATTGAAGATTTTTTCCTTCTCTATAGGAACCTGATCCATACACGACTTGATTGGGATCAAAATATCTGTCACGTGACGAAAAGGATATCACACCTTTTAAGCCAGCTATGTCCAATGCTTTAGCTAGATCACCTCGGGCGTGGGACCACATGAGTGCGATCCTATCTTTATATTTTTCCTGTTCACCAGCAGCCATCAAAGCCTCGATTGTCTCTTTTTCAAGCGGAGGAATATAGATGAGTTCTCCACTAACATCACAGGTCTGGGTACCTCTTGCCACAAGTGCAGCATCTGCTCCAAGGCGTGCAATCATTCGCAACTCTGGCTCTACAATCCAGAATTCACCATCGACCGGGTATTCAAAAGTCCCCTCACGAGCTTGCCGTCTTAGCTCGACTGTTTTAATGCCATAATTCTTGGCAATTTCATAAATTTTTCCAGATTCATAAAAAGTATCCTCAAATTCACTTTTATCTCGCAGCCAGGGCGCTCCAGCAAGCAAAACCTCATTGTTGAAAATAAATTGACCTGAGATTTCATTGGTCAGTATTGATAAAATTTCCTGAGAAAGGGGTGTCTTTAAAGCTTGTGAAAAAACGAAAATTGGCAAAAGCAAACAGCAAGTCATCGCCAAAAAAACAAAGTTTCTTAAATATGTTTGGTATTTCATTTTCTACCCTCCAACATCGGTTACAAGCTATATCATAGAGAAACTTTGTGGTCAAAGAATTATAGTGACACCATAATTAATTCAAATAAAGCATACTATCCCCCAAATCAATGATAAAAAAAAATGTAACTTTTTCTCCTTTTTACACGTATAACTTATCTTAAGGTCAACCAGTATACCCCAACTGCGTTGTTTTCTATAAGGAGTCATTTTATGAAGAGAGAGAAATTTATATTTTTTTTGAGTTTGATCACTCTGTTTTTGATAGGCAGTCCTGCCTCCTTTGCGCAGGCTGAGCAGACCGACATCGAAGAGCTGAAAAAAGATGCCCCCAAGGTTTTTCTCGATTGTCAAAGCTGTGACATCGACTATATCCGCACTGAAATCACATTTGTCAACTATGTACGGGACCGTAAGGAAGCGCAGGTTCATATTCTGATCACAACACAACGAACGGGAAGCGGCGGAAGAGAGTATACCATTTCCCTCATCGGTCAGCTCGATTTTGAAGGCATAAACGATATTCAAAAATATTTTTCAGAGCAAACGGATACAGATGATGAAATCCGAGAAGGCCTGACAAAAGCATTAAAAATCGCTCTGACAAGTTACGCCGCCAAAACGCCCATCGCAAGCCGTTTGAATGTTTTTTATACAGAAAGGGCTGAGCAAAAAGCCATAGATGACAAATGGAACAATTGGGTTTTCAGAATCGGAGGGAACACAAAATTCGATGGTCAAGAGAACCTGAAAAGTCGCTCATTTAACGGTTCTTTTTCTGCTGCCAGGATAACAGAAAATTTCAAAAGCACTATGTCTGTTTCAGCCGAATTCGAAAATAGTGATTTTGTCTATGGTGACCACACCATCAAGAGTGAGAGAAGAAGTATGAATTTTAATGGCCTCTTTGTGAAAAGCATTTCTGATCACTGGTCAGTAGGAACATTTATCAGAGCTGATTCTTCTATTTACGACAATGTTAAATTTTCCATCAATCCCTCACCCGCCGTTGAGTTTAACCTGTTCCCTTATTCAGAAGCCACACGAAGACAGTTCCGCTTCCTCTACAGGATCGGATTCCACTCCATAAGCTACAGAGAAGAGACCATATATGATAAAACATCAGAAAATTTGTGGAATCAATCTCTCACAGCCACATTCGATATCAAGGAAAAATGGGGGAACATCAGCACCTCACTCACAGGATCACACTACCTGCATGACATGAGCAAATACAGGCTTAACCTGTTTGCTATGATAAACGTTCGAATTGTCAAAGGGCTCAGTTTTAATGTCTTTGGTATCGCCTCAAAAATACGAGATCAACTGTCCCTACCTAAAGGCGAGGCCTCGCTTGAGGATGTCCTCTTGCAGATAAAACAACTGGAGACGGAGTACAGTTATTTTGTCTCCGTAGGATTTAGCTACACCTTTGGTTCCATCTTCACAAATGTTGTCAACCCCAGATTCGGATCAAGCGGATCTGGCGGGATCAGCATCATTATCGACTAGAAAATGAATAAGGATATATCTATGATCAATACACAAACAACCAGCAAGAAGCAAAAATTAAACAGCTTTAGATTCCTAAGCCTGATTTTGTGTTCCATTTTATTTCTTTTGCCTGTTGTTTTCGCTCAGGCAGGACAAGAAACAGACTCCCTATTTAAGAACAATGCACCAAGTGTGTTTATAGATTGCCAAGTCTATGACATCGGGATTCTCCAAAACCAGGTTAAGTTTGTCAATCACGTCCAAAGTCTTAGCGAAGCACAAGTGCTGGTTCTGATCACAGCTCAAGAGACAGAATCGGGCGACACACAATACACCTTTTCGTTTAAGGGACAGGGCAACTTTCAAGGCGATGATGACACATTAAAATATTTAGCAAAAGCCGGCGACAACATAAGACAAGGAATGTCCAACACACTCAAGCTCGGGCTCATGCGTTATGTCGGGAAAACACCCATCGCTAAAGAGGTGTCCATTCAATTGATGGACACAGTTAAACCAACGGATGTCGAAGACAAATGGAATTTCTGGGTCTTTAATATGGGCGTCAACTCTTTTCTCAACGGTCAATCCCGGACAAAAAGCGGAAATTTTTTCGGCAATATTTCAGCATCACGTGTAACAGAAGAACTCAAAGTCCGATTGTCGCTTCGTGCTTCGCATAATAAAAATACATTTACATTTGGAGATACTGATATAGAAAGTATCAGAAACAGCATGGGTTTTGATGGACTACTAGTCAAAAGTATCAGCGACCACTGGTCAGTGGGAGCCTATGTCGAAGCAGCTTCGTCCACATACGGCAACACTAAATATGCTATCAGTGCTGCTCCGGCTGTAGAATTTAATCTCTTTCCCTATTCCGAAACCACAAAACGGGAACTCCGCTTCCTCTATAGATTGAACTTTAATTCCGTGAATTACAGGGAAGAGACAATCTATGAAAAAATAAAAGAAAACTTGTGGGGACAGTCCTTGTCAGCCATCTTAGAAGTCAAACAGAAATGGGGCAATCTCAATGCCTCTCTCACCGGCTCGCATTATTTCCACGATTTTTCGAAAAATCGGCTGCGATTTAATGCTGATATCTCCCTCAGGATCATCAAGGGACTCAATTTTAACATCGATGGCAGTTATTCCATTATCCATGACCAGCTCTCCCTTCCAAGAGGAGGCGCCACTCTTGATGAAATCCTCTTGAGACAAAAAGAATTGGCAACAACATACAATTACGGATTTTCAGTAGGATTAAGCTATACGTTCGGCTCGATCAGAAGCAAAGTCGTCAATCCGCGTTTTGGAAGCGGAGGTGGCGGCATATCGATTTCGATCTCGCACTAAACCGCATCGGCCAGGACTTTTTTACAGATCACACCTTCTTCCTGTTTCTCTGCCAATTCGAAAAGATCAAACATCTAGGGACATCTCTTAAAATAGTCAAAACAAAGTGGGGAAGGAAAAAGTTGACAAAATTAGACAAAAAAGAGATGAGTATGGACAAGGATAGAATTAAGATTTGTTCATGGAGGCAAAATGAAGAGAATCGGGATTACAACGATCTGTCTCTTACTTGTATCTATCTTTGTCTGCTCTCTTTTTGCCTGGCCCTTTTTTTCTCAAAAGAGAGATTTGACTCAACTTGAAAAAAATGTGCCCACAGTTTTGAATCCCCTCAATCCCAGTCCCCGCAAAGGTCAATTTTCTCATATGTACATTACAGAAGACCTGCGGATCGGGACCGTTAAAGGCAGTGATGAATACATGTTCGGTGAAATACGGGAGATAGCTGTCGATGACGATGGCCAAATATTTGTTCTGGATATCAAAAAGACACAAATAAACGTCTACGACAAAAATGGATTTTACAAAAAGACGATCGGTCGACACGGACAGGGGCCAGGGGAGCTGCAGGCCCCACAGAGGATGAAAAAAACATGGCAGGACGAAATTTTTGTAGAGGATCACGGAGCTAGAGCATTTGTCTATTACACTTTAGATGGCCGTTATTCCAGACGAGTGACCTATGCCAACATTTTTATTTTTACAACAGGAGTCGATTCTCTTGGAAATATTATTGGGACTATGCAGACCCCAGGAAAATATGGGAACCGGCAGGTCATCAATAGATATGATCCGGAGCTCAACTTCCTCCACTCTTTAGGATATCCCACTGAGGATAATAGAGGGGAGTACAACTATTTCAAATCCCGGTTAAAATGGGCCGCCTTCAAGGGAGGCCACATCATTTTTGCCTTTCCGGAAGAATATGAACTTTATATATACGATCCCCAAGGAAACCTTGTACAGAAAATAGAAAAGAAATACAAACCTGTAAGGATTTCACAAGAGGAACTGGCATACATGAAAAGTGTCGTCCGCCTGCCCTCAAATGTAAAAAATATCGTTCCCAAACATCATTCTGCCTTCCAGCGCATCTCGGTCGACGACGAAAACAGAATATTTGTCGAAGGCTGGGAAAAGACCAAGGACGGAAACGGGTTTTTCTATGATGTATTCGGTCCGGATGGAATCTGTTTTGCACAAGTTCCCTTAAATTTCAATTTCGGTAGATTCCCCCTCCATCTCAGCCCTATATTCTGGAAAAATGGGAAGGTCTATGCAAGAGAAGAAGACGAGGACGGGTATCAGTTTGTTGTCAGATATACAGTGCACTGGGAATAAACTATTGGCTAATACATTTTTTTTTGTGAAAGAATCTCCGCTTAGATTTTGGACAAAAATGAGAGAAAAAATTCTCAATTCTTAAAAAATCAGATACCCTGGATTACGAGTCTTCTTTTCGCTTTCTTTTTTTGAAGCGGTTAATGAATCCCCATAGAATAAAGATGGGACCATACCAGGCGGCAGCACCGGCAGCAAATCCAATATTCCCACCCTTTAGCAGTTCCATCCAGGCACCGAATTGACTGTCACTGATAAGGTATGTCCATGTTGAACTTGGACCTTTGAGCTCGTCGCTGTCTAGATCGACTCCCTCCTCGGTGATTATTAATGATTTAAATGATTTGACGATTTCCTGGTTTATATTTGCCTGTCGTTCTCTGAAGGCATCTGTCAATATTCTTTGGAATTCATTGATCGGAGACTCGCCGCCAACATTGACCAGATGAATGGATTCCCTCACATCTGTTATCATCGCCAGATGCTCAGCCCAAAAACGGTCGATCTGAAGCAGTGTGATCTGTTTCTCCAGCTTATCCATTTCTTCTTGCCCCAGATGTGCAAAAATCTCTGAATATTGTTTTTGGGCTTTTTCCTTAAGAAGCGTAAACTCAATTCCATCATTTAGTACGTCTTGCCGATGGCGGTGAATTAGTTTTCTCTGTTCTTCGACCAAAGTGGAATACTTCCAAAGCGTCTTTCGGACATCAAAATTTTGGCCTTCAATGACCCTCTGGCTGCGGGCCACCTCGCGATTGACCATGGGATTAGAGAGAGGCTCATCTTGTGCGAGATCCTGGATTTTTTGTGGGAAGAGATTCTTTAATCCAAATTTTTCCATCAGGTTATCTTGGAGGCTGACAAAAAACCGGGATGAACCTGGATCTCCCTGGCGCCCAGCCCGGCCGCGCAGTTGGATGTCTATTCGTAAGCTCTCGTGCCGGTTTGTGCCGATAACATAGAGCCCTCCAAGAGAGACCACTTTCTCTCGTTCCTGCTCTTTATCGCCGCCCAGTTTGATATCCGTTCCCCGGCCGGCCATGTTTGTGGAAATCGTGACCGCACCGGGGGCTCCTGCTTGGGCAATAATTCCTGCCTCCAATTCATCGTTTTTGGCATTGAGGACTTGGCATTCAATGCCATTCTGCTTGAGTTCTGCGGCAAGCTCCTCAGACTCCTCAACACTCGCTGTGCCCACAAGGATAGGGCGTTCATTCGCATGATATTTTTTGATCTCATAAATCAGAGCTTTTATTTTTGCGTCCTTATGAGTAAAAACCTCATCAGGAAAGTCTATGCGGATATTCGGTTTGTGGGGCGGGATGACCACAGTTTTTAATTGATAAAAAGTATGGAGCTCTTCTGCAGCAGACTGGGCTGTGGCTGTCATCCCACAGAGCCTCGGATAGAGGCCCAAGAAATGCTGGAGAGTGATTTGCCCCAACACGGTTCCACTGGCTCCCTGCTGGAGTTTTTCTTTGGTCTCCAAGGCAGACTGAAGACCATCCGGCCAGTGTCGGTCTTCAACCACCCGGCCTGTAAACTCATCGACAACTTCAATCTTCCCATTCCTCACGATGTAATCCACATCACGATGAATGAGAAATTCGGCATGGAGAGCCAGATTGATCCGGGTCAGAAGGTCTAAATTTTCGGGTGAATGTAAATTGCCGCATTCAAAAACATCTTCGAAATGTTTAAGTCCCTTGTCCGTGAGAAAGATGTTGCGCTTTCCATCATCTGTTTCAAAATCGACACTAGGCTTGAGATTTTTGACCATCTCAGCCAAATGGCCGGGATCTTCAAGAGATCTTCCGACACTTCCAGCAATCACAAGAGGGACACGAGCTTCATCGACAAGGATGGAATCCGCCTCATCGACAAGAGCAAAATGGAAGCTCCGCTGGACAAGTTTTTCTTTTTCATAGCACAAATGGTCACGCAAAAAATCAAAACCCGCCTCTTTGGCCGTTGCATACGTAATGTCACAGGCGTAAGCCTTCTGTCGGGATATTTTATCCATCCCATCCTGGACGTAACCCACACTTAAACCTAAAAACTTATAAACCGGCCCCATCCACGCGGCATCGCGCCGGGCCAGATAATCATTAAACGTCAGAACATGGACGCCTCGGCCTGTCAAAGCGTTGAGATAGGCCGGGAATACGGCCGCAAGAGTTTTTCCCTCTCCTGTTGGCATTTCGACAAGCTTGCCCCTGTGCATCGCGATGCCCGCAAGAATCTGGACATCGAATGGTTTTAAACCAATCGTCCGATTGGACGTTTCACGGACAAGAGAGTAGGCTTCAATCAATAGATCATCAAGAGATTCTCCTCTTTTACTCCTGCGCTTAAGATCGGAGGATTGTTTCTTGATCTTTTCATGTGTGGCTTTCGTCAGATCGTGTTTCTTGATCTCAGATAGAACTCCTTCATAAGGGGATAGATCATACTCGACTTGACTGCCGACTATTTTATGGAACGAATTTGAAAATTTACTGTTTTTTCTTTTTATCATGATTTCCTACTTTTTAGACTGAGTTTCGTTAAATTACTAGAGGAAAAAAAATATGTATGTCTAAAAAGGAGGGCCCCGAGCACTCCATGAGGAGGGCAACAATTTCTGTTTGTGCGGCCGGGACACTATTGGGATCGGTGCCAGTGCTACAATACGGATAGTGAGGACAAGTGGGAGAAGCAGCAGAAGAGGTGGAAAGAGAAGAGCTAAAAGGAAGAGGAAAGGGCACAGAATTTGCACAGGTTTCTCAAGTAGAATATTCGAGGAGAGGAGAAAATGGGAATTTGTTTTAACCATGGTTTCTCGTTGCTAGTCTTATGATAAACGAAGCTTTTCAGGCTGTCAACGAATGGAAAGACGTATTCTTTGTCTAAATAAAGAGATTTTCAAAACAACCTGTAATGAATTTTTTGCACTAAAACTTTTTGAGAAGGTTTTTCAGTTCGGCTTTTATGTTTTCCAATCTATTTGGCGGGAGATTTGCAGTAAGCCGCGCTTCACAGTCCTGAATCTGTTTATTAATTTTTTTTCGGACTTCAGCACCATAATCTGTGAGCCAAACTTTTTTGCACCGCCTGTCTTCTGAACAGCCTGCTCTATCCAAGAAGCCTTTCCTGAATAATCCTTCGATAATACGGCTTCCTCTCGAGACAGATAGGTTCATGCGTGACGAAAGATCCTGACAGCTGAGCTCCTCGTCGATTTCAAGGCAGTCCAGTCCCTTAAATTCGGCAGAAGTCAATCCTGTATCTTTACGTATTTTGTCCTTTTCTTCAGAATATCTCTCTATAAGACTGGAGAAAATACTCAATAATTTTTCGTTGCCCATGATATTTCTTGTTGACAATTATTGCTACTAGCAACTATAATAAAGACTTAAATTAATGTCAAGACTAAACAAAGGAGTCAGGAATGCCTATTTATTCTTATTTATGCAGCGGCTGTGATGAAAAATTCGACAAACTCGTTGGAGTTACTTCAGAAGCCACGGAACTGAAATGCCCTAAATGCGGCAGCAAGAAAATAAAAAAAGCTTTAACGACCTTTAGTGTCCAAACAAAATCAGAAGAACCGGCTTGTTCAACAGGCACCTGTCAACCGGTTGGGTGCCCTACCTGCCATTAAAAAATATTTTTTTATTCTAAAATATCCTCCCACAGCTGCGCTCTATACTTTTTTCTATCCATCAAAATACAGTCATCTAAAGTGTCGACCTTTGTCGTCGAGTAACTCAACCTTGACATAAAACCTGGAGCTCTGCGAATTCCTTCTCCGATATTGATCAGCACACTATCTCCCTCGTCTAAAAGCCCATCCGTCAGGGATTTGATAAATCCTCCCACGGCTATGGCTGCAGCAGGCCCTATCCTTACAGCTGATTCATAGGCCACAAGTCGAGTGACAGCGATGGTTTCCACTTCGGGAAAAGAATTAATCTCTCCACCACTTTCAAACACAAGCTGACTGATCACAGGATATGTGATGGGGTATCCTGTCGCAAGAGTTGGTATGATGGTATCAGGATTGTGATAGATCGGATAGGATTTCTCCCAGCCTTCTGGAAATCCGCTTTTTTTAGCATCCGCCCAAGCATCGGCCATGGGTGAACATTTATCCGTTTGGGTGAGGATGAATCGAGGCATTTTTTCAAAATACCCCAATCCACTCAGCTCTTGACACGCTTTGGCGATACCGAGGGGCCCTGTGCCTCCACTGAGAGCCTGAATATATACGGTGGGAAAATCGAGCATCAATCTCAACCATTCGTAAACCATCGTCTTTTTAGCTTCTATCCGCATGGGGTCGTAGTTGTCAGCTGCGAGCAATATTTCATGTTTCTTAGAAAATTGCATGGCCAGCTCTTTAGCTGTATGGTAGTCGCCGCTGACTCTAAAAACCTTTTGTCCAAAACACCCGATTTCTGCCTCTTGAGCAAGAGAGGAGTTATGGGGGAGGAACGTATAAAGGGAAATCCCGGCTGCAGAGAGATACCGGGAATAGGCCACACCGATGTTTCCCGTAGACGCGGCCGTATATGTAGGGATCTTATTTTCTTTGAGTACACTGGCAATCATGGATCCGGCCAGATCTTTAAAAGTGCCAGTGGCAAAATTGTCGTCATGCCTGTGAGCGTAAACCTTTATATTAAGCCCAAACTTGTTGTGTGCAAATTTTTCCAAAAACCGCCACCTGTCGATAGGAACGAGGCCTTCGCCACAGCTGACGATATTGTCTCGGCTGTTGAGAGGCAGATAATCAAAATATCTCCAGAGGCCAGAAACTGCAATAGACTTATCCTGCAGAAAATCCTCAATATTGGCCATATTGTCGGCATATTGGACATCGGCTCGATTGTTTCCACACCCGGGGCACCTCTGCCCATGGTCAAACCATATTTTAAATGACTCGATCTCCTGCCCGCAGCGGAGACATTGAAGATGGTATTTCCAATCCTTTTTACTCATTTTTTCTTCTCCTTGGATTCAAGCTGACGAATCCAGGCATCTTCTTCCTCCTCGATCAGATCCAGGTGAAGACCACATTCCGTCTTCCCTGTATTTACCCAACGTCCACTTCTCTCACTTCCGCCGGAGACGGATCTTGTCGTGCAGGACGGTGGAAAACACCCAATTGAAGTGTAGCCCTGGTCGTAGAGGGGATGAAACGGTATATTTTGAGAGATGATATACTGCCATAACTTCTTGTTATCCCAATGTATAAGAGGATTAATGCGGATGTATCCCGCTCTATCCATCATGAACATGTTGAGATCAGCTCTACTCGGATTTTGATCTCTGCGGAGTGCAGAAAGCCAGGCAGAAACTTTAAGTCTTTTTTTCAGTTTGTTAAGAGGTTCGACCTTGTTCAATTGGCAACATGTATCCAGGTGTTCCTTGATAGACTCACCTAAATCGGACTTCAAAACATATTTGTCCTCTTCGGCCGAGATGGTAAAAACATTCAGGTTCCATTCTTGGATCAATCTCTCTTTAAATTCGAGGGTTTCAGGAAAATGATATCCCGTATCAATAAAATAGATTGGAAAATCCGGTTGAATTTTTCTCAAGTAACTGATCAACACAACCCCTGACGATTGGAAAGAGGTCGTCATGGCTACATCGGGGTATAGATTAGAGATTACCCACTGAAGGACTTCATCACAGGAAGCATATCTGAACTGCATGTTCAGTTTTTTTAAGTCGAACTGCTTCATTTTCTTGAACTTATAAGGATACACATTTAAACTGAGTTTCTCAAGGTTTTTAGAATCTTTGGATTAGTTGGCGTAGTACCCTACGCGGTGAGTGACTCGATAATTTTTGTCCTTCACTCTAACTGTGATGCTCTTGAATGATCCATCACTTTTGTATGCCTTAGGAGAGTAGTAGAGAAGGTAATAGTTCTCAGATGCTTTCACTGCCTCTTGAAAAAGAAAGTCAGGATTGGCCGAGCTGTCAGCAAACCCACCTGTGGAACGTGCCATCTCCTGAAAAGGTCCAAAGATATCCTCTGACTGTTCACTCATGTAGACGCCAAAAACACGAGGGGATGGCTTGGTGATGTGTAAAAAATGTATGGATACGGATGAATCCGCATAGGTCTGTTTGACCTTTTCCACATCGAATTCAACATCCCTTTTGAACAAATCAGTGAGAGAAGCAATACTCATGGAAACGTTTGGCCGATCCTGGTAAAGGGACAAATACTCGCTAAGAATCTTGGGATCAATCTGTGGGATGTATTCTTTCTGATAAAACATGTAAACAAACTTTTGGCCTTCTTTATCCTTTAAATAATCGGCGAAGTTGATCATCTGCTTTTCATCCACGTTTCGGATAGTCTCCAGCTTCATCAATAGATCTTGGTAAATCTGGAGCTGTTCGCCAATGCTCCGGCTTTTGTAATCTCCCGGCGTGTTGGCTTCCATTCGCACAAAGTAGCTTTGCTCCTCAGTATTGAGCTCTTGCTCCTCTTCATTCGCTTCGATCGCCTCGAGAATAGATGAGGTTATCGTGCGAGCCAGTTCTTCCATGGATTTAATAAGATTGTTGTATTCTGAGGCCCCTAAAAGAGTATCCCTTCGTATGAGTCCTTTAAGCTGGTCGACAATTTCATCCTGGGACTTTAATTCAAGGGCCTTGCCCCTTAAACGATAGGTCTTCATAGGCGTAGCGATAGTCAGTTCGTCTTCTGGTGAGATAGCATTCTTAATAAAATAGCTCAGAGCCTCGCCGAGTTTGGGGTCATACTCAGACATTTCAAAAAAAAGAAAAAAGCTTCTTGATGTTTCAGGAGAAAATCTTCTGTTCTCTTCACTTCTCTCAATGCTTCTTTTCTTAACCAGGTAAACGGCCTCAACCCTCTGTGGTATGCCATCTTCAAGAATCTCAAAATCATCGATTGTCAGGTTATCCACAAAAGTGTTGCCTTCAAAAACCCTTACCGGCACTTCAACATTTATAACCACACTCTCCTCAGTCACCTGCTGGGAAAAGAG
Source organism: uncultured Eubacteriales bacterium (assembly GCA_964633715.1). Taxonomy (GTDB): domain Bacteria; phylum Acidobacteriota; class Aminicenantia; order Aminicenantales; family Aminicenantaceae; genus JAUWVG01. Next base: position 44,366 of record CAZWHQ010000011.1, read on the forward strand.
GGCTAAGCCCACAATACAATACAAAAGAACAAAGATTGATTTTTTCATTATATTAATCCTACAAAAGATTATACGATCCTAAATAAAATATAGTTTAGAACGGATTCTAAGTCAACTTCACAGAGACAAAATATCAATCGGATTGAGGATCACGGAGGTTTCCTAACGTAGCATGGATGATTTCGGGAAGCGCCGGATGAATGTGAATTCCTCGTACCAAGGGCATCACGGTCTTTTCTGAGGTTATGGCATTGATAACTTCCTGAATAAGTATGGGCGCATAGGGCCCAATGATATGAAATCCGAGAATTTTCCCAGATTCTTTTTCCAAGATAATCTTGGCAAAGCTCTCCCCTGCCCTCATGGCCTCTCCTTTGGCCACTTGGTTGTACAGGGCCCTGCCGACAAGAATATCATAGAGTTCTTTTGCCTGGGCTTCACCCATCCCAACAGAGGCGATCGGCGGATAAGAAAATACGGCATGAGGGATTGTATTAAAATCCAATTTTTCTTTTTCCCCAAACATGCTGTTATGCCATACGATTTCTGCTTCTCGGTTAGCGGAATGCCGGAACATTTTCTTTCCTATCGCATCGCCTAGGGCCCAGATGTTTTCTGTACTCGTCTCAAAAAATTCATTGACCTGGATAAATCCCCCCGTGTCTGTTTTTATCCCGGCTTTTTTGACCTGCAGAAGATCCGCATTAGACAACCTCCCGGTAGCTACCATGATGTTTTCTGCGGAAATTTCCAAAGTTTTACCCGTAGATAGATTTTTGGAAAGAACTGTAATACGTCCGTTTTTCGAGTGAGCTTCCAAGACTTCTGTGTGTGTGACTATGGACATCCGCTTTTTCAATTCTTTTTCCAGGAGAGTGGAAATTTCTGGCTCTTCTTCTTTGACAAGCCTTTTGCCTCTCTGAAGCACGGTGACATGTGTTCCCATGGCTGAAAAAAAATGAGCATATTCAACAGCGATGTAGCCTCCCCCAACGATAATCAAACTTTCTGGTTTTTCTGACAAAGAAAGCACGCTTTCATTCGTAAGGTAATGTATCTCTTCAAGACCCTTAATTGGAGGAATAGACGGTCTTGCCCCTGAAGCGATATAGATTTTTTTCGCCTTTATTTTTTCATTTCCTACTTTGAGGACATGACTATCAACGAAGATACAAGTGTCCTCATAAAAATCCATTTTCTGAGCATACTCTAGGCCCATTCGGATGTGATCCTGGTTTTTTTGGACTATTTCGGACATGCGTTTCATTATGGATTTAAAATCGATGGACTTAATTTCTGCCTGAACTCCAAGCTTCTCCGCCTCTTGAATTTCGACGACCCGGTCGGCCGGAACAATGAGAATCTTTGATGGAATGCAGCCCACGTTGAGGCAGGTCCCTCCTAAAGGCCCCTTATCGACCAAAGCCACCTTTAAATTGTTCGCCAATGCTTCGTCGGCGATGATGGCTCCAGCACCCGAACCAATGACAATAATGTCATATTCTTTCATGTGTTATTTATCGCTTTTTCCTTTTAAAAAAAGTAGCAAAGCTCCTCTCTATTGTCAAATGAATCATTAAGGTTGACAAGGACAACATCCAGTGCTATATTCCTCATTTCTCACGAGTTATGGTGGATTCAGAAAACGCCAATGAAGAAACTTTTAATTAAAACCACTGCTGGTGTCCTCCTTGTATGTTTTGCTCTGTCATCATGCATGGACAGACGGACTTTTGCCAAAGAAGACAACCTGAACGACTTCTTCCATAAAAGGGATGTGACCATTGCGATAACCGACTCAGGGCTTGGTGGATTATCCATCCTGGCTGAAGCCGCAGAGAGGATGAAAAAAAATAAGATCTTCAGTTTTGTTCATTTTATCTTCTTTAATTCCCTTTTCTCTGAGGAGGGAGGGTACAACAGTTTAACCACCCAAAAGGAAAAAGTCCTCATCTTCGACAGCGCATTAAAAAGCCTTGTGGAGAACTACAGTCCAGACCTCATTCTGATAGGATGCAACACTCTTTCCGTGCTGTACGATAAAACCCCCTTCTCCCAGCAAACTCGTGTTTCGCGTGTCCCACGTGTTCCGGTTGTAGGGATCATCGAGTCAGGAATAGAGCTCGTCGCCAAAAACCTGAAATCTCGACCCGAAGCCCAAGTCATTCTGTTTGCCACACAGACAACCATAGAGGAGGGGGCGCATAAGAAAGGGCTAATAGAAATTGGATTTCTCGGGGAAAGAATTGTTACTCAAGCCTGTCCCGAACTTGTACAGTATATTGAAAAAGGACCGACCAGTGAAGAAACAGAAATGCTCATTTTTGCCTATGCGGATGAAGCTCTGCAGAAGCTGAACAACTCCCACACTCCCCTTTTTGTCAGCTTCAACTGCACTCATTACGGATACTCCCTTGATCTTTGGAAGAGGGCATTCCAGAGCCTGGGAAGAACTCCCGAAGCTTTCCTCAATCCAAACTCGAGTTTGACTCACTTTCTTTTTAGGCCGGACCTGAAGGACCGGGCGAAAAAAACCGAGGTCTCCACACACGTGGTTTCCATGGTGGAGATTGGAGAAAAAGAAATGAAGTCCATTGGACAGTGGCTTTTTGACTTATCCCCAGAGACAGCAGAAGCCCTGCAAAATTATGAGCATAAAGAAAATCTGTTTACGTGGAAAGAGTTTGTCACGACAGAAAGATAAACAAGAGGCTCTAATCCAGAATTCTTACACCAAATTTTCCTCTGACGACTTTACCGATAATCCAGGCTTTCTGACCGAGTTTATCCAGAATCCGGATAGATTTTGCCGCATTTTTGGGACTTACAACAAGTGTCATTCCTACGCCCATATTGAAGGTGTGGAACATTTCCAAGTCTTCTACGTTTCCTTGAGTTTGAATTTTTTTGAACAAGGAAAGAATGGGCCATGTGCCCCTATTTATTTCTGCTGAAAGTCCTTGAGGAAGAGAACGGGGGATATTGTCGTAGAAACCACCCCCAGTAATATGAGCCATGGCTTTTATAGGCACTTTATTGATGAGATAAAGGATGTTTCGGGCATAAATCCGGGTTGGTTTTAACAATTCCAAACCCAATTTTCCTTTTAGCTCATTCCGGCTGAAGATCTTTCGAACAAGGGAATAGCCGTTGCTGTGACAGCCGCTGGAGGCAAGGCCAATCACCAAATCCCCCAGACGGCAGTTTGAACCGTCGATCATTTTTTCTTGGCTGACTGATCCCACACAGAAACCTGCCAAATCCAGTTTGTCCTTTGTGTACATACCCGGAAGTTCTGCAGTTTCTCCCCCAATCAGAGCACATCCGGCCTCCTTGCATCCTTTTGTGATGCCTTTCATTAGGGTATAGAGTTTTTTGCTGTCGAGCTTCCCGCATGCTATGTAGTCGAGAAAAAAGAGCGGTTCGGCGCCTACAACAACGACATCATCCGCACACATGGCCACAAGGTCCATACCTACTGTGTCATATTTTTCGAGAAGATCTGCAAGCAGCAGTTTTGTCCCTACGCCATCTGTGGCTGAAACCAAGACGGGTTTTTGGAGTCTGCTGAGACGGGGCTTAAACAGGCCGCTAAATCCCCCTAATCGGCCGAGGACTTCAGGTCGTTCAGTTTTTTTAAGGAGGGGTTTGATCTTTTTTATAAAAAACTCGGCCTCATCGATATTGACTCCGGCTTTTTTGTAGGTCAAAGGGGTCATAAAATCTCCATTCTTTGGGTAAATCAGTTATAACAAAAATTGGAAAAAATGTGAACTTGATGTAACCTTTTATCAAGAAATAAGTCTATATTTTTGAAATGACACAAATTTTCGGCAATGAAGAGTATCAGCAATGACCGATATTCAAATGATGGAAGACGTGAGAGACGGCAAAGTCGAAAGGCTCGCCGTTCTTTTCGAACGGCATCATGTGCCGCTATTTAACTTCTTCCTGCGTCTGACCGGCAGCCAAAACATCAGCGAAGACCTAGTTCAGGATGTTTTTTACCGCATCCTCCATTACCGTCACACATATAAAGGGCAGAGCAAATTCACGACCTGGATGTACCAAATCGCCCGCAACACTCATATCGATTATCTGAGGGAAAAAAAGGAGGAGCTTCCGCTCGATGATTTGTGGACTGAATCTTTCAGCACTGAGCTTTCTCCTGATGAAAGGCTAGAGCAGGGACAGGACGCCATTTTGATGAGGGAAGCCCTGGCCAAGCTCCCTCTGAAAAAGCGGGAAGTGTTGATCCTCAGCCGATACCAGAATATGAAGTACAAAGAAATCGCCGAGCTCCTTGGGTGTAAAATTGGTACAGTTAAAGCCCATGTTCACCGGGCCATCAAGGATTTAGGCAAAATATATTTTGAACTTTCTGGAGGTATAGTCTCATGACATGCCAAGACATAAAAGAAAAATTTCCCGACTATCTCATCGGCGACTTAAGCCAAGAAGAGAAGGCACAGATGCAGAGCCATATCGCAGCCTGCCCTGCCTGTAGAGAAGAGCTGGAGAGCCTGAGTGCGATTTGGACCAAACTCGGTGTCCTGCCGGAAGTACAGCCCAATAACACAATACGTACACGGTTTTATTCTATGCTCGAAGACTACAAAAATGATTTGGGCGAAGAAAAGCGTAAAAACCGTATTTTTGAGCAACTCAAAGACCGGTTTAAACCTGTTTGGACAGGACGTCCCGCTTTTCAACTTTCTTTTTCCCTTTTTTTTGTCTTTGTGGGATTGATCATGGGATATATTATCACTGGAAACCGAGGCCAGCCCGCTGAAATCAGCGATCTCCGACAGGAGGTGCAGAGCATGAGGCAAACCCTTGCTGTCTCCCTCCTCGATCAATCATCTGCCAGTGAACGCCTCAGGGGAGTCAATCTCAGCGTGAATACGGAAAAGCCCGATTCTGGTCTCATCGAAGCTCTGCTCAACACATTAAACACAGATCCCAATGTGAATGTCCGGCTGGCCGCAGTGGACGCGCTCTATCTCTTCTATGATTTTCCTCAAGTCAAAGAAGGCATCGCCCAAACACTGAACACCCAAGAGTCACCTCTCGTCCAAGTGGCTCTTATTGACCTTATCGTCGATGTGCGTGAGCGGCGTGCCATTGAGTCTCTGAAAAATCTCATGCAGACAAAAACTCTCCATCCTGACGTCAGACAGCATGCAGAGTTAGGCTTGAAAAAAATAGGGATGTAGGAAGAAACCCATGAAAAAATCCATTTTTATCTTATTGTGTTTGACAGTAGCTATCTGCATTTTCGCCTCAACAGAATATAAGATACAAGAAAGCGAAGACATCCAGAAAACTCTTAAATTCCAGGATCTCTCCAAGGCAAAAGAGGTTATTGTGGACAACATTTTTGGGTATATCCATGTCGAAGGGACATCAGCCAATGATGTGCATCTGCAGGTTCGCAAAACCATAAAAGCACGCACAAGCGACAGGTTGAAAAAGGCCAAAGAAGAAGTGACTCTTGACATTACAGAAGACGGCAACACCATTGATCTCTATGTCAACGGCCCTTTCCGGCTCACAGAAGAAGAGAGGAGAAAACGAGGATGGCGCGATTCCGGTAGCGGCGATGTTAAAATCCATTTCCAGCCCGATCTTTCGGCCGATTTCTGGCTCAAAACCTTCACAGGCGACGCCTTTTCAGATTTTCCCGTGTCCTACCTTCCTTCCAAACCCGGAAAGGAATACCGCGAAAAAGGGAAGTTTGTGTACAAATTCAGCGATATGACCGGTCTGCGCATCGGAAAAGGCGGGCCTGAAATCAAAATGGATACGATGACCGGTGACTTACTCATCGAAAAATTTAAATAATCCAATAGGAGGATACAATGAAAAAATATGCAAGAATTTTGACAGTGGCCGCAGTTCTGCTCTTTGCGGGAACTTCAAACTTTGCTCAGGAATTGGGCTCGGATAAAGTCACGGTTCCTTTCAGCAATCCGGGAAAAGCGGGTTATATCGAAGCACGTGTCCAAAGAGGCAGCATTACAGTCAAAGGTTATAATGGAACTGAAGTCATAATTGAGGCGATCCTGCGCGAATCCAAGATCGAAACATTTAGAGGAGACATGGCGGATAGAGTTAAAGACATGATTGGAACCGCACAAAAAAAGGAAGACAAAAGCGATAAAACCGCAGGATTAAAGAAGCTCTCTCTTCCCGGAAGCACAGGACTGGTCGTCGAAGAGGAAGACAACCGGATGGAAATCCATACCAGTGCTTTAAAGAACTCCGTAGATCTTATAATTCAAGTCCCCTTCTCCACATCCATGGACCTGTCTTCTTTGATGGGGGGGAAAATCGAAGTCGACAATGTAAAAGGAGAAATCGAAGTCAGCAATATGAACGGCGCTATAAAGCTTTCGTCGGTGTCTGGCACCGTCTTGGCCAATTCCATGAGCGGAGGAATCGAAGTGACTTTTGCAGAAGTCGATCCGGACAAACCTATGTCCTTCAGCACAATGACCGGGGACATAGATCTGACTCTTCCTGCCAGCACTAAAGCCAATTTCAAGTTGAAAAGTGACTTCGGAGAGATCTACAGCGATTTTGAGATCGAAATGAGCCGTGCACCACAAACAGTGGAGACAGAACCTGAAGCAGAAGAAGGCCGGTACAGAATTGCCTTCGACAAATACTATCTCGGATCGATTAACGGGGGCGGACCTGAGTTTGTCATCAAGACAATGCAAGGTGACATCTTGATCAGAAAGGCAAAATAGTCTCGCAAACAATATCGAATCTGAATAAAAGGCCCTCTTCGGAGGGCCTTTTTATTTTTTGAAGGTTTCGTGTTGGAGGGTAGCGCGTTTTATCCTGTTCTCCTGGGGAAAAACCCCGATTCCCGCACCATCAGGCACACGGATCGTACCTTCTTCTGTGATATCAATCTGAGGTTCAATCAAATCTAAAGAGTAATACCTCTTACTTGCTGACAGGTCGTTGGGAAAGTTGAAGTTGGAGAGAGAGGCCAAGTGGAGATTGTGTGCACGGCCTATCCCTGATTCCAGCATTCCTCCACACCAGACTGGGATAGACTTCTCTTCACAAAAATCATGAATTTTCCGCGCCTCAATAATTCCACTCACGCGTCCTACCTTAATATTTATAATCCTGCAGCTCCCCATCTCAAGAGCTTTACGTACAGTTTCCACCGAGACCGCGCTTTCATCCAGACAAATGGCCGTCTTCATTTCCGCCTGCAGGCGGCTGTGATCCCAAAGATCATAGGCAGGAAAAGGTTGTTCAAGCATGAGAAGATCAAATTCATCGAGCTCTTTCAACAATTCCTTATCTTTGAGCGAATACGCCCCGTTGGCATCGACCTGGAGAAGAATATCCGGAAAACTTTTTCTTATGGCCCGGCAGACATCCACATCCCAGCCTGGTTTGATCTTGATTTTAATTCTCGGATACCCTTCCAGCAAAAAAGCCTCAATCCTATTAAGCAGCTCGTCGACCGTATCCTGAATTCCAACGCTGACCCCAGAAAGAACCTCTTTCTTTACTCCGTTATAAATATGCCAAAGAGGCAAATTATTCCCTTTTGCCAAAAGGTCCCACAGCGCGAGTTCCATCCCGGCTTTAGCCATAGGATGCCCATTGTATTTTTGCACACGATTATAAAAATCCTGAGGATCGGTCTTTGAAAAATCCAGGACTAGGGGAACAAGGTACTCTTTAAGAATCATCCAGGCTGTAGATGTTGTCTCATAGCTGTAAAAAGGACTTCTGTCGGCCACGACCTCTCCATAGCCGCACAGACCATCAGCATACACCCTGACGAGAATAAATGTCCGGCTTTCCTCCCGTCCAAAACTTGTTTCAAAATAGTGGACATAAGGAAGTTCCAGAAGCGAAAGTTCAATCCTATCGATCTTCATTTTTATGTGTTCATCTCAGGAAAATTGACATTCTTACCTTTCGCTAATCTTATGTAAATCTCTAGAATCTTATTGGCCATGGATTCAGAGGAAAATTTCTGGTGTACAACTTCACACCCCAATTTTCCAAATTTTAAGGAGAGCGAAGGATTTGCGTAAAGCTTGAGGATTGCCTCGGCCAATGCTTTGGGCTGCCGTGGAGGAACAAGCAGACCTGTCTTTCCATCGACCACAACTTCAGGAATTCCTCCAACATTTGTTGCGACGACTGGAAGAGAGTACACCATTGCGTCCATGATACTGCTCCCCATGCCTTCAAGGTGGGAGGAAAGAACAAAAAGGTCCAATGAGGATAATATTTTTGGAACATCTGCTCGGAATCCCAGGAAAAAGACCATGTCATCAACATGGATATCCTTCGCCTGCCTGGTTAGTTCGGTTAAAAGCGGTCCTTCCCCCACTATGATGATTTTAATATTAGGGGCCTTATATTTTAGTATTTTTGCTGCTTCGATCAAATATTTGTGACCCTTGTGATCGACCAAATGAGCGACAATCCCGACAAGATAGTCATCTTGGGCAAAAGAAAACTCCCTCTGGAGATAATCAGATTTTTTTTTGTCTTCAAGGGACAGAAGATCGATCCCATCCGGAACGACATCGATAACTCGGGCATCCATACCACTTTCGATGAGCACCTTTTTGACTCCCGAAGAAACGGCTATGATCGAATCTATGCCCTTTTTATATTTTCTCTGCGAAAAAGGATTTTTATTTAGAGAAAAATCCACCCGCCGAGAAATGACTCGTAAAGGGACTTTGGCTATGGACGCCGCATAGGAACCGGCTGATAGTGAATGAGCATCATGAAAATGGACCAAAACACAGTTTTTCCTCTTCATCACGCGGGCTAAATGGAATGCGGCCATCAAATCAAATTCATTGCGTATCTTAATAGGAGTAACAGGGAGCTTGGCTTCAAGAGCTTTTTTATGTAATGGACCGCCCGGTTGGACCACGAATTCCTGAGGATAACCTTTCTTCTGGATTTCCTTGGCCAGCAAAAGTGATTGTCTTTGGCCTCCCCTCCACTCCTTGCCCGCATCAACTTGGAAAAGCCTCAATCCTTTCTCCTTTTTTCCAAATTTCTCTCAACTTGGCGTAACGGAGAAAGATGGAATATCCATGAAGGACAGACACGACAAATCCGGCAAATCCATCCAATATACCGGCTTTTAAATAATATGACTTGATAAATCCAAAAATGGGATTTAAGACAAGCTTGGCCCATCCGCACTTTTTTTGTTCCGCATAAAGCTTTTGAGCAGCAAGATCGGAAAAAGCATTGATTTGGTCTATATGTTCATGGATATTTCTGTATGTATAGTGCAGAAGAGCACCTTTTAGACCCTTGACTTCCCCTTCGAGAACCAACCTTTCGTGAACAAATTCTCCTTCCCAATAGGCTTTGTCTTTTCGGAAGAGTCGCAGTTTTCTATCCGGGTACCAGACAGTGTGTTTTATCCATCTCCCGAGGTAATAAACCTTTCTGGGCATAGAAAATCCGTTTGACTCCGGTTCTTGTTCCCTTAAATGAAGAAGTTCTTCTTGGAGCTCAGGTGAAAGTCTCTCGTCTGCATCCAGGGAAAGGATCCAGGGAAAAGAGACTTTGCTGTTGGCAAAATTTTTCTGATCGGAATAATTTGTCCATTTTCGCTGAAAAACATTTTTTGTATATTTTTTCGCGATTTTGATAGTGTCATCGGTGCTGTATGAATCGACAACTATTATCTCTGCAGCAATATCCGCCACACTTTTCAGGGTAGGTTCAAGCCTGAGCTGCTCGTTGTGAGTTATAATGACAACAGAGATATCCATTGTTTTCATCTTATTACAAGAAATATTGAGGGGTCAAGTTAGTGAAATTGATCAATTTTAATATTGCGCATGTCCAGGCTTGTCCCGAGAACATTTTCCAATCGGGCTAGAGCCAGATTGTAATCCACCAGTGTTTTAATCTCTTGAGACCTGGTGTTGGCGAGTTCTTCCTGGTATTGAAGTACAAAGTAGTTCGTGGAAAGACCTACGCTTAATTTTTTCTCTTCCGCATCTAATCTCTTTACAGCATATTGACTGGCGATTTTGAGTGCCGCGTATCTTTTGGCCAGTGATTCGATATCCCGAACAACGTTCCGGACATCCAGCAAGACTTGTTTTTCCCTGTTTTGAAGTTCGAGAAGGCTTTTCTCGAGTTCCATCTGTGCAGTAATAAGGTTGGCTTTAGTCAAGTAATTGCTGAGAGGGACAGAGAGTGTCAAGTATACTGACCAGTTGTTGTGCTTGAGTTTGAAGGCATCCCCAAGAGAATTCCAACCACTTTTCTCTTCTTTTCCGATCACGACTCCAAGGAAAGGATTATCGTCCAAATAGAGAAGCCTATCACCTGAGATCCCTGGGCTCCAGTATGAAAATTGAAGATCGAGTCCAGGCAGCATCTGGTTTTTGGCCACACTCAAATTGAGTTCTCTGGTTTTTATTGTCCTCCTGCTCATTAAGAGATCAGGCCGATTAGACAAGGCCGTCTGGATGGCCCCTGACAAAGAGATGCTCTGTTTCTCGAAACTCGGCCTGTCCAAAGGGATGATTTTTTTCGACTCGAGATCCTCGGCTTCCAAGATGTTGAGGATATTTTTGAGGTTGTCTTCACTTTTCCTGATCAAGACTTCAGCCTGAAGAACATCCGCCTCTCGAGAAGCGACAACGGCTTCAGCATTGAGGATTTCTATTTCCGCCAGCTTCCCGACTTCCACTTCCTTCTTGTTCTTGGCAAGTAGATCCTGTGCAAGGCTGAGTGATTGTTCCTTAACACTATAATTTTCTATAGCGTAAACCAGATTCCAGTATGTTTCCTGCACACTGTAAATGGTCTCCATCAGGACGGATTCAAATTGTCGCTGGGAGACGTCCAGGTTGTTTTGGGCGATAAGGATTTCTCTCCGATTCACCTTGTAACCGAAATCCTTCAGAAGAGGTTGGGAAAAATCAAGCTGCAAAGTGCTCCCATAACGCGGATTGATCAGTTGAAACATCTGGTTTGTATCGGATTTGTATCCGCTTAAAGAGAGGGACAGGTTCCCTCCCGTCTGGAACCGTTTTAGGGCCACAACAGAATAATCCGAGTATTTCGTGATAGATGTTCCGCTTGCTTCAAGAAACCAGTAAGAAGGGCTTTCCGTGCTCCGGGCTCCATAATTGAGATCAAAACGAGGCATAAATATTTCTTTGGCTCGAGTTACAGACATTTCAGCCAGACCGGGATTGATCACCTCAACAGCCAAGCGGAGGTTATTCTCGAGAGCCTTTAGGATACAGTCATCCAACGATAGGGAGAGATTATTTTCTTCTGCAGCCCCACCTGCACTGCTAGATAGAACAATAAGGACAACAAGACACAAACTCGTTTTAAATGTCATTTTACGCCTCCAGATACAAATTTTTTAATCAGCGGATTTGATAAAACAGTTTATCTTATCACACAAGCTGTCTGTACTTCTCGTCTCGAATATATTATACGTATTTTATGCCATCTATGTTTTCACGAATAGCACGTGAGGCATCCATCGACTACTCCAGAACATTTTAGTAAAAGATGAAAAAAACTCCTCAATCTCTGATATATTTCATCCTTTTTTTCTGTTCTCTGCTCCTCGCCTACTTGTTTTTATTGCTGAGGCAGGCCCACACCTTTACCATCGCAAGCCATTCTTTTCACTTTAATATTTTCCCGTTTATGATAACAACTGTTATCGCTTTTTGTATTCTTTGGATAACATTGTTGTTTTGCTCAAAATTATTGGCTTGGCTATTTGACACTAGCCCGATCCGAACATGGAATTTGGGCATCTTGAGCTATATCCCTCTTTTTTTGCTTGCGCTATTGCCGCTGGTCAATACCCATTACTTAGACCGTGACGATTTTTCCTCGAGAATTGCAGAGTTTGGTTATGCAATTCTTGCCGGAATTTTCTTTATTAAATTCATGACCTTCCAAAAACTCAAAACAGAAAAACCGGATAAATTGATTCATTTCTGGAAAAAAATATCTTGCTTATCTCTCAAGAAAAAGCTCGTTATCCTGTTCATTTTGGCTCTGGTAGTATTCAACTTTGGATCCATTATGATGAAAAAGGGAGGCATCAGCTATTCTGGGGATGAACCCCATTTCCTTCTGATTTCCCACAGCCTTCTCAAGGACGGTGATTTTAAGGTCGCTGCCAACTATGAGAAAAAGGATTACTTGGCCTATTGGCCTGAGGATGTTTTGCTTCCAGATTTTCATATCGCTCCACAATCAGATGGACATTCCTTTCATTCCCCAGGATTATCTATTCTCCTCCTTCCTTTTTATGCATTCGGACTCCTTTTTTCAAAGGGAGCAATCTTCTATTCCGTGCGGTTCGGGATGAGTATTTTTGGATCCCTTTTGGGAATCCAATTATTTCTCTTTGTCTTTCAGGAATGGAAAAACGAGAAAATCGCGTTTATAACATGGTTAATTTTTAGTTTTTCTGTGCCCATCTTTTTCTTTTCCATTCATCTCTATCCTGAAATTATCCTGGCACTGTTTTCCCTGACCATTTTTCGTTTGCTTCAATTTTCAGACTCTTGGACAAAATCAAAGCTTTTCTTTATCGGATTTCTTCTGGGCTCCTTTCTCTGGTTCCACGCAGTCAAGTACATATTTATTCTTTTTCCATTTTTCCTATTTGCCTTGTGGACTCTGCTCAAAAGACAAAAAGTGGGATCAAATATAATGTACTTTTTAGCGGGAGCTATCCTTCTTCTTTTTCTCCATACCCTTTTTACTTACTTTGCTTACGGTTCGCTCTCTCCTCTTTCTGTGTCTATAAAAGGGACCACTACATCAACCGAATTCCTGACAATGGTGAAAAAAATCTTTTCAGAAGGTCCCTGGAAAGTCAGGCTGGAAACTCTTTTGGGCTATTTTTTCGATCAGAGAGATGGACTGCTCCTCTATGCACCGGTTTATTTTTTCGGATTTCTGGGAATGATTGAGTTGGGGAAAAGGAATCGTCAGAAGCTGTTAACTCTTCTCTTCTTAACTGTTCCTTATTTGCTGGCTTATGCTTATTTTACACAAAGGGGAGCCTATGCGCCTCAAGCCAGGACACAGGTTGCCATATTTTGGGTCATGGGCATTTTTTTGGCGTATTTTCTTGTCTATAACGCCAAAAAAATATTTACCTATATGTTCTCTGCCGCTCTTTTTATCAGCTATTTTATTATTTTTGTCCTCCTTAAAAATCCCTGGGCCCTGTACCAGCAGACTACATTTGGAGAAACACAGCGGGCGGGAGAGCTTTTTTTTTATGGGAGCAATCTTCATTTTTATCTACCACAGTTTCTGCCGTCCTTTTTAAAAATAGAAAACCGGGGGTGGATCCCAAATTACATCTGGATTTTGGCCTTAGCCCTGTTTATCACTTCCTATATAATCGTCAAGAAGCATACGTTCAAATTGAAGCACTCCGTTCATGTTATGGCCGTCTGTTTAGTGCTCATGCTGGTCTTTCTGTGGAGAGTCTTTTTTCCTCAATTCATCCTTGAATCTCCAACAAATATAGTTATGCCGACAAGAGAAAAGCTGACTTTTTATCGATTGGGAGGAGTGATGAGGATGCCCTCACCAGGACAATTCCATCTGCCAAGAGATAAGCGCTCCTATGTTTTTAATTTTACTTCCTGGCAACCTCTCGATGAATTTGTGCTCAATTTCGGATCTTTGGATGGTGAGTTCGATGTAAACATAAAGTACTTTGATTTGAGTCTATTCAAAGGCACGGTCTCTAAAGAGATGAAATCCATTCAAGTGTCTCCTTCCCCCTTTTATCGGTTAAATAAACGATATCTCTATCGCTTGAGCATCGAGCTTTTTAAGACATCGGGAGTGATCGCCTACAGCAATCCCTTCCTCTTCTCCTTTGGGCCGAATTAAACAGATATTTAAGATTTTTTGAATTTTCCGGCTTTTCTGAAGTTTGAAGGGTAAGCGTTTAAATCGAGTGATAAAGGAAAGTCTCCTTCATTTTTAAATTTCTCCATAGCCAGACCGGCAACCATGGCGGCGTTATCCGTACAAAATTGGGGAGAGGGGATGAAGACCTTAAGTTTTTTTTTATCCGCCATGTTCCGGAAGGCTTGCCTCAACGCCGTATTCCTGGCCACACCTCCGCAGAGAATTAGTGATTTAGGATTATGGATCTGAATGATTTTTTCGAGGGGGGCAAGGAGCGCGTTTACGACGGCATTTTGGAAACTTGCCAGAAAATCATTGAATTGGGAGTGTTCCAAGGAGATCGTTTTGTTTTTAATCGTTTTTAAAGCCGCTGTTTTTAAACCGCTGAAGCTGTAAGCCAGGGATTTATCTGTCATACGAGGTAGAGAAAAGGGATATTTTTTCGGATTTCCATTGGCGGCCATCCGGTCGATAATCGGCCCTCCCGGGTAACCTAATCCGAGATGTTTGGCGATTTTGTCCAGGGCCTCCCCTGCAGCATCGTCTCTTGTTTTTATGAGCAGCTCAAAAGAAAGTTTTTCATTCAATAGGTAGAGAGATGTGTGCCCCCCTGAAACAAGAAGCGCCACAGCCGGAAAAGGGATAACTTTATTTTCAAGAAAGGCAGCATGGATGTGGGATTCCAGATGGTCTACAGGGACTAGAGGTTTTTGGAAATAATAGGCAAGCCCCTTGGCAAAGGAGACACCGATAAGAAGCGACCCGATCAATCCTGGCCCCTGCGTCACAGCAAAAACATCGATTTGCGGAAGCTTCACCCCCGCTTTATCCAGGCTTTTGCCCACAACATATTCGATGGCCGTGATGTGCTGGCGAGAAGCCAACTCAGGAACCACTCCTCCAAAAGGGGCATGAATGTCGTCCTGAGATAGGACAATATTGCTCAGAACAAGGTTATTGTTCATTAATACTGATGCAGATGTTTCGTCACACGAGGTTTCGATCCCAAGGATATACATTGTTTAGCTGTTATCTACGGGCTTTTTTTTAGCTGAAGAAGGCTTTTTTCAAACGGAGGACGGGCAATTCCGGCTTCTGTGATGACAGCCGAAATGTATCTGGCCGGAGTGACATCAAAGGCCGGATTACACACATCAATTTGAGGCAGAGTGATCAAGCGGCCATTGATCTTCCGGACTTCCTGAGGATTCCTTTCCTCAATCGGGATTAAAGAGCCATGAGATATCTCAAAATCAATCGTGCTCAGAGGAGCAGCGACATAGAAGGGCAGATCGTGTTCCTTGGCAAGAACAGCGGTAGTGTAGGTCCCGATTTTGTTGGCTGTGTCTCCATTAAGGGCAATACGATCCGCACCGGTGATCACCAGAGAAATCTCTCCTTTCTGCATGAGAGAACCGGCCATACTGTCAGCGATTAAAACCACAGGAATGTTATCCTTGTCCAGCTCCCAGCAAGTCAATCTGGCTCCCTGCAGAAATGGCCGTGTTTCATCTGCAAAGACTTTCAGAGATTTGCCCTCATCGAAGGCTGCACGGATTACACCAAGAGCGGTTCCATAGCCCGCCGTAGCGAGGGCGCCGGCATTGCAGTGGGTGAGGATGGAATCACCATCCTTTATGAGGTCTTTGCCCAAACAGCCCATTTTTTTGTTTGTCTCGAGGTCTTCTTTTTCAATATCTAGGGCTTCCTTCACCAAGATCTGCTGGAGAGAGGAAATCTTTTGTTTGCTGTTCTCAAGGAAAACACCAGACATCCTTTCCAAGGCCCAGAAAAGATTGCGAGCTGTTGGGCGTGTTCTCTCTAACCGCGAATAAATTCGATCAAACTCTTCGTGCAGAGAGACATGGGGTTTTATGCGAAGGACCCCCAGCGCCACTCCGAAGGCTGCGGCAACACCGATGGCAGGAGCTCCTCGAATGATCATCTTCTCTATAGCTTGGGCCACCTCCTCATAATCAAAGCATTCGACATAGACTTCCTTCAACGGAAGTTTTCTCTGGTCGATCATAATGACCTTATTATCGTCCCATTTTATTGCTGGCAGCATGATTTCCTCATATCAAAAATACAAAGTATGGAACCCATAGTCAAACTGAATTATTCATAAAAAGGCTTGAATTATTTGACTTTCAGGAGAGCAAGGAAGGCTTCCTGGGGTATCTCCACACGGCCGACTTTTTTCATGCGCTTTTTGCCTCCCTTCTGTTTTTCCAGAAGTTTCATCTTGCGGGAGTAATCTCCTCCGTAAAGTTTAGCGAGCACATCCTTTCTATAAGGAGCAATGGATTCCCGGGCAATCACTTTCTTTCCCAGAGCCGCCTGGAGGGATACTTCAAACTGTTGGCGTGGAATCACGTCTTTCATTTTCTTGACGAGTTTCCGCCCCATTGGATAGGCTCGATTTTTATGAACAATAAGAGAGAGGGCATCGACGGATTCTCGATTGATAAGAATATCGAGCCTGACTAGAGCAGCTTCTCTATAACCTGAAAATTCATAGTCCATAGAGGCATAACCTTGAGAGACAGATTTGAGCTGATTGTAAAAGTCAAAAACGATCTCGTTCATGGGAAGGATGTAGGTGAGGAAGATACGCTGCGAGCGGTTGTGACAAGGTTGAGGTCAAATTCCCGCTCTAACCTTTCCTGGATGATTTCTCTATGAAGGAGGCCGAGGAATCCGCATCGGTAGCCAATTCCAAGGGAGGGGGAACTTTCGGGCTCATAGTGGAAGGAAAAATCCACATGGCCGGGAGTATCGATCAAATTAAGAATATACTCTTCGCGGGAGGAAAGAGCCCCCGTTTTTTCTAGCAGACGATCAGCCAGAGTCGACTTCCCATGATCTATATGTGCAATTATCGAAAAATTCCTAACTTTCATGATTGGGGCCTGACATTGAAAACATGAATTATTTTCTTTATCTTCTCAGATAGATTGGGATCTAGAACTAATTCGCGTTCCAACTTTTTAATCATACACGTGACTGAAGAAGCATCTTTCTTTAAAAAACTTGATATTTCCACAGTCCTATACCCAGCATATTTTGCAGAGATAAATGCAAATATTCTCCTTGTTTCAGTAATGGTTCGGATTCGACCTTGACCTAAAATACTATCAGCAGATACTTTAGTTTGTTTTGAAACAATTTTCAATATTTCAGAAAGAGTTTTCCTTCTGTATATTGAAATATTATTACTCAAATCAATTTTAGGATCATCTGAAATATTTTCCATTTTCGTCTTTACTTTCTCTAAAAATATTTTGCTTCCAATAATCTGCCCATCCTTGACATCCTCAAAATTCAATTGCTCAAGACTCTGTGGTCCTTCGAGCACAAATTCATTAAACAACTGTATCGCTCTGGTCTCATCAGACATAAACATCTCTAAGACAGTTATTTTATTTAGAAATGAACAAACAACACGGTTCAGATAAGCGGCATGACTACACCAAGGATAATTCACGGGATTTTCGACTAAACATGCTTCAACTGGATTTCTATGAATATACCGGACAAGAGTTAAAGCAAATCCTTCTTTTTCATAAAGAACCGCTCTATACGGCCCCTGGAAAAGACGTCCAATAGAACCATATTTTTTATGCACATACAGAGCATAGCTTTGCTGAATTCCCTGCATAATTTTAGAAAGGGGAATTTCACAAGTTTCAATTGCTAAATGAATATGGTTGGACATAAGAGCATATGCATAGAGAATGAAATGATAGCGATTGTAGTAACGTTTTATGCGATCCAAGTAAACGGTGTAATCTTGTTTGTCGTGAAATATTTTCTGCTTATTATTCCCCCGGGCAAACACATGATAAAAAGCGCCTGGAAACTCAATTCGATGAGGTCTTGGCATTTTTCCCTCCAAGTAAAAAAGACGTTAAAAAATGAAAAAAAATCACACTGAAAACGCAAATTTTAAAAATAATTCACAATATCAATGTCAGGCCCCAATTTCTCCTCAATCTCTTTAGCTTGACTTTTAGGGGGGAGTGAAGTAAGTTTTGTACGATAGACGATTGTTGATTCGATAATTAGTTCTCGAGGAGGTTTAGATGTTTTTTATTGGCCCCGTTGGTCCGACCGAGTTAATTCTCATCATCCTTATCATTGTCATCATTTTTGGCGCAAGAAAACTTCCAGAATTGGGAAAATCCATGGGAGAAGGCATCAAGAATTTCAAAAAATCAATCGGGTCAAAAGACAAAGATGAAGATAACCCCCCCGAAGAGCCTCATCCTCCTAAAAAGGACGAATGAAGCGTACAATCGACAACCTGTCCCATCAGCGCAAGAAGAAAGAAGAAGAGTTCACAAGGAAGCTCAAGGCACTTAAAAAAAAATCTGAGGAATTAAAAATACTTCAGGCCTCTTTTGATTCCCTGAATGTCTCCAGACAAATAGAAGAGCTGTCTGCACAACCAGGAAAAAATCGCAGCTTCCCCTTTCTTTTAAAATCCTCAAAAGAGGGAAAATCCAAAGACTATCAAGATAGGTCCATCAGCACACTCCTTTCAGGATTCCATCAGACTCTTGAACAAAATATGATACTCACCTCTGATCTCGTAACGACTCTTGCCGAACTTATGGAAACAAATACAGCACTTATGGATGCTAAGGACAAAGAATGGGATGCTCTAGGCAGCAATCATGTGGGTCAGATTTTCAAGAGTATGGAATGGCGTGTAAACGATTTAGCCGGCACATATAAAGACGTGAACCTGCTCATGAAAAAGTTTCTTCTTCTTAAAGAAAAGCTCAATGAACTTCTTTCCACTCTGGAAAGCAATAAGATGCCTTCCCCCCGGCTCATCGAGGACATCCTGCTCCCACTCGAAGATTTGCAGTATGCCGGTTTTGAAAATAGGCATAGAGGGTCTAAAGATGAGATCAAGAAACAGTTGGAAAATTATATAGATTTTTTTAGGCAAGAAAAAAAAGTCTTGGATTTGGGCTGCGGCAGGGGAGAATTCCTTTTTCTTCTAAAGGAAAAAGGGATCCCAGCCGAAGGCATCGATTACAACGATTCGATGATCGACATCTGTAGAGAAGAAGGCTTAAACTGCTCAAAGGCCGATATATTGGATAAACTCACAGAATTTGATGATGGAAGTCTCGGAGGCATTTTCTCTTCACAGGTGATTGAACACATGCCTCCAGATTACCTAAAAAGAGTTATTGACCTTTCCTTCCATAAACTCGCTCCATCAACTTACATCGTGCTTGAGACTGTCAATCCCACTTCAGTTTTTGCTCTTGTTCAGATTTATTATCTGGATCTCTCTCACCAAAAACCAATCCATCCTCAAGCACTCAAGTTCCTTCTCGAAACGGCCGGATTCGACGACGTGGAGATCAAACTCTCCGCTGAACTTCAGCAGGAAAAACTCCAAGAACTGCCCTCTGCCAACGAAGGATCGACCATTTTGAATCGAAACGTCGATAAACTGAACAAGCTACTCTATTCTGCCCCGAACTATGCCGCCATTGGGAAGAAAAAATAAAATAAAGGCGCCATTCAAATGCCATTGTATGCCGGTTTTGACTTGGGTGGAACTCAACTCAAGTACGGCCTTATCGACGATAATGGCCACACCATCTTTCATAGCAAAAAAAAATCCCCTTTAAAAATTTTGGAACTGATCCAACTCGTAGAGAAAATCCTCAAAGACCTGAGTGAAGGAGATAAATACAGTATCTCGGCCGTCGGATTCGGATTTCCAGGAGTGCTCAGCACAAAAGAACAAAAAATTTATCAATCTCCGAACTATCCGGATATTGATCACTTTGACCTCTTACCTTCCCTTTCCCGTTTTATAAAAGTCCCGTTCACAATCAATAACGATGCCAATATGGCTGCTTATGGAGAGTACAAAGGGGGAGCAGGACAAAATGTCCACAGCATGGTCCTCCTCACGATTGGGACTGGATTAGGAACTGGAATCATTCTGGAAGGAAAAATCTGGCAGGGTGTCTGTGGATTTGGTGGAGAGCTGGGCCATGCCGCTGTCAATATTAATGGAGAGCCCTGCAACTGCGGCAGCCGGGGGTGCCTGGAAACCGAAGTCTCGGCACCCAAAATTGTCAAAAACTACCAGCTGCTTAATCCAGCAAAAAACATTACAGATGCAGTTCAGGTTCATGAAAAAGCCCTTGCCGGCGAAAAGGCAGCACAGGAGGCATTTGCAATGGCAGGCCGCTACTTGGGCATCGGTCTTTCCATCGCCATCAATCTCCTCAATCCCGAAAAAATTCTCCTGGGTGGAGGAGTCATGAAGGCAGGCGACTTCCTTGTCGCTCCGGCCATCCAAGAAGCTCAAAAAAGATCGTTTAAAGCCGGATTCGACTGCTGCAGTATAGAAAGGGCCACTCTGGGCAACCAAGCCGGTTTTATCGGTTCGGCATATTACGCAAAAGAAAACAGAATTCGAAATCTTAATTGAACATATCGTTGGAGGAGGATAAATTGAATAAGAACTCAATCAAAGTCCTATTGATATTGTGGCTCTTCTTAGGACTCACCTCTTTCGCCAATGCTCAAGGAATTCTCTCCGGTTCAGTCAGCGGGAGAGTTGTCGATAGTGAAAACTACGCCATTCCGGGTTGTTCAGTCACTCTTGAAGGCCCCAATATGCAGGGTCAAATGACATTTGTGACATCAGCCACCGGTTCCTACCGCTTTCCATCAGTCCCTCCAGGTGAAGGGTACCAACTGACATTCGATATGCCCGGATTTCAGTCCACTATCCGCAAAGACTTCAGAGTCAGCGTCGGAAAACATACAACCATCAACATCACTCTGATCATGAGTGCGCTGGAAGAAGTAGTAACAGTAGCTGGCGAATCGCCCACAGTCGATGTCATCACATCCAAAACGGCAGTCAACTACTCAAAATCCTTCATCTACAATATTCCCATGTCCCGTGACTTGTATGACATCTTAAACTCCGTGCCAGGTTCAGTTTCGGAAGATGTAAACTTCAGGCGGACCTCATACGTTTCAGGAGGTACGGTCCGCGGCAACCAGTACGCCATCGATGGTGTGACCATTAACGATCCGGTGGCTATGTACCCCATGACAAATATCAACATCGATGTCTATGAAGAGGTCGAGATGGGTCTGTCCGGCCACCCTGCCGATGTGGGCATCGCCGATGGAGGATTCATCAACATCGTGACCAAATCCGGTGGAGATGAATTTCACGGCGGAGGAACGGCTGAGTATTACAGCGGTGCTCTGGTGGAGGATCTGCTCAGTCAAGTCGACCTCGAAGCTGTAGGGCTCAGCGCTCCTTCCGGCTGGAATAATTGGAATGATTTTTCCCTGTTTTTCGGTGGCCCCATTCTCAAAAACAAAGTTTGGTTTTTCACAAACGGCCGCTATTTCACCTGGGAAAGAGATTTTAATCACATCATTTGGGATAACACCCAAGATAGTGGAAAAAGGATTTACACAATGGATCAAGCTCCTCATAAAGAGAGGAATATTTTTGGAAAATTGACGTTCCAGCTCGCCTCTCAAGTCCGCTTGATGACCTCTTATAATTTGAGCATGATCACAGAGGATTTCTATACCAACCGTATCGATTCCAATAGGGACATAACTGCAACGACAACCTGGAACGGAGAAAAAGGGGACACTATCTCGGGACAGATAAACTGGATTCTCAACCAAAACCTATTTGTAGATATCCGCATGGGCTACATCCGCCGCTTTTTCCCCATTCCCTTTAGCGAACAGGCTATTCCAAATGCCCCACAGTTCTATGACCGGTACTATGACATCTACAGAAATAATCCCAGGTATGAAGAAACCTATCTCCGGAAACGATTTAATCCCAATATCACGGTCACTCTATTCAAGGACAACCTTTTTGGTCTCTCTCATGAATTTAAGGCCGGAGCCGAATTCGAGGCCACAAGCGGAAAATGGGATTGGTGGAGAAAAAATCCATTTGGTATCAATTATTATAAAGGGGGACCCTCCCATCCTACCCAAACCGAACCCTATCGACACACAATTTATTCCTTTATATGCGGTCCTATTGAGGGAAGCTCAGTCCAGGAAAATAACATGAAACACATTGGAGCTTTTATTCAGGACAGCATCACTCTTGGAGACAGGCTCACTCTGAATCTTGGCGTCCGTTTCGATACGTCCAAAGGTTCGTTCCCCGAACAGAACAAGGCTGCTTCCGCCGATCCATATGGACTGCTGGCCACTCTTGGAGATTCTCCTTTCAGCAATTACTCACTCCCGGCCATGGATGTTCTGACTTGGACTCATTTTTCTCCCAGAGTAGGATTTGCATATGATCTTTTTGGGGACGGTAAAACCAATGTCAAAGGCTCCTGGTCAAGATACAATGAATATTTGATGATCCAATACTACTCTCTAGCCAATCCCAACTATCCTAATTCCGGTGAGTGGTACTGGTACGATGACAACCAGAATGGAACCATCGATCCAATTGCCGATAGATTTGACCTGATCTATCTGCCCCCGGATCCATTCACCTTTTCACTCGAAGCGGAAGTTGACCTCGATGCAACAGCTCCCTACACCGATGAACTCACATTTGGGATCGATCGAGAAATGGCAAAGGATTTTAGTATCACTCTTACGGCCATCTACAAACACAAACAGAATATTTTCGAAGATGTTAATGACTATGGGCTGGGAAAAGAAGATGCTTGGAAGGGCTATGCTGAAAACAGCCCCTATTGGAAAAAAATCAATTTTGCCGATCCTGGGGACGATGGGCTATTCCAAACAGAAGACGACTTAGATTCCTATGCCTATGTTGAACTTGCCGATGCACCTGATACTCATTATTTTTTAACAAATGTTGTGGGATCCTACAGAAAATATATGGCCCTTCAGTTGCTCCTAAATAAAAGAATGTCAGACCGATGGCAGTTTCTGGCTTCCCTTGTATGGAGCAAGACCTGGGGCAACATTGGCGGAGATTACGAAGCGTCTTCCGGAGTCTCTGAAAGTTTCAACACACCTAACTCATTTGTCTTTTCTGACGGAAGATTGGCGCAGGACCGCCCGCTCAACATCAAAATCCAGAGCACAGTCATCCTTCCGTGGGACATCATTTTCAGCACCTACTTCAATCACAGGTCCGGGAGTCCATGGGCCAGATCTGTTACGGTTTATCTGCCTGATGATCCGTCATATAAATGGGATGGAGACGTCTACGCTGTTGCTACAGAAGAGATCGGCACACGCCGTTTCCCTTCTCTAACAACTCTAGATATCCGAATCGAAAAACGATTCCGCGTGGGGAGGGGTTTTTTTGTTGGGGGATACATCGACATTCTCAACGCTCTAGGAAGAAGCGGATACGGCATCTCGTCTAATCCCGGAGGTTATATCGATTATTCGGCAGGCTGGGATCAACCTCCTGCTTTTGAACGATACTCTACTTACGGAGATGTCACGAGTGCCTATGGAAAGAGAACCTTCAAATTCAGCCTTAGATTCACCTTTTAGACCGGGTGAGAGACAAAAAACTTTCACGTGTTCAGTTGATTTTAAAATCCATGATTTTTCTTAATTCTTCTTGACCTGTTTGATTGACCAGATAGGCAATTAGCCTATTGCCTTTTTCACTGAGAATATCCAGCTCATCGGTCAGAACAAAAGGAACCTCGATTTCATACCTGCGGGTCTTGTGCTTTTTTAATTCGTCCTCTTTCGTTTCCACCCTGTAGTCCTTGGTGAACGCCCACACAACCTCCCCTTCAAAATTCTGTAATTCAAGATGGAGATCAAGAGTTGTGACAAGCTTATCGTCTTTGTCCGAAAACCAGATGCCTGCATAGGGGACCTGAATGAAAACGCTCCCTTCTAAACGGTTTTCCTGGATCAGAGTCTTTTTCACTCTCCAGGAAAAATTATAAAATTTTTGATCTCCCTGGATAGTCTGTTGAGAACGCGATTGGGCAAGATTGAGGGCATGCATATAGAGCAAATTGTATTCTCGCGCCCCAGATAGGTCATATGTAATGAGTTTAAACTGAGACGTACAGGTTTCATCAACAAACGCAATAGGAAATGCTCCATAATACCAGGTTTCTCCACATTTCCCCTGAGGGCCACTTCCCATTGGGTAAAAGATCCTTTCCATGGGAGGACCAAAAAGAATATAGATCCGCCCTCGATCCGTCATCCAACCCGGTTTGAGTTCAGTTCTAAACATCTCGTTAGCCTGCTCGATTCTGTTGAAGTACTCCATTTTTAGCTCATTCTCTTCTGTCCCAGGATCGGGATCGCGCAAATTCCAGAACTCTTCAATCCATGCTTTTTTTTCATCATTTTGAATTTCTAGAAAAACCCGCTTTTCCTTCTCTGAAATAATATATCTGACTTTGCTGAGAAAATCGGCATCATCCGGTTCTAGTTTTTGCTCAAGCGAATAATACCGACAGGAGAATGGACTAAAAAGAACACAAAAAGCCAGAAACAAAGCTATTGAGAGAACGAGCGGGCCTTTTAATTTATGTTTAGATTTCTTTGAGTTAAGGAGGACCATCTTTTTTCCTTAATGACCTTGATATTTTTTCGAATTTCCGGCTGTTCGGGATTCATCTCGAGAGATTTTTCCCAGGCAGTAAGTGCCTCTGATAATTGTCCCAATCTAAAATAACACCCCCCCAAAGCATTCAGCACAAGAACATTAACGCCAAACCGCTGGATAGCTGTATCGTACACTTCTATGGCTTTGCCAAACTCTCCCAATTCCATATAGCTCCCTCCTAACAAGATATGGACATCAAAGGATGGAAATTCGGGAAGCTTCATAAGAGGTTCCAAGATCAATACAACTTTGCTGTGTTCCCGCATTTCCGCATAAAGCCGCGACAGTCCCTGGGCATACAAATAATTGTCCGGTTTTTTGTTGTGGGCCTGTTCCAAGTATTCCTGGGCTTTTTGGACTTCACCGATATTAAAATACTGTTGGCCAATAACATAAGAATAAACAGGATCGTCCGTCGCCGCCAAGAGCTGAGAATAAATCCAGGGACGTGCGATGGACTCAACATGCGTAACATCGAATTCATCTGTTTCAAACAGGAGCTCCTTGTCTTCAAACCAGAGAGCTACTCGAATCCGATAATGTGCAGGTAAAAACTCATTGAGGGATACTAACTCGACAAAATCAGGAACCTCCGTGTATTCGGAGACCTGTTTTGTCAAAACTTTGAATTCTTCGTCGTCCTTTAAAAAGGTGTATTTGAGTTTTCCTCTTTCCCTCAACTCCAAAGGCAATCCGTGTATCTGAAACGTTAACACCAGGTCATCCTGCATGAGGAACACTCTATTCGCGTGAAAATATATCTGATTTTTTCCCATCTGGAAGGGACGAAGCCGCCTCTCGGGTGGTGGATTTTCTCTTTTCCTGTATCCCATAAGGATGGACGTCATCTGCAAGGAAGTTTCTTTGTCATTCGGAATAAAAAGCTCCCTTTCCAACGAGGTGAATTCTTTGGAAACTTCGTTTAAGACAAGAATGGACACCTTAAACGTGCCGGGAATGAGGGGAAACATATCCCGGATGCTAAGGGGCCTTTGACTGACTTGCTGGATTTGCTCTTGATTGAATTCTAAATCGATATCTTTTTCAAACTGATGAATGGTCTTGCCGTCCAAATCTGAAACCGCACCGTTCAGTTTCAGCGTGGTGTAGTATTTGTCCTCGAATTGGTTGACTGAAAGCCTTGCAGGCTCGATGGCATAGTGAACAAAATAGATTCCGGAAGAGTCCTTCATAACCTTAACCAAGGAATCACTGTTTATATAATTAGCGGTGTATTCCACTTCGATAACATCTTTGTAATCGAGGAATTTCTGCGCATATTTATCATTGACCGTCTTTAAGGGCGTGGTTATGATTCTCTGCAGCAGAATATCTGAGGTCAAACTCGGACGCCCCAAAATATCACGGCCTTCTCCTGGAATCAAAGAGAGGGAAACATCAGCCAATTCAGGCTCGTACTCCTGGAGTTTCCGATAGGCAGAGAGATAGTCTGTCTGGCCAACGAAATCCGACGTTAAAAGCGCCATTGGGCCGTCTTTTAACGGACTGTAGAGCCGGTATTCACCTGCTCCACCCTGCTGGAAAAAAACAAGATTGAATCCAGGGGGAAGCCCTTTATTTGAAAGGCCTTGATAAAACCATACTTCTGTGTTGTAAACCTGATTTCTCCCTTCAAACCGGACACGGTCATTCGGTTCGCCCAGAATGATATACATCCGGCCTCGGTCGGTCCTCCAGCCGGTTTTGGGAGTGGCCCTCCCAAAATATTTATTGGCATAATTGAAACGGCGAATGTGTTCTTTTCTGAACTCATTTTCTTTGTCTCCCCTCGAAGGATCGCGTTGGGCCCAAAAAGCCTGGATAAAAAGATCTCTTTCCCTGTCTGTCTGGAGCAGAAGAAATATTTCTTGTTCAAGTGGAGCTATGATGTAAACAACTTCTTCTTCAATCCATTTCCTGTAACGCTCTGGAAGATTGACTTTTCTGTTTTTTTTTTGTGCAGTCCCTCCAGCGATCATCAGAGATAAAAAGAGGAGAAGAACAAAAACGGTTGTCTTTTTCACTCCCATATCACCTCTACGATAAAGGGAAATGAAAATAAATTCAATTCCCATAGGTGTTGAAAGCAGGAAATCAGTCTGAACTTAGAAGCTCCTTAATCGACATAAAGTCTTCGGGTGAAAGCCGGCCCCAAAGATAGGGGAACGTCAGTTTATTGTGCAGAAGAGGATCGGCATCTCTTGGCATATAACCCAATCCCACGGCCTTGTTCCAATCCGTAGTTCCAAAAACTGGAGAAAAGAAGGCCAGCCGAGGACGTGCCCCCAACTTTTTAACCTGCACGATTCCCTCTTTAATACCGGAGACGCCCTGTTCGGGAAGGCCAACGATCAGGTAGACATTGATATCTTTTCTGCAATATCCGGCATTTTCCAGATGTCTCAGAGCTTTCCCCAGATCATCTTTTTCAACTTTGGGACAGGAGTCTTTGAGGACGTTTTCATCAAATGATTCCTGGCTGAGAAATAGGGACCTGAAGTTGGCCTGCTTGAACAACTTTGCCAGTTCGGAATCGATTTCCTTGACATGAAGGCCATTTGGCGTGTGGAACGCCACCGGGAGTTTTTTCTTGATAACTGCATGCAAGATCGGGAGGATGTGATCTTTCTTATTCAACAGCAGAGCATCGTCATAAAAGGCTATGTTTTTTGATCCAAACCTTTTGCAAAGGCCCTCGATCCTCTGGACAACAGAAGTTGGAGACTCCTGTTCAAATTTTGAATTGAGCAAGGCCGTCGCACAAAATGAACATGAATACGGGCATCCTTTCGAAGTGATTATGGGAAGATTTTTCCTATCTCTAAGAAGGCCATATTCTGGTTCGACAGGTTTTGCTGAAGTCTGGTTTTTGTTCTGCGGCGGCAGATAGTTATCTAAAGTCTTTTGCAGTATCGGCGAAAGTTTTGTCTCTCCAGGCCCCGTACAGATGAAATCAACACCTGTCGTTTTTTTTGCGTGGTCAGGCATCAGAGTGGCATAGATTCCACCGAGGATCATGGGGACAGATCCAAATTTCTTCCGGACCAACTCGACGACAAGCTGAACACCAGGATACCAGTAGGTCATTGTGCAGGTGATCAGAATAAGTTGAGGCGGAGGAACACGTTCCATTTCTTCAAGAAATAAAGAGACAGGAATGCCATACCGAGAATATTTTCGCGGAATGTCAGCCAGAATATCCGGTTTGGTGACTTCTTCTTTCAAATAGGGACCGCGCCCGTCAGGTTTTGTACGCGGCATTTTCGGCAATCCAGGATGAAGGCGGTCCAGACAATCGATATAGCTGAGGTGGAATTGATGATGTTTCTTTAAAAAAGCGGCCACATAGAGAAGCCCTAAAGGCCGCAGCCAAAAATCATAGGCAGTAAAATCATATATCCAGGGATTGATGAGCAAGATGTTTGTCGGGGAGGGCATATGTCTGTTTTAACAGATGGTGCGGAAGGGGGGACTCGAACCCCCACAGCCGCTAGGGCCATAAACTCCTGAGGCTTACGCGTCTACCAATTCCGCCACTTCCGCACTGATAAAATCTGAATTATATCTGAAACGCACCACAAGCTAAAGCAGAAGCTATTCTAATGTGTTTCCATAAATTATTCAAGTTTGGGGCCAGGCTTTGAAAACTTGAAAAACTTTCTTGATTTAACCATTATTTGAAGAAAGTTTTTCAAGTTTTCAAAGCCTGGCCCCAAACTTGACAAATGTGTTGGATGGCCCTATGTTTAAAGAGCGTGACAAATTCCTTCCCTTTGTCGGTTATTCTCCTCAATTATTCCATACACCACACATCATTTTTTTAAGGAGGCCATATGAAACTTTCCAGCCGGCAGCAAATCGAAACTCTGGCTAAAGTAAAGAGTGAGAAATTCTTAACGACGTCTTTTTTCTTTAATTCCGATAAGAGCGGATTGAACAAAAAGGAAATTTCTCTTAAGTTTAAAAACTTGCTAAATGATGCAAAAACACAGATTGAGAAGATGAATTTGAGCAAATCAAAAAAAGATTCGCTTTCTCAAGATCTCACTCAGATTCAAAAACATGTCGGCAAGCTTCTCAACACCAATCATCCCTCCGGATTGGCCGCATTTTCCTGCAAGGGTGAAAATTTCTGGCAGGTTTTTGATCTTCCCTCCCCACCGCAAAACCGGATTATTTTTGATTTTAATCCCTATGTACGTCCTCTTTCAGCTTTATTAGGATCACATAAAAAATATTGCTCCCTCACCTTCGATCGAAAAGAAGCAAAATGGTACGAAATCTTTATGGGAGAAATTACTCCCCTTGCAGAATTAAAGGGAGATGTCCCCAGCAAAGTAAAGGAAGGCGGTTGGGAAGGCTACGATTCCAAGCGGATCGAAAGACATATCGATTCACTCCTCCATGAATATTTCAAGAAAATTGTCAAAAAAACATTTGCGCTCCATAAGGAAGCTCCTTTTGATGGTCTGCTTGTCGGCTGTCCCGACGACTATGTCTCTGTTTTTAAACCTCTTCTCCACTCGTACATAAAAAAAATATTTAAGGGTTACATCAAAATAAATCCAAGTCACTCCCCAACCAAAGTGTTAAAGGAATCCACGCTTTTCATTGAAAAGTTGGCAAAACAAGAAGAGGAAAAGATCCTTCATCGCTTTATCTCAGAATTGGAAAAAGGCGGCAGAGCTATAACTGGAGTCAAAAATACGTTAAAAAGTCTAAACAGAGGAGAGGCACAAACGCTTCTCGTCACCCGTCATTTTTCTAAGGCAGGGAGAGTATGTCCCAAATGCCAGTTCCTTTTTGTTGACGAAGTGCAGTGCCCATCCTGCCAGATAAAAACGAATCCACTCTTGGATGTCATCGATGAAGCCATAGAAAAAGCTATGGACAAAAATTGTCAAGTGGAGCACATCAATCCACCGCTCTCACTCGGCAGATACGGCAAAATCGGGGCACTCCTTAGATATAAAACATAAAAGAAAAATCTCCACTTCACGTCCACGCCGGTATATGGACAGCGTCAGATCCTATTCCCCGCATCGAATGGCGCGGGGGGCTTCGCCACGACTGACAGGAATGTACCGGAACACTCCCTATTTGGCTTTTTCTTTCTCCCTAAATTTCACGCGGTCAAAATAACTGTAGATAATCGGGACAACAAACAACGTTAGAAAAGTTGTGGCCACCAATCCTCCAACAACAGTGATCGCCATGGGCGCTCTCATCTCTGATCCCTGAGATGTACTTAACGCCATGGGCAGCATGCCCATAATCGTCGTCAGGGCTGTGATCAAGACCGGTCTTAACCGGACAGAACACGCCTGGAGAATGGCCTCTTTTTTCTCGATCCCTCTCCGCTTCAGTTGATTGATATAATCCACCATTACAATTCCGTTATTGACCGATATCCCCGCCAGCATGACAAATCCAATCATAACTGGAAGACCGATGGGTTTTCCGGAAATAAGTAAGGCCAGTACAACCCCGATAAAACCCAGGGGAATTGTGAACATGATGATAAAAGGATGTTTGAAAGACTCAAACTGAGAAGCCATAATCATATAGACCAGTAAAACGGCTAAAGCAAAAGCTCCAACCATGATCTTAATGGCTTCCTTCATATCCTCATATTGCCCCCCGATCTCAATAAAATATCCTGGGAGCAGGTCTTGTTCTATAGGAACGAGTTTTTCTTTGATATCGGCCGCCACACTGCCCAGGTCCCGGCCCACAATATTGGCCAGCACTGAAATATTCCTGGCTTGATTCTCCCGTGTAATCTGGATGGGCCCCTCTCCCTGGGAAATTGTCGCCACCTGGTCCAGCCGGATCATCTGATTAGTTGAAGTCATAATTGGAATGTTTCGTATGTCATCAAGCGTGTCACGGTACGCGGCGCTAAAACGCACGCGGATATCGATTTCATCACTGCCTTCACGGAAGCGTGTGGCTATCCTTCCGAGTGAAGCAGTCTGCACAGCATTGGCCACCTGGCTGACCATCAAACCCATCCGAGAGGCTTCTTCACGGTTAACCGTAATCTGATACTCGGGTTTGCCTTCAGCCATTGTATGGACAACATCTCTCAATCCTTCAATATCCTGGATTTGAGCAATGATCGTGTTTCCGATACTTTTAAGCACATCGAGTTCGTTTCCAAAAACTTTAATGTCAATAGCTGCTGTTGATCCTCCCATCATCATTTGGGTCATATCCAGGGCTTCAAATTTGACATTCTTCATTTTTGGGAGTTTCTTCCGAATTTCTTCAAGGACTTCCAGATCGGACAGCTCTCTTTCCATCTGGCCTACAAGGCCAATCCAGAGCAGTCCTTCATGGGTTCCGGTTGCACTGAATCCACCCCCGGCATCAGAGGGGTTCTCTTCAGCCTGGGAGCCAACCTGTGCAGAAATCGATTCCACTTCAGGGAAAGTGGCCACTATGTCTTCCGCCATCTTTACCACCCGGTCGGTTTCATCGAGTGCCGTCCCCACTGGAAGTTTTATTTGTAGAATAAGCATATCCTGGTCCTGCGCCGGCATAAATTCCGTCCCGACTAAAGAAATGAGAGCAAATGACAGTAAAAAAACGCCCAATGTCACCACAAGAACCAGCCCCCTCCTTCGCAGAGTTTTATTGAGCATGGTTCTGTAAAGATCTCTCATCCGTCTAAATTCCCTTGTCTTCATTTTAAGTTTGCTTTCAATATTATTGTTATTTCCCTTTTTGAAAAGAACGGATGCAACCATGGGCACAATTGTCAACGCTACAAATAAAGAGGCCAGCAATGAAAAAGCAATGGATAGGGCAAGAGCCTGCGTCATTTTTCCGGTGATCCCCTTAGCAAAGATCATGGGGAAAAATACAGCTATTGTCGTCAGGGTGGAAGCCGTTATGGCCATGCCCACTTCGGAAGCGCCGCGCTTTGCCGCATCTTTCTTATTGGCCCCTTCTTCCAGATGCCGGAAGATATTTTCGATCACCACAACCGAATTGTCCACCAGCATCCCGACGCCCAAGGCCAAACCTCCTATAGTAAGAAGATTCAAGGTGTATCCAGCAAGATACATGGCAATAAATGTCGTGATCACCGATAACGGAACGGCCAAAGCAATAGTAAAAGTGGGCCGCCAGTTGCGGAGGAACAGTAAAATAAAAAAGATAGCCAGCAAACCTCCAACTATAGCGTTTTTTCCCGTCTGGCGTGTGACCATCTGGATCATCTCGGATTGGTCCATCCAGGGAATAATTTCCACATCAGACGGCAGCATCTTCTTAACGACCTCCAGTTCTTTGTTGACAGCCTTGGCCGCAGTGACCGTATTGGCCCCTGAGCGCTTGCTGATCATGTAGATGACTCCGTCAGTCCCCTGTATTCTGGCTCTGAATCGGCTGTCCTTAAGTGTATCCTTGACCTCAGCTACATCTTTCAAATAAACGGGCAAACCTGTCATAGAGGCGCCCACAATCGTATTTTCGACATCCACAATAGACTTAAATTCCCCCAACGTCCGAACCAAAAACTCTGAATGCCTCTCGATGATGTGGCCAGCGGGCAGGTTCAAATTTTCCATGCGCAGGGCCATAAGAATTTGATCCATAGAGAGATTTCTCGACTCCAGGGCTGTCTTGTCAATATCGACGAGAATCTCTCTCACGTCGGTGGAATACACCATAACAGAGGCCACCCCATCAATTCTTTCCAGTCTCGGGGCCACTTCATCCTCAATTAGCTCCTTTAAGTCCTGGGTTGGCATATTTGAGGTAATACCGCCAAATATGATGGGAAACTGTGAAATATTGAATTTTACAACGAGTGGTTCTGATGCCTCGTCGGGCAGAAAATTTTCATAGAGGCCAATCTGGTCTCTGACATCCTGAGCCGCAAAATCCAAATTTGTTCCCCACTCGAATTCCATCATGATAACCGAGACACCTTCGCTTGTTGTTGAGCTGACCTTTTTGACCCGATTGACAGTGCCTGTGATCTGTTCAAGTGGTCTGGTGATTGTATTTTCGATGTCTTCAGAGGAGGCACCACTGTAGGTGGTGATAACAGATACCGTCGGGAATTCAAGCTCCGGGAAAAAATCGAGCCCCAATTCAGTAAAGGCAATGCTTCCCAGAACTACCAGGATCATCGCGAGCATTGCGGTCGTAACTTTTCGGTTGACAGAAAACTCCGGTATTTTCATTGGATAACCTCTTTTATTTCGATCTCCACACCATCATCCATACTGTAATTGCCTTCGACGATGACAAGATCTCCTTCCCTGAGTCCGCTGACAATTTCAACCATCTCTGCATTCTGAATGCCAAGAACCACATCTCTTTTTTCGGCCATATTCCCATTAGCCACATAGACAATTTCTCCGTCGACAACGGCAATCTGCGGGATTGTCAATACATTCTCATGAATTTCTACTTCAAACGTCACTTGGCCAAATGTGTTGGGTCTCAGAACGAGATTTGGATTATTTACCTGGACTTCAACACGAAATTTTCTTGATAGAGAATCCGCAGCCAGATTGACAACAGATACCTGTCCTTTAAATACTTCATCCGGGAAAGCACTGACTTTAAGCAGGGCTGGTTGCCCTTTGCTTATCCGGACGATATCCTGAAGAGAAACATCAATGCCAATTTTGACACGGTAAAAATCCACAAGAGTCAAAACACCGGCTCCCCCCATCATCGGATTGATCATATCGCCAACCTCAACGCTTCTTGCGGCAATGATTCCATTAAAGGGCGCCTTCATCAACGACACATCCAATTGGTGTTTAGCTAAATTGAGGGCAGCATTGGCCTGTTGGAGCTGCGCCTCTGCGGCTTCAAACGCAAGGGTGATTTTTTCAGCCTGCTGTTCAGAAACAGCATTTTCTATGCTTAACCGGTCCATGCGGTCCACGTTCCGTTTGGCATCGTTATAGTTGGCTTCAGCCACAGCAACACCGGCTCTAGCCTGATCAAGCTGAAGACGAATGGCCCGCGTATCCAGTTCAGCCAGCAGCTGTCCTTTCTGTACTCTGTCTCCTTCTTCCACATGGATGGCTGCAATCTTTCCAGCTACATCCGGAGTAATGTTTATTTCTTTCCAGGCTTCGATTAGACCCGTATAAAAAAGGTTTTCTGAAATTCTCCCTTTTTTGACTTCATAAACCTTGACTGGAGCTGCACCAAAACTCTCCTCCGCCGCTTCTTCCTGAGAAGCAGGAGGCTGGCAGGACAAAATTAACAAAGCTAGAAAACTCAATGTCAAAACTTTTGTTGCTAAAGATATTTTCATTACTTTCCTCCATATTCCATAATCAATTTTGATATCCTACACCTACGGCCTTGTCCAATTCGGCTCTGGACATGACATAGTCATAAAGTGCCTGAGAGTAGTTGGTTTTGGCCTGAGTCAAAGCCGCCTGAACCGAACTCACATCCAGGGTTGTGGCCAATCCTTCTGCAAAATTCAGCTCGGCGATCCGCAGGCTTTCCATCGCTTGCTCCACATTTTTTTCCTGAGATAGAAGGGATTCTTTGGCTTCGGACAATTTCAATACTGCCTGACGAACTTCGAAACTTATCATATCTTCCAGACCTTTTTTGCTAAAATCGAGTTCTTTGAGGAATGATTTTGACTGTGCAATCTGGGCCTCAGCCATAAAACCACTAAAAATCGGAACGGACAAAGCCAGATTTACAGAATAATAGGACTGCCAGTCCTCCTCCTTAAGCGTCAATCTGTCTGCCCAAATGTTGTAAGCCCCTTGAATGGCCACTGAGGGAATTCTAGAGGCTTTAGATATTTTCAGAAATTCTCCCGCCATCATTTTCTGATATTTCAGCTGCTGAATTTCTGGTCTTCTCACTAGGGCAGAAGTTAAGGCCTCCTCCAAATTGGGATCAAAGGGCTCGAAGGTCAATTCCCCTTGAACGTTTATGGGTTGAGACAAATCCAGGCCCAGGAGCGTTTTTAGACTGAGCTCAGCCAATTTCAGGCCATTTTTTGCGCGAATCTGCTGGGGTTTCAAATTGGCCAATTGAACTTCAGATCTCAAAAGATCAAATTTTGAAGCCATGCCCACTTCATACTGGCTTTTCACATTACGCAAATGCTTTTCGGCAACAGTCACGGCCTCTTCAGCAACCTTGACAAACTCCTTGGCAAGAAGCACGCCGTAAAAAGCCTGTTTTGTATTGAATACGGTCATATATTCAGACTGTCTCAAGGATTCTTCAGTTGAGAGATGATTATACTTAGCCTGCCTATACCCGGATTGCAGCCGTCCGCCCGCGTATAAGGGAACAGAGAGAGAGAAGGAGAACTGATTATCTCTCGTAAAATCTATCTCTACTTTTTGAGGTGGTTCTCCGGGAATAAATGAAGGAAACTCCAGGGAAAAGACTTTTTCCTTCAATGTACGAAGACCCGTTGCACTCACTGTAGGGAAAAAGCCCGCTGCCGCCTCTTTTATCATAGATTTTGCTCCTTCAACCCGAACCTCAGAAGCCAAGTGTGAAGGATTCTGAGATAAAGCAAGTTGAATGCTTCCCTCCAGAGTCAATGTCATTTCTTCTTGTGAAAACATACATAATGAGGCCATTAAAACAAGAACCACACATGACAATAATTTCCGAGTTTTTTTCATTTCAATCTCCTTATTAAATGTGTGTATTATTTCTTAATCCCATTCAGGAAAAAATCATAGAGCAGGGATGCACTATTCTCTAGCCTGAAAGATCTCTCGCGGAAAATTTCACCAAATGAAAAACCCCGCACAAGAGATGCGAGAACCTCACCGGCTTCATTTGCATCGATGTCTCTAAACTCTCCTGAATCGATACCTTCCTGGATCGTTGATGTGATGGTTTGAGAAAGTTCTACGCCTTTATCCATAAAACTTTTAGGGATACGAGCATGCACATTGGAATGAGAGAGGGGCTCTTTTGTCTTGACTCCTAATATCTTTTTCATCGCATCTTTTTCTGCATAAAAAATTCGAATGACACTTTGTTTTTTTGAAAAGACCTGAAGGAGCAGCTGGATGAGCTCTTTGAGTTTTTCTCCGGTACTCAAATCTCTGCTCTTGAGTTCTTTTAATTCTTTCAGGGCATCATCAAAAGAATTCAGCAGAACATCGAGAAAAATATCTCGTTTACTCTTAAAGTATCTATAGAGAGTGGCTTTTGAAAACTGAGCTTCTTCAGCGATTTCATCCACAGTTGTCAGGGAAAAACCTCTCTGTGAAAACACTTTTTCTGCCGCTTCAAGGATAAAAAGCCGATTGTCCTCTATCCTCTGTTTTTTTCTTTCATCACGTGAATACTTTTTAATCATAGTAATACCTTTTAGTTTATGAATTAAACTCTTTAGTATACTTAGTAAACTGAATAGTAAATTTAGCAGAGATTTTAGACAGTGTCAATAGTGGGGAAAAAAAATCTAGGCGCGGGGGTGGAATTTATCGTAGACTTTTCGAAGATGTTTTCTAGTCACGTGAGTATAGATTTGAGTGGTCGTGATCTGGCTGTGCCCAAGCATGAGCTGCACGGATCTGAGATCGGCGCCACGCTCCAAAAGATGCGTCGCAAAGGAATGGCGAAGTATATGTGGGCTGATCTTCTGTGTCAAACCGGCTTGTACTCCATATTCCTTGAGCATCTTCCAAAAGCCCTGTCGTGTAAAGGCTCCGCCGCGTGTCGTGAGAAAAAGAGTGTCGGTCTCTTTTTTCAAAAGCTTCTGCCTGGCCTCCTTCAAATAGTTTTTCACCGCGATAGAAGAAGAATTTCCCAGAGGAACGATCCTCTCCTTGTCTCCCTTGCCTTTAGAAATAAGAAATCCGCTCTCCAAGTTAACATCGTTTATTTTAAGAGAGACAAGCTCTGAAACACGTAATCCTGTGGCATAGAGAAGTTCCAGCATAGCCTTATCCCTGCAGCCCATGATCTTTTTCTCATTTGGCTGCTGAAGGAGACGTTCAACGTCCTTGACCGATAAGAACTTTGGAAGCGAAAACCAGAGTTTGGGAGCTGAGAGGTTAACCGTGGGATTGACCTTAATCATCCCATCTAAAATAAGAAAGGAATAATACGATCTCATAGAGGAAATGAGTCGAGCCAAAGATCTTGCAGACAATCCTAATCGGCTTTGAAAATGGATAAACTTGACCAAATCCTTTTCACCAGCCTTCTGCCAGCTGATTTTTTCTCCCTCAAAAAATTCTAAAAGCTTTTGGAGATCCCGGGCATAAGATTTGCATGTATTCAATGAGAGTCCCTTCTCGACAGACAAGTATTCTAAAAAAATCTGAAGGGAATTTTCAGGCGACGGAAGAGCTTTTGTCATCGGATAAATGGATTCATATTACGTTCCTGGCCGACGGTCGTATGAGGACCATGGCCTGGTAAAACGATGGTCTCATCGGATAATGTCAGGATTTTATTTTTAATAGAATCCATCATCGTCTCCCATGAACCTCCTGGGAGATCCGTACGCCCCACGCCTCTACAGAAAAGCGTGTCGCCGGAAAAAAGAAGATTTTTGTGGATAAAAGATAAACCCCCTGGAGAGTGGCCGGGGGTATGGATTGTTTTAAGGGAGCAGCTGCCGATTTTCACTTTATCCCCCTCTTCAAGCAATTGATCGGGGGAAGGGGATGCCTTTGCTCCGAGGAAAAAACCGAGCCCAGATTGAAGAAAACTCTTGAGCATGGGAGCATCGGCAGAATGAATCAAAAGAGGGATATCATATTTATCCTTGATATCTTTATTCGCTCCGACATGATCCACGTGACCGTGTGTATTGATCAAAACAACTGGTTTGAGGTTCTTTTCACCGATAGTTCGAATAATCTTTTCGGGCTCTGCCCCCGGATCCATAACCGCACACTCAAGAGTCTCCTCACAGTAAATGAGATAGCAGTTTGTTTCAAGAGAACCGACAATTACATTCTCATATTTCATCTGATCCCCATCATAAATTGATCCCCTCTTTTAGTCAAGTTGGGACCTGAATTAGGGGGACATCATACTTCATTCTACAGGAATTAAGTTTGATGTCCCCCTAATTCATTTGTGATATAATTCTCCCTCATGAACGGAGAACCTTGGCAGCTTCAGCTGGTAAAAAGGTCCCTTAAGAAGAGGGAAAAACTCAAACTTCTCGATAAACATCTGGATATTTTACCCACAGACGTTGTCCTTGATTTAGGATGTGCCCAGGGTATCCTCAGCTATTTTATGCGGAAAAAGGGGGGTTTTTGGGTCAGCACCGACCTGGATTTTATCAACTGCAGAACCTCTCTTGACCTTCTGAATAACCATGTTATTCAGCTCGGCACTGAAGACCTTCCTTTCAAGGACCAATCTTTTACCAAGGTTGTCAGTCTCGACTATCTCGAACATCTAGACAACGATTTAGGATGTTTGAAAGAAATTAACCGCATTCTCAAAGAAGATGGTGAACTGCTCCTTGCCACGCCCCGTACGGGTCAGGTGTTTATCCTGCACAAACTACGCCCTTTCCTCGGAATGAAGCTGGAATTTTACGGACACAAACGAGACGGTTACCGCCTCAAGGACCTTAATAATATATTGGAAGGTGCAGGATTTGTTCCCCTCCAGCATAAATCCTTTTCCCGATTTTTTTCAGAAGTGCTTGAACTTCTTTTGAATTTTGTATATATCAAACTCTTCCGGCCGAAAGATCCTATAGGTTTAAGGGATGGACACATCCGGCCGGCGACATCCGATGAATTCAGCTCGAGAAAAAAGGCCTTTCGACTATACTCCTATATCTACCCATTTGTCTGGCTTTTTACCCAGCTGGATAAGTTGTTCTTTTTTCAGAGAGGGTATGGGCTTATGATCTGGGGGAAAAAAAACAGTTTAAAACAACGACATGGAAAATAGAAAAAGAGTCGGTTTTTTCCTTGGTCCTCTGCTCTTCCTGATTGTGTATTTTGCTCCCGCTTTACCGGAAAATCCTCAAGCACACAGGCTGCTGGCTGTCTTCCTGCTTATTGTTGTTTGGTGGGTTACCGAGTGCATTCCGATTCCAATCACCGCCTTGCTTGTACCCGTCCTCATCACTGCTCTCAATATCACAACGGTTAAGGAAGCCTTTGCTCCATTTGCCAATCCTATTATTTTGCTTTTTTTGGGAAGCTTTATCCTGGCCCGCGCCATGTGTGTGCATGCGCTTGATCGAAAACTCGCCCTCTCAGTCCTCTCCATCAAGTCGATCGGAAAGAATAGAACCCGCGTCCTTTTTGGACTGGGTCTTACATCGCTTTTCCTTTCCATGTGGATCAGCAACACCGCCACAACGGCTATGATGTATCCGATCGCTCTGGGTGTCATGGATGCCTTCCATAGCCACAGGGATAAAAACAGCGCTTCATCCTTCAGCATCATCCTCCTCCTCACTCTTGCCTATGCCGCATCTGTTGGTGGAATCGGCACTCCCATCGGCAGTCCTCCTAACCTCATCGCCATCGGCATGCTGGAAAAGCTTGTGGATTATAAAGTGACATTCTTTCAGTGGATGATCGTTGGATTCATCATTATGATCCCCATGTACCTTTTTCTATTTTTCATCATGAAATTTAGTATAAAGGGTAAAGAAAAGCAGGCTCAAGCCGTCGACCTGTCTGTTCTCACAGAAACAAAGATCGAAAAAAAGCTGACTAGAGCCCAAAGAAATGTCCTTTTTGCATTTTCTGTTACCGTTTTTCTCTGGGTATTTCCGGGGTTTGTTTCCTTGGTGTGGGGGAGAGAGGCCGCTCTTTATCTATGGTTGAAAAGCCACTTCCCAGAAGCCGTGGCCGCCATCATTGGTGCCGGACTCCTCTTTTTCCTCCCCATCAATTTTAAAAGAGGAGAGTTTACTCTGACTCTCAAGGATGCCGTCAAAGTGGACTGGGGGACACTGCTGCTTTTCGGCGGTGGACTTTCCCTTGGTTTTCAGATGTTCGAGACCGGTCTGGCCGATATCATTGGCAATTTTTTCATCTCCATAGGCGGAAATTCTGCCGGTCTTCCTCT
Organism: uncultured Eubacteriales bacterium; assembly: GCA_964633715.1. Lineage (GTDB taxonomy): Bacteria > Acidobacteriota > Aminicenantia > Aminicenantales > Aminicenantaceae > JAUWVG01. The sequence goes on from CAZWHQ010000011.1 coordinate 83,979, forward strand.
TATAACACTCCTTGCCATCACCTTCAGCGTTTTTGTCACTGAATTAACCTCCAATACGGCTTCAGCCAATATGATCATCCCCATCATCATTGCTGTCGCCAATGCCGCTTCTCTCAGCCCTTTGCCTCCTGTCCTGGGAAGCGCCATCGGCTGCAGTTTTGCCTTCATGCTCCCTGTCGCTACGCCTCCCAATGCCATTGTATTCGGCTCAGGAATGATTCCTCTTCCGCAGATGATGAAGCACGGATTCTGGCTGAACATAGGAGGAATTCTGATCATCTGGCTCGGCGTGAATTTCATTGCCCCCCTCCTGGGTCTCTTTTAGTTCCTCTAGTGCGTATGTTGCACTATTTTGATATAATTTAGAAAAATGGATGTCCAATTTTCTCATGAAGCATTTCAAACCCTTAAAGCCCATCAAATAATCGCCACACAGCAGAACTCGGACGGTATCATCTTAGGCCACAAGCGCGGGCAGAGTTTCTTTATAGAGAAGATTGTATCTACGACAAAAGGATTTTTTCCATCTTTGGAAAAGTTTTATTCTCTAAACACTATCTACAAAGACAGCATCGTAGGTTTTTATTCTTTTTTTACAGAAGAGAAAAAAACAAGGAAAATTCTCGCTCCTTTTGCCCACGGAAAAATCTATTTGGATATCCGCATGACCAAATCCAACATCCTCAAGATCAAACCTTATTCCGTCGAATACGACAACACCTTTTTTTTCTCCCCCTTAAAACTCATGCCACCCCTGTCAAAAGAATAATAGATATGGAAAAAAATTTAGTTCCGGATTTACAACAATTCCTTCTGCAGCTGGCCAGACAGGCCATCTCTTTTTACCTCAAAACAGGAGACAGCCTCAAAAGGGACATCACGGACAAAACCCTGCTTGAAAAAAGGGGGGCATTCGTGACCTTAAAAGTCAAAGGAGAGTTGCGCGGATGTATCGGCTATACACTCCCCTATAAATCTCTTTATGAAACGATTATTGATGCAGCCGTATCCGCGTCCTCTTCTGATTACAGATTTCCCCCTCTCACAACAGAAGAACTTCAAGCAACAAAGATTGAAATTTCGGTCCTCACGTCTCCCAGACCGGTAGAGGATATCCACGAAATTAAAGTCGGAATCCACGGCATCATCATCTCCAAAGGACCCAATAAGGGGCTCCTTTTGCCCCAAGTCCCGATAGAATGGAATTGGGACTTGGAAACCTACCTTGAACACGGTTGCCAAAAAGCAGGTTTGAATAAAGATGAATGGAAAAAGGACGCAAAGATAGAGATCTTTTCCGCCCAAGTTTTTTCGGAGTGAGTTTTATTATTTCTTAAACTTTCTGTGCTCCAAGATGACCTTTGCATCTTCATGGCACTGTTTAATTTGGTTAATCCACAGTCCATCGTCCTTAATGTTTAAAACCTTATTCAGTGCCTCTCTGGCTTTATCGATCTCATTTAACGCCAGGTATGTATCCCCCAGGTAGAGTAATGTTAGGGGATCGTTCGGACTAAACTCTAAGGATTTTTGCAGATGTGTCAAAGATTTATCCTTGGACCCTCCGGCAATACCGGGAACTTTAAAGAACAGGCGGCCCAAAACTCTGTCTGCTCCACCCTCTTCATAGGCACGGTCAAGTTCTATGACCTTGTTCATAGATTCCTTGATGGGCTTGACCAGCCCCAAACTCTTCATGACACCTTTTGATTCTCCGTACTTTCCGTTATTGACCGCCAACCAGAAATGTCCATCCGGCTTTCCCACATCCAGAGCGATGGCCTTCTCCGCCAGGGCAATCCCCTGGGAAAAAATTTCCTGCTGCTCTTTTTTATCCGCTGTATGGCAGCCAATTAGATATAAGATTTTCGACATTTTCCAATTGACTTCATATTTGTCTTCCGCTGTTTCCGCGGCTTTTTCGTAAATGGCCAGGATCTCTTTGGCCGTATCCATGTTGTTCAAACTTTCCAGCATTTCATCTGCCTGAGCCACTAGCTCATCCGCCGATTGGGAATAAACAAAAAGAGCCATACCAAAAAGGCAAAAAATCATTAAACTCATTCTTGCTTTCATGTGATTCTCCTTCATTGATTTGCGAGTATTTATATCACAACTTACAATTTAGAACAACGCGCAGGAGCTCACTCAAAGTATTGATCCGTCTTCTCATCCAGGTTTTGCAGCACTTTCTCGAGCTTCTCTCGTTCTTCTTCAAGGGCCTCCTCTTTAAGATTGGGATCTATTGCGATGGGATCGCCATAGATGGCGACAACCTTTGAAAAAGGTTTGGACATCAAAAAATTATCCCAGCTTTTTAAGTTTTTTTTCTTGGACGTCGAAAAAGAAAAGGGCACGAGATAGGCGCCTGTCTGGTGAGCCAATTTGATCCCTCCCATTTTAAAAACTCGATTTGGGCCTTTAGGACCATCGGGAATGATAATCACTTCCCCTCCGTTATTGAGTTCCTGTTTCATGTCATTCCATACTTTGATAACGGCATGAGAGCCCGAGCCCCTCAGGATTTTGTATCCCCATCCCGACATAATCCTGGCTGGGATCTCTCCATCCTCACTCGGGCTGATAAGAGGCATGATGTTTCGCTTACGAAAAAAATAGGGGACAAGAAAGATTTTTCCATGCCAGATGAGCAGAACTACGGCTTTGCCCTTAGTACGCAGCTCTTTGTATTTTTCTTCCCCCAAAATTGTCCATTTGCAGGATTTGGCCCAGAGCCAAAAAACCACTTTTCCCACAACACCCACCAACCACCAGCGTATATTTTTCAAAAAAGACATTGGCATAATTTTATCAAATGAACACCATGTTACTCAACTTCAATCACGAAAAGGCATGATAATTAAATTCCTTTGCATTGATGAAATTTTTTATGACAAATGAACGTCCTTTAGAATGACAGAGAAAAATGCACTATACATATGTTCTGATGAGCACAAAAGAAAAAAAATTGTATTCGGGATTCACCCAGGATCTTAAAAGGCGAATGGAACTCCACAGAAGAGGATTCATGATGAAAGGAAAAAACAATGGATCATTGAAGCTCATTTACCTAGAGGCCTGCCTCAATAAAAAAGATGCCGTCCGTCGAGATAAATACCTGAACACTTTTTTTGGAAGAAGATACTTAAAAACCAGATTGAAGAAATACTTCGCCACCTTACAAAATAAAAAAGACTTTAGACTTATTGCTTTCTAAAATTTTCGAAAACCCATCCACCCAAAAAACCCAAAAAAGAGATTCCCAGCCCATAAGGCACTGAATAGGGCCAGTCAGGCCACCTGCTTTGTGACAACACGTTTATTTCAGACAAAAAACCAAGGAAAGAATATCCTCCTCCAAGAATAAGGCTCAACAGCCCAGCTGCCGGCCGCTTTTTTTTCATAAACAGCATGGCCATCCCCGGGATAAAAAGTCCTTCCGTCAAAATTTCCGAGGCCAGACCGAGAGTCTTCAAGATGGATTGAAGCTTGGTTGCAATAAGAAATGCCAATACTCCAATGACCACCGTTGACAGCCTGCTTATAGTGACGATGTTTGTTTTGTGTGTGGAGACAAACTGCTGGAAAACATCTCTTGTTAAGGACAAAGCACCCGTGTTGATGGCCGTATCCATTGTAGACATGATGGCTGCAGTAATTGCAATAAACAGCCCGACTCCCAAAAAATTTCCTGTCTTGGAAGAGATAATGGCGGACAGGAGAGGGCCTTCCTGAACTCCTGAAGGAAAAAGAGACAAGGCTAATATTCCTATTAGGACAATCCCCCAGTACACGAATATAAACGTTCCTCCCGCTGCCAGCAAACCCTTTTTGGCTTTTTTTACAGTCTGGGCTGCTTGAATCCTCTGCCAGGCGATGGGTGAGATAATCCACGCCATTGTAAACGAAATCAAGATTAAAATATTCCTTTTAAAATCATAAAACAGTGAAAAATATTGATCTTTTCCCAGCTGGGCAGCTAAAAAAGAAACAGATGTTCCCTGTGTCGCGTTGAGCAAAAATCCCAACAGCCCAAAAAGTCCTGCGATAAGGAGGAAAAACTGCAGCCCATCTGTAACGACAACTGAGAAGAAGCCCCCAAATATTGAGTAGATAAGCACGATGGCTGTCCCCAGGAGAAGAGCATAAAAATAGGATGTACCGAGAAAAACCTTGAGAAAATTTCCGATGGCGACCATCTGGCTCGAGGCAAGAAGGGTCATGTACCATATGATCAATATCGAAGCCAAATGCCGGACCAAAGGGCCATAGCGCAACTCTACCAAATCTGGAAGACTCACAATGGGAAGTTGTCTGATTGGTTTGGCCAGAAAAAAATAAAACACAAACACGGTCAGAAGCGTCGGCATCCCCATCACCCAAAAAGAGCTCACGCCAACTCGGTAGGCCTCATCTACAGACACCAGCGTCGATGTCGCACCCAACCAGGAAGCGCCCAATGTCAGAAAAACCAGAGAGGAAGGAAGCCGTCGTGAGGCCAGAAAGAAATCCTCGAGATTTCGCATCCTCTTCGAAAACACAAAACTCAAAACAAGGAGCAGAGCGAGATACCCGAGAAAGATAACGATAAATTCAATTCTCACACTGAGGTTATAACAAAAATCCTCCTTTTTCCCAAATATTCAGGAGCAGCCTATTATAAATCATGGAAAATGAAATCTGAAGAGAATGGAAAAAGCGACATCCGAGGATTTAGCCTTACCGAGTTTTGTTCATCGAGGGAAGCCGGTTGTCCTGGCCGCTTAGTATGTTTGAGCACGGAAGACTTTATCAAAAGTGGAACGCATCTTCTTGATAGTCTCTATGAGGTAAATAAAGTATTCGGGCGGAGTTACGCAAGCGCCGAGATGAACCACGAGGGAATGGCGTAAAAAATCCGAGTGGAGCGCTTCCACCTGTTCAGGCTTCATTTTCCATGAATTCTAATCATTCTGTTGAATTCATTCTTGAAATCGCGGAAAGGCAGTTGCTTTCTACTAAGATGATTTTGAACCGGTCCCATTTGTTTGTTATAATTCAGGGAGATGAAAAAAATATTTTTTCTCTTGTTAGTGGCGTCAATCGGTTTTGCTCAAACGGCCGAAAATGTGGCCCAAAAAACAGAAGCAACCCTCCGTTCCTACCAAACACTGCAGGCAGAATTTGAACACCTTTATTATTCATCAACAGTGGCCACGCCACTCAGAGAATTTGGAACATGTTATTTTCAAAAGCCCGGCCTCATGAAATGGCACTACAAAAAGCCGGAAGAAAAGATCTATCTTTTAAAGGATACCATCATCGAATCCTATTTCCCCGAAGATAACCAGCTCCTTCGGAGCTCTTTCGAAAAGGAAGATGAATCCGATATCCTCCTACTCCTGTCAGGAAAACAAGGATTACTCGAGAATTATACGGCTGAATTCAGCCCCTTTCCAACGGAGAATGTTGACGTTCTCCAGATAAAGCTGACACCCAAAAAAGAGGACACAGGGACTTTCATCCTTCTTGAAATCAGTATAAAAACGTGGATGATCCTCAAGGCTGTTTTCTTTGACTGGGCGGGAAATAAGTCGGAATTCCATTTCAACAAGACTCGGTTCGATGCAACTCTCCCCAAAAAGACCTTCGAGCTAAAAGTGCCCAAAGGGACAGAAATCATTTCGGATATAAAATAGGGCCCCTGAGTGGATCTCAAAACCTTTTTCCCTTACGTACGTATAATTTAGGGAGGACAGGACGTCCTCAATGAATGAAGATATCGAACTTGTTCAAAAAGCTCTTAAAGGTGAGAAAAAGGCATTTGAAATGATCATCCGAAAGTATCAATCTCCACTTGCCAACTATGTCGGACGCATGGTCAAGGAAAATGAACTGGCCCTCGACATCACACAAGAAGTGTTCATCAAAGCCTATTCTTCCCTGCACTCCTACCGGCAGGAATACAAATTCAAGACCTGGCTTTTTAAAATCGCTTCAAACACAGTCATCGATTATTGGAGAAAGAAAAAAATCAATGCTTTTTCGATCGATCAGCCTCTTGATCTGGGCGGGAATTCTGTACCATACCAAATTGCATCCAAAAATCCTTCATTAGATAGAAGTGTAGAACTTCATGAAGTTCAAGAAAGGATTGAAAAGGTGTTGGACAAACTTCCTGCAAATCTTAAAGAACTGTTCGTTTGGAGGCACATCAACGACCTCAGCTATGAAGAGATGGCAGAAATAAAGGGAATTCCCCTGGGAACAATCAAGAATAGAGTATTTCAAGCCAAGGAAATGCTGCGCAAATATTTGGAGAAAGACAGATGGAATGCCTGACAATTGCTCAGATTTATCTCTTTATTGAAAATGAACTGGCCTCGGATGAAGCCCAAAAGATCCAAGAGCATCTCAAAGAATGTGCCATATGCCGGAATGCCGTTGAAGAGAGGAGTGTTCTGGTCCAGGCCGCTGACTCCCTTCCGCAATTTGAACTCCCTCCCAATTTTACAGACCAGGTCATGGCAAAAATATTCCCGACCAGAATACCCCTTCGTATTTGGATCAGAGCCACCGCCGGCGGACTGTCAGCCATCATATTTGCCTTCTTTCTTTTCTACATGTTTTCTGGAAAAAATCTTGCGGATCTTTTTATCAACGTCAATAAATTTATACTTCCCTTTCTTCGCACTCTATCGACAGGGATCGTAAAGGCTGTTAAGCTCATCTGGCAACTCATTAAAATTATTGCTCAGTTTTTCGATTTCGCACTCAAAGGCTTTGGAAAACTGACAACCATCCTGAGTCCTGAAGCCCAGATCGGAATTTTCGCCCTGTCCATTATCTCCTTCACTCTCATCTACATCGCGGTGAGAAAAAAACTCATGTTTGGAGAAAAAGGATGAATATCAAAATAATTCTTCCTCTTATCTTTCTTTTCCTCATTTCAGGGTTTTCTCCTTTGAGTGGTCAAGGATTAATTCTGCAAAAAAATATCACCGTGGAAGAACATGACGTTCAGGATAACGTCATCTCATTTGGTGGAACCATTCTAGTCAAAGGGACCGTCACTGAAAATGTGATAGCCTTTGGAGGAGACATCATCATTGAAGGAGAGGTCGGTGTCGCCGTCGTGGGATTTGGTGCAAAAATTGTATTAAAATCCTCTGCTGAGATCAAAGGGGACGTAGTCTCCATCGCCGGAGAACTCGATAAACATCCCGGAGCTTTTGTCAAAGGTGACACGATGACCTTTTTCTTTGACACTCCGGAAGCCATCAAGGGATTATTTGATAAAGGGCTCGTCGGCCTTATCCCCATCATCTTAATCTTCAAGCTCATCTCTCTTGTTTTCTGGTTCATTCTGGCCATCATTTTCGCCGCCATATTTCCACGGCAGACTATGCTCGCCTCGACCCAATTGCGGACATCCTTTTGGCCAACTTTTGGAATCGGACTTTTAAGCATTATTGTGTATACGGGGCTCATTCTCTTCTCCGCCGTATTGACACTTGTATTAATAGGAATTCCCATACTCATTACTCTTATCGCTTTGGGAATTGCCGTGAAAGTCTTTGGTAGAATAATTATCTTCTACTTTTTTGGAGAGGCCTTGGCTCGAGCTTTTAATAAAAAGAGCCCCGCCACTATCACCTCCGTGCTTTTTGGTTTCTTACTGGTTAGTTTTATCACATTAATTCCGATTTTAGGCTCACTGTTTTCGGCCGTGATCAGCATCCTGGGATGGGGAGTAGTCATTCGCACAAAATTCGGGACAACAGAAAATTGGTTCAAGAAAAAGCAATCTATCCCCATTCAAGCAGAATAGAGATTACCTGAATTATTCATAAAACTACCGACACCATCATTTATATACAATGATATCAACTTGATAGCACAATTTTTACATAACCATAAACACTACTGCATTTATTGTCCAATCAGTATTAAACGTCGGGATTTTTACCTCAAGGGGGCGCGCCGATCTCACCACATCTGCTTCGTTACGACCCGATCGCGGTGGAAAACCACAGCTTCACGGGCCGATGCCTCGCATCTGTAGCAACCTCGACTCGTGAATAATCCAGGTAGACTATATCTCCAAAACCTCTTTTTCTTTAGCCTGGGCAAGCTCTTCTATTTTTTTTGAATATTCGTTGGTGATTTCCTGAAGTTTATCATATCCCCAAAATTTATCATCTTCAGTGATCTCTTTTTCTTTTTCCAGGAACTCAATCGTTTCCTTTGTTTCTCTTCTCATATTGCGCAGCGTTGTCTTTTCATCTTCCATCATTTTTTTGACATGTTTGGCAAGTTCACGCCGTCTTTCCTCATCCAGAGGGGGGATTGGAACTTTAAGCGTTTTGCCATCGTTTATCGGATTGAGCCCCAGGTCTGCGGCACGAATGGCTTTATCGATGGATTCGAGAAAGTTCGGGTCCCAGGGCTGAATGGTGATCAACGATGGATCGGGGACGCCAAGAGTGGCCACCTGATTGATCGGTGTAAGGTTTCCATAATAGTCGATTTTAATTCCCTCAAACACATTGATGCTCGCTCGGCCAGTTCTCAACTTGCTCATTTCGTTGCGAAAATGCTCAGTTGAGACTTTCATTTTTCTTTCGAGTTCCTTTAATTCTTCCTTTACCATTTGAATCCTCTCCGTGTGTATGGAGTTTCTTCCTTCACAAAAAAGGATGCGAATGAAGTATCAATAAATCTTGGTGCCGATGTTGTATCCGAGCACGGCTTTCTTGATGCAGTTTTTTTTCTTAAGATTAAAGACAATGATGGGAAGATTGTTATCCCTGCACAGCGATATAGCCGTAGTGTCCATGACCCGCAGCCCCTTTTTGATCACATCCAAGTACTTGATAGTTTCAAATCTTTTTGCGTTTTTGTCCTCGATAGGATCGGCAGAATAAACACCGTCGACTTTTGTGGCTTTCAGGATGACCTGCGCTTTAATCTCCAGTGCCCTCAGGGCTGCTGCCGTATCGGTTGTAAAATAAGGACTCCCGATTCCAGCGCTGAAAATGATCACGCGATTTTTCTCAAGATGGCGGAGAACCCTGCGCCTGACAAAGGGCTCGGCGACCGACTTGACCTCAATGGCCGAAATGTGTCGTGTGCTAACACCTTCTTTTTCCAGCGCGTCCTGCAGGGCAATCCCATTAATGACAGTGGCTAATAATCCCATGTAATCGGCGGAGGCTCTTTCCATACCTGCCTCAGTTCCACGAATTCCCCGGAAAATATTTCCACCACCAATCATAATTGAAATCTGTACACCAAGATCATGGATATCTTTAATCTGACTGGCTATAGATTTGGCTGTTTCGACATCGATGCCGAATGAATGTTTTCCGAGTAAAGACTCCCCCGAAAGTTTGATCAGAATTCGTTCGAAAACTGGTTTATCTTGAGCCATCATTTATTATTAAGATCCGCCCAATTGGAACCGGGCAAATCTTCTGACTCTTATATTCTCTCCAAATTTCGCAATAAAAGACGCCACATATTCTTTGATTGAGAGCTTGTCATCTTTTATATATTTTTGATCCACAAGGCAGATCTCTTCATAGAACTTATTCAGTTTTCCCAAGACAATTTTTTCAACAATCTCAGGAGGTTTTTTTGAATCCTTGAACTGCTCATGAATGATCTCTTTTTCCTGGTCCAGCACATCTTGTGGAATCTCCTCCGGGGATACATACTTCGGATTAGCCGCTGCGATATGCATCGCAATATTTTTGACCATTTCCTGAAATTCATCATTTCTGCTTACAAAATCTGATTCGCATTTGACTTCAACAAGAACTCCTATTTTGCCATTCATGTGAATGTACGAACCAACCATTCCATCCGCCGTCTCTCGGTTCATCTTTCCCTCAGCTCGGGCAAATCCCTTTTTCCGAAGGATAATAATGGCTTTTTCAATGTCTCCGCCGCTTTCATTGAGTGCTTTTTTGCACTCCATCATGCCTAATCCCGTACGATCACGTAATTCTTTGACAGTTGCTGCAGTAATATTCATTCCTTATTCTCTCCCTTTTCGTCTTCGGTTTTTTTTGATTCTTCTGGGCTTGCTTCATCTTTTTTCTCAGCAGGGGTTTCCTGAAGAGGATCTTGTTCTAAAAGTGCCCCTTCCAGTTTTTCTCCTGGTTCCGCTTTAGGCGATTCTTCCGGAGTCTCTTTAGGAGCCAACACCTGTTCCTCGGAAGCGGGTTCTTCCTCTGTTACGACCTCCTGATCTTCTGAAGCAGAGTCCTCATCTGTTTTCGCTTCCTGGAGTTCCTTTTCTAATTTTTTCTTTTTGCCTTCTAGGATAGCATCCGAAATTTTAAGGGTAAACAACTCGATTGCCCGCAGCGCATCGTCATTTCCGGGGATTGGGTAGTCAATTCCCTCCGGATCCCCATTCGTGTCCACAATCGAAATAACCGGAATTTTTAGCCTGCGAGCTTCCAGGATGGCAATATCTTCCTTGGTCGAGTCGATCACAAACATGATGCCGGGCAGTTTAGTCATATTTTTAATTCCGCCAAGGTTTTTTGTCAGTTTTCTGAAAACTTTATCCATTCTGGACTGCTCTTTTTTTGTCAAAAGATCCCAGCGTCCATCTTCCTTCATCTCATCCATCTCGATCAACCGCTCTACGCTGCTGCGAATAACACCGAAGTTGGTCAACAATCCACCCAGCCAACGCTGATTCACATAGTGGGCTTCACATTTTTCAGCATAATCTTTTATGATATCCTGAGCCTGCTTTTTTGTTCCGACCAACAGGACTTCTTTTCCTTGAGCGACCGCTTCCTCCACAAACATAAGAGATTCTTTAAAAATCCTAATGGTCTTCTGCAAATCTATGATATAAATGCCGTTGCGTTGGCCAAATATGTAATCTTTCATTTTTGGATTCCAGCTCTTGGTCTGGTGGCCAAAATGAACACCGGCTTCTAAAAGTTCTTTCATCGTGACTGTAAGCAAAGGGTATCCTCCATTTATCTCTTGTGGTATTGAGGTGCTTTCCGGGCTTTGAGCAGTCCGTACTTCTTTCGTTCTTTGATTCTGGCATCTCGAGTCAAAAGACCCGCACTCTTGAGGGCTGGTCTCAATTCTTTGTTGAATTCTATAAGTGCTCGAGCAATTCCCAGCCGAACAGCTTCTGCCTGACCGTTCAATCCTCCCCCATCTAAACGGATGAAGATGTCAAATTTACTTTCCGTTTCTGTGAGCAGGAGAGGCTGTTTTATGGTGTTTTTATAGCTGCCCATTACGAAATATTCTGAAAATGGGCGGGGTCTTTTATTGACATATAGGGTAAACTCGCCCTTTCCTGGCCGTAAATAGACCCGCGCTATGGCGTTTTTCCGCTTTCCTGTCCCATAGTACTGAATTAAACTCAAGATTCCTCCTAAAACTGGTATTCCTCTGGATTTTGTGCTTCATGAGGATGATTGGGGCCTCGATAGACTTTGAGTTTTTTATAGATTTTCCGGCCAAGTTTATTCTTTGGAATCATTCCCCAGACTGCTTTTCGCAAAACTTCTTCGGGATTTTTGTCCATCAATTCATTGAGGGTTTTTTCTTTTATCCCACCAGGATATCCAGTATGTGAATAGTACTTCTTCTGCTCCAGTTTCCTTCCGGTCAGCTGAAGTTTCTCCGCGTTTATCACAACAACAAAGTCTCCCGTATCGATAAAAGGGGCAAACGTGACTTTCCCCTTTCCACGAAGGAGTACTGAAATTTCTGTAGCCAACCGGCCGAGTATCTTTCCATCGGCATTAATCAGCCACCATTTTCTCTCGATTTCTTCTTTTTTAGGTACAAAAGTCTTCATAGCTTCAAACCTTAGAACATCATTCAGTTAAGTTTAAGAGTTTGTGAGCAGAAAGGATACTAAATATAAGGGGATATGTCAACCGTTC